>CAVUGV010000028.1:0-174284 GCA_963741065.1 uncultured Verrucomicrobiae bacterium | reverse complement strand
GCATTCCAAACAACAGGAGGGGTGCATATCTGAGTTTCAGATCGAAACAGGACACCATATTTTTATTTCAAACCAGTCCTGATCCGCGATGGCGCTAAGATGTGGTCGCGCGGGGAAAATTTCCTGGCCGTTGCGACTTCCGGCACACCCTTGGAAATCCATCCGTATTTTCGCGAAGACACGCATTGCAGCGTGTGTGAATTGATGCCGCCACTTGCGAGCCCATCGGGGGCTCAACATCGTTTCCGCGTCTTTCTGCCGCCCGGCTATTACGAGAATACTCTTAAGATATATCCCGTGCTCTACATGCACGACGGGCACAACCTTTTCTTTAAAGAAGAAGCCTTCGTCGGAAACACCTGGAGGACAGACGAAGTGCTCGGAATGCTCGATAAAATGAATGCCATCGAGGAGGTGATCGTCGTTGGAATTCATCCGAACAATCGCATGAGCGAGTACACGTTGCCCGGTTACGAGGACTACGGCCGGTTCCTTGTTGAGACGCTGAAACCGTTGATCGACGCGAAGTATCGGACGTTGGCGGGGCCGGCAACCACCGCAGTGATGGGCTCATCTCTGGGCGGCGTCGTCTCATTCTATCTTGGATGGCAATGGCCCGAAGTCTTTGGTGAGATCGCGTGCCTCTCGAGCACATTCAGTTATCGCGACGATTTGTTAGCGCGCGTTTCCGCGGAACCAAAAAGAAAAATCCGAATTTATCTCGACAGCGGTTGGCCAGGCGACAACTACGAGGCTACCCGCAGCATGCGAGACCGATTGATCTGGAAAGGATACGATCCAGGCTCCGACTTGTTTTATCTGGCATTTCCGGAGGCGAAACACGACGAAAACGCGTGGGCCGCACGCAGCCCGATACCATTCCAATTCCTGTTCGGGAAACTGCCTGCCTTCGGATAATCAGCGAATTTCGGCAGCTGTCGGAGCTAATTGCTCCGAATTTTTTCCGGCCTCAATCGTCCGGATTCCAAAGACGCGTATGAAAGTAGTCTCGCCAGCTTTTTGGCAGTGAGGGTAGCTCGCTGACGCGGCGCAAAAGATCCTGGTTCGTGGCATCTCGCTGGTACAAATTCACGACATCGGCGACCGTAACGCCGTATTCATCTCGTTTTAGCAACTCTATCGAGTCGCCAGCAGTGACTTCCCCTTCTTTAAGGACGGCAAAGTAGAACCCAGACCGACCGCTCTGCAGAAAGCGCTTTATAATATCCGGACGTTTGAAGCGAATACCGAGTTTAAAACAGGGCATTCGAGGTTGCGTGACGACAAACTCTGCGGAACCGACCCGAAAGCAGTCGCCGATGTGAACCGCTTCCTCGAGCAAGCCCTCCGTTGTGAAGTTTTCGCCGAAAACTCCCCACGAGAGATCCATGCCAGGAAGTTCCTGGCGCCAGAATGGGTAATGCTCCGATGAATAGACGTAAACAGCCTTATCGATTCCTCCGTGCACAGACAGGTCAGACTGCTGATCGCCCTCTAAATTGAGCCTGGCGACTCGAACTGGACCGTCCACTGGCGCCTTGAATATAGAAGTGCGGACAACCTTTCCCTTCCATTCGATGTCGCTCGGGAGTCCCACGTTGACAGACAAGAGCTTCATGCTGCGGTTGCCGCTAGCATAGCTAACGCAGAGCTTGGAGTTACGAAAGTCAGATCAGGCGGACGCAAGTCCCGCACGTAGAACTGCAGAGATCAGGATCGTCGCGACCACTGTTTGATTACGTACCCTTTGCAATTGTTTGCGCGCGCTGTTGAATGCGTGCCGTGTTAGCGCAACCGCTTCACGGGGATCATCGGTCAATCTCGCGGCGAAGCTGTAAACAGCAGGGTAATAACGGGCGACTAAACGATCAAACCTTGAGCATTTTGTCTTCATAGAATCATTCCTTGCTCATTAGTCGGCGACAATGGTCTTTTCCTTACAGACCACGCTTACCAGTTTGAACGTTGACGCGCGGAGATCACCCTGAGGTTTCGCACAACAGTTGATTCAAAGTCACTTGCCGCCACTACGTCGATACTGATTTCTGGCGACTTCGGCGCCGGGCCGCGTGGCGGTCTTCGCCCGACTGTTGTGCAAGAATTTGTGCAAGAATGGCCGCCTTTCTGCCTTACCCAGCATACGAGTCGCTAAATTACGAATTTGCGCAATTTACCTGGGAAAACTCGGTTGAATTGACGTGCGGAGACAAGCAAAGAAATCGCAAAAACCTCAATTTTAAGTCCGTTGCGTCTGCGAGTGCGATCTGGGAGACGACGTCGGTCGGATGTCAAGACGATTGTCGTTAGGCGACTTAATGTAATACAAAAATCCCGGAGCCTACGGGGCTCGAACCCGCAACCTCCGCCGTGACAGGGCGGCGCTCTAACCAATTGAGCTAAGGCTCCCGACGAAAAGCGAACGTTAGCGGCAGCAGCATATCGCCGCAACTGTACAGGCAACGTGCGATCAGCGACCGTGTCGCGCTTCTTCGTCAGGAAGCACCAAATCCCAATCACCAAGCCAGCGAAGCTCTAAGCAGCAAATTCCAAATCGCGACTTTCTGTTTTGGAGCTTGGGAATTGAAGATTCCTTGGTGTTCCTAGTTTGGAACTTGGATTTTCCGCGACGTTTTGCGCCGCGGTCGGTTGAACATTTTGTATAACAGTGGCGTCGAACTCCGAAAGATTTCGCGAGTGAACTCCGAAAGGTTTCGCGAGTGAAAGATTGCGAATGCGCCTGATAAAGCTATAATGCTATTCGGTTCGGCGGATTGACCCAAACCATAATGAGCGACGAGCGCAGCGAGGGATTTGAGGACGGGGAAGGGAACTCCGCTCCGGACAATCTCCTTGATTCATTTGATCGGGTGATCGCATCGTTGCCTCCTGGCGATCCGGTTCGGCGCGACCTGTTGGAATTGCGGCCGCAGATTTTCGATCAACAGGAGACGATGGTCGAAGCGCGCCGGATAATTGAGAAGCTCGAGGAAGTCATCAAAAAAGTGACTTCGCCTGCGAACCGGATTGGCACGTTTCTCGGCGCCACGTCGAAAGATACAGCGCACATCGTGGTGGGAGGCGCCGATTATTACTGCAATGTCGATCCGCGCATTTCGCTTGCGAAATTGAAAAAAGGAACGCGCGTGCTCGTCAATGAAGCATTCGTGATTGTCGGTGATCTCGGATTTGAGACGGCCGGTCCGGTAACAAAAATTACCGAAATCCTCGGCAAGGACCGGTTGCGGGTCGGCTCGGAGCACGGATTGCAATCGATGGTCCTACAGCGTTCTGCCGATCTGGCTCACTCCACCTTGAAATCAGGCGACGAAGTCCGTGTTGATTCAAATTACCGGATGGCGCTGGAGATGCTCTCCAGCACGAAATCGCACGAGCATTATCTCGACACTGTGCCAGAGCTGCCGTGGGAAAAAGTCGGCGGCCAGGAGGCGGCGCTCCAGGCGATCAAAGACGCCATCGAGCTACCGCTCTTACATGCCGATCTTTTCCAAAAATTTCAGCACGCCACGCCGAAAGGTTTTCTGCTTTACGGTCCGCCGGGTTGCGGGAAGACGCTGATTGGCAAAGCGACCGCCTATAATTTGACGAAGCAGCTTCGGGAAAGAGCCGGCACGGAGATGCACGAATATTTCATGCACGTCAAAGGCCCCGAGATTTTGAACATGTGGGTGGGCGAATCGGAGCGAATGGTGCGCGAAATTTTTGCGACCGCTCGCGAGAAACGCAGCGAAGGTTTTATGCCCTTTCTGTTTATCGATGAAGCCGAATCGATTCTCGGCACCCGCCGCGCGTCACGTTACTCGAATATTCTTTCGACGCTGGTTCCGATGTTCTGCTCGGAGATGGATGGAATCGATTCGCTCAACGACGTAGTCATTATCCTCGCTTCGAATCGCGCCGATCTGATCGATCCGGCGATTCTGCGCCCGGGCCGAATCGATCGGAAAATCAAGGTCAATCGGCCGGACAAGCAGGGTACGCGGGAGATCTACCGGATCTATCTGACCGACAGCCTTCCTTACGACGGTGTGCTCGCCAAAGAAGCCGATGGAATCACAGCATCCATTGACCGTCTGATCGAGCGCTTTGTGGACTGGCAATTTGCGCGCCGCGACGAAAACAAATTTCTGGAGGTAACGCTGCGCAGCGGGCGCAAGGAAACGCTTTACCGCAGCGATCTCATCAGTGGCGCGATCATTGCCTCGATTGTAGAGCGCGCGAAAGCGATCGCGATCAAAAGGGCTATCGCCACTCAACAGGAGGAAGGAATTCGCGAAACGGATTTGCAACTCGCCTTCAACGCTGAGTACATGGAGAACGACATTTTCCCGACGACGGATATCACCGAAGACTGGCTCAAGCTTATCGATTACGATCCGGAAAACGTCGTGAAAATTTCGCCGGTCAAACCGGTCTCCGATGCGCGCGCACGCACAGCGTTTGGCGTAATCTAATGTGCCTGGGACTACAGCGATTATAGACTGTAGGGGGAGCTGTCAGCTTCCCGTGTATATGGCCGAACCTCCCCGCCTACCAGCAATCCTCCTTCCTTGGGAAAAATCGGTGATCTATTTCGTAACCATGTGCGTAAAAGATCGACGCAATGGCTTGGGCCAATCCCCAAGTCTTCAACGCCATTAAAGCGACGATCTCACAATTACGGAAATGGCACGTGTTGGCCGGTGTCATCATGGCCGATCTCTTCCACTGGGTTGTTTCGCCGGTTGATGATCGCGATTTATCCGTCGGAGATTTCTCGCATGGGTTCAAACGGATGTTACGACAGTGCCTTGGTCCACAATCATGGGAATGGCAGCGCGGGTGCTTTGATCGGCTCCTGCGGTCGGACGAGAACCTGCTAAGCAAATGGATCTACGTGAAGGATAATCCCGTGCGACATGGCCTTGTTCACAAAGCAGAAGACTGGCCATATTATCTGGACTTCATCAACGAACCTGACTGGGGAAGCTGTCAGCTTCCCCTACAGGGTGCTCAAGTAACAGTTTAGGGGTATTGGCTGACGATCATGACAACGGGGGAGCGATGAAACGCGTCTTTGGGCTGGAGACGGAGTACGGCATCACTTTAAGCGGTGCGGAGACCGTGGATGTCGTGGCCGAATCGATCGAGCTTGTGCGGCACTACACGGATCACGGCGCGTTGATGAAGTGGGATTATGAATTGGAAGATCCGCATCTTGATGCGCGCGGCTTTCGTGCGCGTGAATTGCTTCAAGACACCGACGAATCCGCTTACTACGAGATCGATAAACGTCGCCCGCTCAGTTTCGAGGAAATAAAGAGCGACCTCGTACTTTCAAACGGCGCCCGGTTCTACAACGATCACGCGCATCCGGAATATTCCACGCCGGAATGCACAACTCTTCACCAGATCGCGGCACAGGATAAAGCCGGCGAGCGCATTCTTGCGGAGTGCGCGCGGCGTCGAAATCAGAAGTTGCCGCCCGGCTACGAAGTTAAGCTTTACAAAAACAATACCGACTTTTCCGGCCACAGTTACGGTTGTCACGACAATTACCTGATGAGTCGCGATATCGCGTGGGACCGAATCGTCGCCGGAATTCTGCCGTTTCTCGTCACTCGCCAGATTTTCGCGGGCGCTGGAAAGATGGGCGTCGAAGCCGAGAGCGGCCACAGCGACCCTGGAGTCTATCAAATCTCGCAGCGCGCCGATTTTTTCAGTGTGGTGGTGAGCATCGACACGATGAATCGCCGTCCTTTGATCAACACGCGTGACGAGCCGCATGTGGACGCGAGGCGCTATCGCCGGTTTCACGTCATTCTTGGCGATTCGAACATGAGCGAATGGGCTACGGCCATGAAAATCGGGACCACGGCACTCGTTCTTGATTTGATTGAGCGCGGAGAAGCGCCCCAGCTCGAGATCGCGCAACCGGTTGATGCCAACAAATCAATCAGCCGCGACCAAACCTACGACTGGATCATCGAATTAAAAGATGGCCGCAAGATCTCCGCAATCGATGTGCAACGCGTTTATCTGCGCGCCGCCAGCGAAACAAACAATAGCGCCAGCGAAGATAGCCAATGGATTTTACGTGAATGGGAAAATGTTCTCAACGATCTCGAGCGCGACGTAATGTCAACGCGGGATCGCGTGGATTGGGCAGCCAAGAAATTCCTGCTCGGGGCATTGCAGGAAGAGGAAAAACTTTCCTGGAGCGATCCGTGGCTGCAATCGATCGATCTTGAGTATCACAACCTCGATCTCGATCGCGGATTGTATTATGAACTGTTGCGCAAGGGTTTGATGCGCCGCGTCACGACTGAGGATGAGATCAAGAACGCCATTTTCAACCCGCCGGAAACCACGCGCGCGTTTTTCCGCGGCCGCGCAGTGGCGCGTTTCAACGATGAGATTTCCTCCATTCAGTGGGACGAAATCGTTTTTGCAAATCCCGCAGCCGCGGGACACTCATATCGCGTCGCGCTGCCCGAGGCAGCAATGAATCCCCGCCTGGACGCGCTGAATCACGCCGCGCGCAATGGAAAAGATTTCTCGGAATTCATGAGCGCAATCGCACTGATTGATTGATCAGACGCGATCGCTCTCGCGGCGGACCGCTGTGTTGATTCCGCGAACAAAGCCGCGCATCCGTTGTAACTGACGACCGCTCGTCGCGCGCCGCTGCTTTCGATCCGCATTCTTCGGATTCCTCGCACGCTTTTTTCGATGCATTGCGTGTTTGATGATATCAGAGATTCCTCGACTTCGCTCGGAATGACAAATCCGTGATCAAAAATCGGCGATCAAAAATCAGCATTCGGAAATCAATTCACTCCCACTCGATGGTGCTGGGCGGTTTGCTCGAGATGTCGTAACAGACGCGGTTGACGCCTTTGACTTCGTTGCTGATGCGGCTGGACATGCGCGCCAGCAATTCGTAAGGAAGCCGGACCCAATCAGCAGTCATGCCATCCTGACTTTCGACGATTCGGAGCACGACCGTGTTTTCGTACGTTCGCTGGTCGCCCATGACGCCCACCGATTGGACCGGGAGCAAAACCGCAAATGATTGCCAGACTTTGTAATACCAATCGGCGGCCTCCATTTCACTTTGCACGATCGTGTCGGCCTCGCGCAAAATGGTTAATCGCTCTGGCGTGACTTCACCGAGGATGCGAACGGCGAGCCCTGGCCCCGGAAAAGGCTGACGGTAAACGATCTCCCTGGGCAAACCGAGCTGCAACCCCGCCTGGCGCACTTCATCTTTGAATAACTGGCGCACCGGCTCGACCAGCTCGAAGTGCATTTTCTCCGGCAACCCGCCGACGTTGTGATGGCTCTTGATTACCTGCGCTGGATTGCCTCCAATCGAAACGCTCTCAATCACATCAGGGTAAAGCGTGCCCTGGGCCAGAAATTTGTAACCGCCATGTCCTCCAGCGGACGGACTCGCGGTGGCGAGTTTGCGCGCGCCGTTTCTGCGGTCTTCCTCGAGCAATTCCTCGGTCGCCTGCTGAAATACTCTGATGAACTCGTTGCCGATCAGTTTTCGCTTGGTTTCGGGATCCGTCACGCCTTTGAGCAGCGAGAGGAAACGTTCGCTGGCGTCCACGTATTTCAAACGCACATGGAAATTCTCGCCGAAAACGCGTTGCACCACTTCTTCCTCTCTCTCGCGCAGCAACCCATTGTTCACGAAAATACAGGTCAGCTGGTCGCCGATTGCCTTGTGCAGAAGTGCTGCGGTCACTGAAGAATCGACGCCGCCACTCAAACCAAGGACGACTTTTTGATTGCCGACCTGTTTTCTGACGCGGGCGCAAGCCTCTTCGATGAACGAGCCCATCGTCCAGTCCATGCTGCAGTGGCAGATATGATACACGAAATTTTGCAGAATTTCCCTGCCACGCGGCGTGTGGGCGACTTCAGGATGAAACTGCAACCCGTAAAGTTTGCGTTGCCGATTTTCCACTGCGGCGAAGTCGCACCCTTCCGTGGTCCCGACGACGCGAAAACCTTTCGGTAACACCGTTACTTCGTCACCATGGCTGTTCCAGACGTCGAGCTGGTTGCCTAGTCGATCAAAGAGTTCCGAACCATTCTTGATGTGCAACATGCCGGCGCCGTACTCGCGTCGCCCGGTAAATACCACCTGACCGCCAAGATGATGCGCCATCAGCATCAGCCCGTAACAAATTCCCAATACGGGAATGCCTAACGAAAAGATCTCCGCATCGATTTGCGGAGTGCCTTTGTCGTAGACGCTCGCTGGGCCGCCGGAAAAGATGATCCCGTTGGGTTTTGCTGCAGCGATTTCAGAGGCTGGGATGTCGAACCGAACAATTTCCGAATACACCTGGCACTCGCGGATTCGCCGCGCGATGACCTGCGTGTACTGCGAGCCGAAATCGAGGATGAAAATTTTTGAGTGCGTTGAATTGGCTGCCATCTTCACACGCTATGGGTGAGTTTGCGGGACGCTATGCTGCGCAGCCGGATCGTCGGTAGATCGTTCCAACGGACCAAGCGTTCCCTGGCCGGTTACGCCGCGTTGCAACTGCTCTTGCACTTCTTGTGTGCTGCGCTGTTCGATCGGGTCCGCGCAGCCACTCAAAATCAGCCAGACGATTGCCAGCGGGATTGAGAGGGGCTTCATCTGCATATTTTAGGGAGTGACTAATCGATTGCAACAAGCTTCAAGAATTGAGGCGTCAAAACCGCCAACCCTATGCTGTCATGTTGAGCAAAGCGAAACATCTCTGATTCTCACCTTAACGCTGCTGCAGAACCAATCAGAGATTCTTCGCTTCGCTCAGAATGACAATGACCTTGCCGCTTCAACGCTTCAACACTTCAACGCTTTTACGACGATGATCGATCCGGAACTTTTGCTTCAGGGCTATCGGCTTGGTGTCTTCCCCATGGCTATGGAGGACGATTCGATCGAATGGTTTTCGCCCGATCCGCGCGCCATCCTGCCATTGGAAGATTTTCACGTCCCACACGCGTTGCGACGTCTTCTGCGCCGAAGCGTTTTTGAAACTACAATCAACAAGGCGTTTTCCGAAGTGATCGCTGCGTGCGCGAAACGGGGAGATACCTGGATCAATCGCGAGATTATCGAGAGCTACACACGATTGCACGAGCTCGGCAACGCGCATTCCGTCGAAGCTTGGAAGCAAGGCAGGCTCGCCGGCGGCCTCTATGGTGTCGCCGTGGGAGGCGCTTTCTTTGGCGAATCGATGTTTCATAGCGTGACTGATGCCTCCAAGATTGCGCTCGTGGCGCTTGTAGAGCATTTGCGTGCTCGCAAATTCGTGTTGCTCGACACGCAATGGCTTACCCCGCATCTGCAACAATTTGGCGGTATCGAAATTTCAAGGAGCCATTATCTGCGCCTCTTGCGGAGAGCGGCCGAATTGCCACGAAAATTTCTCTGAAGCGGTTTCACAGGATGTTGTAGTCACCAGCCTATGGCCGGTTCTCCATTTCAGCCGCCCTTTTGACAGTTCGGAGGCGGCCCACAGGGCCGCGGCTACAGATTCAGCAGAGAACTGCCCAGCGACTGCCGCCCGCAATTGATAGTGCGGCAATCTGACCGATATTAGAGCATCAAATGGTTGGTTGGATTTTAAAGAAGATTTTAGGCTCGAAGAATCAGCGCGAGCTCAGGCGGCTTGCGCCGATTGTTCGTCGGGTCAACGAGTTCGACGAGCAGTTCAAGAGCTTGTCCGATGACGAGTTGCGGGCAAAGACCGCTGCTTGGAAGGAAGAGTTTTCTAAAATTCCAGCGCTGGAGGATCAATGGAAAAAACTGGATGAAATTCTGCCCGAAGCGTTTGCCGTGGTGAAGAACGCGGCGCGGCGGCTAAAAGAGCGGCAACACAGCTTCACCGTGTGCGATCAGCCCATGGTCTGGGACATGGTGCACTTCGACGTGCAATTGCTTGGGGGAATTGTTTTGCATCGCGGCCGGATCGCGGAAATGGCCACTGGCGAAGGCAAAACTTTGGTCGCGACGCTGCCGCTTTATCTGAATGCTCTCACAGGGCGCGGCGCGCATCTGGTGACGGTGAACGATTATCTGGCGCGACGCGACGCGGAATGGATGGGGCAACTGTACGGTTTCCTCGGGCTTACCATTGGCTGTATTCAACACGATCAGGAGCCCGATGTTCGGCGCCAACAATACGCGATGGACATCACCTACGGGACGAATAGCGAGTTCGGTTTCGATTATCTGCGCGACAACGGCATGGCTACGACGCGCGAGCAACAGGTTCAGCGCGGCTATCATTATGCCATCGTCGATGAAGTCGATTCCATTCTGATTGATGAAGCGCGCACGCCGCTCATCATCAGCGGGCCGGCGACGATTTCCACACATCAATACGACAAATGGAAACCACTCATTGAGCAGTTGGTGCGGAAGCAAAACATGCTTTGCAACCGAGTGGCCAGCGAAGCGATCGAGAAATTTGAGCAGGGTGATGTGGAGACCGGCGGGCGTCTCATGTTCAAAGTAAAACTCGGTCAGCCGCGCAACAAACAGCTGCTGCGAATGATGGAAGATCCCGACAAGCGCCGCGCCATTGATAAAGCGGAGCTTTCCTTTTTTCAGGACACGCGCAAGGAAGAGCTGTTCGCCCTTAAGGAAGAGCTTTTCTTCACCATCGACGAAAAATCGAACGAGGCCGATCTGTCCGAGCAGGGCCGCATGTTCCTCAATCCGGATGATCCAAACGCATTCGTGCTGCCAGATCTAATTAACGAATTCACTGAGATCGATCTCGATCCAAACCTGTCGCAAGAAGAAAAGGACAAGAAAAAAGCGGAGCGCCAGCAACATTGTGACGCCCAGGCAGAGCGCATCCACAACATTTCGCAATTACTTCGTGCCTACTGCCTGTTCGAGAAGGATGTCCAGTACGTCATCGAGGATAACAAGGTCGTTATTGTCGATGAGTTCACCGGCCGCAAAATGCCAGGACGCCGATGGAGCGATGGATTGCATCAGGCGGTGGAAGCCAAAGAAGGCGTGCAGATCGATCGCGAGACGCAGACGTTGGCGACGATCACGATCCAAAATTATTTCAGGCTTTATCAAAAATTGGCGGGAATGACAGGCACGGCCGAGACGGAAGCCGCCGAGTTTCACGATATTTACAAGCTCGACGTGAACATGATTCCGACCAACCGGCCGGTGCGACGAACGGATAACAACGATCGCATCTACAAGACGCGTCGGGAAAAGTACAACGCCGTCATCAAGGAGATCAGAGAAGCTCATGCGAAGAGTCAGCCCGTCCTGGTCGGCAGCGTGAGCGTCGAAGCGTCCGAGTTGCTGAGCCGAATGTTGAAGCGCGAGAAAATCCCGCACAACGTTTTGAACGCGAAGTTCCACATGCAGGAAGCCGAGATCGTAGCGCGCGCCGGCCAACCGGGCACGGTCACGATTTCAACGAACATGGCCGGCCGCGGCACCGATATTAAGCTTGGCCCCGGCGTTATAGAACTGGGCGGATTGATGGTAGTCGGGACGGAGCGGCACGAGGCGCGCCGAATCGATCGGCAATTACGCGGACGCTGCGCGCGCCAGGGTGATCCAGGCGCATCACGGTTTTATGTGAGTTTTGAAGACGACCTGATGCGCAACTTCGGCGCAGCCGATCGGATGACGAAAATCATGGAGCGCTTCGGCCTCGAGGAAGGACAGGAACTTGAGCATCGATGGCTGAATAAATCTGTCGAGACGGCGCAGAAACGTGTGGAGCAACGCAACTATCTCGTTCGAAAACGCACGCTCGATTTCGATGACGTGATGAACATGCAGCGCGAGGTTGTTTATACCTATCGCAATGAAGTCATCGATTCCGAGGAGCCGCGGAAACTCATCTTCGAAGTGATCGACGAGGCGGTGCCGGCAAAAGTGAAAGAATACCTGGATGTCGACGAACCGAATTACACCGGTCTCATCCATTGGGTGAACACGACTTTCCCGCTCGGCCTGACCAAAGAGAAAGCGGAATTTGAAACGCGCGGTGTCGACGAGAACACGCAGTTCTTGATCGAAAAGATAAAGAACGCTTACGAACGCAAATCGAGCCTACGAAGAACCCACGGCGGTGAAAAGCTTGGAGCGTTACATCATTCTCAACGCGATCGACCGCCTCTGGCAGGAACATCTCTACGCCATGGACGCATTGCGCGAGGGCGTTTATCTCCGCGGCTACGCGCAAAAAGACCCGCTCATCGAATACAAAACCGAGGCGTACGACATGTTTGTCGATTTAATGGCGAACATTAAGAACGAAGTTCTGAACAATCTCTTCCGCAGCACTTCTAATTTGCAGGCGTTCGAGAATTTCCTGGCGACACTGCCGCAATTTTTGCTGCGCGAACATGCGCCGACCGCGCCAACAGCGGGCGCGCCCTCGCGCATACGTCAGCCTCAACCAGTCGGCGCAATGGCGGGAGTTGCCGGAGATGGCGACGGTGCAGGTGAAGTATCGATCGATTTACCGATTCGTCGCTCAATGCCAAAAGTCGGCCGCAACGAACCGTGTCCCTGCGGCAGCGGGAAAAAATACAAGAACTGCTGCGGCAGAGTGGCGTAACCTCTAGCGTTCGCTCCTTTAGTTTGTCATTCCGAGCGAAGCCGAGGGATCTCTGGCTACTTTCTCTGACCTTGCGTGCCAGTAATTTCGAGAGATGTCTCCAGCCTTCGCATAAAGCTACGGCTTGGCAGGCGACTTCGCTCGACATGACGCATGGCAAAGGTGCGCCGTCCTATCCCAACTCGTAAGTCGTGATTTCGAGCTGGTGGCCGTCGGGATCGCGGAAATAAATGGAGTGCGAGATCTCGTGATCTTGGAATTCGAATTTGACGCCGCGTTTTTGTAGCTCGCGCTGGGCAGCAAGAAAATTTTTCCGGTCCGCGCGAAACGCCAAGTGAAGCATTCGGATGTCGCGGCGACCTGACGATTGAACCTCTTGGCTGCCAGGGAACAACGCAATCCCGGTATTTCCTTTGCCGATGAACGTCGGCACGCCGTTCCACATTCCTTTGTGAAATCGCTCGAACCCGAGAACTTCGATGTACCACTTCGCCGATCGTTCAACATCGCGTACGCCGAGCGCTACATGATCGATTCCTTCAAGTTGCATGAGGTTTTGGACAGAATTTACAGAATCGCCGGAACCAATAAAGGTGGAACGCGTTGTCCTCAACGCGTTGGCAACCCCTGCGGCCCGGCCGCCTGACTTCTGTGATGAATGCCAGCAAGCACAGCCTTAGATAAGACTGCGCCTTCGGCGTTTCTTCTGGCATCGCCTTCAGGAGAAGTCGATCCACCTTGGTAGCCAAGCTGCGCTTCAAACGCGCTAACTCCGCTCAATGCGAATAATCTAAGCGGTGATCCAGCTTCCCGGTTCGCAATGCGTCGAGAAATGCCGTGTAATCTTTAAGCGGATTACGGACACTTCTTCGAATTCACTGCTTCCATGCCGCGGCATGGGCGCGGACTGGGGAACCGAAACCTTTGAGGGCAACTTCGCCGAGTTCTTCGAATAACAGCCCTTTGCCGATGCATAGGTCTGGAATTGCGTTCGAAACCAGGATTTGTTCCGGCTGCGCGTGAGCGCATAGACGCGCCGCGAGTTGCACCGTCGATCCAAAGAGATCGTTATTTTGCTCGACCGGTTCACCTGCTGCGGCGCCCACTCGGACCTTGAGCGGACGTTCAGGGTTCGCTTGCGCGTGCCTGTCCAATTCCCGCTGAATCTGAATTGCGCACCGTCACTGCGCTCGCTGCCGAAACGAACGATGCCATGATTCCGTCGCCGGTATGCTTCACCTCGCGTCCGCCTAACGTGGACAACGCGTCGCGCACAATCGTGTCGTGCACGCCGAGCATTGCCAGCGCCGCCTCGTCGCCCAATGCTTGAGTCAGCGTCGTTGACGCAACGATGTCCGTGAAGAGGATAGTTCGGATTCCGGGATCTCGATCATTGGTTGCGCCAGGAACTAAGGCCGCTCCCGCCTCGTTCACCTCGACGCCGCCAAGAAATCCTTCCGCGAGCTCGGGCTGTATCTCAATAATCTTGTCCGCGACCATGCCGTGGGCCTCGCGATGGACCTGGGTGGCGGCCTCGGCGTCTGGCGCGTCGCAAAGACAAAAAATCTTCCCGGCCTTTTCGTTTACCCAATATTTGTGATAATGGACGCCGTACTTGCCCTCGATTTTAACATCCTCGGTGTGAGCTTTGGCGACATCCTCGGCGCTGACTCCTCCCGGAAGATTGTGAATGTCCATATATAGCGGCATAGCGAGTAAATTTACTGCGATATGACGTGATGCAAGAGGCTGATCTTGGCTGGATGACTCAGCGTCTGGTAAACAACGCAGTATCGCTCGGTCAGACGCAGCAACGCGGCGACCTGCTCTTCACTGGCATCAGTGTCCACATCGAAATGCAATCGAATTTGCTTGAACCCGACAGGGACATCTTTCGAAACGCCGAGCGTACCCCGAAAATCAAGATCGCCCTCCGCTCGAATCGTGGCACCGCGCAATGGAATGTTCAGAGCGGTTGCGACTGCGCGCAGTGTGACGCCTGCGCATCCCACCAACGCCTCGAGTAACATATCAGCGGAGCAGGCGCTGCTTCCATCACCGCCGGTTGCCGGGTGAAGACCTGCTTCAACGCGCGATTTTCCGGTTTCGATTTTGCAAGTGATATTTTCGCCGACTCGCCCCTCTGCGCTCAGAGTAACCAACGCGGTCTCAGGGCGCTCTCGATACTGCGCTTTGAGCGGTGCCTGCAAGGACCTCAATTCGTCAGCATTCATGGCTTGAATGTGGGAGCGGCCTTGGCGCCGCGACGGTCGGGACACTAAGGTCCCTCCCACATTGGCACAAGCGCCGCTACAACTTAGCTCGGCTTGATATTTTGGTTCACGCGAAAGAAATTATCGGGATCGTATTTGTTTTTGATTGCGACGAGCCGCTCGTAATTGTCGCCATAAGTTTTCTTCACGCGTTCTTCGCCTTCATCGCCCATCAGGAAGTTTACGTAGGCTCCGCCCGCGGAATACGGATGCACCGCATCGTAAAAATTTTTCGTCCAGGAAATAATTTTCTCGTTGTTCGCGGGATCAGGATCCACGCCGACAATCACCTGCGCCCAATTGGAATCGCGATAATTCCAAGCCGTATCGCTTTTGCCGACCCGTGCTGCGGCGCCGTTGATCGGGTACATGTGCATCGTGGAATGCATGGTCGGAAGCGCTTCGCCGAAGCGAGTGTACTGCGCAATTGCGTCGTCGCTGATCTCATTCACGAAATCGGCGCGCCAATACCATTGCAGACCCGGCGGATAAAGCGCATCGAACATGCTTTGCAAGGCCGGATGCGGCATCGGACCTACAAAATCGAGTGCAGGCTTTTTGAATGCCCGGATTGGTTCGAATGTTTTTTCCGCTTTCTCCAGTGGCCCGGCGTATGCCCAGACGACACCGCACATTTTCTTCATGTGGAGATGTTCGGGAAACGGCGGAGCCGGCGGCACAGTAAGAAATGCGAAGAAGCCATTCAGATCATCGGGCGCCGAGGGGATCAGATCGCGATACCATTTCATCACGTCGGCTGTCTCGCTCAGTTCGTAGAGCATTGGGCCGGCATAAAGCGTGTCGATCGGATGCAACCTGAACGTGAACGATGTGACGACGCCAAAATTGCCGCCGCCGCCGCGAAGGGCCCAGAACAAATCAGGATTCTCATCGGCGTTTGCCTTTACAAATTTGCCGTCCGCCAAGACGACGTCGGCGGAGAGCAAATTATCGATGCTTAATCCGCATTTGCGGGTGAGATGGCCGACGCCGCCGCCCAAGGGTCAATCCGCCGACGCCAGTCGTGGAAATGATTCCGCTCGGCGTCGCGATGCCCGAACGCGTGCGTGGCATGATCAACGTCGCCCCAGACGCATCCGCCGCCGACTGTGACGGTGCGAGCTGCCGGATCGACGCGCGTGTATTTGATCGGCGCGAGATCAATCACCAAACCGTCATCACAAATTCCCAGGCCGCCGGCGTTGTGCCCGCCGCCGCGGATCGAGACAAGCAGATCGTTGTCTCTGGCGAAATTTACTGAACGAATGACGTCTGCGACATCCGCGCACCGCGCGATCAACCGCGGCTTTTTGTGGATCATCGCGTTGTACACCTTCCGGGCTTCATCATAATCTGGTCGCTCGGCTGTATCAGTCGGCCGCGCAGGTTCGCTTTGAAATCGGCAATAGCATTTTCGTTGAGCATGACGAAGTGTGACTGAAACAATCTGACGGTCAAGGCACTGAGTCTTGGCATTTTCATTGAGATAATAATCGCTACGGCGCTAATATGCCTGCGCATTGAGATAGGCGATGTTTGACGCGGAAAGACTCTGGACTCGGCGGGAGTTTTTAAGACTTGCCGGTCGGGCGGGACTCCTAAGCGCGGTTCCAACTCTGGCGAGCGCTGCAGCGACGCTCAATTCCGACACGGTTTGCATTTCAATCCTGCACACAACGGACGTCCACGGCCATATTTTGCCGACTTCCGATTACGACGGAAATCCTGATCGCGGCGGGCTCGCGCGTTGCGTCACGCAGATTCGTCGCTGGCAACGGCAGAATCGAAACTCGATTTTGATCGACGTCGGCGACGTGTATCAAGGCACAGAAGTCAGTTTGCGGAACAAAGGGGAACTGATGATCGATCTGTTTAATCATCTTGGTTACGACGCCTGGGTCGTTGGCAATCATGAATTTGATTGGGGGATCGAGCCCTTTCACCAAGCGTTGCAAAGATCGACAATGCCGGTGCTGGCTGCGAACACGATATTGGAGGGAAAGCCGGCGGGCGAATTTACCGATGCGAACCATCCGCTTGCGAAAATTCGGCCGTTCATTTTGAAGGAAATCGCAGGGATCAAGCTTGCGATCATTGGGATCACGACGCCCGGGATGTCGTTTTGGCTTCCGCGCGAATTTACCAGGGGAATCGATTTTCAGAACCCGGTCGAACCCGTTCGTCGCGCGATTGCAAGAGCAAAGAGTGAAGGGGCAGATGCGATTGTGCTCACGGGTCACATGGGACTGAAACCACGCACCGGAGGCGATGATTTTGCGAACAGCGTCACGGCGTTGACTTCGGAATTTCCGGATGTCGCGGTCTTCATCGCGGGTCATACTCATCAGGCGATTCCGAGTCGCCTTACGAATGGCGTGCTTTTCACGCAGGCGGACCACTTCGGGATTCATGCGGGGCGTGTCGATCTTCTCTTTGATCGGAATTCGAAAAAGTTGCTCGGTCGTGAAGCGATCTGCGAACTGATGGACAACCGTATCCATCTCGACCACGTCGTTATTTCCCGGGCAAAATCGCAGATCGCAGAATCCGATGCCGCTCTGGCGCAGCCCATCGGCGAATTAGCGCAGACGCTACACGCTCGCGGCCGTCCCGGCCGACCGAGCGAGATTGAGAAGCTGATCGGCGCAGCAATCATGGAAGCGTTGCTGGAACGAAACATCGCCGTCGATGGCGTAATGCACGGCGTGTTCGACGACAACGCTAGCCTGCTCGCCGGTCCTAAAACAGTAAACAACATTTGGAATGTCATTCCCTACGAGAACTACATCGTGACGGCAGAGCTCTCGTCCGATGAAATCAAAGCCGTGATGGAAGAAGTCTATGCCAGCCACGAGCGGAGGAATTTGCTTGGCTTCGACATGAAACTGGAAGGCCGCGGTGCGGATTGCAAAATCACATCAATGACATTGCAAGACGGGCGTCCGCTTGAGCGCGGCAGAAAATACATCGTCGCGCTTAACAGTTTCGACTCGCGCAGCGCAGGTCATCACTTCATGAAACTGCGCGCGTTGCTCGAAACGCCATCAGCGAACTGCTGCATGCACCCTGTGCAAACGCGCGACGCGCTCATCGATTACTTCCGGCGTCACAAAATCGTGCACAAAATTGCTGCTGGCGGAGGTTTCGCGGCTGCCGCTTGAAAGGCGGTCATCCTGAGTCCCGAAAACTTTCGGGATCGAAAGGATCCGTGGCTCGGCCGTTGGGTTCATCGCGGGGTTGCTCGATGCGCTCGGAATGACGAAACGGTTTATGCTTGAAAAACTGCCGCGCTCCGCTTGCGTATCTGGCCATGCGCGTGTTCGCGTCTGTTCTGATCGCTTTGTTGTCGGTTGTCGATCTTGCCTGGGCGCAGGCGAGCGCGACGCCCACGGCGCAGGCAAGCGCCACGCCATCGAAGCCAGCGGCTGGGCTGACGATGTTTCGCCCGGTGTTAATCGGCCAAGGTCCAAGCGCACTGATCAATCGCATCGACGAGCAGGAGTTGATCAGGAAAGGCCAGAAGGATGCGCTGGTCATGTTCCTGTGCACGGTGAGAAAAGATGGCGGAGTAGAGTGGAGTGCTACATACCGCGGCACGCCCGATTCGGATTTTCTCAAGCAGGAATTGCAGAAGAGGATTTCACCGGCATCCAATCCCAAATTTATTCCCGCGGTTCATGATCATCAGCCGGTGGACGCGATTTATTACGGCACGGTCACTTTCCGGGTCGTCAATGGAAAACCGCGGCTGCGCATTTTCTCTAATCAAGAAGCCGGCGAACTGGAGAAGGAACACGACTTCATTGGGCCACAACCTTTTTTCGGAGACGGCTCAGGCTTTACCGGATTCCATTATCCGCCGATGGAAAGCGGGCGGCTTCAAGTGGATGGCAAGGTGGAGCTCAAAGATGAAGGTCGATGCCACCGGCAATTTGCAGGAGATAAATGTCGTTTCGGAGAACCCGCCTCTTTTAGGTTTTGGCGCTGCGGCTCTCAAGGATTTCGGAGACGCAAAATTCATTCCCGCGTTTCGGGACGGCAAACCGGTCGAATCCGAAGTGACATTGTCGGTCTTTTACAAAGCGGCAGGCTTTTGAGGCGTATGTGAAGACTGCGACCTCCCTAAGGAAAAAACAACTTGTTCGCCGCCCATTTTTCCAGCGTGATCCCCTCAGTTGCGCGCGCGAACTCATCGGCGCCGAATTGATCTGGGGCGATTGCTCCGGGAATCGTCGTCGAGGTGGAGGCATACGCGGCAATCGATGACGAAGCCGCGCACACTTTCACGCGGCCAAGTGCGCGCAGCTTTATCGAGCGGAACAAAGCCGGCGCGGCCTACGTCTATTTCAGTTACGGTAACCACTGGATGTTGAATGTGCTGGTGAAAGGGAAGGCGAACGGCTTTGTCTTGTTCCGCGCGATTGAACCGCGGCGTGGCATCGAGGAAATGAAGAAACGCCGCGGCGTTGATGATCTCCATCAGCTTTGCTCCGGGCCGGGAAAACTGACTCAAGCGCTCGATATCACAGATCGACATCACGAAATGGATTTATGCGTCGATCCGCGCCACTGCTTTGTGTCGGATGCGCAGGCGACTCTCGACATTGTGGCGGACAAACGGATCGGCATCAGTCGCTCAGCGCATTTGCCGTGGCGATTTACCTTGGGCGGGAGCCCCTTCGTAAGCCGAGCGGTGAAGCTGTAGCGGCGGTCTGCGAACGCCGATTTCTGCAGTAATCGAGATTTCGGCGCTCATAGAGCGCCGCTACAGTTCATTGACTCACGCGCTGCTTGATCGAAATTCCTCGCTTCAATGAACGCAACAAAACAGCGCGTCCTTCTTGGCATGAGCGGTGGAGTGGACTCCAGCGTCGCGGGCTATTTGCTGCGCGAGCAGGGCTACGACGTCATCGGCGTTACCATGAAGGTCTGGCCGCAGGATTGCATCTCGCGCGCGGAAGACAAATGTTGCGGGCCGCAGGCCGTGGCCGATGCACGTGGCGTGGCGCATGCGCTTGGCATTCCGCATTACGTTGTGGATGAAGCGGACCAGTTCGAGCGACTCGTGATCGATTATTTCGCCAGCGAATACCAGGCCGGTCGAACGCCGAACCCATGCGTGATGTGCAATGAGAAACTCAAGTTCGGCAATCTCTGGAGCAAGGCCAGGGCTCTCGGCTGCGATTACATCGCCACCGGGCACTATGCGATTATTGACCATGTAGATGCGACGCCCTCGTCGCATGAAGAGAAACGCGGCGAGGGCGCCGCGACTACATACGCAGTGCTTCGCAAGAGTGTCGATCGACGCAAGGATCAATCGTATTTTTTGTTTAGCCTGCACCAGTCGCAGTTGCGGCGCGCGCTCACGCCGCTGGGCAGAATGACCAAGCCGCAAATCCGCGAGATCGCGCGCTCGTTAGGCCTGAGAGTCGCGGACAAGATCGACAGCCAGGAGATTTGTTTTGTGCCCGGCAACGATTACAAAACTTTTCTGCGCTCGCATCTCGGCGACTCGGCATTTCATCGCGGCGAGATTTACGATGTCGATGGAAATTTCGTTGGCGAGCACGATGGCATCGAGCTATTCACCATCGGCCAGCGCAAAGGTCTTCCCGGCGGGTCACTGCGACCGCGCTATGTGGTCGATCTCGATCCGGAAACGGATCGTGTGATCGTCGGCGACGCCGACGATTTGGTCGCGGACGAATTCGAAATCGATCGTGTGAATTGGCACGTTGTAGCCGGGATCGGCGATCCCGGCCGCACGCAGAGTACCGGGGTCACCGACCCTGGCTACAACGACGCAATCGAAGCCACAGTAAAAATCCGCTACAATCATCCCGGCACTCCCGCGACGGTTATTTTATTAGAGGACAAGCGTGCTCGCATTTGTTTACACGAACCGCAACGCGCGGTGACCCCTGGACAAGCTGCGGTGATTTATGACGGCGATATCGTCCTCGGCGGTGGCTGGATCTGCCGGCGCGAGGCGGCGGTGCTGGCGTAGCAGATGGCCGAGAAAATTCTACTCGCACTCAGCACGTTTCCGGACGCCGAAACCGCACGGCGGATTTCGAATCAACTGGTCACAGAAAAGATTGCCGCGTGCGCAAACATTTTGCCCAGTGTGGAATCGATCTATCGCTGGAAAGAAAAAATCGAAACCGCCAATGAGACACTCGTCTTTTTCAAGCTGAGCGAAGATCGACAAGCCGCATTTCAGGAAAAGCTACGTTCGCTTCATCCATACGAAGTCCCGGAAATAGTCTTCGTTCCAGTTGCGAGCGGTTTACCGGATTATTTGCGCTGGGTTGCGGAGAGCTGCGCTAGCTGATCTGCCGCTCGTCGTCTTCTTTGGCCGAGCGCGAAAATTGCTGTGCCAATTGCGTTGGCAATCACTGTTACGGCGATGATTTTCACGGCGAAACTCAATTGGCTCGGAACATCAATGATCGGATAAATAGTAAAGAAAATCGCGGATAAGGAGACGGCAGCGCCGCAGATCGCGGCGATGCGCAACCAGATCGGCGCGCCGGAACGAATTGCGCCCGTTCCAAAGAGTGGTATGGCGAACAGCGTGAAGTAAACGATGCCATAGAAAACATTCGCCGCATTATCGACAAGTTGAAACGCCTCCTGGATTCCGGCGCCGATCTGGCTCGAGACAGCGATCACAAGCGTGATTGCGCCGACGAAGATGATCGAGTTGATCGGTGTTTTGTAGCGCGGATGCAAACGCGAGAACCAACTCGGCAGCAAGTCGGTCCCAGCCCGCGACCATCGGCAATCGCGAGCTGCCGGTTACGTGCACGCTGGTCGAAGCAATCGTTCGCGTGGTCATCAACAAAATTCCAATCGACGCGATGGCGCCCGCGATTGGAAAGGAACGTAGCCCGAGTCGCAAAGTTTGCGGCACCGGACCGATAAGATCGATCGGATTGTTGCCGATGAACGCGAGCACCGAGCTCGTGCCGAGAATGAACATCAGCGCGATCACCGGTGAAGCGATCAGCACCGAGCGGCCGATGTCGCGCGCAGGCGAGCGCGTTTCGCCTGCGAGAATCGCTACGTATTCAAATCCGCTGAGCGCGCCGACCGCGAGTTTGCTGAAAATATTGAAGCAGTAGAAGATCGACATCGTGGGCAGCGCGAATTGAAGCGGCTGATAACTTTTCAATTCGCCGCGCGCGAGGCCGAGAAGCGGCAAAAAAATCAGCGCCCATAAACAACGAACATCGCGAATGCGCCAACGTTGTGAACCCATTTGCCTAACGACAGACCGCGGACGCCCGCCCAGCCGAGGCCGCCGACCAACGCCGCGCTGATCAGCGAGACGCACCATTTGCTGTTCGGCATCCACGCTGCGCCCGGCGCCGATCGCGTAGGAGATGTTTGTGGTGACGAACATTCCACCGAGTGCGATGACCGTGATCGACAGCAGCCAGAGGTTCCACGCGACGATAAATCCGGCGAACTCGTTGAAGCCGAGCTTGGCCCATTGATAAATGCCGCCTTCGAGCGGCATCCGATTGCTCAAATAAATAACGACCGCGGCCTGCGGAATGTAAAAAAGCAAAATGGCGAGGAGCCAAAAGAAAAGATGCGCGTGTCCGAGTTTGGCAGCGGCGCCGACCCAGCCCGAGCCGACGACGAAAAGAATCTGCGTCAGGACCAGATCGCGCAGTCCGAGCGGCTTTTTGAGCGCAACGCTATGTTCCTGCACGTCGCGCTCTGCGCGATCTAACTGCGGTTCCACAGCGAAATTGTAGGGCAAGCGTTCCGCTTGCCCACTCGAAAAACCTCGGCAACCCGAAGCACCCGCTCTACAACGACGATTTACTCGTGCTCGTGCTCTGGTCTTTTGGGCGGCGCTGGTTCATTGCGAAATTCGCGGTGTCGAATTTTGCCGCCGGCATAAGCGATGTAGCTACCGGTCCCCAGGGCGCCTGCGCCGAGCAAAATTACAGCAATCACGAGGGGCACAGATGACCTTGGCCATTTGACGGGCACTGCGATGGCTGCCGCGCTCAAGACCGCGAGCGCGTAATAAACCCAGATGAGATCCTCGGCGCGATCCTGATGCTCATCGAGCCAGCGCTCTCCATCTTCGTCCGTCATCGACAGGACGCGATCGTATGCTTGCTGGCCAAATTCATAGACCGGCCACGCGGAAAGCGAGCTGACAAGGACAAGCACTAAGGTGACAAGCTGAGCGCGACGGCTCTTTAAAACGGCGGCGATAACCAGTCCGATCCAAGCAATGAGCAATCCGTAAACTGGCAGTGGATTGAGCAAGACATGGACGTATTCCGGCTGGCGCAAACCTCGGAGTATCGGGTCGCCGAATCCGCCAAAGGCGGACAGCTCCTTCAGGAATATCGCGGCGATAACCATAGAACGGGAGCTGGGCGATCCAGCTGATTGTTCCAATCGGCTGCCGTTGCGGCGCGGAGCGGATCGATCACAAACTGCCTTCCCAGTGAGTTGCTAAAGTTCGTGCGGCACTCTTCGCTTTTTCAGGAGGCAGATATTTTTGCCAGTGAGCGATCGTGTAATGCCACCATTCATTACGTGATCCCCAAAACCCCGCGCGTAGCATTGCGTTCTGCAGCAAACGCACGTGTGCGCGGACTTCGTAAGAAGGGCCCGCGTAGCGCCACATTGCAGCAGGCGTAAAATCGTCAAAGTCACTGGGCATTCGCACAGGGTTGTTCCATGAATCGACCAAAGTGGCATCAATCGCAATACCCCAACTGTGCAGCGACCCCGCGCCCATTTCAGGATCAGCAACGTAATCACTGTTGTGTGACGCTTCCCAAAGTCTGGCCTGCACCGCCACTGGCCGATACGCATCCCAGATTTTCAGACCATATTGATAGCGTCGCAGAAACGCCTGCGCCTTGGCTAAACCTGAGGCGACCTCCCGGCGAGCGAGCGCGCGTGTTCCGTGTGGATAAAGCGGTTCCCTCAGCAGATTGTTGCGCCCGGCATAGCGCAACTCGACGATGATTGTTGGATCAACCAAACGGACATCAACAAGAGAGTCGCCGGCATTTGCGTCCTTTGATACAAGGGCCATTGCGATTCCAGCAACTAAAGGAACGTAAACGCTAAAAGGTCGCATTTGTGGTGTGTCGTTAATACGCGGCCACTGCTTCAGGAGCATCCGTTTTTGCCAGGCGTTCGAGTAGAAGGCGAGCGCTATCTTCGGGGACCGCGAAACGCAATTCCATATCCGAGGTGCCCTGTCTTTGGACTTCCGGCGGCCCTGAGTAAAGCAACAGTTGCGAGTCCGGCAAACGCAGCCATTGCTGTGGATTGTCGTGCAAATTTCGGGCAAGATCGGCTGCGTTTGTTGTTGAGTTCACTTTTATAAGCACTCTGGCTTTTACGGGATTTTGCAGATTCACTGCAAGGCCGAGCAATTGTGAAGCGTTGAGAAGTTCAGAGGTAAAAATGGGGTGGAAAACGCGTGAGAGGTCGGGTGGATTACGCGAAATAATTCGCAGCGCGCTGTCACGATCGAGCGCCTGGAAACGATCGAATAGTTGACCGGTTATTTTCAGATCCGGTTTCATTCCGAGGCGCACGAGCACCAGTTCATCTACCTCATTGGGCGCTCCGACGGCCAGGGTCGCCGGTCCCACTCGGGCAACGGCAAAATCAGGCTGGCGTTCCCAAACAGGCAAGCCGCTAATGGATCGTTTTTGGAAAGTCTTATCGTCGGTGATCGCACGAATAACCTTGGGAAGGCTACGGCGGGCTTCGAACAAGGTTGAACTCTCGAGTCTCTCCGGTTTCATTCGTGGTGAGCGCACGGGTGACGCGCACTGCATCGCGGGATAGCGTCAATCCTGGAACCGATGCGGCTGCGCCGATTAATCCCGGCAAAAGCTTTGGCTGGTCGTTGGGCCAGCGTTTGGCGAGATTCGCGCGCTCAAACTGGTCGGCGTTAATCGACACGATGGTGTCGGTTTCTTGCGGCAGCCATTCGCGCCCTCTTGGAGACTGAAAAACAACCAGCAGCGTGAGTGCGAGCAGGACGAACACCGAGAAGATGCTGAAGTAAAACTTCCGTAGCTCCTGTTTGTCGATTTGGCTCGAGAGCGTGCTGAGCTCTGCGCGGTGTTGCAAGAGTTGATCCACTGTCTCCCGGCGGCGATGTGCCTGGGCCAGCAAGTGCGGCGCGTTTGGAGGTGCAACCCCCTTCTCAGCTAGATGCCGTCCGATACTCAAATAGGCTGGATTTTTTCGCTCTTCGACCGTCTGGTGGTGCGTCCGCGCGTCGCGCGCTGCTTCTTGTTGTGCGCGAACGTTATCATTCAATTTTCGGTCGCGTGCTTCGAATTCGCTTCGCGTCCGCGCTATGTTTTTTTCTATCGTAGAAAGCTCC
The DNA here is from genome assembly GCA_963741065.1 of uncultured Verrucomicrobiae bacterium. GTDB lineage: Bacteria > Verrucomicrobiota > Verrucomicrobiia > Chthoniobacterales > UBA10450 > Udaeobacter. Next base: position 148,995 of record CAVUGV010000028.1, on the reverse strand, counting down.
GTCTCGGCTGCGTTCAGCTTTTCTTTGGCCAGACGCACTGCATCCGCGCTGCCCAGGCGCGCCCGGACAAGTTCTGCACGCTTTTCCGGAAGACGCGCTCGCCGCGCGGTGATATCGGCGGATCGTGCTTCCAAGTCTGCTGGCGCTGGATCGAGCGCATGAAGATCGGAGAGCTGTTTCAAGAGGTCGCGATCGGCAGCTTCGCTTTCCTGAATGCGCCGTTCCACGCCCGCAAGCTCGCGCTCGCACACATCGACATTCGTCTTCGTCTGATTGCGCTGCTGAAGAAGCGGCTTCTTCTCCGCTTCCAGCCTTGCAGTTGCTTCAGCTTGTTCGCGGGCGTTTTGCTGCCGTTCTTCTTCGATTTTTTTTATTCCTTCTTCGATCCGCGCGATTCGAAGTGCGACTTCTTTTTGTTCCTGCTCGAGTTTCTTAAGCGCCACGATCTCGTTGCGCAATTCTGGAAAATTGGCCGCTTGCGCAGTGCCTTCCCGTCCGAGGTTGATTTCACTTTTTTGGAGAAGGCGTTTTTCGTGGCGAAGCGCGATGCGCGTTCGCTGGCGCCTGATCTTCAATCCGATCTCGCGAAAGCCTGTGCGGATGAAACTCACGGGTTAAAGCTATACGAATGGAGAGCGGGAAAAAGAAAATTTGGTTCCATTCGCCCCATTGGTCCCGTGGGTCATATGAGACTGATGACTCTTATTCTTCCGATTCCGCCAATTTGGCCAGCACACTAAAATCTTCCAGTGTAGTCGTGTCGCCGGTGACCTTTAGCACCGCCTGCGATCTCTTTGAGCAGTCGCCGCATGATTTTGCCGCTGCGCGTTTTTGGGAGCGCTTCGGCGAAGCGCACTTCATCTGGTTTCGCTATGGCGCCAATATGCACGCCTACGTGATCGCGCAGTTCCTCCTTTAGTTCGCGACTGGCATCAACTCCTGTTTTCAGTGTCACAAAGGCGACAACTCCCTGGCCTTTTAATTCATCCGCCCTGCCAACCACAGCCGCTTCGGCCACTCGCGAATGGCTCACCAGCGCGCTTTCTATTTCCGACGTGCCAAGTCTGTGGCCAGCCACATTCAGAACGTCATCAATCCGGCCAACGATCCAGAAATAGCCGTCTTCGTCGCGGCGCGCGCCGTCGCCGGTAAGGTAGTTTCCTGGGAACTCGCTCCAATATTGTTTCTTGTAGCGCTCCTTGTCGCCGTAAATCGTGCGCAGCATTGCAGGCCACGGGCGACGAATGATTAGTTTGCCGCCAACATTCGCGCCGACTTCGTTTCCTCTTTCATCCACAACTATCGGATCAACACCGAACCACGGGAGCGTCGCGCTGCCGGGCTTTGTCGGAATCGCGCCCGGCAAGAGGCGTAATCAGAATCGATCCAGTCTCGGTTTGCCACCAGGTATCGACGATCGGGCAACGACCGCCGCCGATGTTCTTGTGATACCACATCCATGCTTCCGGATTAATCGGTTCGCCGACCGTGCCGAGCAGGCGGAGTGATGAGAGATCGTGTTTCGCCACCCATTCGTCGCCCCAGCGAATAAATGCGCGAATCGCCGTCGGGGCGGTATAAAGAATGTTGACCCGATATTCTTCGATGATTTTCCAAAACCGATCTGGCTCCGGCCAGTTCGGTGCGCCTTCGTACATGACCACCGTGGCCCCATTCGCCAGCGGACCATAAACGATATAGCTGTGGCCGGTGACCCAGCCCACATCGGCCGTGCACCAAAAGATGTCTTCATCGCGAATATCGAAGACGTATTTCATGGTGGAGTAAACACCGACGAGATAACCGCCGGTGGTGTGCAAAATTCCCTTCGGTTTTCCAGTGGATCCGCTCGTATAGAGAAGGTAAAGCGGATGCTCGCTATCGAGCGGGGCAGGTGGGCAGTTGGCATCGACATACTCCAGTTCCCGGTGCCACCAGACATCGCGGCCTTCCTCCATGTGAATCTCGTTTCCGGCCCGGCGAAAAACGATTACGCGTCTGACTGAGGTGCCATCACGAAGTGCGTCATCGACATTTTTCTTTAACGGCACAATGCCGCCGCGGCGATAGGCGCCGTCGGCGGTGACAACCGCGATGGCGCCGCTGTCGATGATGCGATCGCGAATGCTGTCTGCGCTAAATCCGCCGAAGACAACTGAGTGCACCGCGCCGATCCGCGCGCAGGCCAGCATTGCAATCGCGGCCTCGGGAATATTCGGGAGATAAATGATCACGCGATCGCCCTTTTTGATATTGTTCCGTTTCAGCACATTCGCGAAGCGGCAAACTTCGCGATGCAGCTGCTGGTAGGTGAGCGTGCGTTTGTCGCCCGGTTCGCCTTCCCAGATAATTGCCGCCTTGTTTCGGCGCGGCCCGCTCAGATGCCGATCCAGACAATTCTCCGAGATGTTGAGTTTCCCGCCGACGAACCACTTCGCGAATGGCGCCTTCCACTCGAGAACTTTTTTCCACGGCGCGCGCCAGACCAGCTCACTCGCTTCGCGCGCCCAGAATTTTGCCGGCTGCCGGATCGATTCCCGGTACATCCGCCGATATTGACCAAGACTTTTGATTCGCGCGTTTTTCGCGAAGTCCCTTGATGGTTTAAAAACGCGCTTCTCGACCAGGTGCGATTCGATGTTGTCGTGCATGAGCAGTCCCTAATATGCCGAACAAATTGTGAGGGCAAGCGCGGCTTCCGCTCTTTGTCATGTCAAGCGAAGTCGCCTGCCAAGCCGTAGCTTTATGCGAAGGCTGGAGACATCTCCGATTATCTCCCCAATGAACGAGACAAACCAAATATCAAGGGATTCCTCCACTTCGGTCGGAATGACAGATCCTGGGGCCGTTGTAACTTTGCTGATGATCGAACCGCCAAACGATCAGTATTTCATGCGCGAAGCATTGCGACAGGCGCAAAAAGCGTACAACGCCGGTGAAGTCCCAGTCGGCGCGGTTGTTGTTCGTGCAGGCAAGATCATCGCCCGTGCTTACAATCAGGTGGAGTTGCTCAAGGACGCTACTGCGCATGCGGAAATGCTGGCGTTGACACAGGCTGAGGCAGCTGTTGGCGATTGGCGGCTGACCGAATGCGATCTTTACGTGACGAAGGAGCCATGCCCGATGTGCGCGGGCGCGCTCGTGCACACGCGGATCCGACGCGTGATCTTCGGTTGCACAGACCCGTCCGCCGGCGCGGCGGGAAGTGTGATCAACCTTTTGCAAATGCCCGCCTTGAATCACCGGTGCGAGATTACTTCAGGAGTTTTACAGAAGGAATGTGCAGCGATTTTGCAGGATTTCTTTCGTAAACGCCGCGAGCAAACCGAAAATCGCGAACCTGAAAACTTGTCCTGAGCGAAGCGCAGCGAAGTCGGTTATTCAGCAACTTCTAATTTCATCACCGGATGAATCTCCCATGCAGAGTAGCCCGGAAGATGGCTTCTTCGGTTTAATCTTTGATCTTTAAGAGAATGACCGACATCGAAAAACGCTTTGCCGGTAACGGTGATGACGGGAGTTTGATTGAGCGTCAGCTTCTTAGCAGAGCTAGTGTGAAGCGGGAAGCGCGTACGCGTCCAACTCACATTGCTATCGGGCGATTTCAAACAGTGGTGAGCGTTACCCGCGTGAAACAAAAAGCCGCCACGCGGTGAAGCGTGACGGCTGATTGTGAACGTGTTTGCTCTATCCTGTTTATCGGGGTCGGGCTGCGCGGCTCCCAGAACAACCCGGGGTCAGCAAACCGTTATTGTAATTATCAAGCGTTTTGCCGTCGTTGACCATCATCTGGCCGATGGCAGAGGAGGGTTTGACATGGTAGGGCAGCTTGCCACTGAACATAGAAAGCAAGCTGTCGGCATGAATGATTGTGCTGCTGACCGGCGTCGGGTCGGAGCCGTTGGCGATGTTGAGCTTGGCGGCGATCAATTGAACGGCCAGGATCATACTGGCGTCGCCGCCACCCGGACTGTTCAATATGGCTAGCAATTCCGTCATGTTATATGTCTGGCTGCCCAGCATCAGAGTATTCACTGGCCAGGCATTGGGATGATTTTTCCAATAACCCTGTTGTCAGTGGGCAGACACCCGCTGGAGTCGCTGTAGGTGTTGGCGTTGACGTTGGTGTAGATGTTGCCGTTGCTGTCGCCGTAGCTGTAGCTGTAGCTGTAGCTGTAGCTGTCGGCGTAAATGTAGCTGTAGCTGTCGGCGTAGACGTCGCTGTTGGCGTCGGTGTTGGCGAAGGAGGGCAGGAACCGTCAACGAAAGTGGAGCCCTCGTTCGAGATGGAGCCGGGATCGAAGGGTAAGAACTGATAGGAATTGCTAGGCACATCGAAGTGCACGCGAAAGGTGCCAAAGGTGGGGTTGAGCTCGCTCGTAACGAGGATGTCGTCACCAAACCCAGCGAAGTCGCTTGCCGGATATGAGGTAATCGTGTCATTCACTGCTGACGCCGTGAAGAAGGCGCGGTCCCCGCAGTAGGTGCACGGAAACTCCGGGATAACGAGGACCTGTTCTGCGCCAAAGAAGGTCCCATCGGGGACCCCGAAAGGGTTATAGTTAACGTTGCGCCAGCGTTATCGATTGTGTAGAGCTGATGGTGCTGGTCGTCAGCCACCATGATCTGGCCGCCCAAGGGCCCGAAGCTTGACGGCAGTACAGCTGGTCCTTCAATGAATGTGACCCCATGCGCTATGGTCGTCGTGTCCGCGAGGTGCGTGACATGTGTGCTCCTGCTACCAGTCAACCGTAAAGAGGCGGCCGTTCTCGCACGCTATGATCATTTTGTTGCCAAATGTGCCCACTTTGTCGAACGTAAGCGAGCTGTGGTCCGAATTGGGGCAGCCGCCTGATACTCCGGACCAATCCGCAAACGGCATGAAGACATTGCGAGGTGGCGTGGCCTTAAGGACCGTTGGTTTCGTGTGACGAAAAGGTCGCCCGGGGTGAACCCGGCCGCCGCGGACTCCGCTGGAGCGATGGTCATGTATTTTTCCACCAACCCAGTGCTCACAATCGTCGTGAAGAACGAGCCCATCCCGAGGCAATCGACCGTCTCGATCTGTCCGTTTTCGTATTGGGTCACGTAAAACTGACATTCGGGAAATCGAGCCTTGACACGGCCGGGCTTATGGGCCGGGAGACGCCGTGGCCTGGACATGACAAAGACACTTGGATTGGAGGCGTAAAACACTCCTGTGAGCGTTAACAGCCCTGCAATTGTCAGATAGATTTTTGTTCTTAGGGTGATTTTGGTTCTTTTTTTCATTTTTTTGATTCCCCGGTACGCAATTTTACGTATTGTCACTGATTTTTCATCGAGACATGTGAAATTGTCAATACGCAAAATTGCGTACGAAAGGTCTTTCAAATCATGTTTTTCCTAGGTAGGGGCCCTGTCTGTCTTAGGTAGCATCCGTTGACGCGGAGGCGTGCGACTTCCCATCTGGCCGTGAATTTCGGGAATCAACACCTTCGACACGACGATGCCGAGCCAGGGCGGACGAATGCGCGCGGCTGTGGAAACAAGTTCTCCGTTTGCGTGAAAAGAATGAGAAGAGCTTCTCGCTGCGCTAAAACACGAGCCCAAGATGTAGCCGCCTCACTGTGCGAAACGTCACGCGCCGCTCAGGCAAAATCGGAACATTATCACGAAAACAGTTCATCGAACTGCCGATGAGCAATTTGTGCCTGGTCCTTCGGCTTCGCGGCTCCTGACCGTTAAATGTGACGAAAAAGCCGTAAAGGTTTTTGCTCGCGTCACGTCGCACTTCCCGCTAAAACGAATTTCCATGATTCCGCTTTTATCGGGCGGCGGTCACGAGAGGAGTCAAGCGGATTAGACCCCAGCAACCCTTATGCGACAGCTCACTGTTATACTGACCGCACTAACGGTTGCCACATTCCAAACGCACGCTGGAAGTCTCGACTGGCTTTTTGATGCTGCTAACAACGATGATATCGCACGCGGACAAGCCCGATTCTTGGTGTGGGATGGTGTGTCGCATCCCTTCTCAGCGAGATTCGAGAAGGTAGACATTGTAGACAAAGATGGGCCTTTTTATCTCTTTCACGTTGTAATCACCAGTCCAGGCGCCGGCGTAGAGCGCGATCGCAGCTCATACCTGGTCTGTTTCAAGCTGACTGAACGTGCAACCGAATTCCGCATACTTACCGTCATTCAAAACGCTTCAGACCCGCCGACACAAAACGAGATTACGATAGATAAGCGTCTTAATAGATGGCCAGTTTCGCCGCCTTGGAAAGCAGGAGACGATCTACCAAACCATATCAAGCCTCCTGGCTTGAACATCGTGTTAGACAAGTGTCGCGCAGGATCAGACCAGTAACACCGTTACCCTTCCTACCGGTAACGCAGGTCCAATTCATCTCACGTAGTGGCGACAATGTTCGCTTTCATTTGCAAACGGCCCGATTACGGAATCAATGGCGATTACGAAGTCTCAGTCCTGACGCGACCGATCTAAAATGAGAAAGAGCGGCTTGGAAACCGCTTCAAATTCCAAAAACGCCGTCAGCTTTTCATCTGCATGCATAACGAAACGCTTCCCATCGCCGCGATGCGCGTCCACAATCCAGATCGTTCGCCCCTCAGAATCAAGGGCTGAGACGCAGTCCCAACTCCAACCGGCTTTGCTGAGATTGTCAGCGATGAATTCCCAATACTTCATGTTATGTCGAACGTGGCTCCTTTTCGTAGAACAGCATGGTTGAGCTTTACCGTTTTTTCGGTGCGGGCGACACGACGAGCTTGCTGCTTTTCGCATCGCCTTATTTGTTCGGCGTTTTCGCTGTAGTGGCAGCGAGTCTTTGAAATCGCGGATCATTCCGGAGCGGGTCGAACATCGGATCGACCGTGAGAGCTGAGTTTCCTGGAAATCCGTAGTTTAACGAATCTGTTTCGCCCCAACTACTTTTTGCACCAGCGCTTCGAAACGCGGATCGCCCCGCAGCGGATCGAGCAGCGGACTGACTTTAATCCGGGTGGCTTGACCCTCATGGTTGGCGACATCTTGCTCGAGCCAGCGAATCGCTTCCTCGCGGTTGTTCAGACTAAGATTGAGCAGCACACACGAGTATGCGCTCACGTAGCGGTGCCGCCTCAGATCTGCCAGTTCAGCCAGCATTCTCGCGGCTGCCTCTTTGTCGCCTAACTGCGCTTTAGCAACTGCGAGCAGCACCCGAGGACGCAGACTGTCGCTCAACTGCTGCGCCCTTTCGTATTCGGCAATCGCGGCCGGTACGTCGCCTTTTAGCTGAAGAGCCTCGGCTAGGACGACGTGCGCGTAGTAAAACGTTGGATCAATCTCCACAGTCTTGCGCAACTGCGCGATCGCTTCATCGTAACGGCGCGCATAGAACAGATTCACCCCCAAGTCTGAGTTCACAATGGGCGAGAGTGGATCAAGTTCTATCGCGCGTTTGCCCTCAGCAATCGATTCGTCGAATCGGCCAACCGAGGCGAGTGGGTCGTTTCCGTACCACTGGTGTGCGGTAGCATAGTTAGGGTTTAGCGCGATCGCACGTTGAAATTCCGCTATCGAACCAGCCATATCGAAGTCGTTGTACAACGCGTCAGCGAGTGCCGTGTGCGCCGACGCCAGTTTGTCATCCAGTTGCAACGCTTTTAGTGCCGCAGTTTTCGCTTTGGGATACGCGTCTCCCGGGGCTATCGCAGTGTAAACTGGTAGGATAACGTAAACCTCGGCTAGTGCGGCGTAAGCCAGCGCGAAGCTCGGATCGCGCGCAATCGCCTGTTCATAAAATTCGATCGCCTGCCGAAGGTTGTCGCCGCCACGTTTGCCCCAAAGTAATCGACCTTTGAGATAAAGCTCGTATGCCGCCGTGTCACTCGTCGGTCGGGCCGACAACATTTGCTTTTCCGGGCCGGTCAACTCGGCTTGCAACGTATCAGCGATCGTTCTGGCAATGTCGCTTTCCACCGCAAAGATGTCGGTCAGCTTGCGATCAAAGGTATCGGCCCAAAGATGCGAATCATTGGCGGCCTTGATGAGCTGCACGTTAATGCGCACGGCATCGCCGCTTTTTTGTACCGTGCCTTCCAGAATGTGCGCCACCCCAAGTTGCTTTGCGATCTCAGGCAGGTTTGCAGGTGCACTCTTGTAATGCTGCGTCGAAGTGCGCGAAATGACCTTCAAATCGGCGATTTTGGATAAGCGCGTCAAAATTTCGTCCTGAATCCCGTCGGCGAAGTAGGCATTCTCTTTCTCGCTACTTAAATTCTCGAAGGGAAGAACCGCGATGCTCTTTTCGGGAATCCCAGCCAGCGCACCAACAATATTTGCCGCGGGAGCAAGTGCTCTCGTTGTTGGTGGCGCTCGATGAAAGAAGATCAAAGAACGGATCACCAATGCCAAGGCCGCCACCACTAAAGCAATTGCTAGCCAAGCGAAATAAAGGCCAGGAATGCGTTTCATGTGTGGCCGCGCGAGTTTGGCGAAGACGCTGAGTTTTGAAAAAATCTTGCCTGCTCGTCAAGTAAACTCGCCGTAACCCCGAATCGCCGGTTCAAGTTCCAAAAACGCCGTCAGCCTTTCAACTGCATGCACAATAAAACGCTTCCCATCGCCCCGATGCGCGTCAACAATCCAGATCGTTCGCCCCTCAGAATCAAGGGGTGAGACGCAGTCCCAGCTTCAACGGGCTTTGCTGGGATTTGTCAGCGATGATCTCTCAGATGCATGTTTGTCGCTCTTACCCTTTTGTGCTTGTTGCCGCGCCGGCGAACATGCCCCGAAAGCATTCGGGGTTTACGTGGCTGCCTCGCTAGGATTCGAACCTAGACAGAGAGATTCAGAGTCTCTAGTGCTACCGTTACACCACGAGGCAATGAGCGAGAAAACTAAAGACCGATAGCCCTCGCTGCAAGTCGAGCGCGCTCGCGCTCAGACCTGATTCTATCAGGCCGGGACCTTCGCCTCGAGCAGGATCTCAGCGCCTTCTCGAGCCGCTTCCACTTCCAGTGACTTTCCGCTTTTTGCTACGAGTTCGCGCGCGGATTCCAGCATCGCGTCCACTATCTCGTCGTCGTGATGCGGGTCATGGTGAAAAAGCACCAGCGTCTGAATCTCCGCCTCGAGCGCGAGCGAAACGGCGCTGGAGATCGAACCGTGTCCCCATCCGATGTGGGCTTTATACTCTTCATCCCTGTACTGCGCGTCGAGAATCAGAATATCGCTGCCGTGCAGAAATTGCACCAGCCCGGCTTGCCCATCCGCCGCAATTTCCTTCGCCTGTTCCGGACTCAGCTGATTTCCACGGAGTGCATGGAGAAAAAATTCATACGGCTCGTGATCAGGGAGGAAAGCGACTGAGCCAGCGCTGGTGAAAATGCGATAACCGGCGCAGACTCCGGGATGATTTACGAGCGTGGCGTGAACCTTTACTTTACCAAGGGAGAACTTCATGTCACTCAGCTTGTTAATGTCCATCCTGGCGGAGAGCTCACGCATCGTAATCGGAAAGAACGGCGCTTTCATCGGCTCGGCCAGGATATCGCGGAAGCTCGCGCCGGCACCATCAAAACCCAAAATGCAAATTTCGTTTTTCTGATCGTACGCCGGCTTAAAAAATGGCAGGCCCTGGATGTGGTCCCAATGCGCATGGGTGATCAAGAGCGAAAGCTTGATCGGTCGCGCTTGAAATTCTTTCTGCAGCCCGATGCCAAATGGCCGGATGCCGGAGCCGGCATCGAGCACGATAATCTCGCCGTCTGCTCGCAATTCTATGCACGTGGTATTGCCACCGTAACGTAGCGTCTCGGGGCCGGGCACGGCTATCGAGCCACGTGTCCCCCAAAACTTAATTCTTGTGGGCGATGCTGAGACGCTGGGCATGGGAGGAGAGAGCGCTCGGATTCTGCCACGCGTTTGTGATGAAACCAAGTGTTATTAAAGACCGCATTGCCCGCTGCAAGTCGACCGCAGTCGCCTTCGGGATGCGCTATTAGGCCGCGATCTTCGCCTCGAGCAGGATCTCAGCGCCTTCTCGAGCCGCGTCGACTTCTAAGGGCTTCCCGCTCTCTGCAACCAACGCGCGCGCGTGTTCCACCATTTTATCGATCATCTGGTCGTCATGATTCGGATCGTGATGGAAAAGCAGGAGCTTGCCCACGTTTGCATCAAGCGCCAGCGAAACGACGCTGCCCACTGAGCTGTGGCCCCAACCAATGTGCTTCGCGTATTCCTCGTCGGTATATTGCGTGTCCATGATTGCCAGGTCGCAGCCCTGAAGAAATTCGACCATCTTTCTGCGCTCGGCAGTGGCAAAATCCCGCGCTTCGTCCTCGCTGATTCCATCGCGCGAGGCCAATTGCAGCTTGAGCTCCTCGTATGGTTCATTGTCAGGAAAGTAGGCGATTGATCCCGAGCTTGTGACAAGACGGTACCCAACGCAAATCCCCGGATGATTAGCGAACTTGGAGCGCACCTCGACGTTTCCGACTTGAAACTCCATCTCCTTCAGTTCCTCAATCGCCAGGTGGCTTGGGAGTTGGCGTAAGCTGACGGGGAAAAACGGCGTCTCCATTTGGCTGGCCAGAATCTTTGCTAAACCAGCGCGAGCGCCTTCATAACCCAAAACGCGGATGAGATTTTTCTGATTGTACGCGGGAGAAAAGAAAGGCAGTCCCTGGATATGGTCCCAGTGAGTGTGTGAGATCAAAAGAGTCAACTTCATCGAGCGAGGTCCGAATTCTTTGTCCAAAGCGAGACCGAGCAGGCGAATCCCGGAGCCGGCATCGAGAATGATGATCTCGCCGTCGGCGCGCACTTCCACACAACTGGTGTTTCCGCCATAACGGACTGTGCTCTTTCCAGGGACCGGAATTGAACCGCGAACGCCCCACAGTCTTATTCGCGCAGGGACCGATTCACGTTCCGGTACAGATTTTGGTTCGGGACGGCGCGGGATTTCCGGCAGAAGCCGGTCGATCGTGCTGGAGAGCAGTTCCCACGTGATCGGTTTGAACAGATATTCATCTGCGCCGGCTTCAAGAGCGCTGGTTCGATCGACCCCATAATCGCGGCCTGAGACCACGATGATCTTGGTTGGTTGCAGTTGCTCGCGAATGGAGCGGCATACCTCAAAGCCATTCGCTTTTGGCATTAACAAATCGCACAGGATCAGCTCCGGCCGATTGCGCAACGCCAGCTCCAGTCCCGCATCACCGTCCTCTGCTTCCAGGACCTTCCAGTCTTCGCGCGTGAAAAGCTGTGCCATTACGCGCCGGTTCTCGGCATCGTCTTCGATGATTAAGACACGAGGCATTTAGGTGGGGGGATTGGCACCCTTATTTTTAAAGCAAGCTTACATTAAAACACCAATTCTTTTTTCCAAGGCAGTTGCTCAACTTTGTCTAAAAGAAAATGGGAATGATCAAGATCGCCAGAATATTGACGACTTTGATCATGGGATTGATCGCAGGGCCGGCGGTGTCTTTGTATGGATCGCCCACGGTGTCGCCGGTGACTGCCGCGGCGTGCGCAAAAGAGCCTTTGCCACCGAGATTTCCTTCCTCAATAAATTTTTTCGCGTTGTCCCACGCGGCGCCACCGGATGTCATTGAGATCGCGATAAATAATCCGGTTACAATTGTGCCGACAAGCAGGCCGCCGAGAACGACTGGGCCGAGAGGTTTAATCCACGCTACAGCAACGACTGCAACGAGCGGCAATAGTGCTGGGACAATCATTTCTCGCAACGCCGCCTTCGTCACGATGTCCACGCAGGTTCCGTATTCGGGTTTTTCCTGGCCAGTCAGGATTCCAGGTTTGGCTTGCATTTGTCGGCGCACCTCGCGGACGACCGCGCCGGCTGCCTTGCCTACGGCGTCCATGCTAAACGCCGTGAAGACAAACGGAAGGAGCCCGCCGATGAAAAGCCCGACGATCACTTTTGGTTCGGCGAGCGAGAACTGGTACGAAAAAACTCCACCGCGAGCAGTAACGTGCGCGCTTAACTCCTGCACGTACGACCCGAATAAAACTAGCGCTGCCAATCCGGCTGACGCGATGGCATAACCTTTGGTCACAGCTTTCATGGTGTTGCCGACTGCATCGAGTTCGTCTGTTACGGTGCGAATTTCCTTTGGCAAATGCGCCATCACTGCTATGCCGCCGGCATTGTCCGTGATCGGGCCGAATGAATCGAGCGAGATGATGACGCCAGCCATGGACAACATCGACATCACCGCAATCGCAATTCCATAGAGCCCGGCGAACTGATAAGTAACCAGGATCGCCGCCCCAATGAAGAGCACCGGCAGCGCTGTTGCGTGTTCTCCGGCCGCGAGGCCCGCGATGATGTTCGTGGCGTGTCCGGTCTCGGATGCGTATGCAATTTTTTGAACCGGTCGAAAGTGAGATGAAGTGTAGTAATTCGTGAGTGCGACGATAACCGGAGTCAGTATGAGCCCAACGAGCGAAGCAAAATAGAGTTGAGCGGGGGATCGCAAAATGCCGTCGATCGTTACTCCCTCCGGGAAAAGGCTACGCGTGGCCGGCCAAAATAGAATTGCAGAAACCAGCGCGTTGATCATCACCGCGCCCATCAACACAGCCGCCGGTTTACCGCGCGCCACATTCACAAACAAAATTCCGAGGATTGCCCCCAGCACAGAAATTCCACCAAGCACGAATGGATAAACGATGGCAGCTGGATTTCCGCCAAGCGTCAGCAACCCTGCCAGGATCGCGCCGACCAAACTGACTGCGTAAGTTTCGAACACGTCCGCAGCCATGCCTGCGCAATCGCCTACGTTGTCTCCCACATTATCGGCGATTACCGCCGGGTTGCGCGGGTCGTCTTCTTCGAGGCCGCTCTCGATCTTGCCTACCAGATCGGCGCCCACGTCGGCGGCTTTTGTGTAAATGCCGCCGCCCAATCGCGCGAAAACGCTAATGAGACTGCCGCCCAGCGCGAGTCCTACCAGGCTGCGTATTGCCGCGTCGCTTCCGGTCAGCTTTGCGGCGATTGTATAAAAGATCGCTACAGAGAGCAATGCGAGCCCAACTACAAGCAGACCAGTCACCGAGCCGCCGTTGAAAGCCATTCGCAACGCGTTGAGCTGCCCGACACTGGCAGCCTGCGCTGTACGGACATTTGCCAGCACGGCCACGCGCATGCCGATGAAGCCGGCGGCAAGCGAGCAGAAGGCGCCGATTACAAATCCAATCGCCGTCGGGTGATCTTTGAATATGAAGAGCAAAATAAAAATGATCACCGCGATCACGCAGATCGTCTTGACTTGCCGATTCAGATACGCCCTGGCGCCTTCCTGCACGGCGGCCGAAATCTCCCGCATCCGTTCATTTCCCGATGGCGCGCGCAGTGACTGCCGCGATCAAAAAGAACGCGAATGCAAGACCGATCACGGCGCACACCATCGACAGTGGCACGCCGAAATTAAGAAGGTTTAGGGCGAGGAAATTCATCATTCGCGTCGCGTTGAAGCGCACGACTCTATGAAGAATTGCTGCGCTGGCAAAGGCAATTTGCCGGCGTTTTACACAAACGCCCTACAATTCCACCAATCCGCTCAGATCGCCGCTTTATTGTAGGGCGTCTTTGTCAGACGCCGTCGGGTTAGGTAATTGTTGAATGGCAGGCAGAATGCCTCAGTTCATCTTCTCGCGGTTCGCAGGACTGAGTAAGATCGACAATTATGGCTGACAAAGAGATTGCCACATTAAGCGATGCACGTCTGCGGGGCGCGACGTTCGTTTACATCGCAGCGTTATTCGCCGCGTTGGGCGGTCTTCTGTTCGGGTACGACACAGGCGTTATCTCTGGCGCGCTCATCTTTATTAAACGCGAATTTGGCCTGACGACTGCAGCGGAAGAAATTGTCGTCAGTGGCGTTTTGTTGGGCGCGACCATCGGCGCAATCGTCGGTGGGAAAGCCGCTGATCTTTTCGGGAGGCGACGAGTCTTACTTGTGACGGCGGCAATCTTCGGTATCGGCGCGATCGCCAGCGGCATAGCGCCTTCCCCCGCGATCCTGATCCTCAGCCGCATCGTTCTCGGTTTGGCGATTGGTCTCGCTTCAACAAACGTTCCAGTTTACCTGTCTGAAGTTGCGCCTCCGCACGCGCGCGGCTGGGTTGTATCGCTGTTTCAGCTCGCCGTCACCATCGGCATCGTCGTTGCGTATCTGACTGATTACGCTTTTGCCGGCATTGAAGGCTGGAGATGGATGCTCGGTCTGGCCGTCGCTCCAGCGCTAGTCTTCGGCACCGGGATGTTTTTTCTGCCGGAAACTCCGCGCTGGCTCATTCATAGAGGTCACCATGAAGTCGCGCACCGCGTTCTCGTGCGCATCCGCGACGTTGCAGATGTCAACGTCGAGATCGAAGAGATCAAGGTGAGCCTGGCGCAGCAAACTGAAAGCGGACGCTGGACCGATTTACTGCGCCGGCAAGTTCGCCCTGCTCTTGTTGTTGGATTAGGCCTCGCCGTCTTTCAACAAATTACCGGCATCAACACGGTGATTTATTATGCGCCAAAAATTCTTCAGGCCGCCGGATTCAATTCCGCCTCCGGCGCAATTCTGGCGACCGCGGGCGTCGGCGTCGTAAATGTCGGTATGACAATCGTTGCGATGTTTTTGGTAGACCGCGCCGGGCGCCGGCCGCTGTTGCTTGTCGGCATCGCTGGAATGATCTTCACGCTTGGCGTGCTCGGGTTGAGTTTCCGGATCTCACATCCATCGGCACAGCTGGCCTGGGTGGCTGTGATTTGCCTGATGGCTTACGTCGCCTCATTCGCAATCAGCCTGGGCCCGATCTTCTGGCTCTTGATTGCCGAGATTTATCCCCTACGAATTCGTGGCCTCGCCGAAGGCACCGCGGCAACGTTCAACTGGGGCTCGAACCTGATCGTCTCACTTACGTTTCTGACATTGGTCGAGAAACTCGGTGCCAGTTCAACGTTTTTGCTCTACGCGGTTGCTTCGGTGGCGTCGTGGCTCTTCGCTTATTATCTCGTTCCGGAAACCAAAGGCCGCACTTTGGAAGAGATCGAAGCATTCTGGAGAGTAAGGCATCGTGCTCGCGGAACTGCAGCGCGAGGTTCCTAGAACATCGTTGAAATACGGCGCTGTCTGGGAACATAGACTTGCAACTTGCAGTCTGTGCGGCGAGCGGGTTTGCAACCCGCTGAACCCAGAATAGCGGACAACATGTCCGCTGGGCGCACAGGGCACAGCCCTATGTTCCGAGCGTTGCGACCAGCATCAGTAGTATTTTCAACAGTCTTCTAGCTCAACCGCTCACGTCCATGCGGTTTGGTGAGATCGAGTAGCGGGCCGATGGGAACGATGCGGGTAGGATTAATCTCTGTGTGCGTCATGTAGTAATGACGCTTGATGTGATCGAAGTTGACAGTGTCGGCGATGCCCGGGTGCTGATATAAATCCATCAGATATCCCTGCAAATTCCGATAGTCGATGATACGGCGCAGATTGCATTTGAAATGGCCGTGATAAACCGGATCGAAGCGCACCAACGTGCAAAAAAATCGCCAGTCCGCCTCGACAATTCGATCAGCGAACAAATATCGACTCTTCGATAGACGCTCTTCGAGACTGTCGAGCGCTTCAAAAAGTTTGCGGCAGGCAATCTCATATGGCCGTTGACGCGTGGCGAAACCAGCTCTGTAAACGCCGTTGTTTACATTGTCATGCAGAAAACGAGAGAGCTTCGCGTGCTCGGCTTCGATGTCTTTTGGAAAAAGATCGACATCTTTTATTTCCGGCGAAATCATTAAATACATCGTTGAACATGCGGCAGATGTCGTCCTCGCAATTGTTGACGATCCTCTTCGTTTCTTTGTCCCAAAGCACCGGCACAGTCACGCGCTCGTCGTAATCTGGATCGGTTGCTCTGTAGGCTTCGCTTAGAAATTTGAAACCGTTGACCGGATCGGTTGATTCGAATGGCGCACCGGGCGGAATTTTGCCGGAGGGATCGCGAAACGCCCAGCCTTCCTCATCCCGAATCGGATCGACCACTGTCATGCCGATTGCGCCGTCGAGTCCTTTTAACTTTCGAAAAATAACGGTGCGACTCGCCCATGGGCAGGCTAGTGAAACGTAGAGATGATAACGATCTTTCGCGGCTGCATACGGTGTCGATCCATCATTTGTGATCCATTCGCGGAAGGCGTCCTCCTGCCGCTGAAATTCTCCGGACTCAGTCTGTTCGGTTGGAAATTGCGGCTTCATTTAATCACTAATGGACAGCCGCCTTCGCGCGCTTCGGCGTGCCAGGCGAATGAACGCGAACTTAAGGCGACACGCCATGTCTGTCGATTCGTGGTTATTCCGCTCCCGTTGACAGGGAAAAATGCCAGTGGTACCGTCGCGCAAATTTACGCGGAAGTCCGCAAAACGCGGGCGATTAGGCAGGTTTCCATAGAGATTTGCATACATCGTTAAACAGTCAGGTTCTGGTGCTCAACCGCCTCTGGCAGGCGGTGAACATCTGCACTGCGCGCCGCGCTTTCGCGCTGGTATACGCGGGTCACGCCCAGATCGTCTCTTCGGACGAGGCGAATAATTTTCTGACGCACGATTTCGAAAGCTGGCGCGATCTGTCCGCGAACGCGCCCGACCACGAGGTGGTCACGACGATTTCGTTCAAGATCCGTATCCCGCGGGTGATTGTGCTGCTGGTTTTCGATCGCCTTCCGAAAAAGGAAGTAAAGTTTACTCGCCACAATGTTTTTGAGCGCGACAAGAACACTTGCCAATACTGCGGGGAGATTTTTGATCGAAGCGAACTCAATCTCGACCACGTTGTGCCGCGCGATCGGGGAGGAACAACTACGTGGGAGAATGTGGTTTGCTCCTGCATTGCCTGCAATACGCGTAAGGGAAACCGGCTTCCACGTGAAGTACACATGAGCTTAATCCGGAAACCGAAGCGGCCAAAGTGGCGGCCCTTCGTGCAGATTACCTTTGCTGCTCCGCAGCACGACCTCTGGAAGCACTTCGTCGATCTGGCGTACTGGAACGTCGAGCTGAGCGACTAGTCGCTCGTCACGAGTTCTAGGGCGTTTGACTCGCTCGCTCCCGCTTACTCGGCCTTTGGCCTGCCCCTCTATGTCGCTCGGCTTCCGCCGGCTCTGTTCTGTGAACCCCGAAAGCATTCGGACCTGACACAGACGGCCTAGTGTTTAACGCTTCAACGCATCAAAGATCGGCTGGGGATAAATACCCAGCCAGATCGTTGTAATGATCAACGCGCTGATCGCCACACGCGACAAGCCGTTCACAGGAATTTTGTCAACGGTTGGCGTGGACTGCCAGTACATCGGCACGAACGACTTTGAGATAATAGTAAAAGCCGCAGCCAACAGTGATCACTCCAACAACGACCAGCGCGATTTGGCGCTGCAAAACTGCTGCGTAAAAAATATAAAACTTGCCCAAAAATCCCGCCGTAAACGGGACACCCGCCAGCGAGACCATTCCGATCAGCATCGCAAATGCGAGAAACGGCGAACGTTTGGCAAGGCCATCAAAGTCAGAAATCTCGTCGCCGGTTTGCTGTGCGACAATTACCAGCACCGCGAAGCTGAGCAGAGTCATCAGCAAGTAAGCCACCAGATAGAAAGCAACCGCACGGACATCGAAACAGACAACTCCTATCAGCAGATAACCCGCATGCGCGATGCTGGAATAAGCAAGCAGCCGTTTCAGGTTTGTCTGCGGGAGCGCTGCGAGATTTCCGTAAAGCAATGTGAGCAGCGCGATCAGGACGATCAGCCGCTGTGTTTGCGGCAGTGTCAGGAACGGCAGTAAAACCCGTAGCAGCACAACAAAGCCCGCCGCTTTCGAGCCAACGGAAAGATAAGCAGTAACAGGCGTAGGCGCACCTTGATAAACGTCCGGCACCCAGATTTGAAACGGCACTGCTGCAATCTTGAAACCGAGCGCGACAAGCACAAACACCATACCCAACAGCGCTGCGCCGCGGTTCGATAGCCGGATTTGCCAGCGCCTCGGTGATCCGGTGTAGATTTGTCTGACCTGTCACGCCGAAAATCCACGCGATTCCATAGACGAGAAATGCCGTGGAGAGCGCGCTGAGCACCAGATATTTCATTCCCGCTTCCAAAGTGATTGGATTGCGCCGGGTAAAGCTGACGAGCACGTAAAACGATATCGTCACCAGCTCGAGCGAGACGAAGATGAAGACGAAATCGATCGCTGATACCAGGTACATCAGTCCGGCGCAGGTGAAGATTGGCACTGCGAAAAACTCGCCCAATACCGTCTTGCGTACCGGGAAAGGAACTGCGCACCACCGGGCCGTAGTCAATCATCATGATGAGCACGAAAACCGTGGTCAGCAGCGCGAATTGCTTGAAGAAGATCGATAGGCGGTCAGCGGTGTAAAAACTCCAGAAACCGCTCGCTTGATTTGGCGAGGGAAATGGAGCCACGAAGAAACTGGCGAGAAGAACGACCGCCAGACCGGCAATTGCAGCGAAGGCTAGAATGCGCTTGTCGATCTTCGTGGCAAACGCTTCGACCAAAAGGATCACCATCCCAAGCACCAGCACCGCAATCTCGAGTTCTGGCGCCGTATCATCATCATTTATTCGCGGTGAGATAAGTGCGGAACGTTGGCGCCACCATTCGCACAAAGGATTGCGGAAAAAATCCGCAACAAAGAAGCGCGCCTACCAGCAGCGTCACCGGCACGCGCAAGGTCGGGCGAAGATCGACAAGCTGCTTCCACTCCTCGCTTACCGTGCCCATAAACGTTTTGCGATAAGCTCGCAGCATGTAAACCGTCGAGATCACGACACCCCAGAGCGCAAGCACCGTGGCGATTTGAAAAATATGCAGGCCATCCATCGTCCAGCCGTTCTTGAACGCGCCAAAAAAGATCATGATTTCGCCGGCAAAATTCGCGAAGCCCGGGAGACCAATCGCAGCGAATGCGCCGAGACCAAAAGCGAGTCCGGCGAAAGGCATCACTCTGGCAAGACCGCCAAGTTCGTCGAAAACCAATGTGCCCGTTCGCTTGCGCAATTCCCCTGCAATCGCAAATAGCAGCGCAATCGAAAGACCATGAGCGAACATCAAAACGGCAGCGCCGGTCACGCCGAGAATGCCAGCACTGGCAATCCCAAGAAAAATGTAACCCATGTGCATCACGCTCGAGTAACCGAGCATCCAATCGAGCCGCTTCTGGGCAATCGTGACCAGCCCGACGTAAATGATGTTCCCGAGGAGCAGGACGACGAGCAGACTAGCCCAGTGTCGCGCGCCTTCCGGCAGCAGCGGAATGGCCAGACGCAAAAGGCCGTACAGCCCAAATTTTTTTAGCACTCCTGCATGCAGCATTGCCGCCGGCGCCGGAGCCGACGCGTAAGCTTCCGGCGCCCAGGTGTGAAACGGGAAGAGCGAAACAAGAATTCCAAAGCCGATAAGCAATAAGAGGTAGATGTGATGTTGTGCATCTGCTGCGATTTGGCCCAGTGAAGCTGCGACCGTTAATGCGCGAATGTCGAAGCTGCGCAATGGTGCCGGAACGCTTTGGTAAAGCAAGATCAAGCCCAGCAACAGAATAAAACTTCCAATCGCGAGATAGATCGTAATTTTCCAAGCCGCCGCGACGCGATTTCCGCTGCCCCAAATTCCGATCAATAAAAACGTGGGAATGAGCGCGAGCTCATGAAATGCGTAAAAGAAAAATAAATCGATTGACGCAAAAGCGCCGATTGCACCGCCGGAAATGAACAAAAGGCAGGCGTAGAACGCATTTTCATATTTGTCGACCGGACCGGCGAACCAGACCGCGGCGGGTGTGACGATGGCGGCAAGCAGCACCATGATCAGACTCAAACCGTCGATGCCCGTCGTGAAGCTGAGTCGCCATTCGGGGGATATGGTGAACGACGTGACGTGTCGAAAACCCCCTTCGCCGTGGCCAAAAGACGCAAAGAGAAACAGTGCTGCCGCCAACGTTAAAACCGACGCGGCTAGCGCCGTCTTGCGGGCAGGCGCGCCAACCATGATCAAGATGGCTGCGACGATCGGACAGAAAATGATAAAAAGAACCATTAGGGAAAATGACGAATGACGAATGACGAATGACGAAGGAATGATCGAAACATAGACTTCCAGTCTGTGTGCGCAGCGGGTTTGCAACCCGCTGAAAGGCGACCAAAGCAAAGGACCGAGGTGCAGACAGCGGAGTGCAACTCCGCTGGGCGCACAGGGCACAGCCCTATGTTCCGCTTTTAATTCGTCACTCGTCATTCGTCATTCGTCATTTTTTCTCGGGCAAAACTTCAGGAACGGAAAACGGCGAAGTAGATGATGGCAACGATCCCCAAACCAAACAGGAAGACGTAAGCTTGGAGATCTCCCACTTGAACCAGCCGCAAGAGAGCGCCAATTCCCCAGGTCCCACGACTGCTCCCGCCCACCGCGCCGACATCGATGATCCATCGATCAACGAAAGCTGACAGGCGTGCGAGGAGTTCCTGTGTCCAGTAAATCAGCCAGCTATAGAACTCGTCGAAATAGAACTTGTGACGCAACAGCTCGATTTCTACCGGTTCAGTGGCCCGGTTGCGGTAAAGAGCAATCGCCAGCCCGCTTCCCACAATCAGCGCGATGATCGCAAGCACGGGAACAAGGATTGCGACTTCCTTTTCGACTGGGAGTGTGAGGAAGTTTCGCGCGAAAAATGCAAAGCCACCGACTGTCGCCAGGACCGCGAGCACGATTAGCGGCACGGTCATTACCAGTGGTGATTCGCCGCTTTCGCTGGCGATGTCGCTGCGTGCTTTCCCGAAGAACACGATCACGAGCCCGCGTATCACATAGAAAGCCGTCAGAAATGCGGTGAACAACGCTACGACGAAAATCGGTGTGTTGCGTTCGTAGGCGAGCGCAAGAATTGCGTCCTTACTAAAAAATCCGCTGAACGGCGGGCAGCCGATCAACGCGAGTGCCCCAACAGCGAAAGTCACAAATGTGATTGGAAGTCTGCGGGAAAGCCCTCCCATTTTCCAGATGTCTTGCTCGTGATGAAGCATGACGATGACTGAGCCGGCGGCGAGGAAGAGCAGTGCTTTGAAAAACGCGTGAGTAAACAGGTGAAACATGGCTGCATCATTCGAGACAAGACCCACAGCCATGACCATGTAACCGAGTTGCGAGAGCGTGGAGTAGGCGAGGATCCGCTTGATGTCGTTTTGCTGCGTTGCGATTAGCGCAGCCATCACTGCGGTGATCGTGCCGATCCAAGCAATAACCAAAAGTGCAGTTTGCGAAGATTGAATGACGAACGCAACGCGCACGAGCATGTAAACGCCTGCTGCGACCATCGTCGCCGCGTGAATCAAAGCAGAGATTGGCGTCGGACCTTCCATCGCGTCCGGCAACCAGACGTGCAGCGGAAACTGGGCCGACTTTCCAACTGCACCGCAGAAAATCAACAGGGCGACAATTGTCAGAAATAGCGGATGACCGGCTAAAGTCGACATCCGTGGCGCGATTTCAGCGAAAACAATAGAGCCGGTCGCCATCCAGACCGTCAGGATTCCAATCATGAATCCGAAATCACCTATGCGCGTGGTGATGAACGCTTTTTTCGCCGCATCTGCGGCTGCGTCGCGATAGAACCAGTGACCAATCAAAACATAGGACGTGAACCCGACCAGTTCCCAAAACGTGAAAAGCATGACGAAATTGTTCGCAAAGACGATCCCGAGCATCGCGAACATGAAGAGCGACAGGGCCGCGAAGTAGCGGGACTTGCCTTCGTCATCTCGCATGTAACCCAGCGAATAGATGTGAATGATTGCCCCAACACCCGAAACGAGAACGGCCATTGTCCAGCTCAACGGATCTAGAGTCAGGCCAAACGGGACTTGAAAGATGCGGCTAATGCCGATCCATGTGAACTCAGCCGCGCCGGTAGTGTGCCGTGCAAAGATCAAACAACTGCACGTAAAACTTGCGAGCACCGCGACGATTGATATCGAGCTGCTCACGGTTTTCCATCGGAGAGTAAAGAGCGTGATCACAGCTGCGCTCACTGCCGGCGCGAGCAGAATGATCCACGGCAAGGTTGAGTTCATGCGATGATTCGCCCGCTTAGAATTTCAAGCTGCTGATGTCTTTTACGTCCGTCGTTTGCCTTGCGCGAAATAGCGCGACCAGAATGGCAAGGCCTACCGCTATTTCGGCAGCTGCCACTGTGATGATGAAAAAGACGAAAACCTGCGCGTTGTAATTTGGCAGGCCGCTTGGATCGAGACGGAATCGCGAGAAAGCTACGAGTGACAAGTTTGCCGCATTCAACATCAGCTCCAGTGACATGAGGATGACGATGAGATTGCGTCGCAACATCACTCCGGCAAACCCAATCGCGAAGAGCATCCCGCTCACGATGAGATAATCGCCTAGAGTAATCATCGTACCGAAATGACGAAGCTCGAATGACGAATGACGAAGGAATGACGAAGCTCGAATGAACCAATCACCCCAGGCGTGCGAGCTGCAGCCTTTTGGGCTTCGTCATTCGGATTTGTTTCGTCATTCGTCATTCGGAATTCGTCATTATTTTGG
This sequence comes from uncultured Verrucomicrobiae bacterium, assembly GCA_963741065.1. Lineage (GTDB taxonomy): Bacteria > Verrucomicrobiota > Verrucomicrobiia > Chthoniobacterales > UBA10450 > Udaeobacter. Next base: position 126,354 of record CAVUGV010000028.1, on the reverse strand, counting down.
TTCGCGTTTGCTCAAGAACACCACGCCGACAGTCGCCACCAGCACGAGAACGCCGATGATTTGAAACGGCAGATTGTAGTTGCGGAAAAGCAGCGCGCCGATATTCCAGACATCGTCAGTTGTCGCTGCTGCGAGTGGCGGAAAAGTCTGTTGGGCAGCTTGGAAGTGTCCGATCACAAAGCAAATCTCAACGAGCAAGACAAGCGCCACGCCGACGCCGGCCGCGGCAGCGAGCCAATTAATTCGACGCCGTTCTTCGGCCTTCAGGTTAAGAAGCATGATGATGAAAAGGAAAAGCACCATCACGGCGCCTGCGTAAACCAATACCTGAATGATTCCGACGAAGAAGGCGTCGAGAGACATGAACAGCGCAGCCAATCCAAGGAATGAAACAACGAGGCTGAGCGCGCTCGCGACCGGATTGCGATTGACGACAACGGCGGCGCCGAAGATCAGCGTTAGCAATGCAAAGGTCCAAAATAGGAACGGAGACATCGACTATTGGAGTAATGGAGTAGTGGAGTAATGGAGTAATGAGTTTGCGTTCCCGAACACTCCGTCACTCCAACACTCCACTGCTCCAGTTCTTCTCATTTTTTCTCGTTCCATTTCAACACCACACCGTGCATAACTCCGCCGATTACTCTGTCATCCTGAACGAAGTGAAGGATCTCACACAAGCCTGATTGATCACGCTGAGCATCTAGCGTGCTCCATGCTTCGGGTGTGAGATCCCTCGCTCCGCTCGGGATGACCATCGCTATTTCTTCTCGTTCCATTTCAACACGACGCCGTGCATTACTCCACCAATCTCGAGCAGTTTCTCTTTGTGATGCACCATGTCCGCGCGCGTAAAGCCGGTGATGGCATAATCCTTACGCAGGAAAATCGCCTGCTCAGGGCAAACCTCCTCGCACATGCCGCAGAAGATGCAGCGGATCATGTCGATATCGAATTGGTCCGGATATTTCTCGACCTTGGCGAAGCGATCTGCTGACGGAATCTCGCCGGGAATAATCTTGATGGCGCGGGGCGGACAAATGAATTCGCAAAGCTGACACGCCACGCAGCGCACCCGGCCATCCTCGTCTCGAACGAGCGCAGGCGCCCCGCGGTAGTGATCCGGCAGGCTGCTATCCCATTTTTGCTCGGGATATTGCATTGTGACCTTGGTGCGTCCGAGCAGCATGTTCTTGAAATGCTTAAACGTGATAGCCAGGCCGGCCACGATGGCGGGCAGATACAATCGCTCGCGCCAGTTCAATCTCGGCCTTGGAACAGTGATAGCCATGGTTAGAATGACGAATGACGAATGACGAATGACGAATCCATGACGAAGCGTGAATAACGAAGGCTGCCCGCCCACTGATCGTTTTTTCGGGCTTCGGTATTCGGATTTCCTTCAGCCTTCTTCATTCGGCTTTCATCCTTTACTCTGGCAGAAGCGCCATTAGCCCTGCCACAATAAAGATATTCACCAGGGCAATTTCGAAAAAGAAAAGCCAACCAAGTCGCATGAGTTGATCATAACGAAAACGGGGCAACGTCCAGCGGATCCACATGAAAAAGAGAATCACGATGGTCACTTTTGCGAAAAAGACTGCGATGTTGATCAGGCCGAATATCCATCCATGTGAGCCGTCGGGAATTCCCGGGAAATGCCAGCCCCCAAAGAATAATGTTACGATCACGGCCGATCCGGTGATCATGGCAGCGTATTCCCCGAGAAAATAGAGGGCAAACTTCATCGAACTGTATTCGGTGTGGTAACCGCCGGCCAACTCCTGCTCCGCTTCAGGCAAATCGAACGGCAGCCGGTTTGTCTCGGCGAACATTGCAATCATGAACACCAGGAACGAAACGATCATGGGAATCGCCAGCAGCCATTTCCATGGATTTATCCAATCGCCGACAAAAGGTGCGATGAACCAGCCGTGCTCAATTTGATAACGCACCACGCTGGTCAGCCGTAAATTTCCAACCAGGAGAAAAACGGGGATGACGGCCAGCCCGAGCGAAAGTTCGTATGAAAGCATTTGCGCGCTGGAGCGGATCCCGCCGAGGAATGGATATTTGGAATTCGATGCCCAACCGCCAATCACGATTCCGTAAACACCGAGCGAGGCGATGGCGAACACGAAGAGGATTCCTACGTTCACATCGGCGATCACCATCGGAACCCCAAACAGGGTGCTGCCAAACGGGACCACCGCGATTGTGATGATGGCTGGCATTACCGCCAGGCATGGTGCGAGCCAATAGTAAAATGTGTTCGCCGCTCGTGGCGTGAAATCTTCTTTCAGCAGCAATTTGAACATGTCCGCGATGGGCTGGAAGAGGCCGGCAGGCCCCACCCGATTCGGTCCCAGCCGATCCTGAATAAACGCGCTTACCCGCCGCTCGGCATAAACCGCATAGGAAACCATCGGCAGAATCACCACGAAGAGAATCCCGACAATTTTCAGCAGCGAGGTGATGATGAAAAAAGAATCCATCGCGATCTTGTCGCTCTAGTGTGTTCCAACGCCTCGAGCTTTACGCGTCTCATGGAGCGGTTGCCGGACGGCGCGGCGCCTTGCCTGGATCGCGACCGCTTGCTCGATTGCTTTTTCGTCGCTGGGATGCATCGGCGGCAATTCTTTCATTTGCAAAATGTGCACGCCGAGGTCGCCGATTTTGCTCAAAGTCAACCCGGCGAATTGCGGAACCGTCTCGCTGATCCGGCGAAAAATATCATCGATGGACGAGAGCGAATCGCCTCCGCCGACTGCCTGGAGCAAATCACGCAAAATCTCCCAATCATCGCGCGCGTTCCCGGGCGGGCGCACCGCGCGATTCAATCGTTGCAATCGGCCTTTGCCGTTGATCATCGAGCCGCGTTTCTCGGCAAAACCGCACGCGGGCAGAAGCACAGTCGCTTTTTCAGTGGCGTCGTTCGACAAAATATTCATCACGATGAATGCGGGGAGGCGCGCAAGTTGTTCAACGGATATGCCAAGATGCATCGTGTTTTCCTTCAAAATCATCAGCGCTTTGATTTGTCCGGATTTTACAGCTTCAGCAATCGCCGATGAGTTTCGCACCGGGCTCACGACGTCGATCTAAGAATCAAGCGCGCGCCGTTTGTGTTCGGGTTGCGGTCTTTGCTGAGCAAAATATCATCACCAGGCCCGCGCCGCGGGACGATGTCGATCCACTGCACGCCCAAGGATTTCGCCAACTGCGACGTAAGCCAAAGCTCCTCGTTGGTCATGCGGCCGGAAGCAATGATGGCAATTTCATGGCCGGCAAACTGCTTAATTGAAGCGCCGCCTCGCGCGATCGCCGTCGGCCAGTCCGCAGCGATCAGATTTCCCTCGAGATCGAATCTGCGGCTCGAGCAAACGGTTTTCGGCTTCGAGATATTTGAAGTTCAACCGTCCGTAATCGCACATCCAGCAGGAGTTGACGTGATCGTTTTCGCGCGGTGTCTGCCGGTAAATGACGTCTTCGCGCGTGCCGATGATGGTGTTGCAACCCGTCGCGCAACTCGTGCAGATGCTCTTTGTTTCCTTCAGGAACCAGACGCGCATCTTGAAACGAAAATCGCGTCGACGTGAGCGCGCCCACCGGGCAGATATCGACGGTGTTGAGAGAGTAATTGTTGTCGAGGCGCTTGCCGGGATGCGCAGTCAGCACGGTATAACTGCCGCGATCGACGAAACCCAAGCACGTCGTCGTGCGCGACCTCCTGGCAAAAACGGATGCACCGGGAGCAGAGAATGCAGCGCTCGTCATCAAGCGTGACGCGCGGACCGAGCACTACGTTCTTGGGTTTCTTGACCTTGTTTTCGAGAAAACGCGACTTCGAGTTCGCCGTAATCGACGCTGAATTCCTGCAATCGGCATTCGCCGGCCTGATCGCAAATCGGGCAATCGAGCGGATGATTGATGAGGAGAAATTCCATCACGCCGCGCTGACATTCCTTCACCATCGGCGAATTTGTGCGGACAGCCATCCCTTCGGACACATCTTGCGCGCAGGAAATCTGCGGACGCGGTATCCAGTTGATGATCGGTTTGCCGTCGGCGCCGAGCTCCGGTTTGCGATCCGGGCCGAGCCGCGGGAAGCCCATTTCGATCAAGCACATCCGGCAATTGCCGGGCGAACTGAGCTTCGGGTGGTAGCAGTAGCGCGGAATGATAACTGCCAGCCTGCGCGCACGCCTCGATCACGCGCGTGCCTTTCGGAAACTGATGCCACACGCCGTCGATCTGGACGTTGAGCAGTGGAGGGGCTGGGTGTGTTGGGCCGCCATTATCTTTTCGAATCGTCATCGTGCTCCTGCTCGTGCTCGAGAATCGGATTACGATCACGAGCATGAGCATGAGGTTTCATTTCTAAATCGTTCCTTTCGCGCCGGCTTTTTCCCAGCCAGGATCGTGCGCCATCGAAACGTGTTCGGAATCTCTTCTTTTTCGATTAGTTCTTCCGGCGTGTATTCCGGCGGCAGTGGCGGAGGCACAGGTTTCTTGGCGCGCGCGGCAAATTCTTCCGGAAATTTCTCGACAAAACTTTGCGTCGGCCACGCGCACGCTTCGCCGAAAGCGCAGATGGTGCGCCCGGCGATGTTGTCGCCAATTGTCTTGAGCGTGTCCGGATCTTCTACCACGCCGCCGCCGCGTAGCATGCGGTCGGTGATTTTCTTGCATCCAGAGCGAACCTTCGCGGCAGGGTGTGCATTGGCCGCAGCTCTCGTGCGCGTAAAACTCGTTGATGTTGTTAAGAACCCAGACCATGTCGCGCGAATCATCCAGCACGATCACGCCGCCCGAACCCGCCATCGAACCGGCGGCAGCGAGCGAATCGAAATCCATCGGGATATCATCGATCGACATTTCCTGCTCGACTATCGATCCATCGGGTTGCTTTCTGCTTGAGTTTGAATCGCTCGTCGGCGCGCAAAACTTTCGCAGAACTCCCGCCCGGGATAACCGCCTTCAATTTTCGGCCCGGTCTTAAGCCGCCGGCCATCTCGTAGATCAACTGGCCCATCGTGACCGCGCCAACTTCAATTTCGAAGTAACCGGGTCGCTGCAACGTCGCCGCTCACGCAGACAATGCGCGTGCCGGTGTTGTTAGGTCGGCCGAGGCGCGCATACTCCGCGCCGCCCATGGCGATAATGTGTTTCACGTGCACAGAGCGTTTCGACGTTGTTAACGATCGTCGGGCACATGTAGAGACCGAGCACCGCCGGGAAATACGGCGGCTTGATTCGCGGATAACCGCGCTTGCCTTCGAGCGATTCGATTAAGCCAGTTTCTTCCCCGCAAATGTAAGCGCCCGCTCCGCGGTGAATGTAAATCTCGACGTCAAATCCGGAGCCCAGAATGTTTTTTCCAAGAAAATTGTGTGTGCGTGCTTCTTCGATGGCGCGCTCGAGGATCTTCGCGCCTTCGGGGAATTCGCCGCGGATATAGATGTAAGCCGTGCGCGCATTGAGCGCGTAACATGAGATCAAAATCCCTTCGAGCAACTGATGTGGATCTTCGTGGATGATGTAGCGATCCTTGAACGTGCCTGGCTCCGATTCATCGGCATTGCAAATCAAATAGACCGCCCGCTTTTCGTCCGGTTTGATGAAGCTCCATTTCAGACCGCACGAAAATCCGGCTCCGCCGCGGCCACGAAGGCCCGAGTTCTTGACCTTGTTGACGATGTCACTGCGCGACATCGTCAGCGCTTGCTTCAATTGCTCGTAACCTCCATCGCGCAGGTAACAATCGATGTCGGTTGTCCAATCTGTGCGCCCGATGTTTTTGTAGATCAAACGGTGTTCGAGAGGGTGGGGGGATGTGTGATGTTTAATGTTTGATGTTTGATTTCGGAGGACATCCCCAATCGAATTTGGATTCACGTGCTCATGTAACTGTTCCCCAATCATGCACACGGGCGCGGTGCCGCAGCTTGCCAGGCATTCAACAAACTCGACGCTGTAGTTTCCATCCGCACTGACAGCGATGGGACTATGAATTCCTTCGCCGTCAGGCGGGCGCTGGATTTCAAGGGCCGCACAAAGATTTTCCATCAGCTCGAAGCCGCCGGCCATCGCGCAACTGAGTGTGCGACAGACGCGAATATGAGTTTTGCCAGCCGGCTTCTGGCGAAACATTGGGTAAAAAGTGACCAGCTCAAAAATATTGATCGGCTGCAAGCCCAGCTTCTCCGCGATCCATAGCACGGCTTCGTCGCTGATGAATCCGAAGTGTTCCTGCCACAGGTGCAACAGCGGCATGGCTGCGCTTCGCCGGTGATCGCTCGGATAGCGCGCGATCGCGTCATCCATTTGTCGCTCCAGCTCGGCGGGAACAGCTATGCTCGTCGAGTCCACTGAAAGTGGTCGATTAATTGGACAGTGTGCTGTCTTTCGACTGCACTTTGTCGTCTTTAAAAACGATCGTGACCGTGTCTTTACCCTGTCGATAAATGTAGGTCGTTTTTTTCATGATCACGAAATCCTCAGTGCTAAGAGAAGTGGGCGGGCCCAGGATCGATTCCACCTGTTTCTTCGACATGCCATCTGTCACCTGATCGACGTTTGCTTTGGTGATACGTTTGCCGGAACAGGAAACGCAGAGCGCGATTAGAAGCACGAGCACGAACCTCGCGGCCGTAAAAATGGCGAATCGCCTCACCACGTTAAACCGTTGAATCGTTGAAGCGTTGAAGCGCATGTCCGTTGTAACCTTTGTAACGATTTGACGAATCACATTATTCCGAGATTTCCTTCGTCATTCGGCATTGCTGGCTTATCTGTCGCATTCCCCCATGACGAAGTCCAGACTGCCCAACACCGCGGGCACATCGCTCACCATGCACCCGGGCAGAAGCTCTGGCAGGATGCTGAGGTTTACGAACGATGGCGCGCGAATTTTCAGACGATACGGCACGCCGCCGCCTTTGCTGTTGATGTAAAATCCAAGCTCGCCCTTCGGATTTTCGGCTGCGAAATAAATTTCGCCCGGTGGCGCGTCGAGCCCTTCCGTCACCACAATGAAATGATGAATTAACTCCTCCATCTTTGTCATCACCCGTGACTTTGGCGGAGTCATGTTTTTCCAATCCGCGACATTGATCGGTCCGCCGGGCAGTTTGTCGATCACCTGTCGCAAGATCCGCACGCTTTGGCGCATTTCCTCGATCCGCACCAGATAACGATCGTAACAGTCGCCCGCGCTGCCGATCACCACATCGAAATCGTAATTGTCATAATCGAGATAGGGATGTTTGCGCCGCAAATCGTGTTCGATTCCGCTCCCGCGCAGGTTTGGGCCGGAAAGGGCGTAAGCAATCGCGCGCTCCTTCGAGATGACGCCGATGTCTTTGGTTCGATCGACAAAAATTTTGTTTCGGGTCAGCAACCTGTCGCACTCGTTCAGACTCGGCTCGAAATCGTCGAGGAATTTTTTCAACTGCGGGATGAAGCGCTCGGGCAAATCGCGGATTTGCCCGCCAACGCGCGTGTAGGAAGTGGTAAAACGCGCGCCGGTGAGCAACTCGAAAAGGTTATAGAGTTTTTCGCGCTCGGTGAACGTGTAGAGGAACACCGTCATCGCGCCGAGATCGAGCGCCATCGAGCCAAGTCCCAGCAGGTGCGAGGAAATGCGCGAAGTTTCGCAGCAAATGGTGCGTATCGCTTTTCCACGCGGCGGGATTTCCCAGTCCATCAATTTTTCCACGGCGAGCGCGTAAGCCACGTTGTTCGAAAGCGGCGCGAGATAATCGAGCCGGTCGGTGTACGGGACAAACTGGTTGTATTGCATGTTCTCGGCGATTTTCTCGTCGCCGCGATGGAGAAACCCAATGTCGGGAGTGGCCTTGGTAATGATCTCGCCATCGAGCTCGAGCACCAGCCGCAACACGCCGTGCGTGGCCGGATGCGATGGCCCCATGTTGAGCACCATCTTCTCGCCGATATCGTCGCTCTCGCGACGCAATGCCGCATCCGCCGCGGCCACGCGGGTGACCGGATCGGGCGATTCAATCTCGCGAACCGTAAATGGCATGAGAGGAAGTTACAAAGTTACAAGCGTTACCATGTTACAACGGATTGCATTTACGCTGCCGAGTGAACCACCGCGCGCAAGCGTAATCTCTGGGGAGCACAGGCTGCCAGCCTGTAGCAGTTGGCCGCTGGCCGACTGCCCTCAACTATCCGCCCAGGGTTTTCGTTACATGTTCGCGGCAAGCTGCCGCGAACTACAGGCCAGCGGCCTGTGCTCCCCAGAAGCAGAATCCTGCTCGCGCTGTTCACGGAACGCGATTAACTAAACCGCTATGTCAAAAGAAATTGCACTGCTTTTCGCAGGACAGGGCGCGCAAAGCGTCGGGATGGGACGTGATCTCGCCGAACAATTTCCTGGCGCGGCGGAATTGTTTCAGCAAGGGGACGAAATTCTCGAGCGGAAGTTGAGCGAGATTGCGTGGAACGGTCCGATCGAAGAGTTGACGAAGACATCAAACTGTCAGCCTGCGCTTTTCGTTCACGGGCTGGCGTGCTTCTCGGTCCTGCGCGAACTGGCAGGCGATTTTCCCATTGGTGGCGCGGCCGGATTGTCGTTAGGGGAGATCACTGCGCACGCGGCGGCGGGCACGTTCGACTTTGCGACTGGTCTGAAGCTGGTGCAAAAGCGCGGCGAATTCATGGATAAAGCCTGCGCGACCACGCGAGGCGGCATGGCGGCAATGATCGGCGCAGATGAAAACATCGTGCGCCAGCTCGCGGCGGATGAAGATGTCGATATTGCAAACATCAATGCGCCCGGCCAGATCGTCATCTCGGGTGAACTGGCGAAGGTGGAAGTGGCGGTCGGTGTGGCCAGGGAATATGGGATTCGACGTGCGACGCTGCTCAATGTCGCCGGCGCGTATCATTCACGTTTGATGGAAAGCGCTTATGAAAGGTTGGGGGCGGCGCTTCAGCATGTTTCAGTGCAACCGCCGCGTTTTCCTGTGATTAGTAATGTGACTGGCGAAGAAGCGGGAACGCCGATCGAAATTCGCCGTACCTTGCAGGATCAGGTCACGGGCACGGTGCGCTGGATGGATTGTGTGGAGAGGCTAGCAGGACTTGGCTGCGATTCTTTCATCGAACTCGGTCCGGGCGGTGTGCTGGCCGGTTTATTGCGGCGCACGCGCAAAGACGCAGATGTGATATCGGTGAGCGACGCAGAGTCTGTGCGGAAGTGCGCTGAGAAAATTGCTGCGCAAAATTCGTCCCGCTAGGATTCAGCTGGAGATGGCACTGGAATCTGCAACATCGATAAGTTCATCTGCATCTTCACGAGGCAGATCACTCGCGCAACGCGGCGCCGCTTACTTTGGCATGTCCGGGCCGGCGGAGTTTATGACGGCTGCGATTCTCTTCGCGCTCATGATCCTGCTCAAGCTGGTAAACATGACGCACTACCGCTTCGACAGCGACGAGTCGCAGCATACGCATGTGATCTGGGCGTGGGCTCGCGGCTTCATTCAGTACCGCGACGTGTTCGACAATCACATGCCGCTTTTTCAAATTATGTTTGCGCCGATTTTCGGATTGATCGGCGACCGGGCGACCATTCTTTACTGGATGCGTTTCATCCTGTTGCCGATGTATTTTGTCGGAGCGTGGTGCACTTATCGAATTGGCGAAATACTTTTCTCACGGCGCGCTGGCGTGTGGGCGATCATTCTGACCGGTCTTTTTTCCAAGTATCATTTCATCTCGTTCGAGTTTCGGACCGACAACCTCTGGGCGCCGCTATGGCTTCTGTGCGTGCTTACGCTTGTCAGTGGAAGTCCGACAGTGCCTCGAGCTTTGAAGGCCGGCTTTTTGCTCGGGCTTTGCTTCAGCGTCTCCATGAAGTCGTTTTTGTTGCTGGTTGCGCTTCTGGTGGGCGCATCGATTGCGCTCTTTCTTGTGGGGAGAAAAGAGCTTGGTCAAACATGGCCACATCTGGCGCGTTGTGCCGCGGCCTTTTTCTTCACAACCTTCTTAGTCCCTGGAATCATTGCGGCCGCGTTCGCTCTCGGCGGTGTATGGCGCGAGTTTTATTATTGCAATTTTCAGCACAACCTGCTGCCGCATCTTAGTCCTAAAAATCATCCAGCCTGGTGGATCTTTATTTTTCCGATTGTGTTCCCGTTTGTGATTTACGCCGCGCGGCTAATCGTTCGCGCAGCTCCTGAGCCAGCGTTAGCATTTCGGCGCGGGTTCATTTTTCTCATCTGTGGCTTCTATGCGCCGGCTCTGTACAGCTTTTGGAATCTGCTCACGCGTCAGGATGATCTTCCATATTATCCTCTGGCATTCATCCTCGTCAGCGGAGGTTTGCTGGCCATTTCGCCGTCACTTCGCGAGATACGACCCGCGTATCGGGTGTTATCTACGCCGCATTCCGTTGCCGGCGTTTGTCGCTTTACTGGAATTGTTTCTGCTCATCGCAAGTCGGCCGTTCTGGATTGATCGTGCCCGACTCGAGACAGGTTTGCTCCGCGGCGTTTTGAAATTGACCGAGCCCGGCGACTTCGTTCTGGATTGCAAAGGCGAAACTATCTTTCGGCAGCGCTGCTTTTGGCCCGTGACCGAATCAATCATGTTAGAGCGCCTCGCCCGCCGCCTTGTGGCTGATGACGCTGCCGAGCGTGCGGTTGAGACCCGCGCCTGCGTTGCAGCCATGAAGGGACGAATGCCTTTCTACGCGAGGAAATTTATCTGGAAAAATTATATTTCCGTCGGCAACGATTTGAGGGTAGCGGGCAGGTTCTTGAGACCCTCTGCAACCGACGGCAGCCGACTGGAGTTCGAAGTTGTGATCCCGGCGTCTTACAAGATTATCGCACGCGATGGCCCGGTGGAAGGAACGCTGGACGGGACGCCATATGAGGGTGCGCGCTTTCTCGCGCCGGGCGTACACACGTTTGTGCAAACGTCATCCAGAACACAGCTGGCTGCTCTTTGGGCCCGGGCTGTGGATCGGAATTTTCTCCCCGAGAAATACTTCCCGCCGCGGCCAAAATGATAGGAGTTCCGGCATTGCGTTTGGCTACGCTTCTGCTAGAAGACTTAGCCGTGCCGGTTCCAGCCTTTACTTCGCGTTCTCGCCTGCTGCTATTTGCACCGCATCCGGACGATGAATCGCTCGCTTGCAGCATCCTCCTGCAACGAGCAGTTCGTGCCGGCGCAGCGGTTCGTGTCGTCTATGTTACGGACGGCGACGATAATCCCTGGCCGCAACGCGTGCTCGAACGCAAGTGGCGCCTGAACGATACTGACCGCAGGCGTTGGGGAAGGTTGCGACGTACAGAAGCGCTCGCGGCATTGCGTGTTCTAGGCGTCAACGGTTCGGACGTGCGTTTTCTTGCCTTACCCGATCAAAAATTGACGGCCTTGCTGATGTGCAATTGTCAATCTGCAACTGCACGCTTTGGCGCAATCATTGCTGATTGGAAGCCGACGGATCTTCTCGTGCCGTCGATTTCTGATACGCATCCCGACCATAGCGCCCTCGCGGTAATGTTTCGGCTGGCCTTGAGCGAATCTTTTTCGGCCCCGATGGCGACCGGACAAATGGCTGTCTGGAGTTATGTTGTTCACGGTAGGAGCCCCGCGTTCTTTGATTGTGCAGAGACGATCTGCCAATCGCGCATCGAAGCAGCGATTAAGCTTCAGGCAATTCGCTGTCACAAAACGCAGCTTAAATTATCGCGGAAAAGATTTCTCGGATATGCCGGCCGGCCGGAGCGTCTGGTCAAGTTTAGTGCGCGTGATAAAACCGTCGCCGATGGCTCAATTACTTCAGTTTTCAGGTTGCCTGATTCGCTTCGCGTAGAGGTGCGGCTCTCTCCCAAAGCCATGCGTATGTCCGAACCGGCGCTTTTTGTTTTCGGCCGGGACAAAGCAGATGCGTTGCGTTGTGTGAAGCTGCGCGTGCCCGCCCGATCTTCACGTATTAAAGTGCTGGACTCGGCCGCGCTGGACTGCATCGCTGAGGCGCAATACTCCGGAAACGCTTTGGCAGGTGAACTCACCATTCCGATTTCCATCTTTTCATCTGCGTCCGCCATTTTTGTTAAACTGGAACGCCGCTCCTGGTTTTTTGATGAAGCGGGCTGGCTGGAGATCCCGCTGGCCGAATCCCAGCCGATTACGGAGCCGCAACGCAATGAGGTAGAAGCTGGCCTGGTGAGTATTGGAACATAGGCCGCCGCCCTGTGCGCTCAGCCCCGAATGCTTTCGGGGCTGTCTCGTATATTTGCCAGGCCTGCATTTCAGCCCCGAAAGCGTTCGGGGCCGGGCGCACAGACTGCAAGTCTATGTTCCGGCATTGTTGCGCAGGAGAATCATTGCCGTAGCCTCATAAAATGAGTCTTTCACAGCAAGTTGATTCGGATTTGAAAGAGGCCATGCGTGCCAGGGACACCACGAAGCTTGGCGTCTTGCGAATGCTCAAATCAGCTTTGAAGTACGCTGCGATTGCAAAGTCCGGAACAGAAGCCGAACTGAGTGACGCCGAAGCCGCTCAGGTAGTTCGCAAACAAGTCAAGCAACGCCAGGATTCGATAGAGAGTTTTGAAAAAGGCGGGCGCGCGGAACTGGCCAGCAAGGAGAAAGAAGAACTGTCGATTTTGAATGCCTATTTGCCCCAAGCAATGAGCGGCGACGAACTGGCCAAGGTCGTGCGCGAAACGATTGCGGAAGTGGGCGCCACGTCAAAGGCGCAGATGGGCGCAGTGATGAAAGCGTTGCAGGCGAAAGTCGCGGGTCGCGCGGATGGCAAGACGCTGAGCGCTGAAGTGCAGAAGCAATTGAGCAGTTAAAAAAGTTACAAGAGTTACAAAGTTAAAAACGAATTCTCTTGGCCTGCTTATCCTTGTAACTTTTGTAACTCTTTTAACTTTCTAACTGTGCTAACAGCCATCATTGTCGCGGCCGGCGACAGTCGCCGCATGGGTTTCGACAAACTGTTTGCGGCGATTGCCGGCGAACCGGTTATCGCGCACACGATACGCGCATTTGAGCGCGCCAGGTCTGTCGATGGAATTATTGTGGTGGCCCGGGAAGATCGACACGATGAAATCAAAACGATCGTCCGCGATGAAAATTTCAAAAAGATTAAGTTGATCATTCCAGGCGGAAAGCGCCGGCAGGATTCGGTGCGCGCTGGGCTGGATCATCTGGAATCTGTTATACGATATGTCGCCGTGCACGATGCCGCGCGGCCGTTGGTTACTCCGGAGCAGATCGAGCGAGTCATCGAACAGTGCCGCATCCACGGCACAGCCGCTCTTGCTGAGCCAATCAACGACACATTAAAACGCGCAGCCGCCGATCTTTTGGTGACCGAGTCGGTGGATCGGCAGGAACTTTACGCGATGCAAACACCGCAGATTTTCGCGCGACAATTAATCGAGGAGGCGTATCGCGCTGTTTACGCCGAAAATGCCTCGGTGACCGATGAGGCTTCAGCGGTGGAGCGACTCGGTCGCAAGGTCGCTCTCGTTCTCAATGACGATTTCAATTTCAAGATCACTTATCCACGCGACTTGCCGCTGGCGGAGTTTGTTCTCAAGCAACGGACGAAGCCTCTCGCCAATTGATGTGCTCCGGCTTCGGTAGTGGGCCTCATCGGCCAATTGCAAGACGCTCGGCGAGGGGCTGCGGCAGACCGGCTTTGGCAATCTTCTTTTGCGCGGTCGCCAGATCATATTTCACCCGCAACAGTTCAACCAGATTGTTCTCAATATCATAAATGCAGTACGCCGCGCGCCAGTTACCGTCGCGTGGCTGGCCTACGCTGCCGGCGTTGATAAAATACTTCCTGCCCGGCTCGATGCGGATGTGTTCTTTCCTTTCCTGCCGGACACTCTGGCCCCGAGTAAAAACCATCGGCACATGGGTGTGGCCGAAAAAACAGACGGCGGTGCGCTGATACGTGAAACTTGCGACCGCGTCGAGGGTGTTAAAAACGTAGCCCCATTGCCCGGGCGTATCGAGTGTAGCGTGCACGATCGTAAAATCGTGTACCCGCTTCTGTAACGGCAGGCTGCGCAACCATTCCTTGTCCTGATCCGTCAAATTGTCGCGGGTCCACTGAATGGCACGCTCGGCTAATTCATTGAAACGTTCCGAGGATGCGGAAAGCGTTGTCTCCTCGTCGTGATTGCCTTTTACCACGGGGCAATCCAGTTCGCGCACGCGTTCTATGCATTCGCGCGGGTTGGCGTTATAGCCGACCACGTCGCCCAGGCACACAAAATGCGTGCATCTGCGCTCGCGCGCGTCCGCCAGTACTGCCTCGAGCGCTTCGAGGTTCGCGTGGATGTCACTAAGAATTGCAAAACGCATGGGTTAACCTTGAAGCGTTGAAACAATTAAATCGTTACAACTTTAGACTCAAAACCGCTTCAACGCTTCAACGATTTAGCGCTTCAACGACCCTGTCTCGGGAATTCGCTGTTCTTGCGGGATTTCAAGTTTGTCTTCGAGGAACTTCAGTCGCTTGATCAAAGTTGGCAGCCGTTCCTGCGGGCCCGTGTCGTAGAGGTGACGAAGGCGCTCATACGCTTCACGCTCGCGTCCCTCGCAGTAGGAAAGCTCGTAGGCCGAGAAACGCTTGTCGAACGGCGGCGCACCTGGCAAGACCGCTGCCTTGGCATAAAATTCCGAAGCACGCTCGTGGTCTTTGTATTTTTCCTTGTATAGCCGCGCAAGCGCTTCGTAGAGCTCAGGCCGATCGGGATTGTTCTTTATTCCGCGTTCGAGGAAATCTTTGCCCAGCGCAAAATATTCACGCTGCGCTTTGACGCGCAGCGCAAGGCGCGGCTGGGTTTCATCATTCATCGCGGCCACGCTCGCGTTCCAAGCCATGTGCCAGGCGGCCGTGTCCCAAAACAGCATCACCCGCGGTTGGAGCGTCGTGATGTGCCGGAACAATAACAACATCCGGCCCCACTCAGTGTTTTCCCATGCCGAGTACGCCTGGATGAAAAGGGCGTCGGCGACCATCGCTCGAAACCCGCTCAGAGCTGCGATGAAACCGAGTTGCCCGATTTTCTCGCGAAGATCGAGATTAAATTCGACCCCGCGGAAATGTTCCTGTCGATGAAGCGCCGTCAGGTTGCTTTCAACCGGTAATTTGAGTCCCCCGACCACGAGCAATGCCGCCAGTACGACGAGGGTCCGTATCATAATTCTTTTCCGTAAAATACGAAGGCTGCCAACAGCGTATAGATCACAGTGTAGAAAACGCCGAGCACGGCAGTCTTGGCAAAAACCGCGAGCGAAATTGCGGTGCCCGCGACGATATCATCCACCAAATTGAAGGCCTGCAGATCGGGGAAGAACAACGCCACCACTGCGAGAAAAACACGAGTGGTCACTCCGCTGCTGTGTCCCTGCAGCCAGTACTCACGGGCGGTGGCTTGCAAATGTCCGACGAAATAAATGAAAACCATTACCACGATGGTGAAAATGTTTGACGTGGCGAAGGTGGAAACAAACAGAGTGAGCGCCGCCAGCAGACAAGCTTTCAGGTAAATGATCACAATTCCAGGAAAGACATCGATGTTGAACGCGGAAGATCGAATGACACGCAGGGCATCAGCGATCTGGTCGGGCGGTGCGCCGGACATTTGTCTCGACGTCGCGTGCACCACGGCCTGCTCGCGCATGTACAGCACAAGCAGGAAGGCTGCCCCCATGACTAGAGTGCTGATCGCTAGCAGCAAAAGGACTCCCGCGATTTTTCCCAGCACGTATTCGAAGCGCGGCACCGGCTTGGCGAGAATGGTGTAAACTGTGCGGTCTTCCATGTCCTGTGGAAGCAACCGCGCAGTGGCAACGATTGCCAGCAACGAGGTAAAAATTGAAATCGCGCCGAGCGAAACATCTTTCAGGATTTGGAATTCCTGCTGAAACGAGAACTGCGCCATGAAGATCGAGCTGCCGATCAAAAGAAGCGCGAAGACAAGCAGGACATAAAACACCTTCAGGCGTGTCAGCTCGGTGACCGTGTTGGTTGTAATCGCGTAAATCCGAGACAGAGAAAAGGGTCGATACCGCTTCGCGGACGTTGAAGCGTTGCCGCCTTCGCCAAGGCTACGGCCGCCAGGGAAGTGTGGAAGCGTTGAAGCCTGCTCGCCGTCTGTCATTTCTGTTTGGTCACTCCTTCGTCATTCTTGGCTGTCGCCTCCAAGAACAATCTCTCCAGTGTAGTCGTCGATTTACGCCGTTCGATCAGTTTCGCATCTGATTGACTGATGAAGGATTCGATCTCGTTGACGAGCTTGTCGGAAGCGTCGGCGATGACGAGCTCGGTTTGATTTTCGATTGCGATCAATTCCTGCAAATGCCCTTCGCGCACCAGCAAGCCGTCGGCGAGAATACCGACGCGGTCGCAAATCTCCTGCGCTTGTGCGAGCAAATGCGACGAAAGCAGCACCGTGATGCCGCGACGCTTCAGGTCGAAAATCAAATCGCGAATGTCTCGCGAGCCTGCCGGATCGACGCCGGCGGTCGGCTCGTCCAGCACGACCAGCCTCGGGTCATGAACCAATGCCTGCGCAAGGCCAATGCGTTGCAACATCCCTTTCGAATAAGTCCCCAGCCGGCGGTTGCGCGCCTTGCTTAGCCCGACGAGGTCGAGCAATTCGTTCACGCGATTCTTTAGTTTTGCGCCTCTCAGCCCGCAAAGACGCCCAAAAAAACGCACCGTTTCCTCGCCAGTAAGAAACTTTTGAAAGTACGGGTTCTCTGGCAGAAAACCGACCGCTTGTCGGCTTTGGACGAGACGACTATCCCGCCCGAAGATTTCCGTGCGGCCGCGCGTTGGAGATACGAGGCCGAGAATAATCTTCAGAGTCGTGCTTTTACCGGAGCCATTCGGCCCCAGCAGCCCGTACACTTCGCCCGGCTCGATGCGAAGATTAAGATCCTTCACCGCGACAATCCCGCGAGTGGGATGAAACGGAACGGAAAAAATTTTTGTTAGTCCGTGAACCGCGACTGCAGGATTAGTCATAACGAATCTCAAAGCCGCGAGCAGTGACCGGTTTGTGCAACTTGTTTTCGGTTTGCTTGTGAATCAGCCCATGCAGCTCGCCTTGTGCGACGCCATCGAGAAACGCGCGCACTTCGTCTTCCTCTCCCGTAGCCTGAAGTTCCACGCGACCATCCGGAAGGTTACGGACCCACCCAGTCACGTCGAAGCCTTTGGCCACATGGCGCACCGACCAGCGAAATCCGACGCCTTGAACGTTTCCTTCGTAGAAAACCTGGAGCGAAATCATGGTGACCCCTCATGACGGTACCTTTGCGTTTCACTTGTACGAATAGACAAGACAGAAACTGCCGCCCTCGCCTTCGACCAGATCGACCGAAACAAAGTACTGACCGCTGTTTGCTGGTGAAAATCCGGCCGCCGCTTTTTCCTCGTTATTGTAGCTTTCTGTAGTCAGTTGCTTTCCGTTCTCATCATAAACGCTGACGGCAATTTTTTTTGCCGGTTCCGCCGCCGCAGCGGAGAACCAATACTGGTTTCCCGCGTAAAGATTTACCGCTACCAAGGCATGGTCATGTGGCTTAACAACCCCGCACCAATGTCCGTCTCGGATCTTGAAACCATCGTTTGAAAAAGCTCCGGCAATGTCGAGCGCGTCTTTACGGGCGCTCACCTCGGCATCTGTTTCGGCGCGAGCAGCGATGCTTGCCCCCAGCACAAAGATCGAGAGAAAAATCGCGAGCGAGCGTTTCATTTGGGCAGTTCCTTACTCTCTATTTCCGTCATCACCTTGCCGACCGCTTCATTGATTTTCCGCACTTCATCTGCAGTGGGCGTCTTCCCCGCTGGAAATGAAACGAGCTTCTCGATTCCGTTGAGCTGCTCGCTCACATCTTTAACCAGAGGTTCCTGCCGTAATTCCGGTGAGATTTCATTAATTTTTGACTGCATGAAGTGAACCAGCGCGGGTTGCCGCAAGACTTTCGCGCTCCGTTCATCATACTTCTGCATGATCGCTGCTGTGACCACCTGGGTGCCACGGATCCAGCCGCCGAGAGTCACAAGGATTACCAGGTCCTGGTCCGCATGCGATTGCATTGCGGATTTCACCTCGTTTTGCGTCGCTTCCAGTTCTTCCTGGAGGGTGTCCCATTCGTTGTTCTGGGCGAATTCGTTGATGCTATTGCCGCGGCCAAGCAGGCGCTCGCTAACTCCGAGCGCCTTTGCGAGCTTGATGATGTCGGATCCGATGTTTTTGACCTGCTGACTGTCCTTTGCCGCGACCGCGATAAAGCCATCGGCAATCAACCCGCCGAGGTTCAGCGCAATCTGCGCACGGTTGCGGTAAGTTACAGGCATTGGCCCGCGATACTGACCCGACCAGTTCGTCTTCTCCAACTTTCCAAGCGCGGCAAAAAGTTCGCCCGGTGTCGGGATGGTGATCGAGTCACTCCTGACCGCTTTTTCAAGTTGATCAGCTGGAAGACGCCCAGTGTCGGTGGCGCCCGTCGCTGCGAAAACGCCCGCCGTCAATGCAAGCAGTCCCAGTTTGGCCAAACGAATCATCGCCCATGATTATGCGTGCCTGCGCCAAATTGCCAACGGGAATCTCTTTGGAGGGGCAAATCGACGAAGAACTTGGTGACAAAACTGTGTATGGCGTTACACTGCGCCAAGTGGATCACACTTACGGCGATTTCCGCGCGCGTCGCGAAGCCAGCGTTTGGCGGCGATTGAATCGGATTCTTCTCGTCCTGCTGATCATAGCGATCTGGCTGGTGATCGTGAGCTTGTTTGTTCCTCCGTATAAGAAACTGATCCAAAGCCGGTCGGAAATCGACAACCTGCAACAGCAGGTGAACGAACAGCAAAGTTTGCTCGCGCGTCAGACCCGCGAGGTCAATCTGCTCAAGACGGACGTAACTTATCTGGAAACGATCGCGCGCGATCGCCTTGATCTGATGAAGGAAGGCGAAACAATTTTTCGCCTCGAGACAGCGCGGGCCAAACCGAAACCGGGCGATCCCGCCCGCAGATAATTGTGGCGGCGCTCGCCGCGGCGAGCGCGTGAGAATCTTGAACCGTCGGCGTTTGAGACAAATGCCCTACAGCTTTGCCATTCGCCTCGAGTTGAATTATTTTCCTTCATGCCAACGGAAGTCTCCATCCCAGATGCTGAGGACCTGAAATCGCGTGTCCGCGAGTTGCGGAGGTTTCTTTGACGTCGAAAAGCTCCAGAAAGATTTAGCCGCAATCGAAGGGCGCATGGCCGCGCCCGATTTCTGGTCGAATCGGGAACGCGCTCAGGCCGATGTCGAGGAAGTCTCGCGATTGCGATCGCTGATTAATCCGTTTCAAGACCTGGAACGCGAGATCGAAGATTTTAGCGCATTACAGCAATTGGCTGCCGAGGAAAGCGATCCAGCGCACCGCGCGCATGCAGAGAAAGAGGTCGCGACTGAACACGATCGCCTGATTCACAAGCTGGGAGAGTTTGAGCTGCGCCAGTTTTTTTCCGGCGAAAACGATCGCACGAATGCGTTTCTCACGATTCACTCTGGCGCCGGCGGTACAGAGTCGTGCGACTGGGCCGATATGTTATTGCGGATGTACCAGCGTTGGATCGAGCGAAGCGGTTTCAAATCGCAGACCGTGGATATTCAACAGGGCGAAGAAGTTGGCATCAAATCGGTGACGCTGCTGGTGACAGGCGAATATGCCTACGGACATCTGCAGACCGAACGCGGCGTGCACCGGCTCGTGCGAATCTCGCCGTTCGACGCAAATAAGCGGCGGCACACTTCGTTCGCCAGTGTGGATGTTGTTCCTGAAATTGCCGATACCGCTCCGATCGAAGTCAATCCGGCCGATCTGGAGATCGATACCTTTCGGAGTGGCGGCAAAGGCGGGCAGAACGTCAACAAGGTCGAAACTGCCGTTCGGATCCTGCACAGGCCCAGCGGAATTGTGGTGGCCTGCCAGGCCGAGCGCAGCCAGGGACGCAATCGCGAACTGGCGATGAAAATGTTGAAAGCAAAACTTTACCAACTCGAAGAAGACAAGAAACGCGCGGAGATGGAGCGCCAATACGGAGAAAAAGGCGAGATCGCATGGGGAAACCAAATCCGCTCGTACGTCTTTCAGCCGTATCAAATGGTGAAAGATCACCGCACCGGAGCGGAAACGAGCAATGTGCAGGACGTGATGGACGGCGACATTGACATGTTTATCCAGGCGAAACTGCGCGGAGAAAAGAACGTAAAGGGCGAGGAGAAAGAGTTGTAGCGCAGGTGGCGTTTGACACAAACGCCACTACAATCTCAGCGAGCCGCAAGCGAAAACGGGCGTCGAATTCACCGCCGTTGTGCGCTCGGCAGCAGGCAAGACACGCGACTGCACGGCGTGCGCGGCGGACGCGCGGAAAGTCCTGGCGGCAATTTGGGCAGCGATAAATAAAGCGCGGCGTGTATCGCCTTGCCGGAAAAGGGAGATTATGGCAGCGCCTTTCATCCGCGATTCTCAAGATCGCGGCAAGCCTGCCGCCACTCGGCGCCATGGGGCAGGATGCGGCGCCGACCGGCGCGAAACTGAGCGAGAATATGCGCCAATTCATGACGCAGGGTGCGATCGATTTCGGCCGGATGCTCAAGCAGCCGCGGGTTCAGTGAAATGACCTTCTGGCGATAATCCGCGCGGCCCGCAGCTGTTTTCAGGCGCGAATTCCACTCGACTCGGAGTTCGGTCGCGATTCGCGCTGCGCCATTGGCGCGCAATAGTTCGCGTGCTTGTCTCTCTAAATCAGGATCGAGTCCCTGGAATTGTCGGGCAACCCCGAAAGCTTTCGGGGTTGCCGGCTCGGATTTGGGCAGGCGGAGCGCCTGGCCTACAAGCACAAATTCCAAGTTGCCTAAGCAACTGCATACGCGCTCTTTCGCGTCTGCAAACGTTCGACAATTTTTTGCACCGCGTCTCCGGCTGCTTTGATCTCGTCGGCGGTCGTCCATTTGCCTAACGAGAAGCGAACTGCCGAGCGCGCTCTCTCGATCGGCAAACCCATCGCCAGCAAAACGTGCGACGCAACTACTGAGCCCACCATGCAAGCGGAGCCGCTGGACGCGCACACGCCTTCCAAATCGAGCGCGATCAGAAGCGTCTCCGAATCGAGCCCAAGCAAACTCAAGTTCAATGTGTTCGCCAGCCGGGGCGCATTTGCGCCGTTTTGCTTTGCCTCTGGAACACTCTTTGAAATCCGCGTCCAGAGTTCATCACGCAGTCTCTCTTCGCGCTCCTGTTCGCTCTCACGATCTCGCCATGTCCATTCCGCGGCCGCTGCCATTCCCGCAATAGCAGCAACGTTTTCTGTCCCGGGGCGTCGCTCATTTTCATGCGCGCCGCCGAACATAATGGGTTGGATTGATAAGCCGCTCCGTAGAAAAAGAAACCCCGCGCCTTTCGGTCCATAAAATTTGTGCGCAGCGAAACTGGCGGCATCGACCAGCGAAAGATCCGTCTCGATTTTTCCAAACGATTGCACCATGTCGCTGTGCAGGAGGACGCCGCGCTCTCGGCAAATTTGCGAAATTTCGCGCAGCGGCTGAATCACGCCGGTCTCGTTATTTGCCGCCATGATCGACACCAGCCGCGTCTCGCGTCGGATGGATTTCGCGAGCTGGTCAATATCGACAATTCCGTCAGACGAGACATTCAGCCACGTCACTTCAAAGCTTTCGTGCTTTTCCAAATGCTCGACGGCGTTGAGCACCGCATGATGTTCAGTTTTGGCCGAAATGATGTGGCCGCCGCGTGCACGATCGCTGCCGCGCGAGACCCAGGACAGCCAGGTTGCAAGATTCGGTTCCGCCGCCGGTGAAAATGATTTCATGCGGCTTGACCCGCAGAAGCGCGGCGAGCTTGTCGCGCGCATCATCGATGGCCGCGCGTGCTTCGCGGCCTGCGGCGTGCACACTCGACGGATTACCAAAGTGGCGACCAAGATACGGCGACATCGCTTCGCGCGCCGCGTCGCACAGCGGCGTCGTTGCGTTGTAATCGAGGTAAATCATTCAGTGAACTCTTCGCGTGTGCTGGCTGGCCGCTTCTTTCGCTTTGGCACGATGCGCAACTGTTTTTCTTCGTAATATACCAGGGAATCCGGCGGCACGCTTTGTACAAGAAAGACGTTGCCGCCGATGGTCGATCGTGCGCCAATGACAGTTTCTCCACCGAGAATCGTTGACCCCGGGTAAATCGTCACGTCGTCTTCGACGGTTGGATGGCGTTTTCCACCTTTTTTGATTTTGCCGTGCTCGTCCTTTTGAAAACTGCGCGCACCGAGCGTGACCGCGTGATAAAGCTTAACGCGCGCCCCGATCTCCGTTGTCTCACCGATGACTACGCCGGTACCGTGATCGATGAAAAAGTTTTCGCCGATTTTCGCGCCTGGGTGAATGTCGATCCCGGTGCGGCTGTGAGCCCATTCGGTCATGATGCGTGGAATCAACGGCACTTTGTCGTAAAGGAGATGCGCCATTCGATAAATGGCAACCGCTTCGAGCGCGGGGTAAGCGAGAATGATTTCCTCGTAGCTTCTCGCAGCCGGGTCGCCTTCGTAAGCGGCGTCGATGTCCGTCCAAAGCAGCCGGCGGACCGACGGCAACTGCTTCAAAAACTCGCTCAAGACCTCTTCCGCTTTTGCTTCGGTTGTTTCATCGGGCGGGATTTTGCCGAGGCTTCTGCAGATTTCCGTTTTCAATCGTGCGTGCAAATGTCGGACGCGAATGCGTGTGGTGTCAGCCAGATCTTCGGAGCTCATCAGCGCTTCGCCGCGAAAACCGGGGAACATCAAGCTCATCAGCTCTGCGCACACTGCCTCGATGGCGAGACGCGAAGGGAGCGTGGCGGCGGCGTCGAGATAATTTATGCCGCCGGTTTCGCCATAGGTCTGAAGCAGTTCCTCAACCGCCTCGCGGTTCGTCGAGTCCACCGCAGAAATATGCGCCCGCTTCCTGCTCAACGAAAGAGAAAGTGTGGAATCGGAGAAGCCGTTGAAACGGCTGATGCTCATCTCTCCTCCGAATCACCGGCCTCAAGGCCGGTGTTAATGAGAAGGAATTCGCTAGGAAAGCATGGTGGTATTACAATGGGTTCCCAGCTCCAGGATTGTGTTGGACAGGCTTCAGCTTGGAAAGCATGGGCTTTCATAGGTCTCTCATTAACACCGGCTTTCAAAGCCGGTGAGCCTTAGCGAAGAATGGACATCAGCCGTTTCAACGGCTTACGATCGGATCCGCATGTCGGTGCATTCTTACTCTCGCTGCTGGGTTCACCTGATCTGGGGAACACTGAATCGCGAGAAACTGCTGAACAAAGCCGCTGCGGCCCGCGTATCCGGCTACCTTACCGAGCACGCCGAGAAAGATCGCATTTACATGAAGATCAATTTTGTAAATGCCGATCATGTGCATGCCTTGATCGATCTTCCAACAGCCCTCACAATCGAAAAGGTGGTGCAACTTCTAAAAGGAAGTTCGTCGCATTGGATCAATTCCAACAACTTGGTCACGGGCAAATTTGCCTGGGGCCGAGGTTACGGCGCATTTTCAGTGTCGGAATCGAATGTGTCACGGGTGGCAAGATACATCGCAGATCAAGAAGAACATCATCGCGTGCGTACGTTTGCGGAGGAGCTGAAAGAGTTCATCGAGCGCCACGGCCTGCGCTGGAAAGATGAAGGAAGCCGTTAAAACGGCTTCGAGATTACCCGTGTGCCGATCACCGGCTTGAAAGCCGGTGTTAATGAGAGGCCGTGCCTACGCGCCTCGCGCGCTTAGCCATTGGAGTGCGAAACGCGCGACTTCCCGCGAATTTTTCAGGTCCAGTTTGTCTTTGATATGCGCCCGGTGGGTTTCCACGGTCTTGGGGCTGAGATGCAATAGTTTCGCGATCTCGCGGACTTCCTTGCCTTTGCCGATCAGTTCCAGAATTTCAAGTTCGCGATCGCTGAGTCTCTCGACCGCGTCGGTCTCGCCTTCAGCCTGGCGATGCGCGAATTTCGTGATCACCTGCGCCGCCATGGCCGGGCTGAGATACGGGCGCCCATTAAAAACTTCGCGGATCGCTTGGATTACGTTGGCCATCGCCTCATGTTTCATGACATAGCCGTCCGCTCCGGCACGCAGCGCGCGCACCGCATAAAGCGATTCGTCGTGCATCGAGAGCACCAGAATTGGCAGCTTCGGGAATTCCGCGCGGATATTTTTGATCAGCTCAATCCCATTGGCGCCGGGTAAACTGAGATCGACAATCGCCATGTCGGGATTCAGTTTACGAATTACCTCCATCGCTTCCGCGGCATTGCCTGCCTCACCGCAGACCGCGAAGTTCGCGTCGGAATGAATCAATTCCTCGAGGCCCTTCCGAAATAGTGGGTGATCATCGACGATCAGAAGGCGTTTTGCTTCCGGTGCATCGCATCGCGGGTTCTGGTTGGCCGATCTGAGGTGTTTCATCTCCGACTCTGGCTGTATTGGTTCCGCCGGGAGCCCCCCATGGTACTCCTAGCCCTTTCACGATTCGCGCGTCGGCGGGTTGTCCGATGTAGAAAAGTTTAGATCAACGCGGCTAATTCTTTCGTTATTCTTGCAGGGAACGACCGTGTCTGGGTGTTTTTTCTTTCCTTTGATTGGAGCGCGTTGTCCGGCAAATAACAGGACACGCATGTACCCCCTGCTTTTGGAGAATCAATCTCCATGCGGGCACCGATCAATTGAGCGCGGTAACCCATGATGTGAGCCCCCAGACCCCGCTTGGTTTTCGGTTCACTTAAAAATCCGGTGCCGTTATCGATCACGCGCAAAACCATCTCATCTTTCACCCGCTCCAGTCTGATCACAATTTCTCGTGCTTGAGAATGTTTGTTGGCGTTAATGACTGCTTCACGAGCAATGCGGTACAGCTCACCTGCGACGATGTCACTCTCAATATGGAACGATGGTTTGAGTTCCAGCCGGCAGGGTATTCTCCAGATTTCCCTGTCAACCAAATCTCGCAATGCATCGACCAAACTGCCTGCATCGACATCGATCCGATGCAAGGCGCGGGAAAGATCACGCGTATCGCTCGCCGCATCGTTTACCAGCTGTGCGATTTTTTCGATATCGTCTGCGTCGATGACGCGATGGTTCTTTAGTCGCATGGCGACGGAACGCGCCATGAATGCCACGGCGGTTAGATGCTGGCAAAGCCCATCGTGTAATTCCTGCCCGAGGCGCTGCTGTTCACGATCGCTGATTTCAAGAATTTCGCCTTCAAGGCCTTTGCGCCGCGCGATTTCGTCTTTCAACACCTTGTTCGCTGCACGTAAGTCTCGTGTTCGTTCGCGCACGCGGTGCTCGAGCGTTTCATTCAAGGTGGCGAGCTGGGTAACGAGATCCCGCACCTGATATTGCCGCCGACGAGAACGTAACGCAACCTGCACCGAGCGCAGCAGCGTTAGAGTGCTGATGGGCCGCTCCAGCAAAGTCACAGTTCCGGCAGCGGCGGCCGCCAAATTCAGTAATCCCGCCCGGCGCGATTCGCCGCCGCTCGTTAGAATGATAAGCGGTAATTCGGACCAGGGCGGCTGTGCTTTGAGGACGTCCAAAAGAAGCGAACCTTGCGCTGATTCCAGTGCTTCCTCGGTAACCAGTAGCGCGCCCGCGCTATCCCCGATTTGTCGGGAAAATTCATCTAACTTACGGCAAATTTGTGTTTCAAAACCTTTGGCGTCTAGCAAAGCCGCCATGGTTTCGGCATCCTGGCCGACAGGCGCAATGATGAACACGCACTCGCCTTTATGCCTTCGCGACATGCGTGCGTGTTTGTCGCGAGTGGCATCATTATCAACGGATCGGCGCATGGGAATTGAAATTGCTCCGCGATCGCATCGTTGCCTTCAGCGTCCCTTCATCATTTGTTTTTCACTGCCACGGAAGATGGGCACGCCGGTCAGCACCCCTTGAAATTGTCTTAACGGCTTGCCGACAACGATGCCTCGGCCCGAGATCAATTTGAATTCGCGAATGGCTTTCTCATGGTGCCCACTGCGCTTCTTAACCATTGCAATAGCTTGTTTTACTTCTCCGTAAGCTTCGAAATATCGGAGGCTTGCCACGGTGTCCGAAAGATAACTAAGGTCCACGGGCGCTTCGGCGGCGGCAGCCAATCCATGCTGCGCTAAAATGAGGATCGTGACTACGCCCCGCTGGTTGAGACTAGTGCAGAGTTCGTGCAGCTGGTTGTTCAGATACTTTTCCCCCGGCATGGCGTTGAGATAACCGTTGAGACTGTCAATCGCGACGAGTTTGGAACCCGCCTCCACATCACGCAAAATACCCACGGCGAATTCGCCGGGAGAAAGTTCGGCAGGATCAACCTGCTGTACCGTGATCATGCCATTTTCGATGGCTTCTTCCAACTTGAACCCCAGTGCCTTGGCTCGGCTCAGCATCACATTGCGCGTTTCGTCAAATGTGAACATCACAGAGCGTTCCCCTCGATCGGCCATTTGTAGGGCGTATTGCAAAGCAAGGCTAGATTTGCCAGTACCCGCCTGGCCGAGTATGAGGGTGGTTGTCCCTCGGTCCAGTCCGCCGCCGAATAAGTTATCCAACTCCTTGATGCCGCTGGAAACGGGCTCGATCCGGAATTGAGTACCGATGCTCGGCGGGGATCATGCGCGGAAAGACGCGCAATCCACCGGTGGCGATGATGTAGTCATGATAGCCTTCCCGGAATTTTACGGCCCGCAATTTCAAAACGCGCAGCCGGCGGCGTGATGTGCCGTAGTCGGGCGAGAGTTGTTCCATGTCCATGACGCCGTGCGTGAGGCTGAGCACATGCGGGTCAGCCACCGCCCTGGTGTCCATCTTATCGTCAAGCAAAAGAACGGTGCTCTTGAATTTTGCGAACTGCTGTTTGAGCGCCAGCAGTTGGCGCCGGTAGCGTAAAGGGGTTTCGGCCATTAGTCGGAATTCGGAAAGCGAATCGAAGGCGACACGTGCTGGCTGCGTCTTGCGCACTTCATCGAGCAGTAGTTGGCTGACTTTCGTCAACTCGACTTCGGAGGGATGAAATACTGTCATCTGCGCTTCGGGGCGCAGCAGATTTTCAACGACGGACAAATCCAATACCGGGATTTTATCGATCGACCAGCCGTGTGATCGCGCCACTTGCAGCAACTCTTGTTTGGTCTCCGAAAGCGTGATGTAAAAGACCTTCTCGTCTCGGCGTAATCCCTCGAGGAGAAACTGAAGCGCCAGCGTCGTCTTGCCAGAGCCCGGGTCCCCTTGAACTAAATAAAGGCAGCCGCGCGGGAACCCGCCCGCAAGGATATCGTCCAGTCCTTCGACTCCGCTGGAGCAGCGTTCGTCGGCGAGGATCTCGCGTTGACGCCCTTTCCGGCGCTGGGTCTCGGGTTCCAATTTCTTATTTGCACCATCTACTTCGGCTCTGCGTTCCTCGCCGGGTACCTCCAAGCGCGATTGGGATGAGCGCGAACCTGTCTTGCCGTGGCGAGGAGATTGCATTCGCCTTTTCATTCGTGCCCCTTTAAATTCTCTGCCGCTTCGCCCGTCGCCCGATGCGAGGGGTTAGGACTCTCCATTTTCTCCCGAGCTCTGGCGCCTTTTCGATGTTCACTGTTTTTACAAACATGATAACGCAACAAAGTCCAATCGCGAATTACGTCAAAAATTTGAATCAACGAGTCCGTGTCACGGCTGAATGCGATCTCAAGTTCCTGCGCGATATTCTGGGGCGGATTTGGTGGTAGCGATGGCCCGCTGCAACGTGCGGTCGACACAGCACGCCGACCTCGCCCATAATCGCAACTGACGTCGCTTCTTTACAATGAAACGCTCAGCAGCCTCGTGCGGCCATGCGTTCTTCGATCAGATCGCGTTCAACCTCCCAGAACCTCAGCGACGACAGGAGGAGCCTGTCAATCTCCTCAGCCTGGGCAGATTCATGATCGTCCATCGTTTCCGGCTGCGACGTTCCCGAACGTTTGCTCAATTTTCGCGGTATGCGTTTAAACTTCAACGTTCGCCACCTAGCGCACTTTGGTCTTGCTACTCCCATTAACGATTCTCCCCTTGTTAGTTCTTTCCTGTTGAAAATGTGTTCGCATCACGGCGCCAGAACGGTTGTGCCAAGTCATTCGGCGGCTCGCGCTCGCATTTTTATCGGATTAAACTCCCGAATTCCTCGGGCGGTTCGAAGAATCGTCAAGACGGCCACGGGAAGTTTGGAGGCTCGCCGCGGTATTTTAGATCGGATTTAGGGCTGCGGCAGGTACGCCGCGCTGCCCCGAACGCTTTCGAGGACCGGCGCAGCGCACTGACTTTGTTGGCCGCCTCAACCGCTGGACGCAGGCCAGCCAGGTATTGCGAATCGAACGCGCGCAGGGCTGTCGCGACAGTAGGCCCAATCCCGACGATCCCTTCTTCCACGCTTGGCCCAAGCACCGCGATCCAAAGCTCGCTGCGAAAAAGTAATCGAGGACGGCGCACAGCGGAGGGACTGCCGGAATGAGTCGCGCAATAAAGCTCCATTTGTTCCATCGCCGCAACCGCATAGTCCGTCACGCGGCGCCTACGCGGAATGTGACCGCTGTTTTTCTTCATTGCGTCTAGGAAACGCGCGCCTCGGTGGCATTGGATGTGGTCTTTTAGCTGCAGGCGCGATCAATCCTTAGCTCCAGATTGGCGACTACAAGGGGATGCCTGTGCTTGGCGGCACCTCTCGTTCACACCTCGCTTGGTACGTGTTTAGAGCGAATGGCGTTCTGCTCGGGGTCAGCCTGGGGCAACCCCGGGAACTATGGATCAAGCGCGTGTCATGAACGTCATGAGTCGCGCCTTCAGCGCTCACCCTTACTTCGAACCCCATTTCCTGGGGCGATGCCCCAGGCTTGGATTGAGCCAGCGCTCTTAGCGCTAAAACACGTACCTCGCTTAAGCGAGGCGCCTGAAGTCCAAGTGCTGTCGGAACCGCTTCAGCGGTTTATCTGCACCGGGAACTGCTAAAGCGGTTTGTGCCTGCGTCCGCGGTTTGTCACGTCGCTAAAGCGAGGTGCTAATGAAGATGAACAGAGCCCAGAGCAACATAATGAATCAGAACGCGCTCGCAGTTTTTAACAGCGTAAGGAGCTGCCTCATATTGATAAGGGTTTCACCGATACGCGAATCCACCGCGCGCCCGATTGTGCGATTACTTGGAGGGAAGATATATGTTTAACCGTGGCGTTATCTTCACCAATTACATTGTCGGAAGTAGATAAACTGGATGTGCTGCGCCGGCTCGATCAATTTCGCCAATGGCGTTCACTCGACGAGAAACGTTTCTGTCTGGTTTGTGGCAAGATCATTACGGGCCGGCAAATCCAGGTAGCGGGTGGAACCCGTGGTAACGGGCCGCTGCGGCTTAGCTGTCCTACGGAGGGTTGCAACTCAATTCCGATGGATTGGGTACTGCCTACAGATGAGATTCTCGCGAAGGTGGAGAGGATGGTTGCCGAAGAACGCGAAGCTGTAGTAACGACTCCCGTTAGTCGCGGCAATGCGGGGCACGAGGCCGCCAATGGTGGACACAACGGGATCGCATCGCGATTGCGCGAGTTCGCGTTCCATTTCAAGGGACGGTCGTAAGGCTGTCCCCTCCAACTCCTGCGGGCCTTAGCCCTGGGCGGGCCCGCAGACTCCGCCTTACTTATCGCGCTTCGAAGAACCTCGCTGAGCATGTGTTTAGCGTCGCATGATCCATCGCGCTTAGCCGACGGTTCATCCGCGGTTTTTAGCGCCATAGGCGCAACATGCTTATAAAGACGCACCACATAACACTCTTAGCCCAATCAGGGCGGCATGTTCCTCTTTAGCATACATGGCGCTCCTCACGGAGCTTGGGTTATGTTCTGCGCCTCCGATCTATAAACATGTTGCGCCTACAGCGCTCGCTGCTTTCCGACGCGCTGCGCTAGCGGGCGACGGCAAACAGAAGCGGCTCGTAGGATTTTCCCCGATCATTCAATCATCCAGCGAATCATCCACCGCCCCGATTGTGCGGTTCGATGCAATGAGCAGACTGCTTTTTGCATTATGATAACGCATCTCAAACTCGACGATCGCCTGTCGATCTTGCGCGCCGAAGACCGATTCAGAAGCTGGAAGTCGCTAGATGACGAGCGTGTTTGCATTATCTGCAAAAGAAAATTTAACGGCCGTCAGGTGGAAATCCGCCGCGTAGGCAATCGCAAGTATCACCTGCACTGTCCAACTGAAGGCTGCAATTCAAGGCCACATCTATGGATCTATCCGACAACGCCGCTGGTCGCTCACGTAGTTGAATCGGACTGGTGGCATGCTGCCAGGGAAAAACGGGAACGCCGCGCGCCTGAGTCAATGCTGCAGGCACACGTTCAACGCGTATGATCGACTCCACACTTGATCAGCCCGGAGCAGCATCAGTGTCGGACGAGGTGCTGATGAAAGATATTTCGCTCCGGCGTCACGAAGCACTTACCGAGTTGTATGGACGGCACAACAAGAGACTGCGAGCCACAATTGATGGCGTTGTTCATGAAGAGTCCGAAGCTGACGATGTGTTACAGGAAATTTTTCTTCAGGTTTGGGAAGAGGCAGGTCGCTATTCATCCAAAGCAGGCAAGCCGCTCGGATGGATGGTTACTATCGCGCGCCGTCGCGCGATCGACCGGCTGCGCCGCCGCCAGGCTTATTCTCGTGCACGAGACCGCTATGAGCAGCGAGTTATGCAAGATTCGCAGAGCCCGCGTCGCGACGCGACCGAGGCATTGGTTTTAAGTGATCTCCGCCATTTCTTGAAGAAAAGCATCCGGGCGTTGCCTCGATTTCAGCGTGAGGCGGTGGAATTGTCCTTTTTCATGGGGCTGAGCCACAGGGAAATCGCTGCCGCCACGCATGCTCCACTTGGGACAGTGAAAACGCGACTCGAGCTGGGCTTGCAAAAATTGACTCACGCGCTACGACCGTTGCGGCACAAAGTGTAACACTGGGCAACTTAAATGTTGTCGTCTCATCAACACCCTGCTTTGTATTTGTTTAGCGCCAAAGGCGCAGCATTGAACCACAGCCTGGGGCAGCGCCCCAGGAAACCGGTGAATGCTAACCCTAGCGCTGAAGGCGCGATTCATTGCAGGGTTGACTCGCGCTTTCAGCGCTCGTTCGCTACGCAACATGAGATCCTGGGGCGTTGCCCCAGGCTGTCATGAGTAGGCGCTTTCAGCGCTAAACACGTACCCTGCTTTAGCAGAGTGTAAGCCGCGTAAGAAGAACTTATAACCGCTTTAGCGGTTTCGAAAGCCGCAAACAAACCGCTGAAGCGGTTGAATTAGGAACTGTGCTCGATGCACCTCGCTGAGTATTGCGTTTATCGCTAAGAGCGCTGATTCAATCTAAGCCTGGGGCATCGCCCCAGGAAATTGGATTGAAATTACGGGTGAGCGCTGAAGGCGCGACTCATTGTTAGAAAACGCAACCGATCGCGAATTGTCGGGGATCTTTAGCGCAGCAAAACGACCAACAACACGATCAAGAGAATAAGACCCAGGCCGCCGCTAGGATAATATCCCCAGCCTGCGCTGTAGGGCCACGTGGGCAACGCGCCAATTAATAACAACAACAGGATCAAAAACAGGATGAAACGCATAGGTTAATTTCTTTCTGCTTAAATCGCATCTGAAGCAGGCGCTGCGCGCAAATTTGCGTGTCGAAGAAAACTCATTCGCCGAAGCCTCGCCCAGTCCGATAATGACTACGGAGAAGGTGAAGTATTGATGTTTACTTCGGTCTTCTCCTTCTTGGTCTCAGTGGCTGGATTTACCACCGTAGTCTCTTTTTTCTGTTCAGGTGGATTTATCACGGTGGTATTACTTTCTTTCTTCTCCGCAGGGGGATTTGTGACCGTTGTTTCCTTTTGCTCACAAGCTGCCAGTAGTGCCAGGCTGGCGAGTATGCAGATATATTTTTTCATACAAATGAATCGTATTGCAGCGCCGCGAGTGACGCCTTTATCATTGAGAAACATCGTTCGCCGCGGGGCCCATCGGTTCCTTTTAGCGGGCAGAGAATTCAAATTTTACAAATCACGGTGATTTCTCGCGCCGCGGTACTCGGACGCGTGCTCAGTACATCCCGCGATTCTGCTCAAATGGCACGCAACAGCACCAGGATTATTACGATCATAAGAATCAAGCCGAGTCCGCCGGTGGGATAGTATCCCCAGCCTCGGCTGTACGGCCAGGCAGGCAATGCTCCAATTAGCAGAAGAATGAGAATAATTAATAGAATTGTACCCATAAGATTTTCCTTAGCTCACACATCATTTCCTTCGTTTGTATCTCCTCAGAGAAAACGTATCTCGCAACGTTTTTGGATTTGTTAGGTTAAAAAAACGCGCGCACGCAATTGATTGATGCGATTCTTGAAAACACCGCAGTGAGCGATTTCAATTGAAGGACAATTTCAGTGCGCCAAAGACGGGAATTTAAGCGTTCGGTTCCAATTGCACGCAATCTGCTTTGGCTTTTGGCAGTCTTGATTGTTTTTTGTGCCGTCCTTGTAATTCGCAGCTGCACATAAGATCGACTATCAAACAGAAGGAATAGGGATTCTCGAACGCCCGGCTCCCATGCGTTCCACTTCGGCTTCAATTCCTTCCAATCTTTGGAAAAGGCTGGATCAACATGAAAGCAATTTAAAAAGCTGAACTATCGTTGCGACCGTAATCCGCATCTCAAACGAATTCATGATCGGTGTCGTTTGTGAAACCACGTGGCTTCTTACAAACGAAAATCATTCCGTGCGACGATAGAAAGCTCGCATCGGGAAAATAAGGGAAACATTAGATGCGAATTGCACAGGTAGCACCTCTCTTTGAAAGCGTGCCTCCAAAACATTATGGAGGGACGGAGAGAATCGTTTCTTATCTTACTGAAGAATTGGTTCGCGCGGGCCACGAAGTGACTCTGTTTGGCAGTGGAGACTCAGTCACAAACGCAAGGCTCATTGCGCCATGCCGCCGGTCGCTTCGTAAAAACGAGCGGTGCAAGGATCCCGTCGCCCGCGAAGTCGTACTGATAGATCACGTAGTCGAACACGCCCGCGAATTTGATCTCATTCATTTTCACACAGGTTATCTCCATTTTGCAATCTCTCGTCACCTGCCTGTTCCGCACGTGACGACTTTGCACGGGCGTCTCGACGTCCCCGACGTGGTCCCTCTTTATCAGCGCTTTTGCGACGTGCCGGTCATCTCGATTTCCAATGCACAGCGCGCGCCGGTACCGTGGGCAAATTGGCAGGCGACCATTTATCATGGATTGCCGAAAACCCAATTCCAGTTTTGCGCTGGCGGCGGGGATTACCTCGCATTTCTAGGGCGAATATCTCCAGAGAAGCGAGCCGACAGAGCGATCGAAATCGCGAAGCGGGCGGGGATGCCACTCAAGATTGCCGCCAAGGTCGATCCCGCGGATAGACGCTATTTCAAACGCGTTATTGAACCGCTGTTGAATAACCCCGGCGTAGAATGGATTGGTGAAATTACCGATCAGCAGAAGAACGAGTTTCTGGGAAATGCCTTTGCCCTGCTCTTTCCCATCGACTGGCCGGAGCCTTTTGGTCTGGTCATGATTGAGGCGATGGCGTGCGGCACTCCAGTGATCGCTTACGACAGTGGGTCTGTTCCTGAGGTGATGGAAGACGGAGTAACAGGTTTCATCGTAAGAGAGATAGATGAGGCGGCGGAAGCAGTCGGCCGCGTTCGTAATCTTAGTCGGGCACGTTGCCGAGAAGTTTTTGAGAAGCGCTTCACAGCTGGGCGCATGGCAAATGATTACGTAAATTTGTACGAGCGCATGTTACGCCGAAGTGCGACGTATGCTTGTGCTTGAGTCATCACACACGCTCTGAGAAATTTTCAAATCAAAGACGCGCTGAGCCAGACTAGTTGGATTCGACTGAACGTGGCGGTTTCGCTCGGCTACGCACACCACCCAATTCGTCAGCGCCGGGAAGACGCTTTAATCGTCGTAAGAATGATCTACCCGGGCATTTTCCGATCCGTGTTTAGTGGACTTGGATTTCGTTTTTCCATTCGCGGATGCTGCTCCTTGATCCGTATCATTCGACAACGAGGTTTTCGCGTCTTCCTGTGTCGTGCCGCGCGATGACGAGCTCTGAAATTCTTTCCGGCTTGGATTGATCGACACCGAATTGTCTGTCAGAGCGTATTCATTGGGCCCGGCTGCTCCGCTGTCGTTTTGCGTTTGAGCAATAGCGCCCAGAACCAAAGCCACAAAGGTCGCTCCCAGGGCTGTGGCCAGTTTCATTTCAATAGATAAGTTCATACGTTTCCCTTCGTTAGTTTCCCTGTAACAATTGATCTTCTTCTTTAGTTACTTCGGAAGCTACGGCTCCACTGGCCGTTTCGGATCGCTACGAACAGAGCTATCCGCTCTTCCGGTCCCTTGAAGGGTGCGTCCGCAAGAATTTCAGCACTGCTTTCTCAGCCGCTCGAAGATCCCACCGCCCGGTGCTCTTGCGTGCCGAAGTGAGTCCGGCAATTGACCTTCCATTTAGATAAGCTTCGATCAAGGCTGGATGGACGTAGCATTTTCGGCAAATCGCCGGAGTGTTGCCGAGAAGTTCTGCCGCTGCCGAAACGGCATTTTTAATATTCGCCTTCGCCTGTTTCTTGCTTTCGAAGTTCGGCTGTACGCTTAACCCGATCGCCGTCAGGAGTGTGCCGGCCCAGGTGCGAAAATCCTTCGCCGTGAAATCATCTCCGGAAATCTGGCGCAAGTAATCGTTCACGTCTTGCGAGGTTACGTCACGTGCTTCCCGGGCACCGTTGATGTATTGAAACAGATTTTGTCCGGGCAAGTCCTGAAGGTTGGAAACTATTTTTGCGATACGCTGATCGATGAGACCAACTTCATGTTCGCGGCCGCTCTTTCCTCGAAAACGAAAGAGCAGATGCGACCCCTTCACAGTCACATGTCGATCCCGCATCGTCGTTATGCCGAAATGACTTGTTAAAACGAGCGTATTCTTCGTTGCCGATGCGCATAAAAGTTCGGTCTAACAAGCGCACAACAGCTGCAAGAATTTTTTCGCGCGGCAAACCTTTTAATTTCATATCCCTCGTAATTCGCCGCCTGATCTTCGGCAATGCTTCGGCAAATTCAGTTATGCGCCCGTATTTGTTTTCATCGCGCACCTCGCGCCATCGGTCATGATAGCGGTATTGTTTGCGGCCTCGGAGGTCACGGCCGGTTGCCTGGATGTGTCCGTTTGGCAAGGGGCAAATCCAGACATTCGTCCACGCGGGCGGAATGGTCAGCCGCTTGATCCGCAGAAGCCGTTGCTTGTCGCGGATGCGCTTCGCTTCCGTGTCGAAATACTCGAAACCGTTACCATTTGCTCGGCGTCTGTATCCAACACGATTGTCGTTGACATAGTACAGACCGGCGTCGTTCGCCGCTGCTGCAGGGTTACTGACGCTATTCGCTTGGTTGACATTCATTCGTCATCTTTTGCCTGTTCGTTCCACACAGACTGTTTAGCCGTGCATAAATGAACCTTTGAACCTAACGGATCGCCTTAAGAGGCTTCTGCGGATGTTATTCAATTCGGCTGACTGGCAGATTCAAATCTGAAGCCCATCAATGCGAAGAACAGACGAGAGGCGCGCACGGTGATGTGCTAGCGCGATTACTTAGGAAAGGAGGTGAAACATGTTAGGCTGGGCCGTAACATTTTTAATAATCGCCATCATAGCAGCGGTATTGGGGTTTGGCGGGATCGCCGCAGCGTCGGCGGGAATTGCCAAGTTCCTATTCCTTCTATTCCTGGTGATGTTCATCATCTTCGCGATCTTCGGGTGGCGAGGTAGAGGAGTTCCCTGATTAACGGAACTGTTCGGTTTAACTCCGTACAAACCGAGAAACGAGATTTCTCTTCGGTTACGATTCTTATTCGCCTGAAGAAGAGGATTTAGCCGGTTTCGGCAATCGGTTTCGCCGGCAGCCGCGAATCAGTTAGTAAATGCCTGAAACGGCGGAAGAACTTTGTCAGCGGCCCGAGGTACGCAAGGAGCTCGTCCGCGCAAGCGGACAGAAGCCGGCTGCAGAAGTCAAAGCAAAAACCGGAGACAAATTCTGGTTTGTTACACACGCGCTCATCATTATCGGGTGCGCCGTTCTCTATTTTCTTCTATCGGCGAGATTGGTCCCGCTGCCCAAACAGCACCTCGACATCGTTGGGCGTGTCCTACGGGCGGTAGCATTAATCGTCATCGTTGTCGCGGTCGCCCAGGCAATTTCCATTTATGCAATCGGGCGAATTGAAGACGCAACGACGCGCTTCACTCTCAAACGCATTGAGCATTTAGTTTTGGCATTGGCAATCGCGGTGATCGCGGTGTCGATCTTGTTTGTTAATTGGTATCCCGCGCTTACTGCTTTGGGGATCGGCTCAATCATCATTGGACTCGCTGTCCAGACCCCCATGAAAAGCTTTATTGCTTGGATCTATATTCTTGTCCGGCGCCCGTATCAGGTCGGCGATCGCGTCAAGATTGGCGACGCCACGGGAGACGTCATCGACGTTGGATATCTCGATACGACACTATGGGAATTCGGTGGGGAATACCTTTCAACCGATCATCCCACGGGCCGCGTGATCCGTTTCCCAAACGAGAAAGTTCTCGACACGATGGTCTGGAATTACTCGTGGCCGCTGTTCCCGTACGTCTGGAACGAGATCAAATTTCAGATCGCATATCAAAGCGACTTGCAGTTCGTCGCCGAAACGATGCAACGGATTGTGGAAGAGGACCTGGGCGAGGAGATGGTGAAACGTGTGGAAGTTTATCGGGAACTGCTGGCGCGCACACCGGTTGATGAGCTGGAAGTGCGTTCGCGGCCGCGAGTGATTTTTCGCGTGGATGAAGTGACGTGGCTTGACGCAATTGTGCGTTATCTCGTGCCACCGCGTGAAGCCGGCTCTGTAAAGACCCGGCTACTCCCAAAACTATTGGCGGCTCTCAATGAGCACCCGGAACGTGTGATGTTCCCTAAAGGAGACGCCCGTTGATGCCGGTGAATTTCATGCCGGCGAAATGTCCGAACACGTTTGGCTGCCACAAGCGAGGCAACTGATCGTCGTCCCGCAGGCGATATATGTATTGTTATGACGAAACTGGGATTCAAAGGCAGTTGGAACGAAGCAAAAGGCAAGTTGAAACAGAAATACGCGCAGTTGACCGATGACGACCTCGCATTTGCCGAAGGGAAAGAGGATGAACTGCTAGGACGCCTCGAACAAAAATTGGGCAAAACGAAGGAAGATCTGCGAAGGGAAATGGAGAGCCTGTAAACCGGTCGGCAGCCAGATTGGCACGCGACGGCTTCGGCGTTACAACGTCCGAAGTTGTGATATATTCAGAGATGCAAACGCCAGAAATTACCGCATATCTGAAGACCTATTGTGGCTGGAGCGCCGGTGTCCGCGCCGTGCTGGCCAAATACAACCTTCCATATACAGAAAAGGACATTATCCAGAATCCGGCGTTCCGCTGGGAGATGGAAACCAAGAGCGGACAACCACTTTCGCCTTGTGTCGAAGTCAACGGGCAAATGCTGGCCGATATCAGCGGCGAAGAAGTCGAGCAATATTTGATCGACCATAAACTGGTCCGGCCGAGCGACGCTGCAACCGATGTCCCGACCAACGCGCCCTGCCCGACCGAGCAACACGAAGGCGTGGTAAAGCTGAATTTGTGACACGTTGAAGGGTTGAAGTGTTCAAGCGTAATTGAGCGATATCCGCTTCAACGCTCTAACTGTTTAACTTCTTTAACCATGATGCAACTGTTCGCTCGTCTCCGCTCGCGAAAACAGAAAAGCGGGAGCCTCCTTTTCCGCTACGGCTGGAAAGTCACGCTGCTCATTTTGCCGGCGGGCGCCGGCTTCGCCGTCTTTCTCTTTTACGGGACGTGGGCGCAAACCTTCGACATGAAAAATGTCGGCGAAATGCCGGAGCGAAACACGGTTTATGATGTTGATGGAAAAATTTACAGCCGCCTGGCTGGCGCGAATCGTCTTAAGGTTTCTCTGAGCGAAGTCTCACCGTTCTTCATTAGTGCGGTGCTGGCGCGCGAAGACGCGCGGTTTTATGAACATAAAGGAGATTGATTGGCGCGGAATTCTGCGCGCTTTGGTCCGCGACATTATGAGCGGCTCAGCCAAGGAAGGCGCCAGCAGCATCACTCAGCAGCTTGCCCGAAACAGCCTTCCGCTCGGCGGGCCGCACCCTCAGCCGGAAAGTACTCGAAGCGATGGTCGCATTTCGGATCGAGCGCCAATTCACCAAGCAGCAAATTCTCGAGCTTTATATAAACCGGATTTATTTCGGCACCGGCTGTTATGGAGTCGAAACAGCCTCGCAAGCTTACTTTAGCAAAAGCGCATCGAAGCTGAATCTCTCTGAAGCCGCGATCCTTGCAGGTCTGATCCGAAGTCCAAATCGTTTTTCGCCATTAAAAAATCCGGAAGGCGCGGTGGCGCAGGGCAATGCAGTGCTGGATCGCATGGTCGAGTTGAAAAAAATTACGCCAGCGCAAGCCCAGGAGGCGAGGATCGCAAAAATTACTCCACATCCCAAACGTTTGCCCCAGATCCAGGAGAATTACGCGATGGACGCGGTACAACGTGCTTTGAGTCCGTTATTAACGCAGGACCAAATCGATAATGGCGGCCTGTCGATCTATACAACGCTTGATCCGGCCGTACAAAACGCCGCGCAGGACGCAATGGAGAAACAACTCACCAAAATCGAACATCAATCCAATTTTCATCATCCACTCAAAGCGGATTATAAACCGCCCGAGAACGGGGAAGGGGATTCGTCCATGCCTTACCTCGAAGGCGCGGTGGTCGTGATCGACAACGCCAGCGGCGGCATTCGCGGCACTGGTCGGCGGACGCGATTACGCGCAAAGCAAGTTCAACCGGGCGATGGCTCCGACAAACCGGCAGGTTGGTTCAGCATTCAAACCGTTTGTTTATACTGTCGCTTTCAGCCACGGGCTGTTGCCGGGCGCGGCGATCAGCGATGGCCCGATTCAACCCGGCGAAATTGATGGCGCAGGAAATTGGTCGCCCGGGAATTCCGACGGCACTTACGGCGGCACCATGCCCTGCTCCTATGGCCTCATTCATTCGCGCAACACCATGAGTGTGCGAGTTGGACAATTCGCTGGGCTCGACGCGGTGCAAAAGGTTGCTAACGACCTCGGTGTTTCTCAGAACGTCCCGCATGGTCCTGCGATCTACATCGGCTCATTTGAGACGAACCTGAAAGATCTCACCGCTGCGTACTCTATTTTTCCCAATGCCGGTGTGCGCAAACAGGCTTACATCATCGAGCGCATTGACGATCAGCGGCACAAACCGATTTATCTCGCCGCGCACATTTCTACGCCGGCACTGGATCCGAGCGCAGCCTGGATGACTTCGCAGGTGATGGAAGAAGTTTTGACTAAAGGCACTGCCGCCAGTGCGCGGTCACTTGGCTTTAAGTTGCCGGCGGCAGGTAAGACCGGCACCACCAACGATTACAAGGACGCGTGGTTCGCAGGTTACACCAGCACGCTCACTTGCGGTGTCTGGGTCGGATTCGATCAGCCGACCACGATTATTCCACACGGTTACGGTGCCGCGTTGGCATTGCCGGTCTGGACACAAGTAATGAACAAAGCGGCGCAGCATTATCCCGCCGAGTCTTTCCAACCCACCATGCCGCTCCAACACGCAACGGTCTGTTCGATTTCAAATCAACTTGCCACCACCGGATGCATGGGGGCCGGCACCGCCTACGACATCGACTTGCCTGCCGACAAAGTGCCGACTGCTGCCTGCCAGGTCCATGGCGGCGCGCAATGGCCGTTTGCGCAGCAGGCCCCCGGTTTACCCGAAAAGGCCGCAACTTTCCCCGGCCGTTTATTCAAATCGTTCAGGAGACTTTTCGGCGGACCGTGAAGTTTGTTTAGCGTCGCCGTTGCCTTAGCTTGCGTGTTCGGCGATGGCAACTAGAGCGATTTAAGGAAATCTGTAGCCGCTCGAAGCGCCAGAGGCGCGATAGATATTAGCCCCGGGCGTGAGCCCGGGGAAATGGCGTCTCCAAACCAATCAGCCCCGGCAGGGGCGACAGAATACGCCGAAGCGCATCGTCAGTCCTTCCGCCCCTTCCGGGGCTGGTTGGAATTAATCGAGAAACCCCGGGCTTACGCCCGGGGCTAAGTTCTTCCGCGCCTACGGCGCTTTCCGCGGCCACAGCTTCATTTAAAGCGCTCTAGTTTTCGTGCCGAGAAAAATCGCGTGAAAGCCGGCCAACTATCTGTCGTCGGCTAGAGTGGTCCACACCCAACTGATCTTGCCATTCTTGTCGAACTGCCACGCGGCGGGGCCACGTTTTACGATCTCGGGGTTTACCAATGAAGGTTTATCCCGGGGATCGTGGCTGTGAAAGTAACAACAGCCGCCAGCGCAACGGCGCAAAGCATCCCGATCAAAACGATCGTTTCATCTAGCTTTCGCCAATCGCCTGCACAACCGCATTTCCGTTCGGATCAAGTCGTTGCTGCTTGCACCCAAATCGTATCGTGTGAAGCGGCGCCGCCGAAAGTGCACTGCGGAAAAATCTCACCTACCTTAATCGCTATGGTACTGGCCGGATGTGTCTGGCAGTGATACTTGCCTGCAGTCTGGCATTTTTCGCCTGTTTTTCCTGTCATCTGGGGTCACCTCCTTCCGTGCGCAGTTCGCGCACCTGATGATATCCGTAGTGTTTTCTGGGTAAACAGGTCAAGCTAAATCCGAAGCAAAAGCGTTAACACATGATTCCAGCTCGAAGCGAAGGCGGGAGCGGGTGAGGGGAATCGAACCCCCGTGTGCAGCTTGGGAAGCTGCCGTTCTGCCATTGAACTACACCCGCGTTGCGATTTCCGATCTTAGATTTTCGAAGCCGATAATAATCGGCTCCCCGAATAACTTCAAATTCATTGATTTCGGGGTTGCCGATTGCAACCGAAACATCAGCGCCGCGCAAAATCCGCTCTCCAGCGCATTCAATTTTCGTGGTTGACACCCGTTGTCTCAATTGAGTATCAAGCACTGAACCCCCGAAGCGGATGAAAATATCCCAGTGCGCCGCTATAGCGGTGATCGCTGCGGTTTTCGCAACGTCAGCGCTCGCAGCCACACACACAAGCGCTCCATTGACGCCGGTTCGCAATACGACGAAGCGCGGCGGCTACACCATCGACACGGTCGGCGATACGCTGGGACAGGCGCGTCCGCAAAATACTCGCCTGATCATTCGTGTGTTCGCTCCAGACAAAAAAATTGTGCAGCCGGCGCAGATTGCGCTTGTCGATAAAAGCGGTGCAGTAATCAACCCGGTCTTTCGAGAAGATCGCAAGGTTGGCCACGAAGAAAATACCGGCTTGCCGATATCGGTCAGCCCGCAAGCTGGCACCAGTGGAATCAGTGTTGGTGGCGTCGGTGTGGATCTCAACAAGATCCTTGGTCCGAAAGGTAGTTACGCTTACACCAAGGTCGATTGGCCAAAGGCGATTTTCACTAGCGATAAACAACTTCAGATCGCGCTGCCAAACGGACAAAAATTTCTGCTGCCGTTAACATCAATCGCGAAATAACTATGGACCATTTGATAAACCGCAAGCGTTGTAGCCATGGCGCTGTGTCGCCGTGTCCGGAGAGATTCCGGCGCCGCCATTGTGCCTCGACACAGCGAGGCGGCTACAGCGTTCATGCAATTCGTTCGATCCGCGTGCTTCTTCTCACCATTGCAATGTCCGCACTCGTCCTCGTTTCCAGCGGAGACGTGTTTGCCCAAACTACCCCGCCTCCGCATCAAACATGGCGGCCCACCACAAACAGCCCAAGCACAACTGGCTCCAGCAAAACCGCGCCCGCCAAAATGCAGACCACTAAAACTGAAACGCGCACCAGCCAATCGCAATTCCATCAAGCGAAGAAAGAACATGGTCACGGTTACAGCCACGGCGGCGGCGGAGTTGGAGTCGGTGTCGGCGCGACTATTGATCTCGGCGGAATCGGTCAGCGCAGAGCGGAAGCCCGATCCGTTCGCTGTTCCAGCCGGCCCTCAACCCGTTACTGCGCGCACAGAAGAAAAATCGCCGCTAACAAAGAAACCGCGCGAGGCCGCAAAGACTGATCCGTTTGCAGGTGTGCAGCTAACTGGTGCGCAAGCAAAAGCGGAAACAAAGCCGCTACTTTCGGGAGAGCTTGCCAATGATCCATGGTCTCAGATTAACCCGGTCAGCAAAGACCTTTCGCAGACGGCGCGCAAAGAGCCCCCGCCTGCCAAACAAAACCCCCAACCATCTCCATAAAGGAGAATTCACCACATGAAACCTGCTGCTTGGAAACACGTCATTCTCGGTCTTGTCTTCGTCTGGTTGTCAGCCAGCTATGCCTCACCGGCTGCTGGAGAGACTCTCGAAAGTCTCAGCTCGAGCGGGAAAATCAAGATCGACAGCGCCGGCACCGGCGAAACAATCGGTCACGTTGCTGATTTGAAAATTCAAAATCTCACCGATCAACCGCTCACGTGCGCGATTCCACCGATGATTCTCGAATCGAGCAGCGGACAGAATCAGCACTACGCCTGTCCAACCGGGCAAACCGTTGCGCTCAATCCGCAGCAAACCAAAACGGTCCCGATGAATGGCGTCTGTTTGAACCGCAACAAGCCGCCGGTTGGAAAAGGTGTCAGTGGCGACTTGGTCATGAACGAAGCCAATCCGAGCGGCCCGCAAAATCCAAACTCACACCTTCCGGCGACCGACGCTGGCAAACTACTGCGTAGTTGCGCGGCGAAGTACACGGCGGCTGATCAGTTGCAAAAAAGCGGCGCGCTAAAAAATCTCCCATATCACGATCCGCAGAAACAGAAGGACATCGTCGTTCAATGGAGCACATGGACCGACCCGCAGATTTGCCAAATCGTAGGCACTACGCCCGCGACCAAGGACGACTTAAAGAAAGTCGTTTACAAACAACTCGAAACAAAAAAGCCGATGTCGCCAGCGACCAAGAAGAAAGTCGATCAAGGCATTGACACGATTTTTGAAAAAGTCGAGCTCACCACAGCCAAGGCAAAAGACTTGGAGAAACCGGAGAAAGGAACCCCTCCGGTCGCAGGAACGACGGTTGCAGAAACGCCTTCAGCCGGTCAGCCGGTGAGTGCGCCGACGGGCATGCCGGGCGAGACAGTCGCGGGAACCCCGACGGCCACGCCGCAGGGTCCCGGCACCACGCCCACCCAGCCGACGGCAACGCCAACCCCCTGCAAGGACGACCCAATAGCGCTGGCCAGGGCCAAAGACCTGGTTGATAAGGCGGTCAAGGCGTGCGGGGATTTGGACAGGCTGATGGATGAGGCAGGTAAGGCGGAGGACGCTGCGGATGCCGATGATGCGACACCGGCCGGAAGGGAGGCGAAGACAAAAGCTGACAAAGCTGCCGCAGACGCGAAGGCCGCCAAAACGGCTGCGGACGAGGCCGCCGCCGCCGCCAAAGCGGCTGCGGACAAGCTCGAGAAAACGACGGGAAAAGACAAACCCGCTGCTCGAGACGACGCCAGGGCCAAAGCCAAAGCTGCCGAGGCCGCAGCCAAAGCTGCCGAGGCCGCAGCTAAAGCTGCCGAAGCTGCTAAAAGTCCCCTTAGAAAGAAGGCTGATGCAGCCAGGAAGAAGGCCGTCGAGGCAGTAGGCACGAAATGGGACGCGCTGCGGGAAGCCAAGGAGGCGATAAAGAAACTCAAGTGCCCCGAGAACATAGATGAGCTCGCCAAACGGCTTGAGGAGGCTTGCGGGAAATAATCACGCTGACATGAAATGAAAAAATCCGGCTGCCTCGCCGCCTTGCTCCTGTTGCAAAGGCCGAAGCGTGGGCGAAGACAATTCCTCGACGACCACCTCACCGCGCTCGACAAAGCAGAGAAGGATTACCAGGACTTCAAGGACAAGTGCAAGTAACGGCGCACGACGCGCGCAGCCTGGCGCAACCCGGGAGTTTTTCGGCTCACGAAGGTTTTACAGCAACTTGTAACCCAACGTGGTGCAAATCGTCCGGCGAGTATGGAAACTGTCGAATGTTCGATAACATCGGTGGACGCTACAGCATGGCAGCGAAGGCAAGGCGTCAAACAATCACTGCCACGAAATCACGTCGTCATCCGCGTTACCCGCGTCCTGTTGTCCCGAGCCACCAGCTTGATCCTTGCCCAGGGACCATGCGATCACTCCGATTGTTAGAGGTTGCCGGCCCGGCGCCAGTATCGGCAGTATAGGGATTTGGATTTGATTGTTGTAGTCGCCATCGATCGCGAATGAGTACGGTGTTCCCCACGGATCGTAATATCCGCCCTCTGACTGTACTCGATGCCGGATCGTCTGTTCCCGACCGTATCAGTCTTTACATATGGCGGATTAATGAAAACGATCTGCCGGGTATTGACGGCGTCGCTGGCATTGATCTGCCGCGCGCGATCGCGCGGAGCGCATAAAATAGTTATCGTCTGTCGGTAGTTCCTCCGGGTCCATAGGTCGTGTCTGTCGTTGTCGCTGAAGCGGATACTTTCCATACTCGGTGTAGAACGCGTTCACCGCGTTGACGATTTGGGTGAGATCGTTTTTGGCTTGCGTCCTTTTCGCTTGATCC
Source organism: uncultured Verrucomicrobiae bacterium (assembly GCA_963741065.1). Classification (GTDB taxonomy): domain Bacteria; phylum Verrucomicrobiota; class Verrucomicrobiia; order Chthoniobacterales; family UBA10450; genus Udaeobacter. Next base: position 81,484 of record CAVUGV010000028.1, on the reverse strand, counting down.
TGCACGGCTCGGAAAGCGGGGAAGAGCAGACCGATCAAAATTGCAATGATCGCGATCACTACCAGCAGCTCGATCAGAGTGAAGGCGCGTTGTGGACGCCGTTTCTGTAGGGCGTTTGTGTCGAAACGCCGAGCTTTGAGTAAGCCGGCGTCTGACACAGACGCCCTACAATTCGGGGGTGCATCGAGCCGACACTATGGCGCGTAAACGGGTTTGCACAACCATTTCGTTGAAGCCTGTAGGCGGCGGCTGTGTCAGACTGCGAATCCAGATCTCATGCGGGCGACACGGCCCGCCGCTACAGGAATCACCCCCACTTGCTCATCTGTTCCGGGAACGGGCATTGCGCGCAATCGGAATTGTCCTGCATGCAAAAATCTTCGTAGATCTGGAGCAAGCCTTGCTGGTTTGCGACGGTTTTCAGAACTGCTTCCGGCGCGGATCGTTTCCGAAAAGGCGGGTGGCAGCTGTTTCGAGTCGTCTGTTCGATAATTGCGCGGGCAACTTTGCGTATTCTGACCAAAGATGTGTGCTCGGCGGAGTCGAAGCCTCGGCATCGTGCGCCGCCCAAAATGGAAACAGCACGTTCGCCAGAATATCGGCGACGCGCGAGTCACCGATCAGCGCCATCTTCTTCGGTGATGCCTCAGAAGTGAGTGTGTAATGAAAATTCCAGAAGGGATGTTCGAGCGTTTGAAAGAAATCATTCGCCGCGGCGACGCTGCTCTTTCCCGAGGCGCGCTGAAGACGAGACCAATCGCGCGCCAGCACCGCCAGCGCGGCCAGCCGGCGCTGCGGATGATTTACCGGACGCGTGCCGCTAACGCGCCAGGCTTTGGCTGGCAAAATCAATCGCTGCAACTCATCGCGATGCGGCCACCAGCGGTCCCACAAGCTGCCGCACGTATTCGCGTGCCGATTTTTTATATGTGTCGAGATCGGGCGTCTCCAGGAAACCGGCTCCGCCGAAGAGCAATGCTTCGCAGTCCTCGAACGTTTTCACGCAACAACCGCAGCGGCAAGCGTTGTGCCAGAAGCGTGAACGGGAGCTTGTTCTCCTTGTAACCGAGCGCAGCGGCCATCTCTTGAAAAAGCGTTTCGTCGCGTCCGTGCGCATCGATCTTGTTGCGAATCCGGTTCGCTTTTTGTCGCAAACGGAATTGCGCCGCCCCGCCCAGCACGCTGCGCACGCGTTCTTCCGGCAAATCCTTGAGGGGCGCCTGGCAACGCCCTGGCCGCGCCAGCGGGACATTTGCGTTAAATGCCTCCGGCAAAGTCGTGAGATCGATGCACACCTGCGGCACGTTTCGATTCGATTGTGTGCGCGTGAAAAACGCGCGATCGCTTCTCTCGACAAAAACGTGAAGCACGGTCGCTTCGAAAGCTGGATTTGTCGCGTGACCGTGCGTTTCCCAGCTGCGATCAAGCAGATCGATCTCGATACAACCGCGAACTGGTTCGCCACCATTTATTCGAATTGCAGCATCGCGAAAATCCGGTCCAGCTTCGCGGTTCCAAGTGCCGAATTGGATAATATCGATCTCATCTCCGCCGGTGCTGACAAAGTGTTTGCCGAAATCTCCGGCAAACCAGCGCGCTTGCAGCTCCAGTTCGGATGGAATTCGCGGTGAGACGAATAGCGCGCGTTCACGCACGCGAGTCGTGTCGCTCATTTGCGCATAGCGCTCTGCGAGCGTGTTCATGCGCGAATTATGAGAAGAGCGCGCGCAAATGTCACGCGCGTCTGGCTCAGTTCTGGGGAGCACAGGCTGCCAGCCTGTAGTTGCCGGCAGCCCTGCCGGCAACATCTTTGCGCACGCAATTCTCACGCGAACGCCATCTCCCGGTCTCGGCAAGCTGCCGAGACATACAGGCTGGCAGCCTGTGCTCCCCGGAAACACGCGAAAGGTGCGTACGCTATTCAATCCACGTACGACGCATGACAGCATTCGACATTTGTCATTTGCCTCATTCGACATTCGTCATTCATACTGCGCCATGCTCGATATTCGCTTGATTCGCGAGAAGCCGGATTTCGTCCGTGAGCGGCTGGCTACGCGAGGCGGCGGCGATGAGGCGAAGATTGATGAGGTATTGCGTGTGGATGCGGAACGCCGACAAATGGAAACGGCGCTGCAGCAATTGAACGCAGACCGGAAACGATTGAGCAAAGAGATTGGCGGCAAGAAATCGCGCAGCGAACCGACGGACGAGCTTGAGCAACGTGTTCGCCAAATCGGCGATCAGATTGCCGATGTTAATTCGCGAACGACGGCCGCGGAGACGGCGCAAACCAATTTGCTTCTTCAAATCGCGAATCTGCCGCATGAGAGCGTTCCAATTGGAAAAGACCCGAGCGCAAATCGGGTCGTGCGCAGTTGGGGCGAGAAACCTCAATTAACCAAGCCGGCCGATCATGTTGCCCTCGGCACGAGACTGAATCTTTTCGATCTCGATCGCGCGGCAAAACTGAGCGGAAGCGGTTTTATTTGTTTCACCGGCGCAGGCGCGAAGCTGGAGCGCGCGTTGATCAATTTCATGATCGACCTGCACACGCGCGAGCATGGTTATGTCGAAATTAGTCCGCCGTTTTTAGTCCGGCGCGATTGCATGATCGGCACGTCGCAGCTCCCGAAGTTCGAAGCCGACATGTATGGTTTGGAAGAGAACCAGCTTTTCCTTGCGCCCACCGCGGAAGTCCAGCTCACAAATCTCCATCGCGAGGAGATCCTGAGCGTTGCCGATCTTCCGAAAAAGTTTGTGGCCTATACGCCCTGTTTCCGGCGCGAAGCCGGAGCGGCGGGTCGCGAGACGCGCGGGATTATTCGGGTGCACCAATTCGACAAAGTCGAATTGGTGAAAATCGCCGCGCCCGAGAAATCATACGAAGAACTGGAATCGCTTGCTGCCGATGCCGAACGGGTTCTGCAACAGCTCGGCTTGCATTACCGAGTGATCGAGCTTTGCACCGGCGATCTGGGATTTGGTTCAGCCAAGACTTATGACATCGAAGTCTGGTCGCCCGGTCAGGATGCATTTCTTGAAGTTTCGAGTTGTTCAAATTTTGAAGATTTCCAAGCGCGCCGGATGCAGCTTCGGTTCAAAGATCGCGATGGCAAGAACCGGTTTTGTCACACACTGAACGGTTCAGGGCTGGCATTACCCAGGCTATTTGCTGCGTTGATTGAGAATTATCAGCAGCCTGATGGCTCGGTGCGAATTCCCGAGAAGTTACAGCCTTATTTCGGCGCCGAAAAAATTAACCACGAATGAACACTAATGGACACGAATGAGGAGAGGCTGCTAGAAGCCATCTCACAATGTCATTCTGATCCCGCAGGCGCGGGAGAAGAATCTCGGATCCGATCCATCAACGGAAACGCACAGAGATGTTTCTCCCGCAAAGCTAGGCTTGGCAGGCGTTCAACATGACAGCGCGATACATGAGCTGAGTTCTTCTCAAAGAATGGCAGCGAGTCGGCTTATGAATTCGGCTCCGCAAGTCCTTAAGAAAAATTGCTTCATAGATTCGTGTTTATTCGTGTCCATTCGTGGTTAGAGCCCAAGTCCGCCGGTGATCCTGCTCATTTCCGATTGCGCGAGCGTCTTGCCCTGCTCGATACCTTGTTTCACGGCGCTTAATACCATTTCCTCGAGAAATTCGACGTCGTTCGGATCGACGACTTCCTTGTCGATTTTGATCGCGATGATCTCGCCCGCGCCGTTCGCGGTAACCTTCACCTTTCCTCCACCAGCGCTCACTTCGATTGTTTTTTTCTCAAGCTCAGCCTGCGTTTTCGTCATTTGCTCCTGCATCTTCTGAGCTTGCTTCATCAATTTGTTTAGGTTCATGGGATTTTGTAGCTCCTGTCACGCTCTGAGCGCCGTTAGCGCCATGAATAGCGAAGTCGCAACATGCTAGCTCATAGGAGCATATGTTCTCCTAAGATTCGCATACGCTCCTCAGAGATTCGCGTTTTCGATTTCACGCTACGGAATGACAGCCTAGAGCTCGCAGATGGAAATCCGTCAGGATTTTATCCGAGCATTGAAGATTTCGAGCGCTTCTTGAATCAGCGGCTCGTCTTTGAACGATTCCGCTGGTTTCGCTGCGTCAGCGGCAGGTCTCGATGGAATCCCGTCTTTCGCCACAAATTTTACCGACCAATCACGTCCAGTCGTTTCGTTGAGAAGCGCTTCCAGTTGCCGGCGATTATTTACGCTCGCGAGCACTTCAATCTTTGACCGGTCATCCGGCGAATGTCCCAGCAAAAAATTGCGGCCGTCTATTCCGATCGGACGAACTGACTCGCTCAATGTTCGCAAAAGACCTTTCGCTGGAATTTTGGTCAGTGACTCTTCTGCCAGATTCTCTCCGCATCGACGGTCTGCAGTTTTTTCTTCTACGCGCGCCTTGTTGTAGCCGGGGGCGGTGACCCCGGCTTTTTCAGCACGAGGTTCGTGATGACGGCCGGCATCATCGATGCCGGCTACAGGTCGCGCTCCGCGACCATCGCGAAGCTCGCCGAGTTTTTCGATCACCTCATCGAGCGTCGCCTGTCCCAAGGCTCTGGATTGCCTTGATGATCGCCACTTCGAAATGGAGCTTTTTATTCGGCGCCCATTTCATGCGGCCTTCGGCGGCGGCAAACTGATCGATCAGCTCGAGCAAACGATCCATCGCAATCAGTTCGGCGTGTGCCGCCAGCGACTTTTGCACGTCAGGATCGACATCCTCCTTGAGCGCGTCCGGTTTGGCCTTAAACACGAGCAGATCGCGCAGGTACGCGATCAGGTCCGACATGAACCGCATCATGTCCTTGCCGCTTTCGCTTTGCTGATGCAGCAGGTCGATCGCCTCCGGTGTTTCGCCCGCAAAATGTGCCGCATTAAATCGATCACCGTTTGTTCGCTCGTGAATCCGAAAACATTGAGGACATCATTCTCGCTGATTTTCTCTCCGCAAAATGCCACAAGCTGATCCAGCATCGATTCTGCATCACGCAGACCGCCTTCTGCGCCGCGCGCGATCGCATGCGCAGCCGCCGGCTCCAACGTGATCTTTTCCTTTCCGGAGATGAATTGGAGGTGCTGTGCAATGAGATTTGCCGGGATGCGATGGAGATCGAACCGTTGACAGCGTGACAGGATCGTCGCCAAAACCTTGTCGGGTTCCGTCGTGGCGAAAATGAACTTCACATGTGGCGGCGGCTCTTCGAGCGTTTTCAACAATGCGTTGAACGCCTCCTTAGTGAGCATGTGCACCTCGTCGATGATGTAGATCTTGAGACGGGACTTCGCCGGCGCGTAGCGCACGTTGTCGCGCAACTCGCGCACGTCATCAATGCCGCGGTTGCTCGCGCCATCGATCTCGATTACGTCGAGGCTGTTCCCCGCGGCGATCTCCCGGCAGTTATCGCACACTCCGCACGGCGTGACCGTCGGGCCTTTCACGCAATTGAGCGACTTCGCCAAAATCCGGGCAGTCGAAGTTTTGCCGATGCCGCGCGGCCCAACAAACAGATAGGCGTGGGCAAGACGATTCTGTGCAACCGCGTTTTTCAGCGTGCGTGAGACGTGCGCCTGCCCCACCAGATCGTCGAAAGTTTGCGGCCGATATTTTCTGGCGAAAACCTCATAGCTCACGCAATCAATCTAAATGCGCCAGCGGCTTCGCGAAAACGGAAAATAGAACCTCTAACCACGAATGGACACGAATTGGCACGAATTTGGCAGAGCAGAATTTCTGGATTTTTGATTGAGCGTTGGACGTTGGACGTTGAGCGTTGGACGTTTCTCACCATGGTCCGCAGAATTTTTGCCGGTTTCGTGCTCCTACTCGCGCTCGATTCCTTTGCACGCGAGCCGATCAAATCTCCGCCGCCAATCCAGACGAAGATCGTTCGCGCGCGCGATCTTGGGATTCCGTTTGAAGGCACACCGGGAAAGTTTAACGCGATCACCGATGTCCCCGGTGTCGAAGTCGGCTATACGACGTTAATTAGCGGGGAAGGAAAACTTGAAGTCGGCAAAGGTCCGGTGCGTACCGGCGTTACGGCGATCCTGCCGCGCGGTCACGCTTCGCTTAACGATCCTGTTTACGCGGGATTTTTCAGCCTGAACGGAAACGGCGAAATGACCGGCACGCCATGGGTTGAAGAGAGCGGTTTTCTCGAAGGACCAATTGTCGTTACAAACACGCACAGCGTTGGCGTAGCGCGCGACGCGGTCATTGCATGGCTAGTTAAGCAGGGGAGCGGCAGCCAGACTTTGTGGAGCCTGCCAGTCGTTGGCGAAACGTGGGACGGCTGGCTGAATGACATCAACGGCTTTCACGTTAAGCAGGAAGATGTCTGGCACGCGCTCGATACCGCGCATGGCGGCGCCATCGAAGAGGGCAGCGTCGGCGGCGGCACTGGCATGATCTGCTACGAGTTCAAAGGCGGAAACGGGACCGCCTCGCGCGTCGTCTCTGTAGCTGTAGCCGGGGGCGGTGACCCCGGCAGCCAGAAAGCATCCCGCACATACACAGTCGGCGTATTTTTGCAGGCGAACTTCGGTCGCCGGCCGCAGCTGATGATCGCGGGTGTTCCAGTCGGCAAAGAAATCCCCGGCGAAGTTTACAAAAAAGAAAACGGCTCCTGTATCGCTGTGGTCGCTACGGATGCGCCGCTGTTGCCGAATCAACTGAAGCGGCTCGCGCGCCGTGTGTCGCTTGGTCTCGCGCGGACGGGAACAATTTCCGGAAACAGTTCGGGCGATTTGTTCATCGCATTTTCAATTGCAAATCCAAACGTTGCGGGCCCAGATCAAATCACACACGATGTGCAAACGATTCCCAATGATCTGATGGACCCGCTTTTCGCTGGCGTTGTCCAGGCTACAGAGGAAGCAGTCGTAAATGCGCTAATCGACAACCGCTCCATGACCGGCCGCGACAATCATCGGGTCGAAGCGCTGCCGCACGATCGTCTGCGCGAACTGATGAAGCGTTTCCGCTGACAAAGCGCTTCTCGCCTCTCCCCGTGGGCAAGGGGAGAGGACTGAGGTGAGGGGTCTTGCTCTTGCGCGGACCGGTTGTCTCTTCTGACCCTCACCTCTCCCTGCAAAGGGAGAGGCGACCCAGCGGTTGGTTGTCAGTTCGGGTGCTCGGAATCATCGCGAGCAATAACGGCGCGAAGCCGCACAGCTGCTCGCATTACAAAAGAGCGAGAACGGCGTCTAACTTAGGCACGCGGAAACCGCGTTGGCAATCTTCAAAACTTGCCAGGATTATCTCCTTGGCGAATAGTTTTGGGTTCGAGGATTTCCCAGATGAGTGCTGACGCGATTCGGATAGAACGTCCGACAACCAATTCAAAGCTGTTCGCGCATACGCGCTGGGACGCGTTCCCGGCCGCGGCGGGTCTTTTTTGTTTCGCTTATTTCCTGGGACTGTACTTCCTGTTTCCGCATGCGCCGCTGTGGGTGATGCTGGTCCTCGGGTTTATTTACTCGCTGATGGTCAACGCGAACATCAACGGGGTGGGGCACAATTTCATTCATAACCCGTTTTTCCGCTCGAAATTTCTCAATCGGCTGTTTGGAGTCACGCAATCGATCGGGTGCTGCTTTTCGCAGACCATGTACGACGGCGTGCACATGCAACATCACAAGGGGAACTCGGATCGACAGGATGAAAATGGCGACACGATCGATTGGCTGTCGATTTATCGTCATAGCGACGATGGCGAACCGGAGAACCCGTGGAGTTATGTTTTCCTGAGTTTCTTTCGCGATGATGTCGGTGCAATCCGACGAGAACTGCGCAAGCGCAAGAACGGCGATGATTTCTGGGGCAACATTGAGCTAACGGCATTCGCTACCACGCTTTTGGTGATGGCAATTATTGTCCCGACGAACCCGATTCACTTCATCAACTGGCGGTTCATGATTGTTTTTTCCTGCCGTTCTGGTATCTCGGCCACTGCTTCAGTTATTTGAACGGTTATTATCGGCATTACGGCGCGAACCCCGATAAGCCGATTGCCTGGGGCGTGAGCAGCTACGGAAAAATCTACAACTGGCTTTTCTTTTACAACGGCTACCACGCCGAGCATCATTTCCGTCCAAAAGTGCACTGGACCAAAATGGAAAAGTTTCGGCAAAGCATTTCCGATTTGCAGAAACAGGAAGGCGTCCGCACCATCAGGCGGGCGCACATGCTGGGATTTCTTGATCCCGATTTGCCGAAACGCGGGCACAGCGACGCGAAGGCCGAACCGGCAAAAGCGACATTGTAGGGCAGGCGCATCGCCTGCCTTCTGAATCGCAAATGGCAAGCGGAGCGCTTGCCCTACAAATCTTCTTCCGAATCTCGCGCGCAGTTTTTCCTTCTTTGCTTCGCACTCTTCGTGTAATCGCCGGATCTCTGACACAAGCTGCTTTTCCAGTGATTCTAATTCTTCAATTTTGCCCGCGGCTTGTGCTTTGCGAATCTGATCTTTCAGGAAAAGCTCTTTCTCCGCGATCTTTGCTCGGTACACGGAATCCACTTCCGCGATTTCTTTTTTCTGGTCTTCAGTGAGCGAGATTGACGGCGAGCTCTTTTCGAGCCGTTCCATCGCAAGTTCGTAAGCCGATTTCATATTTTTATCTTACTCTTACTCGTGCTCGTCTGCCACGCCGTAGCCTTGGCGAAGGCGGGTGCTCCTGCTCTCCTGCACCAAAGGCAGACAGGATTGTCTGCTTCACGAAAACGGTCGCGGATTGCGTTCACCAGATCAATTCTTAAATTGTCTTAGTGCATTCACCAATCAAACTGCTAAGCATCGATTTCGACGGCACGCTTGTGTCGCGAGTTAGCGAACCAGTCCTCGACGCGCAGTGCATGGAATTGATTCGCGAACTGCAGAACGCTGGCGCGCTCTGGGCGATCAACACTGGCCGTTCAGTCGATCTGCTCGAATCCGGACTCACCGATTTCGCATTTCCCATCCGGCCAGATTTCATTCTCACCACAGAGCGCGATGTTTTTCGTCCCGGGCAAAATGGAGACAAATGGGAACCGTTTGGCGACTGGAACGAGCGCTGCGCCCGGGACCACGCCGAGTTGTTTTCTTCGGCTAACTCAGTCCTTGCAGAGTTCGTGGATTTCGTAACCCAAGAAACCAAAGCGCGTCTAATTTACAATTCGGAAGGTCTAGAAGGTCTTGTCGCGGAGAATGATGAAGAAATGCAGCGCATAACCGAATTTATCGAGCAAGCGCGAGGCGAGCATCCGAAATTGGATTACCAGCGCAACACGGTCTGGCTGCGATTTTGTCACGCTGATTACCATAAAGGCGCAGCGCTCGCGGAGTTGGCGCGTTTAATTGAGGTCCCGCGCGAAAATATTTTTACAGCAGGCGATCATCATAACGACATCTCGATGTTGGACGGGAAAGTTGCTGGAATGCCGTCCTGCCCGGCCAATGCAATTCCCGAAGTGCAAGAGGCGGTGCGCAACGCAGGCGGTTACGTCGCGGAGAAAGACCACGGCGCGGGCGTGCACGAAGCGCTGCTGCACTTCCGTTAACGGAAAACCTGTAGCGGCGCTTGAAGCGTTAAAACGGAATCTGGTGGCAATTCTGCGTCCGCTTCACCGGTTCAACGATTTAACGCTTCAACGTCACTGTTACCAGCGCACGCTTCCGCTGGATCCGGGAGGGCCAGGAGCATAGGCGCCCTCATTGGGGATTTTCTCGCCAGGAACCGGTGCGGCAGATTGCGAGCTGGCTCGCTCGCTCACGTCTTCATCGTGTGAAACACACGCCGAGATGAGGAATGCGATCGCGAGAAACAAAACCGCCGGAATTGCAATGCGTTTGATCACAGCGGGGCGAACGTAACCTGCAGCCCGTTTGATGCAAGCTCTGCCGTCCGGTAAGCTTTGCGATCATCGTTGCCGGCGCGATCGCCCGGCGGTCCCGGCCTACCAAAATCTTTTGCGTACATGGCGAAGCTGACGTTTAGTCGAATATGGCCAGGTTACGAGGGCGGGTCCGAGCGCATGTGGGACGAGTACGACTGGGAGCGTTTTCTTCAGGAACAGGATCAAAAGACCGAGAAGTACATGCAGTTGCTGGAGACCTACCTCGATGATCCGCAACGGGACGAAATCATCGCGCGCGAAATGGGCTGGACGCAATTGCTCGAGGCGAAAGATTGGAGCGCGGAAGTCGATGCGCTCTTTGATGAAGATGTGCAGGAAGAAGATGATCTCGAACGGGAGGATATGAGCAAGTCAGTCGAGGCGTTTGAAGAGCATGGCCTGTATCAAGCTGCCTTTGCTCTCACAATTTGGATCGACGAACTCTTCGATCAAAAGGCATCGCTGCAAAACGAGCCGGCTGCAATAAAACTGGCTACGCATTCTGCATTGGCCAGTGCCAAGCTGGCGGCCGCTCTGAGCGGCGATGATGTCGATGAAATTGGGATGACCATTGCGTATTTGAAGAGGGCGCTGAAGGCGATCACGATTTCCATGAACGCAGCCGCGCAGCTTTTATCGGAAAAGCTGATTACCGGCACGCAGCATTCAGTGCTGCAGCAGCGACTCTTTCAAGTGCGGGACGGCATTATTACTCTGATGGGCGAATACCGCGCTGAATGGCGTCGCCGGTTCGGTTCCGAAGGTTATTGCAGTTGAATGAAATAAGGGCGGGCTCCGTCCAATCATGCAAACGGAAGCGACTCTGGCTCAGGCCGATGTCTCGGAATTGGACTTGGTAAGACGATGCCAGGCCGGTGACACCGAAGCATTCGACGAGTTGGTAACCCGCTACCGAACACGAGTATTCAGCATGATTTACAACATGGTGCACAGTGAGCAGGACGCCTGGGACCTGGCTCAAGACAGCTTTCTCAAAGCGTGGAAGTCGATCAAGCGCTTTCGCGGGCGCTCCTCGTTTTACACGTGGATTTATCGGATCGTCATGAACGTGACGATCGATTGGCTGCGCAAAAAGCATGTCAAAGGCGCAGGCACCGAGTTCGACGACGCAATACAGTTAAGAGAAGTTGATCCAGCATCCAAAACCGTTCCTAAAACGGAAGCGTTGCCCTACGAGACAATGCAGCGAGGCGAGATCCGCGCCCGGATCGATCAGGCAATTGCTCAACTCTCGCCCGAACAGCGCGCCGTCATTTTGATGAAGGAGATCGAAGGCATGCAATATCACGAAATTGCAGAAGCGCTGGGATGCTCCATCGGCACGGTGATGTCGCGCCTGTTTTATGCACGCAAGAAATTGCAAACTTTGTTGAAGGACGTTTATGAAAACATTTGAGGAAAAATGGACCGCATGGGTCGACGGGCAGCTCAGCGGGCGAGAACTATCCGAATTCGAGGCCTCGCTGCCGGACAAAGCTGCCGCTGAAGCTGAAAAAGCGGGCGCGCTAAAACTTGGCGAGCTTTTGAAGCGGGAGCTAAGCGCCCGGACACTGACGAACGAAGAGTTTTTTAGCCATCAACTCCGCGAAAGCATCGCCCGCCTACAGCGAGACGCCGGGCCGACAGGCGCGCGAAATAAGATCGACGTGGTGGACAATTCCTCGCCTGTTGTGGACAGGCGCTGCGTCGCTCGCTGTGTTTTTGGTTTTTACCGTTCTCGTCATGCAAGAGAAAAATCCGGCTGAGGAGTCCCAATACCTTACTCAAATTCTAAACGCCCGCGTTGATCCGGTCGTCAGCCCAAATGCGACCGTCTCGATCTTCGAGGTAAAACAAGACCGCGTGACGGTGCTTTGGACGGAGGGATTGCAAAGTTTGCCGGCCGACTACGCAGCCAAATAGCCGCTCATGGGTCGCTTCCCGGCGTTCTTAATTTCTTTTATTGCCCTGATGATAGGCGCGGCGCCCGTGCTGCAGGGAGCGGAGACAGTCTGGAGCGGACTTGTTATCGCAGAAAACGTCGCACAACCGCAACCGATTCCGCCGGAATTGACTCGCATCGAAGGGTCGCTGAAAAAATTTTTTGGCTACAACCAATTCCAGGTGATCGGCCAGTCGCAAAAAACACTCAAGACCGGACAGGAAGACTGGCTCGCAACCAGCAAATTTTTCGGACTGCATGTTGATGCGCGAGGCGAAAGCGAGGCGGGCTACGTTTTGAACCTGAAACTTTACAAGGAGAAAGAGCTCTTGCTCGAGACCGACACCAAGCTGAGCAAACGCAGCCCCCTGGTCATCAAAGGCCCGCAGGTCGGCGGCGGACAATTGCTTCTGGTGCTGGTTGTGCAGTAGATCGGAGTGCCGATGAGCTGAGGTAGACGCGACGCCCTCGTCGCGCTCTTGCAGGCACAAGAAATGCGGCGAGGGCGCCGCTTCTACTGCAGTTTGCAGATGCAAACTTCGGCGCGCGCTGTTTAGTGCCGGAAATGCGCGCGCTGCTTCTCTTTTTCGCTAGCTCTGTTTTTCGTTATCGTTCGGCCCGACATGAACGCAGAAAAACCATTCAATTTTAAGGATACCCCGGGAAAATTGCCGAAAGAGGTTGTCCCGACCGATTACTCCATTCGGATCGTTCCGAACATCGATGCGTTAACGTTCACCGGCACAGAAACGGTAAAGCTCGACGTGCGCAATCCGGTTCGTCGGTTGGTGCTCAACGCGCTCGAACTGGAAATCAGCGAGGCGTCTCTGGACGGCAAAGCGTTGCCCAAGTCTGCAATCAAGATCGACCGCGAAAAAGAACTGCTCACGATTGCCTTACCATCGGAGCTCGCGCCCGGAGATCACACGCTCGCGCTCAGTTTTTCCGGCAAAATCAATCAGCAGGGGCAGGGACTTTTTTACATGCGGTATCAGGAGCAGGGCAGTCCCGCAGGCGCGGAAAAAAAGATTATGCTCGGGACGCAGTTCGAAGCGACGGATGCTCGCCGATTTTTTCCTTGCTGGGACGAACCGGCCTTTCGCGCACGCTTTCAATTGAGCGTAGTCGTTCCCGAAAACTGGCTGGCCGTCTCGAACATGCCGGTCGAGAGCGAGAAGAAAATCGCTGGTGGGAAAGAAGTGCGCTTTGCCGCCACTCCGCCGATGTCGAGTTATCTGAATGTCTTCGTCGCGGGCGAACTCGATCTCATCGAATCGCGAAGCGGACCGACGCAGATTCGTGTGATCACAACGAAAGGCAAAGCGGAATTGGGTCGCTATGCGCTCGAAGTGACGGCGCAGATTCTTCAATACTACAATGATTACTTCGGCATGCCGTATCCGTTGCCGAAGCTCGACCAAATCGCGCTGCCCGGCGGTTTCGGCGGCGCGATGGAAAACTGGGGTGGGATCACTTATTACGAGTCTGCGCTTTTGTTTGATCCAAAGAACTCTTCTGCGGAAACGAAACAAATTATCTACGAAGTGATCGCGCACGAAATGGCGCACATGTGGTTCGGCGATCTCGTGACCATGGCCTGGTGGGACAATCTCTGGCTCAACGAAGGGTTCGCCTCTTGGATGGGCACCAAATGCACGGCGCATTTCAACCCGCAATGGGAGGTTTGGCTCCGACGAAGTTTGCCGCGCGACCCTACCCGGCGCGCCGGTATCGCCAAGGAGGCCGCGATGGAGGGCGACGCGCGATCAACCACGCATCCGATTCAGCAGCCCATCGCAACGGAAGCGGAAGCGAACAGTGCTTTTGACGATATCACTTACAAAAAGGGCCAGTCATTTCTCCGGATGCTGGAAAGTTTTCTGGGCGAAGATGTTTTCCGCGACGGGATTCGCCGTTACATCGCCACTCATAAATATTCGAACACGACCACCGCGGACTTGTGGAACGCGCTCTCGGAGGCTTCGAAGAAACCGATCGGCGAGATCGCAGCTGGCTGGACGGAGCAGCCCGGATTTCCAGTCGTGAAAGTTAAGCGAGAAGCCGATGGAAAAGTTCAGCTCACACAGGAGCGTTTTACCGTGAATTTCAAAAACGCGCCGCCGCTCGAGTGGAAAATCCCGCTGACATACTCGATCATTGGCGAAGCGCCTGCGACTTTGTTGATGACCAGCAAAATCGAGACCCTGCAAAACATTCCCGCAGATCGTGCGCTGAAACTGAATTTAAACGGGGCGGGCAATTATCGGGTCGAGTACGATGAGCCGTCGTGGAAATTGCTGGTCGAAGCGCTGCCGAAGCTGGGCGTTGAAGATCGCGTCAATCTCTTAAGCGATGCATGGCCGCTTGTGCAGGCTGGTCGCGCGCCAGTCTCGCTCTATTTTGGATTGGTGGAAAAACTGCCTGCATCCACCGAACTCGCCGAACGCGAGCAGATCATCAATGCGTTGGATTTCATCAATCGGCTTCTTGTTGGGAGTCCGGAGCGCGAAAAATTTCAGCGCTACGCCCGATCACTTTTGCGTCCAACGTTTGAGACGCTGGGCTGGGAGCCGAAAGAGGGCGAGCCGCCTACCGCCGGCGAACTTGCGCGCGAGCCTGATCAACGCTCTGGGAGATCTCAATGACCCGGAAATCATCGCAGGTTGTCGCGAGCGTTTCGAAAAATACCTCGCAAATCGCGTATCACTCGCGCCAGATCTGCGTCCGGCCGTTCTTGCTGTGGTTGGCCGATACGCAGACGAAAAGACATGGAGCAAACTTCACGAGCTTGGCGTGAAAACGACGAGCATCGAGGAAAAACAAAACTATTACAACGCGCTGGCCGAAGCGATCGACCCCAAGCTGGTGAAGAAGACGCTTCCCATTGCGCTCACTGACGAGCTGCCAACGAGTCGCGCAATATTTCTGGTCCCAGCGGTCGCGCGCGACAGCGGTCATCCGGATATTGCCTGGGAGTTCGCCGCGGCGAATATGAAAACGCTGCTCGCCAAGATCGATGCGGCCGGTGCAAATCGGTATGTGCCTGGTCTGTTCACGTTTTTTTCCGATGACTCACGAGCCGATGAATTAAAAAGCTATGCCAAAGCCAACCTGCCGCCGGCCAGCGCGCCTGAAGTAGCAAAGGTTGTGGACGAAATTCAGTTCTGCGCGGAATTCAAAAAACGCCTCGCGCCTCAACTAAAGACTTGGATCGGTAAGAAAAACCACTGATTACGCCGGTGCAGCCCGGCCGTTACTGAAGGAATTGTAGGGCATGCGCTTCGCTTGCCCGATCACAAGTCTGGCAAGCGGTGCGCTTGCCCTACAGCGCACATCACTGATCACTATTCCGTTGCGGCGTGACCCACAGGCGCATCGGGATCATCGAAGACTCAACGAAACCGTGTTTTCGGAAAAATGCCTGGGCCACGTTTTCCGGGCGATCGGTCAACAAAGTGATGCGGAGAAAATTTTTCTGCTTCGCAAAATCGATGGCGTATTGGAGAAGTTTGGCGCCGTAGCCCTTGCCCTGGTATTCCTTATGGATCACCAGGTCCTCCAGCAGCATGACGAAGCCGCCTTCGGCTGTGCTGATGGTGAAAAGCAGATTGATCATGCCCACGATCGCGCCGTCGCGTCGCAGCACGAAAACGCGTCCGCGGCTGGGTTGTTCGAAAATGAGCCTCAACCCACGAAGCTGTTTGTCCTTGTCCGGCCGAAAATCGCTTTCCTGAGCGAACAATCCGCCCAGCATTCCCGAGAGCTCGTCCAAGTCGGCCTCGGTCGCTGGCTCAATTACGATGTTCTCGCTCACGGTTTGCAGTGTTTATGGCAAAAATCCGAGCCGCTGGCAATCTTGTAAATGAACGCTAGCATTTAACCACGAATTGACACGAATTAACACGAAGGGTTAACGCGTGCGACGTTCGCGAAGTCCGCAGGACCAAAGCGTAAGCGTTACGTCGAATCACGTTCACGATTACCAATGCTTCATTTGTTATTCGTGTGCATTCGTGTGCATTAGTGGTTAATTCTCGCCTTTATGAAACGGACTTACCAGCCATCGAAGCGAACACGCAAACGTCAGCACGGTTTCCGTGCCCGGATGCGGACCAAAGGCGGTCGCGCGACCCTTGCGCGTCGGCGGCAGCGCGGCCGCAAACGGCTGCTTCCGAAAGGCGTCGAGAAACATTATGTCCGCCACACACAGGCTTGATTTTCGAAATTCGACAATTTGTTTCGAAATTTGATATTCAGATTTCGGATTTAAGGCCAGGCACCGTTAGCTTGAACAAGAAAATCCCTTCGAGAAGAACAATGTCGATGTTGCGAAACTCGTAGCGATGCTTGTGGAAGGTCGTCGCGGTTTCCTCCGCGAAATCCGATTCCACACTGACGTTCCGCGTAGCTCGCAGTGGTAAGATCACGCGCTCGAACATCTCATCGAATCGAATTGCGTTTTCGTAGAAGAGCTTTGCCGGATCTTGCCGGTGAAAGCGGACATGCGGGAGATTCAGCCAGCCATCCGCGTTGATCACCGCCGACTTAACGCTGCGCTTCTGCAGCAACTCACCGATGCGGGCAGTAACGAAGCCTTTTCCAGCTGCATCGATCCCGCTGATTCCGACAAGCAAGGCGCGCTGTGGCGAAAGCGCTTTTCGCTTCTCGATGATCGCTGAAATCACCGGAGCATCTTCGAGCATGAGTTGCAGCTGAGATCGGTGATCAAGGCGAGTTCTGATCTGCGCGTGGCAAAGCCGTTACCGAACCGGGCGACGCTTCGCGGTATGTCAGCGCGACGGCGTTCATGCAGTAGCGCAATCCAGTTGGCGGCGGGCCGTCGTTGAAGACATGTCCGAGATGTGAGCCGCACCGCGCGCACGAAATTTCCACTCCAAAGATCGCCGAGAACGTGCTGCTTTCGTGGACCGCTTCTTTGCGGATCGGCTGCCAGAAACTCGGCCAGCCGGTACCAGAGTTGAATTTCGTCTCCGCACTGTAAAGCGGATTGCCGCACGCGGAGCAAACGTAAATACCTTTGTGGTGATCGAGCGCGTTACCGCTCAGGGACGATCGCTCGGTGCCCGCTCGGCGCATGACGTAGAACTGCTGCGGTGACAGTATCACCTGCCATTCTTTGTTCGTGAGATCGACTTTCTTGTCGAGCGGAATAGCGTCCAGCTTCGCCCGAATTTGCGCTGCATCGAGATTGCTGGGATGCGCGCGCGAGCAGGTAGAGAGCGCGATGCAAATACTCACGCCTAACAAGAATTGGACTGTTCGTTCCATTTCGTAAAAGCAACTACGGTTTTAGCCAGCCACCTGTCGCCTGGATCGGTGGATCGGTGTCGCCCGGTTTCACCCAGGCAACGAATGCACTGGGGTTCGCAACTTTGGGTTCTTTCTGAAGCGAGATTGTTCCGCTCCAGCGGCCTCCGTCGTTCGTCATGTCGATTCTGGCGACCTGCAACACGGCGAAATCGTGATGCAACTTGCGACCTCGGTTTTCGCCACGCTTCACGTCGGAATCAAGATTGTTGCCGAGGAGCGCCACTTCAAGTTTTAATGAGCGCTGCCTTGGGCCGATAAAAGTAGCTGTCACTTCGGTCCCGCTTGTCAACGTGACGCTGAGCGTGCCGGCCTTTTCAGATCGCCGCGGCACTGCTTCGCCATTGAACCAGCCGCGCCATTCTTTTCCGTTTGGTACAAACATCGGTGTGTACACCGCGCCCGTCGGCCAGGAAGAAGCGTAGCGACGCTGCCTTTGCGTAAATTCCGGCTTAGCAAACCGATCCGGCCAGCCAAGTCCGTCCCAATAATCGACATGAAATACTGCGGGCACGATGTTCGTCCAAAGATCGGCCCTTGTTTTCAACTCGCTCATCCATGTCTCGGCCGGTGGGCAACTGCTACAACCTTCCGATGTGAAAAGCTCGATGACAGTAACAGCGGTTTCATCGCTTTTGAATGTGGTTGTAGCCGGCATCGATGATGCCGGTTGCGACTGGATCTGCACGTCAATCATGGCGACTCCGAGGAGAGCAATCCCCGCTAAAACATTGAACCGACTCCATCTTCTCACATTTGGTTTTTATCTGGCCGGGATCACAGATCCCAGCTACATCGCATCCCTCATTTCTGCCTCCGCGCGGCGGACATTCGTTCGATCGAGCAAGTGATCTCCAACTCGCAACGCGTTTGCGAAGATGAAGTCTGCTATTGGCGGGACATGACCTTGGTACCACACCTTTTGAATCTTTTGTTCAAACGTGAGATCCGAGCGAATTACTGTTTTTCGTCAGCAAAAATCCGTGCTGCCAATCGCAAAGAGATCGCTCGAGAACTACACAACGAAATCGTGTTAATGCGATGATGAAGCTCTACAAACAACTGATTCGGGTAATTTACCCCCAAGACGGCGGGCGACTCGCGCTTCGCACGGACGACGATTGGAACATGGACGTCGAAGCTGTTAGCCGACGTGGCTGCACAACGAAATTTCAGATCGAAACCGACCGACCATATTTCTATTTCAAACCGGTGCTGCTCCGCGATGGCACGACCATGTGGTCGCGCGGAGAAAATTGTCTTGCCGTCCCAACGTCAGGCGCGCTGCTGGAGGTCCATCCGTTTTTCCGCGAAGACACGCGTTGCAGCGTGTGTGAATTGATGCCGCCGCTCGCCAGCCCCACGGGTGTTGAGCATCGGTTCCGAGTTTTCTTGCCGCCCGGTTATCACGAAAACACGCTGAAACGGTACCCGGTCCTCTACATGCACGACGGGCACAATCTTTTCTTAAAGGAAGAAGCGTTCGTGGGAAATACATGGAAGACTGACGAGGTCCTCAACATGCTGGATAAAATGAACGCGATCGAGGAAGTCATCGTTGTCGGAATTCATCCTCACGATCGCATGAATGAGTACACCATGCCGGGTTATGAGGACTACGGCCGGTTTCTTGTCGAAAGGCTAAAGCCGCTGATCGATCGAAAATATCGCACCCTGAGTGGGCCAGCGAATACCGCCGCCATGGGATCGTCGCTCGGCGGCGTTGTTACATTTTATCTCGGATGGCAATGGCCAAAGGTCTTCGGCAAAGTGGCCTGTCTTTCTAGCACATTCACGTATCGGGATAATTTACTCGACCGCGTTTCCTCGGAACCAAAGCGGAAAATTCAGATTTACCTCGATAGCGGCTGGCCAGGCGACAACTACGAAGCGACGCGCAGCATGCGGGATCGACTAATGTGGAAAGGGTACCGGCCGTGCTCCGAGCTCTTTTACCTGGCCTTTCCCGAAGCGAAGCACGACGAGAATGCATGGGCCGCCCGTAGTCCAATTCCACTCCAGTTCCTTTTCGGTAAGATGCCACGGTTCTCAAAATCGAGACGATCCAAGGTTGGGATGCCTTGAGTGTTGCGCGTCATCTATCGTCGGGATTCCAAAGGCGTTTACGAAAGTAATCTCGCCAGTTGTCTGGAAGTGAGGGTAGTTCGCTAACACGACGCAACAGCTCCTGGTTCGCTGCATCTCCGCGATAAAGATTCACGACGTCGGCAACCGGAATGTTGTGCTCATCTCTTTCAAGCAACTCGATTGAATCGCCAGCTCCGACTTCCCCTTCTTTGAGAACCGCAAAGTAGAACCCGGTGCGACCACTCTGCAGAAACCGCTTCGCCATGTCCGAACGGTTGAAGCGAATGCCAAGTTTAAAGCATGGCATCCGCGGCTGGGTCACCACGAACTCAGCAGAGCCGACGCGAAGCCGATCGCCAATGTGAAGGGTTACCTCAAGCAAGCCCGCGGTCGTGAAGTTCTCGCCGAAGACTCCCCAGGCGAGGTCCGCGCCAGGAAGCTCCGTGCGCCAGAACGGGTAATGCTCCGATGGATAGGCGTAAACCGCCTTATCGGGTCCTCCGTGCACGGTCAGGTCAGATTGCTGATCGCCCTCCACGTTGAGCTTCGCAACGCGAACCCGGCCCGTCACCGGTGCCTTGAATATCGAAGTGCGGACAACCTTCCCCTTCCATTCTAATTCGTGCGGAAGTCCGATGTTGACCGACAAGAGCTTCATGCTGCGAGTGCCGCTAGCATAGCTAACGCAGAGTTTGGGGTTACGAAAGTCAGATCAGGCGGACGCAAGTCCCGCGCGTATGACAGCAGAGATCAGTACGGTCGCAATGGCAGTCTGATTGCGTAGATTTTCCGTTTGTTTGCGTACGCTGTTGAATGCGTCCCGGGTGAGCGCGATCGCTTCGCGAGGGTCATCTGTCAAGCGGCTGGCGAAGCTGTAAACCGCCGGATAATACCGGGCAACTAAACGGTCGAAACGTGAGGTTTTCATCTTCATGTTGTGTGTTGCTGATTAGTCGCAGAATAGCGTTTGCCCTTACAAACCGCAGCCACGGAGGAAAACACTTGACATCCTGACGCCGAGTTTAAAAGATTTCCTCACTTCCGTGGATTAGTTGGGTCAGCGGCTCGCAAGTCTTCAAAGCGGAAAAAAATCGGAAGTGCAAGGTCTTTGAGATTTACACGAGGCAATAGGTCAATGAAAAACTTCTGAATAACTTTATGGCACACGTCATCACAAAATACATCGTCTACAATCACAACGGAACCGGTGTGAGGCATCATCATTTCAATGCCTCAAATAGCATCACCAGCGAAACGGATGAAAACTACCCCGGCACCACCGACAACAACCCCGGTTCAGGCATTGCCGATGGATGGCCCACATTACCCTTTGGAGGGAACAATCTTCCATTTGCGTTTATGTCAATCCATGGCGCGGCTGATGGTAACCATCTTTATACGTCTGCCGGCAATCAATCATTTCCCGTGGGCGCGTCCGATGTAGAAGTTTTAGTTGTCTATGGCCCGGTGGGAGGCATTGGATCCGGTGGAGGTCCGGGAATCTGGGTTGATGCGTTTAATGTTAACGCCGGCGACTTTTCTGATGATCTTCACTTCATCACGATCCTTACACCGCCTACTCCGCCGGATAATGTTGATAATGACAAAACAGATTTCGCGAACTCTGATGGCGAAGTGTCGTCGCTAAGCGCGGAGCACATAAGGGCGAGTGCCACCGTAGATGGAGGTGTTCCGTTCTTGGAATGGAAGAAGATTATACCATCGGAATCGATCCTTGGTTCGAGGGATTTCGACATGACTCAAAATGAAACTGGAGAAATCTGGTTTGCATTTTATCAATCTCCTTCCCCAGGACCCGCGATTGATTTCGGGAAGCTGAAGCAATATGTTGCTGGCGGAGGATTCAGAATCATCATCGAGGACGACGGCATTCACATCGTTCATGGTCCCCCAGGCGGCGGCGGTCCCGTGGGCCCGCCGGTAGGCCCGTTGAGGGTAGCTTCTTCCCTGGTGAGCAAATTATCGAGGGAGCAAAAGGCTACATTGAAGCAATATCAGAGCGAATATGCAGCCCTGACAAAATCCGTCTCTTCGCAAACCAGCAAAGTCGTAGGCATTGTTTCAAAAGTGACAAAGATGCTTGGCATATAGCAGGCTATGGAATTGACCTAAGGACGCTGCCCGAGCGAGGATCAACAGCATCTACATTTGATTGTAAATCCTACGCTAACCTTGCACCGCTACACACAGGCTTGATTTTCGAAATTCGAAATTGAGCAATTGTCTCGGATTTCGATATTCGAATTTGGAATTTAATCCGGGCACCGTTAGCTCAATTGGCAGAGCAAATGACTCTTAACCACGGTTGTCACGGCGCAACCATTTGGGGGTTACCGAAAACGCTACCGATAATCATCTTTTCGCTTTTGTAATCACCGTCTGTGGGGATAGGGCGATCGCTCGGTCGCTTATCGGCGGCGAGTTTCCAAATCCACACCATCTTCGGCACCAACTGGATGATGTTCGCTGATCGGCGCCATCGTTCTGCTTTTATTCCGTGGAGAATTGACGACATGATTTTAGCTGCGCTGGGATATTGGCAGCGCCAGCCATCCCAAAAACGAGACGGTCAGTTCCCAAACACGGAACAAGTTACGGCGCGCCTTTCGCACGAGTTGCACCGCAATAATTTTATGATGAGCAATTTACGGCGGAGGCTCATTTCATGGCACGCGGGGTGCATAGAGTGTTGGTATCAACCAAAGCTAATATTATGAACAACCAATTCGAATCCACTTATGGTCTTTTAGGTACGCTCCGAAGAAAAAGGTCGCGGCGTTCTCGAGATCGTAGTTTATGCCGTCTTTATTCTCAGTATCGTCTCGGCGATCTGGCAGTTCACTCAGACTCCTGTGAAGGTCTCTGCGCCTGGAGCCGAGCCGTGCGTAGCGTGCCACGCCACTGCGACGCAGCACCGTGCGGGCACGTGATACAGTTAGAGTCGAGTAAACCGCTTGAGCCGATCCTGGCATTATCGTCGTGAAAGAGCGGGGCACCGTCGGCTAGAGCACCTGGCTTCGTTGGCACGTCGGACAGCGAAGCCTCACTGATCTCGCACTAGTAAGGCGTGAAGGATTCAATTTCTCGGTTAGCGCTGGCACCGGTGCGCCCAAACGCGTCTGCGGCGTGCGCCAGTTTAGGTTTTCCTTCAGTAATGCTGTGTTTCTGCCCGGTGCGCCACGCGGGTCGATCTAATTATTGCCCCGCGAATCGAGTGATCGCGAATTTTCGGTGATGGAATTGACACCGCGACGGAAACGCGGTTGAGAGATAGCCGTGGCGAGAGTCTTAATCGCGGATGACCAGCGCGACGTGCTGGAAGCGCTTCGCATTCTTCTCAAAGGCGAAGGTCATCAAACCGACGCGGTGACTTCGCTCGCCGGTGTCTTCAACGCGCTCGAGAAAAAAGATTATGCGCTGTTGATGATGGACCTGAACTACACGCGGGACACGACTTCCGGACAGGAGGGCCTGGAAGTCATTCCGAAGATTCAGGCGATCGACAATACTTTGCCGATTGTGGTCATGACCGCATGGGCGACGATCGATCTTGCGGTCGAGGCGATGAAACGCGGCGCGCGCGATTTCGTGCCGAAACCTTGGGACAACGAGCGACTCCTCGCGATCGTGCGAACCCAACTCGAACTCGCCGGTGCGCTGCGGCGAGGACGAAAATTGGAAGCCGAAAACCAGTTGCTGCGCGGCAGCGCTCCAAATCTGATTGCTGAAGCGCCAGCCATGCGTCCGGTGATCGAGATGATCCGACAAGTTGCACCATCTGACGCGAACGTGTTGATCACAGGCGAAAATGGGACCGGCAAAGGTTTGGTCGCGCAGGCGCTGCACTCGCTTTCGCCTCGTGCCGCCAAGTCGATGATCACCGTCAACATGGGCGGCCTCTCCGAAACGCTTTTTGAAAGCGAACTCTTTGGTCATGTCAAAGGCGCATTCACCGATGCAAAAACTGATCGTGCCGGGCGATTTGAGTTGGCCGACGAAAGCACTTTGTTCATGGACGAAATCGCAAACATTCCGCTCACCCAGCAGGCCAAACTTTTACGCGTCATTGAAGCTGGAGAATTTGAACGGGTCGGCTCCTCAAAAACCTTGCGCGCAAATGTGCGGCTTATTTCCGCGACGAATGCGAACCTGCATGATGAAGTTGCCTCTGGTCGCTTTCGTCAGGATCTGCTCTTCCGCTTAAATACAATTGAGATTCGAGTACCTCCGCTGCGTGACCGGCGCGAAGACATCATGCCGCTGGCAAACCATTTTTTGCGTCAGGTTACGCAGCGGTATCGCAAGCAAATCAGCGGCTTAGACGAAACGGCGCGCGAACAATTGCTGCGTCATTCTTTTCCCGGAAACGTGCGCGAACTGGATCATGTGGTCGAGCGTGCCGTGTTGATGACTCGCGGGCCGCAAATCAAAGCCAGCGACCTTGGGCTAACGACGGCCGCTGGCGATTCGCGCAGCCTCGAAGACATGAGTCTTGAAGAGGTCGAGGCCTTTCTGATCAAGAAGGCCCTCGCGCGAAACGACGGGAACGCCCGGAAGGCCGCTGAAGCGCTCGGTTTGAGTCGCAGTGCATTTTATCGACGGCTTCAGCAGTATGGACTCTGATTTTCCCTTCGGATGAAGCGCGCATCGAAAAGTGGACATCGTCTTTCTTACGAGAATCGTTTGACCTGGCTCGCTTTGGGAGCCGCTGTGCCAGGCGCTGCTATCGCCCTCATTATTCTGTGGTCTGGCGATTACAGCGCCAAAGTGCAATGGACGCTCACTCTCGTTATCGTCTGCTGTCTTCTGGGATTCATCTCAAGCGCGCGGGAGCATCTCGTTCGCCCGCTGCAAACGATGACGAATCTTTTGGCGGCATTACGAGAGGGAGACTATTCGATCCGTGCGCGCGGCGCTCGTGAAAATGATGCGCTCGGGGAGGCGCTCCTGGAAGTTAACTTACTCGGCGAAACTCTGCGTGTGCAGCGCCTCGGCGCTTTTGAAGCGACTGCGCTGCTTCGCACGATCATGGGCGAGATCGATGTCGCTGTGTTTACCTTCGATCCCAGCCGACGGCTGCGTCTGGTGAATCGCGCCGGCGAATATCTGCTCGGAGGGTCAATGGATAAATTGCTCGGCCGAAGGGCGGAGGAGCTTGGGCTTGCGATCTGTTTGGATTCAGATGAAGACGCGCCGCTAACCTTGAATTTTCCCGGCGGGTCCGGCCGATGGGGCGTCCGACGAAGCACATTTCGCGAGCGCGGTTTGCCGCATGAGCTTCTCGTGCTGACTGACCTTAGCCGTACCCTGCGTGAGGAAGAACGTCGCGCGTGGCAGCGCCTCGTCCGCGTACTCGGGCACGAAATGAACAACTCATTGGCGCCGATCAAATCAATCGCGGCCAGCTTGGAAAAACTTTTGCAACGCAAGCCTCCGCCGACCGATTGGCAGGATGATGCGCAAAGCGGCTTGAAATCGATCGCCGCGAGAGCCGATGCACTTAGCCGTTTCATGGAAGCGTATGCCAGACTTGCGCGCTTGCCCCCGCCGCAAAAAGAGGACATCGAGCTTGGTGAGCTGGTCCGGCGCGTGGTGAATATGGAGCCGCGGCTACGGGTCAATTTGGTACCGGGTCCGGAAGCAAAAATCAGCGCGGACGCTGCCCAGATTGAGCAAGCGTTGATCAATCTCGTGCATAATGCGGTCGATGCATCACTCGAAACCGGTGGTGGAGTCTCGATGAGCTGGCGCGCAAATGGGGATTGTGTCGAAGTTTTTATCGACGACGAGGGTCACGGAATAATGAACCCTACCAATTTGTTCGTTCCGTTTTTCACGACCAAGCCCGATGGATCCGGTATTGGCTTGGCGCTAAGTCGCCAGATTGCGGAAGCGCACGGTGGTTCACTGAGTGTTAGTAATCGACTCGATCGCAGCGGGGCAGAAGCCGTTCTTCGTTTGCCGCGCTGATCTAGCTTTGGGCGTCCCAAAAGCGGGACGCGAAAATCCCACTGTCGAAGCTATCTACGCCACGTCGCTTTGGATGCTTCGACTGTAAGTAGCTGTCATTAGCTTGCTTATGATTTCGCTGATGCGGTGGCATGAATATTGCAACAGTCAGCGCCTGAAAAAGGAAATTCCCATATGAAACCAAGCCAATTCTTCGAGAGCGGCCTCGCCAAGGAACGAACAGTCGGCCGATTCCCGTTCACGGATTGGAATTATCGTTCCGCTGGATTTCCCGATTTTAAAACGCGCTGTGCCGGAACACCGCGCTCCTCGTTCGCTGAGATCAGTCGCGATTATTTCAATTCGGAAGCGCGGCGCAGCCTTGTCTTGGAGTTGGTTTTGTTCGCTTTAATTACTGCAACGGTGGTACCCGCAATATTGGACTGCGGTCGAGCGCTTCTCGAATTCACGCGCGCGATAAGCGTGGTGTGATGTCGAAAAACTTACCTGCAATGACAAATCCGGAAAGAAAAGCCGAACATACAATTGTGCGGCCCACTGGCTTTTCGTCGAATTTGTCCGCGATGGACATTCCGCGGCCCGATGTCGCTGCCAAAAAGCGTAAACGCCGGATTATCACGATCGCAGCGGTCGCATTGGGAGTGATTCTCGCCACAATCGGCCTGTCGCGATTGAAACCAGCCGTGCCAACTGTCGAGCGTTCGACGGTTTGGATCGATACGGTGAAGCGCGGACCAATGGTGCGTCAGGTGCGCGGGCTAGGGACACTGGTTCCAGAAAACATTCGCTGGATCCCGGCGAACACTGAAGGTCGCGTGGAGAAAATAATTATTTGGCCAGGCACGCACGTGGAACCGGACTCGGTAATTTTAGAATTGACCAGCCCTGAGCTGGAGCAAGCCGCTCACGATGCCGAGCTACAAGCCAACGCTGCCGAGGCGGAGTTAACTACGTTGCGCGCGACTCTGCAACGAGAGCTGCTCGATCAGGAAGCAACAACCGCGAAAGCCAAGTCTGCATTATGAGCAGGCGAAAATGGAGCGGCAGACCAACGATCAATTGGCCAAGAACGGTTTGATCGCTGAGCTTCAATTACAAAAC
Source organism: uncultured Verrucomicrobiae bacterium (assembly GCA_963741065.1). GTDB lineage: Bacteria > Verrucomicrobiota > Verrucomicrobiia > Chthoniobacterales > UBA10450 > Udaeobacter. The sequence continues at coordinate 55,142 of CAVUGV010000028.1, read as the reverse complement.
GTCGAAAGTAAAAGAGGCTGAGCTGGCGAACCGCGAACGAGATCGAAGTAAAGCGTCTCGAGTTTGCGCATGATTCGATCGATCCGCAGTTGGCGTCCAAGCAAGCGGCGGTCGATCAAGCGAAACAGCTCGCCAAATTAAAAGCGGATCAAGTCGAAGCGTTGCATGTGCGCGCAGGGATGTCCGGTGTGCTGCAACAATTGCCCGTGCAAATCGGGCAGCGCGTGAAGGTCGGTGATAACCTGGCGCGTGTCGCAGATCCGACAAAACTGAAAGCGCAGGTCAAAATCGCTGAGACTCAGGCGAAAGATATTCAGATTGGACAGAAAGCCGTAATCGACACGCGTAACGGCGTTGTGGACGGGCACGTAATCCGCGTTGATCCGGCGGTCGAACAAGGAACCGTCACCGTTGATGTGGCGATTGATGGTGAACTGCCGAAGGGAGCCCGCCCAGATTTGAGTGTCGACGGAACAATTGAGCTCGAGCGATTGAACGATGTCGTTTATGTCGGCCGCCCAGCTTTTGGACAGGAAAACAACACGGTGGGCATTTTCAAACTCATCAGCGGCAGCAGCGAAGCCGTTCGTACGCCGGTAAAACTTGGAAAGAGCTCGGTCAATACGATTGAAATTTTGAACGGTCTGCAACCCGGCGACCAGGTAATTTTATCCGACACCAGCACGTGGGATTCCCACGAGCGCATTCGGCTCAATTGAGCGCATCCGCATTCACAATCGGCAATCAGAAATCAACTCTCAAAAATCAAAACACGAATATGAACAACGGCTCGACCCCACTCATTCACCTCGAAAGCGTCACCAAGGTTTTCCTCACGGACGAAGTGGAAACGCATGCGCTTTCGGGTATTCACTTGGACATTCGCCCGGGCGAATATGTTTCGATCGCCGGCCCGTCCGGTTGCGGCAAATCGACATTACTGTCGATCCTTGGACTGCTCGATACGCCATCCGACGGAAGTTATTCGCTCAAAGGCCACGAAGTCGCGAACCTCTCGTTCCCCGATCGCGCGCGCATTCGCAATCGCGAGATCGGCTTCATTTTCCAAAGTTTCAACCTGATCGGCGACCTTACTGTTTATGAAAATGTCGAGCTGCCGTTGACTTATCGCGGCATGGGCGCGCACGAACGTAAACAATTCGTTACCGGAGCGCTCGAGCGTGTCGGAATGGGACATCGCGCCAAGCATTTACCCAGCCAGCTCTCGGGCGGTCAGCAACAGCGCGTCGCTGTCGCCCGCGCGTTGGCCGGCAAGCCGGCAATTCTCCTCGCGGACGAACCGACCGGAAATCTGGATTCGCGCAACGGTGAGGCCGTCATGGAGCTATTGAGAGAACTCCACGCCGGCGGCGCGACGATTTGCATGGTCACGCACGACGAACGCTTTGCACAACACGCCGATCGCACGGTGCACCTCTTTGATGGTCGCGTAGTGGAGGATCGAATCGCCGCTTAGACAAAAAATGGTGTCCTACCACCATGATTCAGGATTTTAGATTTGGCCGGATTACTCGCCTGCTATTTCACCGCACGCTCTGCGATGCGGCTGAACCCAGTCGAAGCGCTTCGTTACGAATGATCGGCTAATCGACGTTTTCCTATGCTAAACGAGATTAAAGTTGCGCTGCGGGGATTGGTGAAAACCCCCGGCTTCGCGGCCATTGCGATCGCGACTTTGGCGCTAGCGATCGGCGCAAACACTTCGGTGTTCAGCTTGATCAACGCGTTGCTGGTCAGACCGCTGCCGTACCAACAACCTTCCAAGCTGGTCCTCATCTGGGAACGATTTGCGACACAAGGCCTTGATCGAATTCCGGTTTCTCCTCCCGAATATCTCGATCTGGAAAATCAGTTTCACGGCTGCACGAACATCGCTGCCTTCAATTACGAGAGGTTTAATCTCGGCGGAGGCGATGTCCCGGAACGGATTTCCGGCGCGGTCGTAACATCGTCATTGTTTCCGTTGCTCGGAGTTGAGCCGATCAAAGGCCGCACCTTTGCGCGCGAAGAACAGGGCGAGGGTCACGACGATGTCATTGTCATCAGTGAGCGACTCTGGAAGCGCCGGTTTAATTCTGATCCTTTTCTTGTCGGCAAAACGCTCCTTTTAAATGGCCGCAGTTACACCGTTATCGGCGTGATGCCGGCCAAATTTGAATTTCCGATTCCACTGTTCGGTGTTCAGGGCAATCAATTCGCCGAACGCGTCGATGTTTGGAAACCAGTTGCGTTTACGGCTTTGGAATTGAAGGAGCGCGGCTCGCGCAGCTATGGCCTGATTGCGCGATTGCGACCGGAAGTATCGGCAGTCACAGCCCAGGCTGAATTGGATGCAATTACTTCGAATTGGATCCGCGCGTATCCCGACAATTACCGCGGCGGGGGTTTTGGTGCCAAAGTCTATTCGTTCCAAGACCAGGTCGTGGGCGGAATGCGCACTGGTTTGGCCATTCTGTTAGGCGCGGTCGTGTTCGTTTTATTAATCGCGTGCGCGAACCTCGCGACCATGCTCCTTGCTCGAGCGAGCGCGCGCGAACGGGAGCTCGCGATTCGCGTCGCTCTCGGTGCCGGTCCGTGGCGATTGCTGAGGCAGATGCTGACCGAAAGTGTTCTACTTGCTCTCGCCGGCTCGGCCGCCGGAATCGTTTTGTCTATTTGGGGACTTGACCTGCTCAAGCACATCGGCGCGCGGACAATCCCCCGTCTTGCAGAAGTAAATGTCGATCTCGGGGTCCTCGCAATAACCGCGGTGGTTGCGGTCGGGACAGGAATTTTGTTCGGGTTAATTCCAGCATTGTCCTGCGCCAAGCCCGAACTGACCGAAGCATTGAAAGAAGGCGGGCGAGGCTCGACTACTGGCGCTAGACGCAACCGTTTGCGCAATTCGCTCGTCGTGGCTGAGATCGCACTTGCACTCGTTCTTCTCGTTGGCGCGGGACTGTTGCTGAAAAGTTTTGCGCGAGTTCAAGACGTGAATCCGGGATTCAATCCTAACAACGTTTTGACGATGGAGGTTTCCTTGCCGGAATCGAAATATCCGTCGTCCGGCCCCGCCTACCTCGGCGGGACGAGTGCGATCAATTTTTTCCGGGAGGCGCATCGGCGGATCGCGCAAGTGCCCGGTGTTGAAGTGAACGCTGGCACAACCACTCTTCCTCTGAGCGGATCGAACAGCGATTCATCTTTCGCAATCGAAGGCGCCAATGTTCAACCCGGCGAGTCAGGACCGGATGAGGAAATTCGCGTGATCACGCCGGAATATTTTCGCGTGCTGCAAACGCCGCTCCTGAAAGGGCGCTTCTTCAATGACGCCGATACGGCCGATTCACTGCGGGTCGTTATCATCAACGAAGCACTCGCTCGAAAATATTTTCCAAAGGCCGACGCGCTGGGAAAGCGCATTACCGTTGACAATCCGCGTAAAGATCCGAAATGGGTCACGATTGTTGGGATTGTCGGCAGCATCAAACATCGCGGGCTCGATATCGACCCACAGCCGGAGTACTACGTGCCGCAAGCGCAATTTCCGGTTCGCAGCATGGTTCTCGCGGTGCGGAGTGGGCAAGATTCGCGCACTCTGACCTCGGCAATCCGGCGCGAGATTCAATCGATCGATCCTGATCAGCCGATCGCAAATGTTCGCACGCTCAAGGTGGTGACCGCCGATTCGATTGCGCCACGTCGAATGGCGGTCGTGCTCCTCGGTGTCTTTGCCAGTATCGCCTTGTTACTCGCCGGGGTCGGGATTTATGGGGTGATTTCCTATCTGGTCGTGCAGCGCAGCCATGAAATCGGCGTGCGCATGGCGCTGGGAGCGCAGCGGTTCGATGTTCTACGTCTCGTCGTGGGTCACGCGTTGAAATTGGTCGGCCTCGGGACGGCGATCGGCCTGATTCTCGCCATTTTGTCGACGCGGATGCTGTCAGCGTTTCTTTACCGGGTAGGCGCATTTGATCCTGCAACATTCCTTTTTGTGGTGTTGGTACTGGCCGCAATCGCCCTGCTCGCCAGTTGCATTCCCGCTCTGCGCGCGACCCGCGCCGATCCAGTGATCGCCCTCAGTCACAATGCTTAAACCATGATCAAGCTACGCCACATGGAACGTTTTTATCCGCTGGCGAAAGGAAAATTCTTTTATGTCCTGCGCGACATCAATATCGACGTCGCTGAGGGCGAGTTCGTTTCAGTTATGGGACCGTCCGGCGCTGGTAAATCAACGCTGCTTCACATTCTCGGAATGCATGACCATGGCTGGAGCGGTGAATATTTTCTAGGTGACACCGCGGTTCATCATCTCAAGGCAAAAGAACGCGCGACGCTGCGGAACGAACAGATCGGATTCGTGTTTCAGCAATATCATCTCCTCGATGACCTGACTGTTTATGAAAACCTTGAGATTCCTCTCTCCTATCGCAAGGTGAACAAGAGCGAACGCGCAGCCATCGTTGCCGACGCACTCGACCGGTTTCAAATTGTCGGAAAAAAAGATTTGTATCCAAGCCAGTTATCGGGTGGACAACAACAACTGGTGGGCGTAGCGCGCGCCATCATTTCCAATCCGAAGCTCCTCCTCGCCGACGAGCCGACCGGTAATCTCCACTCCAGTCAGGGCGAAGAGATTATGAATTTGTTCAAACGACTAAACGCCGACGGCACGACCATCGTTCAGGTTACACACTCGGAAAAAAATGCGGCTTATGGGAATCGCATCGTCCAATTGCGCGACGGATGGATCGTTTAGAGGAGCGCGATGTTAACCGATTTGAAATATGCGCTTAGGCTGATGGCGAAATCACCCGTCTTCAGCTTTGTCGCCATTGCAACATTGGCCGTCGGTATTGGCGCCAACACCGCTGTATTTTCGGTGGTCGAGGGCACGCTCCTTCGACCACTTCCATTTCCGCATCCCGAACAATTAGTCAGGCTTTATGAGGCGGACGATGAGGTCGGGCGCAGCGGAACGCTGACGTTGAGTGAGCAAACAGTCCGCCAATGGCGCGAATACGGCGGCAAGATTTTCCAGGCTATAGCGGGCGCAACTGGCACGCCCTTGAACATTGGTTACGCTGGCAACGAGCCGGTGGTCAGCGTGCAGGGAGCGCGCGTGACCGCGAATTTCTTTTCTGTGCTTGGTCTACGCCCTTTCTTGGGGCGCTTGTTCGCCGAAGAGGAAGATCGCGAAAACGGTCCCGACGTTGCCATCATTGGATATGACTTCTGGCGCGATCACTTCAACGGGCGCGCCGATGTGATAGGCTCCACCATCGTAGTTGATGGCAAACCTCACACGGTCATTGGCGTGATGCCGAAGACATTCCGGCATCCGTACCGCGCGGAGGTTTGGATTCCGGCCAAACTTCAAATGGTCCGCACATCAGGCCCGGTCGTCCATTATTTGTACGCACCGGCGCGATTGCGACCGGGAATCACTCGCGCACAGGCAGAAGTAGGCGTGCGACAGATGTGCCAGCGAATCAATGAAGCCGAACCGAATCCAAACAACGCCCACGGCGCCTACATGCCGCCGTTGCGAGAGAGCTTTGTCATGGATCTGCGGCCAAAAATCCTGGTCATTGTCGCCGCGGCATTGTGCGCACTGCTGATTGCGGCGGCAAATTTTGCCGGCCTGTTGCTCGCCCGCGTGATCGACCGCGAAGGAGAATTTGCATTGCGCTCCGCGCTCGGCGCAAATCGGCAACAGCTAATCAGGCAGCAGCTCGTCCAAGCCATGCTGCTTGCCGCGATTGGCACGCTCGTCGCGCTTTTGATCGCGTGGTGGATCACGCCCGCGATCTTTTCATTAAGCCCCGAGGGCTCGGACGCAAGCGGCAGCGCAATGCGGGAATTCGACTACCATGCTCAGGTCGATTGGCCGGTATTTTCGTTCGCCGCTGGCGTAATGGTGTTGATTGGCGTTGGATTCGGTTTGTTGCCGGCTGTCCGCGCGGCCCGGACCGATTTGCGTGAAGCGATCAAGCCGACTGGGCGTGGCACGACTTTAGATCGTAATGCGAGACGACTACTGGGCTCGCTCGTCGTTGTGGAACTCGCGGTCGCGGCGGCCCTGTTAATGGCAAGCATCACTGCGACCCAGTATTTTCAAAAGCTGGTTAGCGAACCCTGGGGGTTCGCAATAAGCGGCCGACTTTCGTTCGGCGAAACGCTTTCCGATCAGCTCTACCCAACGGGCGAGGCGAAGCGAAAAGTTATCGACGCTGTCCTCGCGCAGTTACGCGCGCTGCCAGGTGTCATTTCCGCAACCGTAACCTCGCCATCGCCAATGAATCCGCCCCGCGATCTGATTGCGTTCAATGTTGTTGACGCTCCGTCGGCGCCGGAACCGCGCGGTTATTACCTCAGCTATGTGCGCGCCGCTCCACCTGATTATCTCAAAACCATGGAGCAGCCGCTTCTCCGAGGTCGCGATTTCCTCGAAACGGATAAGGCCGGAGCCCCCTTCGTTTGTATGGTGAGCCAATCGTTGGTCAAACGATTCTGGCCTAACGAGGACCCGATCGGAAAACAATTGAAATGGGGACGCATAGATGGACCGCGGCCGCGAATGACCATTGTCGGCGTCATCGCTGACATGAAAGCCGTTGCCGATCCGCGCGACGGCGAAGTGATCGGGATGGTCGCCCGACCACTGGCGCAAATGGCCGAGCTCGGGTCCGTGCTGCTTGACGACATCACGTTCGTCATTCATTCCGACCACAACTCCGTCAACGAGGCAGCCATTCGGGCGGCCGTCGTGCGGGCCGATTCGCGCCTCGCCCCATCTAATATTGTGTCGCTCGACCAAGCCGCGTCGCAATCGCGCGCAACCGAACGGTTCATTTCCGTTCTCGTCTCGCTGTTTGGTTTTCTGGGATTAATCCTCTCGGCGGTGGGCTTATACGGCTTACTGTCGCTTCAAGTGGCCCGGCGCTATCGCGAATTCGGGATCCGCAGTGCACTCGGCGCAACTGCCCGGCAGCTTATCGAATTGGTCGCTCGACAAGGTGCGAGCCTCCTCCTGATTGGTGTGGCCGCCGGCGGCGTCGCCACCTGGGCGGTCGTTAGGCTGGTGCGGACTCAGTGGCCTCAAATGCCGACGCCAAATGTTGTTGCTTGGATCGGCGGCATCGTTGTGTTGTCTGCTGCCGTGGCCGTTGCCTGCTGGTTGCCAGCGCGTCGTGCCGGTCGCATCGATCCGGTTATCGCCCTTCGCTCAGAATGAACCAACCAATCAGGACGTCTGTATGATCTTCGAATCGATTTGCAAATTTGTTTTCACGATACTCACCGGTCTCGCAATGGCGTGCGTCTCCCAAGCTCAAGATAACAGCGCCGCAACCGCATTCGGGAAGCTCAAGTCGCTGGTTGGCGATTGGGAAGGCACCTATGAATGGACCGGAGCGCGCACTGCAACTGGTTCGATGAATGCCGCGTACTATGTGACAGGAAACGGCTCGGCCCTGGTTGAAAATCTTATTATGGAAGGCACCCCCGTTATGACAAGCGTCTACCATGTCGATGGCTCCGATCTCCGAATGACGCACTATTGCGGGGCGCAAAACCAACCGCGCCTAAAGGCCGAGCGAATCGATCTGGCGCATGGCGCCGTCGACTTTGGATTCGTCGATATTACTAACCTCCGGTCGCCCGCCGCACCTCACGTGCGTGGACTAGAGCTGCGTCTGACGGACTCGGACCATATCACGGTGACGTTCCTTTTCCAAAGTGACGGCAAGGAGAGTCGCGAAAAGATCGTTTTCAAGCGAATCGATAAAAAGTCATCCGAGAAAGGAAACGGCCGCAGCTGACCTCCACCCGCCTTATCGATCTATTGTCGCCATTCGTTATGAAATAATACTAATCCAGGAGTTTTAATTTATGATCGCTGATATTCGTTTCGCTTTGCGGATGCTCATTAAGTACCCGGCTTTTTCCATCGTCGCATTTTTAGCCCTGGTTCTTGGAATCGGTGCGAACACGACCGTTTTCGGCATCATCAACGCATTGCTACTGCGACCGTTGCCGGTCGGCCACTCAGAAGAAGTGGTCAAAGTTTTTACGACCGATAACCACATTCCGGGAAACCAATCGACCTCCTATTTAAACTTTCAGGATTACGCCAAACAGAACACGGCGTTCAGTTCGATGGCGGCATACACGTTTGCCGGAATGGGAATGACCCGTGGCAGCGATACGTTGAATGTCGGTGGCTTACTCGTTAGCGGAAATTATTTCGATCTGCTTCAGGTCAAACCGCACCTCGGCCGCACATTTTTGCCGGAAGAGGATGCTACGCCTAACGGTCATCCCGTCGTCGTCCTCGGCTACGGCTTTTGGAAAAAACTTGGAGCCGATCCGGCAATTGTCGGCAGTCCAATTACATTAAACGGACATTCCTTCACCGTGATCGGAGTGGCGCCGGCAGCTTTTACCGGCGTAGACGTCGGCTTTTCTCCGGATCTTTGGGTGCCGATCTCGATGCATCAATGGGTCCGTCCGGGCGGCGACTTGTGGTTCGAATTGCGCCGTGCGCTGTTGCTGAACATTATTGCGCGGCTCAAGCCCGGGGTGACGATGTCAGAAGCTCAGGCGCAAATGCGCACGATCGCGAAACAGCTCGAACAGGCTTATCCCGACGTAAACAAAGAGCGCTCGATTGCACTCCTGTCGCTTGAGGCAGCCAAGTCGCAAGGGCTGGGCGGCCCGAACAATGAAAATCTCGCCCGCGACGTTTCGCTTCTCTTGCTCGTCGCGTCAGCGAGCATTCTGCTGATCGCGTGCGCGAATGTCGCCAACTTGTTGCTCGCGCGGTCTGCTGCGCGCCAACGCGAGATAGCAGTTCGTTTGGCACTGGGAGCGGGCCGCGGACGAATCGTGCGACAATTGTTGACCGAAAGCATCTTGCTTGGCGTCCTCGGCGGCGCCGGTGGCGTTATTCTTGCCTATTGCCTCGGTGATGTGCTGGTCGCTCTGCTTCCACCGACTCCATTCCCAATTGACTTGAATCCGCAGCCAGATTGGCGAGTCCTCATTTTCTCGTTTGTTGTCGCCGTTTTGAGCGGCGTCATATTTGGACTCGCGCCAGCACTGCAAACCGCGCGGTGGAATCTCACTCAGGGATTACGCGAACGTGCGTCCACTGGAGGCGGTGCAGTCACCCGAGTTAATCTGCGCAGCTTGCTCGTGGTTGCACAAATCGCTGTCTCTCTCCTTCTTTTGATCAGCTCCGGCTTGTTTTTGAAGTCGTTTTACAAAGCCCAGGCAATCAATCCCGGGTTTCGGACCGACAACCTCGACGTTGTTACAATCAATCCGGTACTCGCTGGCTACGACAGTGATCGCGCTCTTCAAGTCGTGCGGGCGATCCTCGATCAAATCAGACATGATCCGCGTGTCGCGGGAGCCGATGTAAACAATTGGGTGCCGCTGGGGCAGGGCGGCGAAGCCCGGACGATCGTGATCGACGGCCGCGATCCAAACGATGAACACAATCGCCGATTCGCAAATTACAGTCCGATCACTCCTGGTTATTTCCAAACCATGGGCATCCAGCTTCTGCGCGGCCGTAACTTTACGGAGCAGGACGCGGAGAAGAACGCTGCTCCGGTCGCGATCATCGACGAAACCATGGCCAAACAGTTTTGGCCTAACGAAGATGCTTTGGGACGTCGATTCAGATTCATGATCGACAAGGCACCGATCGAAGTAATTGGAATCGCGCGCAACTCCAAGGCGGTCACGCTCGGCGAAACCCCAATTCCAATGGTCTATTGGCCTCTAAAGGAAATTACCGACGCCGGAATTACGCTCTTTGTTCACACGACCGGCGCACCAGGTGTGATGCTTAACCAGATTCGGCAGACTGTTCGCGATGTGGATGTTCACATTCCAATCGTTTATGAGAAGACAATCCGTGATCACATGTCCATTGCGCTCTGGCCGTCATGGATGGGTGCGATGTTGCTGGGAAGTCTTGGCTTGCTTGCATTCGTACTCGCTTCAATGGGCGTGTACGGCGTCATGGCCTATTCGGTTAGTCAACGAACACGCGAGTTAGGAATTCGGATGGCGCTCGGCGCTCAAACAAGTCAGGTGATTCAACTGGTGTTGCGGCAGGGGATGTTCCTCGCCGCGATCGGCCTGGGCTTTGGTTTGTTTGCCGCGTTTGCATCGACTCGCCTCGCCGGCTCGTTTCTTTATGGAGTGAATCCGAGCGATCCAGTTATTTTCATCGGTGTCACTTCGCTCTTGGCGCTGGCTGCTTTCGCGGCTTGCTATTTCCCCGCACGCCGCGCACTGAAAATCAATCCGGTTATTGCCCTGCGAACTGAATAATGTGAGCGATCTAAAGTTTGCTGTTCGCCAGCTTCGCAAGTCACCGGGATTCACTCTGGTCGCTGTCCTCACGCTCGCGCTGGGGATCGGCGCTAACACCGCTATCTTCAGCATCGTCAATGCGGTGTTACTGCGACCGCTGCCTTACCCAAACGCGGACAGGATGATGGTCCTGAACGAATCCTCCGGACCGGGACAGGATTATTCGGTTGCATTGCCTGACTACTTCGACTGGCGAAATGACAACACAGTTTTCGAACATCTTGCCGCTACGCATAAGGAATCGCGAAATCTGAGCGGTATCTCGGGTCGCGATCCTGAACGCGTTTCGTGCGCGTCTGTGACGCGAAATTTTTTCGACATCATCGGATTGCCGCCGAAGATCGGCCGGACATTTAGCGAAGACGAGGACAAAGTCGGAGCCGCGCCGGTCGTTATCATCAGTGATCGCCTCTGGCAGCACGCGTTCAATCGCGACCCGGCAGTGCTCGGAAGCTCGATCACGTTGCACGATCAAAACTTCACGGTCATCGGCGTGATGCCGCAGCAAGTAACCTCACCGCAGGACACGGATGTCTGGTTGTCGCTAATGCGAAGGAGCAACAACTCCGCCTGGATGGATCGTTCGCATCACCCAATGATTTACGTTTGGGGCAAGCTCAAGCCGGGCGTAACAGTCGCTCAAGCGCGCACGGAGATGAAAGGGATCGCCGCGCGTTTGGAAAAAACGTACCCCGACACGAACGGACAGGAAACGGCCGTTGTCACGCCGCTGTTGGAAAATCTAGTCGGCAAATACCGGACTAATCTCGGATTGCTTCTCGGAGCAGTGGGTCTGGTGTTGTTGATCGCGTGCGCGAATCTGGCCAATTTGTTCGCTGCGCGAGGCGCCTGGCGGGCGAGGGAGTTTGCCGTTCACGCAGCGGTTGGCGCTACCCGCGGACAGCTTATCAAGAAGTTGTTGATCGAAAGTTTCGTGATCGCGCTCCTTGGTGGAACTCTCGGGTTTTTCATTGCCGTTTGGGTCCGCGACGGTTTGATCGCGCTGAGTCCGGGAGGCGTTTCCCGATTCCAACAGATTTCCTTCGATTTTCCGGTTCTCGGTTTCACGTTTTTGATCGCGTCGCTTACTACAGTGCTTTTCGGTTTATGGCCGGCGTGGCAGGCATCGCACGCTGACGTTCAGCTCGCGCTGAAAACCGGCACGGCTGGAAGCGGTGATTCGCCTTCGGCGAAGCGCGCGCGGGATTGGCTCGTGATCAGCGAGATTGCGCTCACGCTCACTTTGCTAGTCGCGGCCGGTCTCATTTTGAAAAGTTTTTCGCGCCTGCAATCGCTCTCGTTAGGCTACGAACCGCGTGCGCTCTTCACTGCGCGGCTCGAGTTGCCATGGCGAAAATACGATGACCGCGACAAGATCGACATATTTGCAAAAAGATTGCTCGACAAAGTGCGCGCGTTGCCCGGCGTGCAAAGCGCGGCCGTCAGTTCCAACGGTCCGCTCATGGGCGGATGGCAAACTGGTTTCTGGCGCGAGGAGAATGGACGCCCGCAACCTTCGGACATGTTGAACAGCGATCTTGAAGTGGTTGCCGGCGATTACTTTTCGACACTCAAGGTGCCGCTGTTGCGCGGCCGCACTTTTAATGAACGCGACACGAAAGATTCACCGCGCGTCGTCATTATCGATCAAGCCATGGCCGAACAATATTTTCCCGGCGAAGACCCGATCGGCAAACGCATCGGTGTTGATGCGGGCAACGACGAGGAAGGTTGGATGATGAGCGAGATCGTCGGTGTGGTCGCGCGCATGCGCTTTCATGCAGTCGATGAAATGGCACCATTGCCGGTTATTTACTGTTCGTTGGGCCAGGCGCAGCGAACGAGTCTCACCCTGTTTGTAAGATCGACAATAGGCCCTGCACCGCTGGCGCGCTCCGTCCGCGATGCTGTCATTTCAATCGATTCTTCGCTGCCGATGTTTGATCTCCGTCCGATGACTGATCGCGTCGAGGAAACCTGGGGGACGCAACGCCTGTTGAGTTTTCTTTTCTCGATCTTCGCAGCGCTCGGGCTTCTGTTGGCGACGATCGGACTCTACGGGCTTCTCGCTTACACAACGCTCGAGCGCGTTCCAGAAATCGGTATTCGTCTCGCGCTCGGTGCACGGCCCGCCCAAATTCGCGCGCTGATTCTTTCCCATGGAATGAAATTGCTTTTAATCGGCTCAGCGATCGGTCTGGTTGCCGCTTTTGCGCTCTCGCGCGCATTGCAAAGTGTCCTCTTCGAAGTGAAGGGCGTCGATCCGCGAATTTATCTCGGCGTGGGGCTGGTACTTTTTGGCGCGGCTCTTCTTGCTTCGTGGATTCCCGCGCGGCGCGCTTCGCGTGTCGATCCAATCGTCGCGTTAAGAACGGAATGATTTCCCAAAGGCCCATCAACCCAATCTTCAATCATGAACGATATTCGTTTCGCATTCCGTAAACTTCGGCAATCGCCTGGATTCACTTTTGATCGCCGTCCTCACGCTTGCACTCGGCATCGGGCTGAACACCGCGATCTTCAGTTTGATCAACGATCTGTTTCTGCGCGGGCTGCCGTTCAAGGAACCGTCGCGCATTGTTCACCTCGATCAACGGCGACAAGGCGCGCGATTTGGCGGATGTCGGAATATCGGCGCCGCGTTACCAACTTTATCGCGACGGTCAGACGATTTTTGACGGTTTCGCTGCGGAAAATTTCTTTGCGTTCACGCTGACCGGACTTGGCGATCCTGTCCAAATATTTGGTGGCCGATTGACCTCCAACTATTTCGATGTGCTTGGCGTTCGCCCAATTCTTGGCCGCAATTTTCTGCCGGAAGAAGAGGAAAGCGCCGACGTCGCATTGGTGACGGAAAATTTCTGGCAGGAACGCCTCGGAGGCGATCCGAATGTGATTGGGCGAAGCATCACGCTCGATGGGACGCCGCACACGATCGTTGGCGTTCTGCCAAACATGCCGGCAACGTGGTTCGGGGCGAACCCGATCGCGGAAGTTTGGACGACGAAACCTTTTCAGATTCCCGGCTTCAGTTATGAGCAAATGATGCGCGGCGCCTTTTTTCTGCGCGCAGTCGGACGATTGAAACCAGGGGTGACCGTTCAACAAGCGCGCGCCGCATTGCCATCGTTGGAACAGAGTTATCGTGCCCAATATCCGAACAAGATCGACAGCGCATTGGTAACGACGCTGCGGACTTTGCCTGAAGACGTTACCCGGAATTTCCGCGCGGGCTTCGCTACACTTTTCGCCGCGGTGAGTTTCGTTTTGCTAATTGCTTGCAGCAATGTTGCTAATCTATTGCTCGTTCGTTTCAGTGGACGCCGGCGCGAGATCGCGTTGCGAATCGCGATTGGCGCTTCGCGCACGAGTGTCGTCCGTCTCTTCGTTGCCGAAAGTTTGCTGCTGAGTGTAATTGCGGGAGCGGGCGGCGCGCTCGTGGCCTGGCATTTGGTGCCGTTGGTCCCCGGGATGGCGTCCAAACTTCTTCCGTTGGAAACCGGAACTCCGTCCAGTTTGTCGATTCCAGTTCTACTATTCGCGATTGGATTGTCGATCTTGACCGGTCTCTCGATGGGAATTTATCCGGCGCTTCAGGGTTCGCACGCCGATTTGGTTGACGGGTTGAAAGAAGGCGGCCGCGGCACAAGCGGCAGTCTACGGCAACAGCGCTTCCGCAAATTCCTTGTCGGCGCGCAAGTCGCGCTCTCGGTCACGCTGTTGGCCGGCGCAGCATTGCTCATCACGAGTTTCATCCGCTTGAGTCAGCAAAACATCGGCTTCCGGTCTCGAGAATCTTTGGACGGGTGCGGTTACACTGCCGACATCGCAGTATCCCGATCCTCGGTCGCGTCAACGTTTTGTTGAACAAACACTCGATGAGTTGCGCACTGTTCCGGGTATCGAGAGCGCGACTATCAGCGGCGATATTCCTTTGGTTGGCTGCAGTCGCTATCCTTTATGCGCGGGGCGACCGTGATGTTCCGCCGAGTCGAGAAGCGCGCGATCGCGCGCCGTTCACGAGATCGCCCCCGGATATTTCAAGACCTGGGGAGTGCCGCTTCTGGCCGGCCGCGAGTTCAATGAGCACGACATCGCCGGCGGACAGAAAGTTTGTCCTGATCAGTCAGGCCGGTGCGAAAAAAATTTATCCGGGCGAGAATCCAATCGGAAAGAGTTTGCTCGTAACCGGTGTCAGCAGGCGGAAATTGTCGGAATCGTCGGCGATGTGCGCTCGTGCGAGTGGCCGAGCGCCGTGGTGTGGAACTCTATCGGCCGTGGGCGCAACATAATTTTCCATTCCTTAACATCGACTGTCCGCAGCAATCTAAAAGTCGATGCGGTCACGAAGCTGGTGCAGCTCCGCGCTTGCGAAAGTCGATCCCGGTCTCGCATCGCGGTGCCGCAAACGATGGACGCGGTCGTCGCGCAAGCTGCTCGGCCAGACGCGGCTGATGATGTGGTTGCTCGGAATTTTTGCCGGAGTCGCGCTTGTTCCTCGCCAGCATTGGGATTTACGGCGCAGTTGCCTACACCGTCGAGCAACGCACTAGAGAAATTGGAGTTCGCATGGCGCTCGGTGCGCAAACGCCCGATGTGTTGCGCCTCGTTGTGAACCAGGGAATGAAACCGGTCCTCATCGGGCTAGGCATCGGAATTGGATCGGCCTTCGCGCTCGGTCGTTTAATTGCTTCGCAGCTTTATCAGGTTTCGGCGCACAATCCGGCCCTGCTGGTCGGCTCAACGCTTTTGCTCGCGACGACAGCGTTGATTGCATGTTTGCTCCCGGCGCGCCGCGCCGCACGTGTTGACCCGATTCAAGCCTTACGTTCAGCGTAACCATGTATGATTAGTGATCTACGTTTCGCTTTCCGCCAGCTTCGCAAATCTCCCGGATTCACCGTTGCTTGCCGTCCTCACGCTTGCGCTCGGCATCGGGCTGAACACCGCCATCTTCAGTTTGATCAACGATCTCTTCCTCCGCGGACTCCCGTTCCAGCGAACCGGCGCGGTTGCTCCACGTATTCTGCAAACTCGCGCGAGCAGCAACCGTCGACTTCCCGCTCTCCGCGCCGCGCTTTATGCATTTTCGCGATAGCCAAACCATCTTCGACGGCTTCGGCGCGGAAAACGGTCTCCGCGTCCACGCTCACCGGGCTCGGCGATCGCGTTGCAGGTCCCGGTGTTCAAATCAACCGTCTAATTACTTCGATGTGCTCGGCCTCCGACCGATCCGCGGCCGCACCTTTTTGCCGGAGGAAGAAGAAAGCGCCGATGTGGCGGTGGTCACGGAACGATTTTGGAAAACGCGGCTCAGCGGTGATCCGAATGTGATCGGCCGCGGCCTTACGCTCGACGGCGTGCCGCACACGATTGTCGGCGTTATGCCGAACCTCCCGGTCTCGTGGACCGGGCCGAACGCGGATATCTGGACGACGAAGCCGTTCGTGATTCCCGGGTTTTTCGTCACGAGCGCATGATGCGCGGCACGGCTTTTCTGCGCGCTGTCGGACGATTGAAACCGGGTATGACGTTCGAGCAGGCGCGCGCCGCTTTGCAATTGCTCGAGAACAGCTATCGCGCCCAATACCCGGAGAAGATCGACGCAAATCGGGCACAGTCGGTGAAGACGCTGCCGGAGGACGTGACGGAAAATTTGCGGCCGGGTTTCGCGACCTTGCTCGCGGCGGTCGCGTTTGTGTTGCTCATTGCATGCAGCAATGTGGCGAACCTGTTACTCGTTAGGTTCAGCGGACGGCGGCGCGAGATTTCGCTGCGCATGGCGCTCGGGGCCTCGCGCGCGAGCGTCGTGCGACTCTTCGTTTTCGAGAGCGTGCTCATCAGTTTCATCGCCGGGATTCTCGGGCGCAGTGCTCGCCTGGCAATTGGTTCCGCTCGTTGCCGCGACTTGCGGCCAACTTCCTGCCGATCGAAGCAGGTACGCGCGACCGCGCTCTCGTTTGCCCGTGCTCGCCTTTACGATCGCGCTGTCGTTCCTCACCGGCCTGGTGATGGGTTTGTATCCGGCGCTGCAAAGTTCGCGTGCCGATCTCGTCGATGCGCTTGAAAGAAGGCGGCCGCGGCACAGCCGGCAGCGTTCGCCAGCAACGTTTCCGTAAAATTCTCGTTGGCGCGCAAGTCGCGCTCTCGGTCACGCTGGTCGCCGGCGCGTCGTTGCTCATCGCCAGTTTTGTCCGCCTGAGTCATCAAGATCCTCGGTTTCAAGTTCGACAATCTCTGGATCGTGCGCTTCACCGTCATGCCGCAGGCGCAATATCCCGATCTCGGTTCGCGCGCACACGTTTCGCGGAGCAAACTGACTCAACGCCTTGCGCGCCGTGCCCGGCGTCGCAGGAGCGCGACGATCAGCGCGCGACTATTCCGCTGATTGGCGGGTCGGTGCAACGCTCTATACGCGCGCCGAAGGTAACGTTCCGCCGGTCGCAGAGCGCAAGGGCGCGCCTTCCAATGACATCGCGCCTGGATGGTTCCAGACCTTGGCATTCCGCTCCTGGCCGGCCGCGATTTCAATGAGCAGGACATCGCCGATCATCCGAATGTGATCCTGATCAGCGCAGGCCGGTGCGAAAACATCTTCGGGAATGAAAATCCGATCGGCAAAACGTTGCTCGTCGACAAGCGGCAGCGTGCCTGTGGAGATCGTCGGCGTCGTCGGCGATGTGCGCTCAGCGCGACTGGATCAGCGCAACGATGATGGAATTTTATCGGCCGTTGGCGCAGGAAAATTTTCCGTTCCTTAGCATCACCGTGCGCAGCCCCTTAGCGTCGGATAGCGTCACGAAATCGGTGCAGTCCGCGCTTGAAACATCGATCCCGGTCTCGCCTTCGTGCTGCCGCAACCGATGAGCGCGTCGTGGCGCAAGCGCTCGGCCAGGCGCGGTTGATGATGTGGTTGCTCGGCATTTTCGCCGGAGTCGCCTTGCTCCTCGCCACGCATCGGGATTTACGGCGCGGTTGCCTACAGCGTCGAACAACGCACTGGCGAGATTGGCGTGCGCATGGCGCTCGGTGCCCAAACTCGCGATGTGCTTCGACTCGTGGTGAACCAGGGAATGAAACCCGTTCTTATTGGACTCGCGATCGGAATTACCGCAGCGTTTGCTCTCGGCCGATTGATCGCGGCTCAGCTCTATCAAACTTCAGCGCATAATCCGGCGTTGCTTGGCAGCGCAACCGCGTTGCTCGCTGTGACCGCGTTGCTCGCCTGTCTGTTGCCGGCGCGACGCGCCACACTTGTCAATCCAGTGCAGGCGTTACGGACTGAATGATGCGAAACATCTGAAATTCGCTAAGCGTAGAACCCGCTGTTGCTATTGAACACAATCCTGATCCTCGGGCTCCCTGCACCGGTCGGTTGTCTGTTTCCCAGGCGCGCAAGGTTGGTCAATCCCATTGACGCTCTGCGCGTCGAATAATTCGTTTGGATCATCGGCGCCTGCGGGCTTCGAGTGGTTCGGCCGCTTTGTTTCAGACAAGGCAAGAATCTCTCGAAGAATATTCGCGAGGCGCTCCGCTCCCTCTGCTGAGCCACTCATCATATTGCAGACGTCGCCGATTCAGAATTCTGTCTACTGTCACATTTTTTGTTGGCCTAAACGCACGTACGGCGTTGCAGCGCTGCGCTCCAGATTGGGCGAACGATGCGTTTACCGTTCGCAGCGCGCGCGCGGGATCGATGCGGGTGGCACGACGCGCGGGGAGAAAACAGGCGACGAGCGCAACGGCGAGCAAAACAATCAATGCCATGCCGAACGCGATCGGATCGCGCGGACTCACTTTGTAAAGCAGGTTGCCCATCAAGCGCGTGAGTAACAATGCCGCAGCGGCGCCGATCACGATTCCGGCGATGGTCAATCGCAAGCCGCGCGAAATGACCAATTGCAAAAGATCTCGCACGGTCGCGCCGAGCGCCATACGCACGCCGAGCTCACGCGTGCTTTGCGAGACCGAATACGACATCACCGCGTAGAGGCCGATCGCGGCGAGGAACAAGGCCATGCCGCCGAAAATCGCGACGAGCGTGACGGCGAGTCGTTGCATATAGCTCATACGATCGACATTCTGCTGCAACGGATACACAACGCGCGGTGCGATGGTTGCATCGAGCGCATGCACTTCGCGCGCCAGCGCATTCAGGAGGGTGCCGGCGCTCTCTCGCGTGCGAATGAATAGATAACTTTGTATCGACCAATTCTGTCTTAGCGGCACGTAGAAGAATGGCTTTAGCGGTTCGAGCTTGGTGTTGTAATTCGCGTTCTTCGCCACGCCAATCACCTGGAACCATTTGTCTTTTACCTTAAGCCGCTGGCCGATCGGATCTTTTCCGGGCCAATACTTCGCTGCCATTGTTTCGTTTACGATCGCGACTGGCGGCGCGTTCTCGTCATCGCTGCGCAGAAACTCGCGCCCGGCCACAATCGATATCCCGATCGTTGCGAAATATTGCTCGGCGACTTCGTCGTATTCGACGGTCGGTTGCTCGTCCGGTTTCGTCTGGTAGCCGTCAACTTCGATCGGCTCGGAAGAGTACGGGAGATAGGTGAATGGCGGCACGCGCACCAGCGTCGCCGATTCCACGCCGGGCAGTTCGCGCACGCGATCGAGCAACTGAGTGTGAAAAGTTTTCGCGCGCCCGACGTTGTAGCCCGCGGAAAACAGGTCCACGCCGGTCATCAGCACATCAGTCGAAAATCCCGGACTCGCGTTTTGTGTTCGTTGCAGGCTTTGCAAAAGCAACGCGGTGCCGGCGAGCAGAACAAAGCTGAGCGACACCTGGACGAGCACGAAAGCCGAGCGCAGACGGGAACGGCTCGAGCCGGCGAGCACACCGCCGGCTTCGCTCTTGAGCGCGCCAGAAAGATCGGCCTGGCTCGCCTGAATCGCGGGCACGAGCGCGAACAACAACGTTGAGCCGACACAAATCGCAATCGTAATCGCGAGCACCCGCCAGTCGATTTGACCAGCGAACTCCATGATGACACCCGGCGCCGGCGATGGAAACGCGAGCACGAGCGCGTTGCGCGCCCAATACGCAACCGCGATTCCGCCGGCCGCCGCGATAAGCGAAAGCAGCAAGCCTTCGGTAACGAGTTGTTTGACCAGGCGAGCTCGGCCTGCGCCGAGCGCGAGGCGCATCGTCATTTCGTGCCGACGCAACAATGAGCGCACGAGCAGCAGATTACTCACATTCGCGCAGGCGATGAGCAGAACAAAGATCGCAACGGCGAGTGTGATCGCGAGCGTGGAGGAGAGCGCTCCCGCCTGGTTGAACGGTGTTTTCCACAAGGGCAGGATTCCGATCTCATGCCCGCGATCCGTCTCCGGATAATCGTTCTCCAACCGTTTCGCGATCGCCGAAAGTTCCGCCTGAGCCTGTTGTCGCGTGACTCCGGGTTTGAGAAAAGCGTAACCTTCGATCCAGCGCGCGCCGCGGTCTTCGAGTTTGTAGCCGGTCGTATCGAAAGTTTCCTGCATCGACGTCGGCACCCAGAACTGAAAGGAATAGCCAATGAAGGTGCCGTGAAATTTCTCCGGCGCGACGCCAATGATCGTGTACTGAACTCCGTTGAGATACTGCGTTTTGCCGATGATCTCCGGATCGCCTTTGTAACGATCTTTCCAAGTTTGGTAACTAATCACCGTGACAGGGTGCGCGTTTCGGCCGCTGCCTTCTTCCCCCTCGAAATCCGCGCCCCAGAATCGGTCGAACACCGAGCGCGTCGAAATAATTCGCGGAGACAATTCCACCCGTCGCGCGTTCGGCGCGGTCGCCGACACTCAGCGTTGTGCCCATGATTCGATCGATGATGAACGACTCGAACAGCGTCGAGCTTTTTTGTATATCGAGGAAGTCGGGATAAGAAAGTCCAGTGTAACCCTGAACGCCTCGGGTCGTAGCGTTGAGCGCGAACATCCGGTCCTGCTGCGCGACGAGCGGGTAGGGCCTGACGAGTATTCCTTCGATCCAACTGAAGACCGCCGCGGTTGTGCCGATGCCGAGCGTCAGGCAAAGAATTGCCAGAGCCGAAAAGCCCGGATTCCGCAAAAGCATCCGCGCGCCAAAATGCAGATCTTGTAGAAATTCATCCGCCCATCGCCAGACGCGCTGCTCCTGGGCGATTTCCTTGGCCTGCTCGAGTCCCCCGAACTGCCGCAACGCGGCGTTGCGCGCCTGGTCGGGCGACATGCCGACCGCGATGTTCCGCTCGATCAACAGCTCAAGGTGATGCTGCATTTCGTCGGTCATCTCCGCATCGCGGCGTTTTTTGCAAAACAATCCAAGCACTCGAGAAAACCAGGCGCGAAATTGCGACATACTTGTCAGGCTCCGGACAGGACGAGATCGATTCCTTTGGTTATGCGAGACCAATGCTCTTGTTCCGCAGCCAATTGTTTGCGGCCGGTGGCGGTCAGTTTGTAGTAGCGAGCTTTGCGATTGTTGTCGGAGACACCCCACTCGGCCTTGATCCAGCCCTGGGCCTCGAGACGATAGAGCGCTGGATAAAGCGAGCCTTGTTCGACACGCAAAATTTCCTTCGATATTTGCTGGATACGATCGGCAATCGCCAGTCCATGTCGCGGGTCATGCTGCAACGCCTTCAAGATCAACATGTCGAGCGTCCCGTAAACGAGGTCAGGTTTCTCTTTGGCCATAATCCTCAAACCTAGACAGTCTTAGTAAAGAAAGCGTTCAACTATTTCCCTAGACTGTCAAGAGGAAGACTTAATAAATTCAAAGCCAGATTCCAACTACCGAAATCCGTTGCGGGTCTCCCCGCGAACCAATGTTTGGGCAGAAGATTGGTGCTTGAACGGTGATACAATGTATGTACAATGAGTCACCGGAGATGATCAAAATGCTTGTGAGGCACGGAAATTCATTCGCCCTGATCCTGGACAAGCCCGTGCTGGAATTACTAAACGTTGATCCCGCTAGACCTGTCGCAGTTTCAACGACTGATGGAAAAAGTTTACTCGTTGTGCCATTGAGTGGCGCTGAGAGAAGAACCGCAAAGCGAACGCGTCCGCGACAACGTCCCGGACGGAGAGCAGAAAAACAAGGAAGCGTATGATGAAAGCAATATCGATCCTGTTGCTCGGCGCGCTGGCGGCGATCAGCGCGGGCTGTTTAAACACTACGCAGAGCGTCTCAGCCACAGGAGAGCGCTATCCGTGGAAGAAAAATATTGTGACAACGGTCTTTTGGATCGGCGAGCAGCCGAGCGGCAATAACCCCGTGCCGAACCGCACCAGCTCCTGGGACAAAAATTGGAGCAGAAGTTACGGCGGATTTGACGATCCAAATCCAGCGCATCGCAGCAATTACATTCCGGTAAAGTTCACGCCTCGACAGAACCCGTTTTACTGCGCCCTCCCATACAACGATAAGGCAGCCACTGGTCATCGGCCGGAAGCGCCCCGCGTCGTTCCGTGGTTCAAGGAAGCGTACCAAGGCCCCGGCGTTTCCACCTGCAAGGATCGATGGGTCGCGATCCGCAGAGGGAATCGAACGGCCTATGCGCAATGGGAAGACGCAGGACCTTTCCGCACCGATTATTGGCAATATGTCTTTGGCAACGAACGTCCGAAACCCAAACTAAACAAAGGCGCGGGTCTCGATGTCTCTCCTGCTGTGCGTGACTATCTGGGATTAAACCAAACGGATGTGACCGACTGGCGCTTCGTGGAGTTTAGCGAAGTATCGCGCGGGCCATGGTCGACGCTCGGAGAAAACAACACATTTGTGATTAGCGATCGCAAAACAGGCAGCGAATTGGCCCAGGCGTCAAAGCCCGCTGAAGCCCGTGCGATCGCGCCATAAACCGGGAAATGGAGAAAGCTGCGTCGTGCGGATGGCTCAGTGGATATCTTATTTGTCTCCCCACTGGGTGCAGTTCTGGCACGCTTCCATCGCGCGCATGTTAGGTGCTCAAACTGAGATTTCGTCTGGTTATTCCGTTCGCAGTGCCGTCATCGGATTGACGCGAGTGGCGCGGCTCGCTGGCAAGAAACAAGCGAGGAGCGCCGCAGTGGCGAGCATCAAACTTGCACTGACGAGCGCCAATGGATCGGTAGGACTCACTTCATACAAAATTCTGGCCAGGACGCGTCCTACAACGAGTGAAAGAAGCAGACCGACGCCGACAGCAAGAGCCGTTTGCATCGCGCCCTGTCGCATAATGAGAGCAAACACGTCGCGCCGATGTGCACCCAATGCCATGCGGATTCCAATTTCGCGGGTCCGACACGCGACAGCATAAGCTTTCACTCCGTAAACGCCGACCACCGCGAGCAACAACGCGATGCTGCCGAACGCACCAAACAAGATCGCGCCGAGTTTAATGATCCAAAGGTTCGGCGATTTCTCCATTAGATCGACATAAGGTGTCATCTGCAGCAGCGGCAGGTCGGGATCGATCTCGCGCAATGTTTGTCGCAGCGCCGGCACCATCGCGAGCACGGCATGTCGATCCTGAGTGTTGAAGCGCACGTGCATGTAAATCTGGCCGTTATATCCTTGCGCCAGCGGGACGAACAATCGTGCGATGATGGTGTCGCCCGTGACAGAATGAAGATGCCTGCCGACCACGCCGACAATTTCCATGTCGTTAGGCGATCCGTCCTTCGGCGGTTGCGTGTAGCGAATATGCTGACCGATCGGATCCTCGTTCGGAAAAAGTTTTTTTGCCATTTCTTCATCAATAATGGCAACACGTCGCGCGTCCTTGTTCTCGCATTCCGCCTGTGTGAAATCGCGGCCACGAAGCAGTTTCACGCCGAGCGCATCGAAGTAGCCGGACGTCGTCGCGGTGAAGAGCGCATTGGCGCTCGGGTCGGGCGCTTTCGGGTCGTTAGGCATGGCGTCTTTCGCGCGAAGGATTCGACGCGTGTTCGTGAAATCGGCGTAAGGCAACATCGTGCCCACCGCTGACCCGGTCACGCCCGGCAGCTCGCGCGCGCGTTGCACCATCCCAAAGATTGTCCGACGCGCATCCGCCGGCGTTCTTTTCACGAGGCTGAAATCGAATTCGGTGATGAGGTCGCCCGCGGCTTTGAAACCGGGATTGAGTCCGGCGGCTTTGAGTGCACCGCGGTAAAATAATCCGGCAGCGAAAAGCAGCATCAGCGAGAGCGCGATTTGCGCCATGACCGAAATGTGTCTCGGCGCGAAGAAGCGGTTGAAACGTCCGATACGCGCCGGTTCGCCTATTTGTTCTTTGAGGTCGTTAACCAGATCAGCCTTCGTCGCTTTCAATGCCGGGCCGAGGCTGAACAGCACCGTCGCGATGAGGCAGAACAAAAACGTCGCCGAGAGAACGAAGAAATCCGGACGCAACTTCAGGATGACGGAGAAGTTCACCGAAGCGAGCAAAGATACCAGCTGTTGCAGCAGGAGATCGTTGCACCACGTGCTCAGGAGGAGGCCGACGGCGCCGCCACAAAATGCGAGCAGTAATCCTTCACACAGTAATTGCCTGACGATTCGCCAGCGCGATGCGCCGACTGCGAGCCGCACTGCGATCTCCTTCGAGCGCGAGGTGGCGCGTGCGAGCAGCATGTTCGCGAGATTCAAACATGCGATGAGCAACACCGCTCCGGCCATGCCCATCAGCAACGTCGCAATTAATGTGATCGGGCCGTCGTCCGCCGGTTGCGTGCTCAGACTGAACCGCGACGGTGTTTGGATTTGTAACTCTCTCGCGCCTTCGGCGCCGTCCGGTTGAATGGTATTGAGTCGCTGCGCCAGCACCGGCAGCCGCGACTTCGCGATGTCAATCGTCATGCCGGACCGCAGGCGCGCGGAGAGATTGAACGTGTAATTCCTCGGGTTCAGCAGGTCGTGCATCGTTTCGGAATCGCCGAAGGCCGAGCCAAGCTGCGATCGCATTCCGAGCGGCACCCAGATGTCCGGCGCCACCAGCGCACTCGCGCCGCTGAACCCATCGGGCGTGATGCCGATGATTGTGTAAGGCTGGCCGTTTACCTGCAATGTGCTGCCGACGAAATCGGCACGTGCGCCGTTGCGTTTCCAAAATCCGTAGCTCGCAACGACTACAGCAATGTTCGCGTTCGGTTTGCATTCCTCGGAGCTATAAAATCGGCCGCGAAACGGCTGCGCACCCATCATCGAGAAATAATTTTCGGACGTAAGGAACGCGAAGCTGCGCCGCATCTCATGATCGCGTCCGATCCCGGCGACGGCGAACTCGATCGCGGCTAGATCGACAAAGACATCTGCGCCGTTCTCGCGCAGTTCGCGGTACTCGTTGTAGGAGAACTGACGATAATCGTGGCTCGCGTTTTGGCGTGCTGTGAACACATTGACGATTTCGTTAGGCCGCACAGGAATGGGGGAACGCAGCACCACGCCATTAATCAGCGCGAAAATGGCCGAGTTAACTCCGATTGCCAGTGCTAGTGTCAAAACCGCAACGGCCGTGAAGCCCGGCGCCTTGAGGAGCTGCCGCAACGCAAACCTGAAATCCTGGATCATGAAAACTTTCCTTTGTTTTTCACTGAGATGCAGCACGCATCGGCTTTGGATTCAACGAATCGAGCGTCGGCCTCAAGAATTTCTCGTCAGGTGACAGGTTTTCGCCTCAAGTCCACATATTGATTGAACCGTTCAGCTTCTGCGCAGAACCACCAAGAGTTGTTTCAGGGTATCGAAAACTTGGCTTTGCTCTACGATGTGATTTCAAAGTCAGTTGGCTCGGCACGCGCGCGTCTACCGGTTCGTAATTCCAATAATTGAGTCTGTCTGTTTACATTTCGGCCAAAATGTTATGGGCCAGGAGAGACCCATCCAGAGCAACAGCGGCGAAAACGAGCCTCGCCCAAGCGCCGAAACGTAAAGAGTCGGTTCGTTCTATGCGCGTGTCTCTGCTATTCTGAGCCCTGTAGCGCAGTTGGAAAGAGCAACGGGTTCTTAATTTCAAAAACTCTTTCTTATGCACATTGCCAGACTTCGTTCGATTGGCTTCGCAATTCTGTTTGTTTTGCTCGCGGGAGCTAGCTGCAATCGACCAAACGGGGCGTCGTCAGAGTCGAGCGCCACGCCGACACCCCACGAAATCCGCGCGCGCATTACTGCGGGCGCGCCAGATGCATTCTACGATCCGCCGTCGACCCTGCCGCACCAGCCTGGCGCGTTGCTGCGGAGCGAGCCGCTCAAAGACGTGATACTGCCAGCCGGCATCCGAGGCTGGCGCATCCTTTATGCAACCACTGTGGACGACAGCACGCCAGCGACGGCAGTCGCGATCGTGTTCGCGCCGACTGATCCTCCTACAGGGCCACGTCCTGTCATCGCATGGGAGCACGCTACGACGGGCCTGCTGCAGAAATGCATGCCGTCGCTTTTGTCGACGCCGACCAAGGGCATCCTTGAGCGCGACCGGATCGTAATGGCTGGCTGGGTCGTGGTCGCCACAGATTACTCCTTCGCAGAGAAGGGTGGCCCGCATCCGTACCTGATCGGCGAAGGCGAAGCGCGCGCGACGCTCGATTCGGTCCGCGCCTCGCGGCAGATGTCAGAGCTTACGCTCGACAAACGCATGGTGGTGTGGGGCTACTCGCAGGGTGGGCACGCAGCACTTTGGACGGGCATTGTCGGGCCGCGCTACGCGCCGGACCTCGAAATCCTCGGCGTCGTGGCAATCGCACCAGCCGCGAACGTTAAGAACATTCTCGCGATGAACGTCGAGGTAGACAAGCTGTTTGGAGCGTATGTCGCGACGTCGTACAGCCGGTTCTACCCTGACATTACATTCGAGCAAGCGATTCGACCCGAGGCGCTCGACGCTGCGCGTCAGATAGTAAACCTATGCGCGTTCGTCCCGCCCGAGGATCCGGAACGCATCGAGGCACTGGCGGCGACGTTCGACGGGCCAGCATTGGCGACGAGTTGGAATAAAGCGCTCCAAGCCCGGCTGGAGCAGAACACGCCCGACGGTCCGATAAAGGCTCCCGTCGTCATCGCGCAAGGCCTCTCGGACACCGCCGTGCCGTCGTCTGCCACCGACGCGTATGTCGAAGAGCGCTGCGCCGCTGGTCAACGACTCGAGTATTGGACATTCGCGGGGCGCGACCACGACACGATTGTCGAGCCCGGTACGCCGCTCGAGGAGCTGCTCATCAGGTGGACGACGGCGCGCTTCGCGAATGAGCCGCAAGCGAGCGGTTGCGTCCACAAGTCTTTGTGATTGTCGCGTTGACTCGAAAAAGGCCGGTTGTTTTGCTCAATCTAATTTTCGTTGGCCAATTACTTTGATCTGATAGCTGTCGACGGCCAGTATTCGCTCGTAGCAGGTGACAAATGTTGGATTTGAAACGATGAACCGTTTCCCGCGCCGTGCTGCTTCAGTTGTTTAACTGCCGATGCTAGTTTTGCCAAACCTTGTTCAATTTGCGCGTTTGACCAGGCCGCAAATCCAAAGACGAATGCCGGATCCAACTGAGCCTTGATGCAGAAGAAAGAAAGAGGCCGGGGCCAAACGCCGGTTTGCTCACGAGCACGCATGAATAACGGTAAATCTTCCCTGCGCCGCAGCCAGGCGATGAAGTGCAAACCGGCCGGAGTTACTTCCAGATCGAAATACTCGCCGAGCCATTTTTGGAATTGTTCGATAAAGAATACGCGTCGCTGGGCATAGAGTTCGCGCATCCGTTTCACATGGCTGAGGAAAAATCCTTCGGTGATGAAATGCGCCAGGGTAGCTTGATCAATCGCTGGGGAGTGCTGGTCCATGACAGCGCGCACCTTGACGAGGGTGTCGACAAGTTGCGGCGGTGCGATCAGAAAACCGAGGCGCAGCGATGGGTAAAGGATCTTGCTCATAGTGCCGGCATAAATCACCCGGCCAGCATGGTCCAGACCTTGAAGACATGGCAGCGGCGGTCCGTCGAAACGAAACTCGGAATTATAATCATCCTCCAGGATGTAGCCGTCGCGCGACTCTGCGAACTCGATCAGAGCTTTCCGCCGCTTCAGGCTCATCGTCACACCGAGGGGAAACTGGTGCGATGGTGCGACGAAAATGAGTCTGGGAGAATTTTGCCGTGAGCATTTCCCGATTACCAACCCCTCACGATCGATCGGGCGCGGGATGATTTTGGCCCCGACAAAAGCGAAAACATTACGTGCCTGATGGAACCCGGGATCTTCGATCCATGCCACTTCACCCTCATTAATTAACGCGAGCACACACGCCAGCATCGCCTGCTGCATGCCGCCCACGACTACGATTTGGTCGGGATGACAATTGGCGCCACGGAAGTCGCACAAGTAAGCAGCGATTGCCTTCCTTAGTTCGATCTCGCCACGGCTCGACGCATAACGCAATAGGTGCGCTCCCTTTTTCGCCAAAACCTGCTCGCGCAAGCGTTCCCAAACAGCAATCGGGAATTCATCCACAGCCGGCAACCCCGCGACGAATGTGACGCTCGGCGGGCCGGCAACGCCGACATCGAGTTGTCGGCCGCTACGAGAATCGGTCATTCTGGTCACTCGTCGGGCAACACGCGTTGAATGCTCGGTGCGCGCGGTCGTCGCAAGCCTGGCAGCCTTCAGAAAAGTTGCCGGTAAATGATCGGCGACAAAGATACCAGACCGTTTCCGGGCTTGAAGATAGCCCTCTTCAAGCAGCTTTGAGAACGCCTGGTTTACGGTCGGTCTCGAAATCCCTAGAGTTGCAGCGAGAACTCGTGAGGAAGGCACACGGGAAGCGCTTGAATCAAAACTGCCGCTCTCAAGTTCTTCTCGTATTTGACGATACAGTTGTTGGTAAAGCGGCTCGGATGACGCGCGATCCAGCCGCACCATTTCGAACGACATGATTAACCGACGCCGGCGCTGCTTTGGGACCGATGAGATCGTGCGCTCGTAGATAGCGCCATTCATTTTCACGACGCGACTTTCGCATCCAGAGAATGCTTTCTCAAGAGATGCTGCGTAACTCAAAGCCTTGGCTCCCGCGACAAGCGAAACTGGTCAGCCTTTTTTGCGCGATCTGGTTATTGCCAGCCTATTTCCAATGAATGACAAAAACGAATTATGAAAAATACTCTGTCTAACACTCCGACCAAAATCTCTAAATCTGTTTGCACGTCCAACGTTTATCCGCGTCTACCAATTGCACTTTGCCTGGTCCTCTGCACGTTGGGGCTGGGCCTTTCCGTGAATGCTGACGGAACGAACACGACCATTACCACGTTCGAGGTTCCGGGCTCCGGAACAGCACCCAACCAAGGCACCATCGCTCAAGGCATCAACTCGGTGGGGACGATCACCGGATTCAATCGTGACACGAACTTTGTTCGGCACGCCTTCCTGCGCGCTCCCGACGGTACCGATCACCGTCATCGACGCTCCGGGCGCGGGCACTTGTCCACCATTTTGCGGTGGAAACGTTAACTCCGGCCCAGGCACCCGCGCTTACAGCGTCAACCCGGTGGGGACAATCACCGGATTCTACACTGACAACGGCAATCATGTTACCGCCTACGTGCGCACCGCTAACGGCGCCTTTACCAATTTTATTGCTCCCGGCGCGGGCGCAGTGTTCCCTCAGGGTACATTTCCACAGTCCCAATTCGCCATCAATCCGGCGGGCGCGGTCGTGGGACACTACATTGACTCAAGCAATGTGTTTCACGGTTTCGTGCGCGATCCTAGCGGCACGATCACCGAGTTCGACCCGACGGGCTCCATATTTACCCTCCCATTCGGCATCAACCAGGCGGGCGCGATCACGGGGAGTTACGCAGACGCGAACTTGGTCTTCCACGGCTTTCTGCGCGCTCCCGACGGCACCATCACGTCGTTCGATGCCCCGGGCGCTGACATGACCCCGGGCGACGGCAACGGCACATTCCCCGGAAGCCTCACTCCGAACGGGGAGATCGAAGGAGTTTACGGCGACGTAAACTTTGTGAATCACGGCTTCCTGCGCGCTCCCGACGGCACCATCCGTACGATCGATGTTCCGGGTGCGGGCACAGGCGCAGGCCAGGGCACCCTCCCTGAAAGCACCAACAACTCCGGAGCGATCGCGGGAAATTACATCGACGGAAGCAACGTGAATCACGGCTTCCTGCTCGATAACCAAGGCAACTTTAGGTTCTTCGATGTTCCGGGCACGGGTACAGGGGCAGGCCAGGGCACCATCCCCCAAAGCAACAACAACCCAGGAACGATCACGGGAGAGTATATTGACGGGGGCAATGTGACACACGGCTTCGTCGTGGAAGGCTTGTAAGCCTACCTGGAAGCGGACAAACCTGCACCGCAAGTAAGAAGCTAACAGATCAGCAAAACCTAACAAGCAGCAGCATTTCACAGTGAGCCGTCACGTTTTACCGCGTGGCGGCTTTTGTTTTGCTCGTGCGTAACATTCACCACTTGCAGCCCAAACGTTTCTCTTCTCCCCTCGTGGCATCCAGCATTGCCGGGCACTGTTTCTTTAGGTTGCACGTCCCTTTGCATCGAGCGGACCGCGATGTCGCAACAGCGTCTGATTCAAAGTCACTCATTATGTTTAGCAACTTTAAGCTTGTTTGCGGGCCAGTAGAAACAGGACGGCCGGACCGTAATGGGTTAAGGAGGAGTGGCCTGCCGGATGAACACCGCGCGTCCGATCATCCCGACAGCAAGCAGTCCAAGCGCTGCGAGTCCGTTGAATGAGTCTCCGACCAACATCGCAACTAAAAAGACCACACCACCGATCACGACCGTCCATGCCGACCAAGGATATCCCCAAGCCCGGTAAGGTCGTCGCAAGTCCGGTTCTCTGCGTCGTAGCACGATGACGGCCAGGCAACAGACGGAGTAGTTGGCCATCAAAAAGAAAGATGTCATCGCGACCAGCCGCTGAAATGTCCCACTTACAATTAGAGTGAGAGCGATCGCGGTGGTGAAAAACATGGCAACATCCGGTGTGCCGCCGGCGTTCACTCTCGAGGTGTGCGACCAGAAGAGCCGATCCCGTCCCATAGCGAAGACAACGCGCGTACCCATCATCATGACCGCATTTAATAAGGGCACGAGCGAAATCACTGATAATATCGTGATAAGGTTCCGGCCGTGTGTGCCGGCGATAACCTGGGCGGCGTCCGCCGCGGGTAGCGTTGCGCCTGAGAGCTCCGACATGGGAAGCACCTTCAGCAGCGCGATATTGACCAGCAGGTAAATCCCAATCACCGACAACGCACCGCCGATCATCGTTCGCGGAAGATTGCCCGCTGGATCGCGATCTTCCTCTATGAAATACAAGGGACTTTGCCATCCACCGTATGTAATCACGACCGCCTGCAACGCTACGACCAACCCTGTGAATGCTATGAGTGGCGTGGTGCCGGCGGATGTGTAGCCACGGGCAGGCACAATTAGACACATCGTAATGAGAGCCAAAAATGCGACGCATTTTAGCGACGTAGTAATTTCTTGAAACTGACTACTGATGCGGATTCCTATCCACTGCAGCAACACAATACCAATAAGAATTGAAACACCGAGGAATCGAACGATCCCTGTTAGTGCTGGGCTAAGTATCGCCAAGAACTCGGCGATAGCGATGGAGACATATGCGAGGATCGAGCAGTACATGAGCCAGTCGGTCCATCCTACGGCAAATCCTGCCGCGTTGCCGAAGGCGCGACGGACATAAACATAATAGCCGCCGGCTTGCGGCAGCATTACGCCCAACTCGGTCAAACAACTCGCGCCAAGCAGTGTGTATGCCCCTCCGGCAATCCAAAAAAAAGAATCGCCAATGGCGATTGCACCTGCGCCGCGACTAAACCGGGTGTGCGGAGAATACCGACGCCGATCGTACCGCCGACACTCACTGCCAGCCCAAAACCAAGGCCGAGAACGCGTCGAAGCCGGCCGGATATTTCGGTTGCCATGGGAGTGCGGAATTTAACGCACCGCGATTTGGAAAACAGCTGTTATCTGTTTTCTGAGGTGCGGCTTTTTAAACGTAATCACGCCTTACAAGCGCAATACAACGCCGCGAGAGAGCGCAACCACGAAAGCCCACCCCTGATTGGAGGCCTGCGAACACTCTTTTAGTTTTTGGAAGCTCGTCGCCAGCATCTTTTTTTGGCTGCGGTGTCCTTGATCGCTTGCCCTAGCTCGGAACGGTTTGGTCCTGATTCAAAGTCACTGGTGGCACGGGGAAATTCCGCGCGCGCATCGGAATAGGTGACCGATTTCGAATTGTCTTTTCTACTGGACGGACTGTTTTTGGCATGATTATGTTCATGACGAACATGAGAACAGGATTGCGCCAATTTTTCAACAATCGAAGACGCAGGCACTACCGCCGCCCGCACCAGTTGGAGCTAAATCTATGGCCCAAACGGACCAACAGTCTCAGAGATATTCTTGAGAAAATCAAAGGTGACGCGCAACGTGCGTTAGCACTTCTCCCGAGCGAAGCCGAATTGCGATCGCTCGGGTGGAAATGTACTGCATGCGGACACGTTAAGCATTTCACACGGCCGGTCACGGCTGCGGTCGCAGACCGCTGTCCGAAATGTAAAAGCGACTCCTTTCGGGCGCACTAAGCAAACTACGCCTATTCTGCGCAGAAAAACTCGGCTTGTTGAAAAACGAGCTTCGTTTCTTCGTCTGGCAAATCTGTCGCGTAGCTGTCTTTTCTGAGAATATGTTAACCACTTGAAAATCTGAAGCGAAGCAAGCAACGTCCGAAGGAACCTAACTTCGGCGGTTCCGAAAAAACGCGGTTTGGAGATCTATTTGCACCGTTAGCTCAATTGGCAGAGCAAGTGACTCTTAACTGCGGTCGTTTCGAGGTAATCGGGCGAGCGCTACCAAATACGCTACGGAAATTTCGGACGAGGATCATCCTTTAATGCGAGCCCGTTGAATCTTCCAGCAAGTACAGTCGTAAATCACAAATGTGCCGCGTCCGGTTCAAGACAAACACTCGTTACAATTTGGCCCAAAGGTTAAGAGCCAAGAAAGCCCTACGCAGTGCAGCAGCAGCGAAACCGAGCCCACGCCAGGCGCCGAAAAGTAAAGAGTCGCTTCGCTCCATGCGCACTGTTGCGGACGCTAGGTATTTCGGTCGTTTCGAATTTGCGCCGCGTTGCACGTACGAGCACAAGGGCGACTTCAAAGAGTGGTAAGCGGGGCTTGTCGCCGTGTGACCAGCCCTCAGACTCCAATGGGCCCTTCGGTGCCACCTGGATCCGCGGCATTACCTTTGAACCGGAAGAACCTTGAGACCATAGTCGGCTCATGTTCAGATCGTTGAATTGAAAGCTTGAAATCAACCAAACAAAAAACGAAAGCCGCGGCGGCTAAATCCCTGCCACGATCTCAGCGCCGCAAACAGGAACGCAGCGCTGCGAAACAGAAAAGGTCCGCGCGAACTGCTGCCCGAATCGCTGGACCACTCCTGCCCGGAACGTGGCAAACGAACGCTGCGACTTTTGTAGCTTTGACGATCGCAAGCGCCTTCCTCTATATCGGCATGCTTCGCGTTGGCTTTCTTAGTCTCGATGATCCGCAGTACGTCGTTAGTAATCCGTGGATTCGCAGCTTCAGTCTGCAAAATCTGCAACACATTTTCACTACGCCTTACTTTGCCAACTACTCGCCGTTTCATCTGCTTTCCTACATGCTCGATTACGCCTTCGCGGGCGCGAGTCCATTTGTCTTTCATCTTTCGAGCAACATCTGGGGCGGCATAGTTGCGGGATTTGTCTTTCTCGTTGCGTTGGCGCTAACTGGAAACCGAATTGTTTCAGTCGCTGCGTCCCTCCTGTTCATTGTTCATCCTGCGCACGTGGAGGCGATCGCGTGGGTTGCCAGTCGCAAGGATCTGGTTGCGGCAGCTTTCGCTCTACCTTCGTTCCTTGCATATCTTCGATACCGTCAAGGAGGAGCAAACGCGCACTGGTGGTACATCTCTTCGCTTGCGCTGTTCCTATTTGCGGTGGCGGGAAAGCTTTCAGTCGCGACTTTTCCGGCCGTGTTTGTGGCACACGATCTCTTTGTGGAGAAACGTCCGCTAGCCCGTTCGCTACCGGACAAAGTGCCATTT
Organism: uncultured Verrucomicrobiae bacterium; assembly: GCA_963741065.1. Taxonomy (GTDB): domain Bacteria; phylum Verrucomicrobiota; class Verrucomicrobiia; order Chthoniobacterales; family UBA10450; genus Udaeobacter. The sequence continues at coordinate 21,651 of CAVUGV010000028.1, read as the reverse complement.
CTGTTTCTCGCGATAATCGTTGCATGGGTTGTCGCAGGGGTGCAGCCGCCAACGGGGCGCCACCCCGAACCATATGTGCTCGTTGCCGCACTGATACAGAGCGTCTGGCTCCTCACAGGGTTTGGTAGCTACGTTATTTTCCGGGTCGCGCCTGAATCTCCGCCGAATGCTGCGATCCAAGTTGGCGCTGCGATCTTGTTGCTCGCGATTTTCGGCATTCCCTTACTACTGCGACGGCGCGCCCCCCTTGTAATGCTGCTCATTTATTGGATTCTGTTTGCTTTCATTCCGACGCAGGCCCTCTCGTTTTTTCATCCTGTAGCCGATCGATATCTCTTCTTTCCTTCAGTCGCGGCGGTGATTTTGCTGGCGTGGGGAATAATCGTCTGCGGCGAACGTTTTGGGCGTAGAGGTTTAATCGGGGCTGCCGCAGTGCTTGGCATAATCGCAATGTTATGGGCCTGGGCTACACTCACTTACCTGCGGGAATGGCATGATCCGCGCTCCGTTTGGTATCTCGCCGCGCAGAAGTCGTCGGACCCCTATAGCTATTGGAACCTAGGCATCTATTACCAGGATATCGCAGATGGTTTGGGCACGAAGCGTCGGGCTACGCGACTTTCCGGCCAAGAAGCACAGCGCGTGGCTTTAGGAATCTGGGCTGGCGATCCACGACTGCCTGCATTGCTTGCGGAATGGAACGAAGGCCAACAGCATGGAGGGCCAATTGAAGGTCAGTTTCAAGACCATCTCCGCGCGCTGGCGTGGGCTGCGTTCGATCGGGCGTTGATTACCAGAGGCAACCTGATCCTGCCGGGCCTCTACTTGCGGCGCGGTCTCATCCTGTTCGACCGCGGCGACTTGGCGGCAGCACGTAGTGAGTTTACGTCGGCATTGAATGACGCAGCGCGGCATCCATACGGGGAAGCGCGTGAAGAGATGACGGTCAGGAGTCAGAACGCACTCGGTGCTATCGCTTGGATAGAGGGCCAGTACACGGAAGCGATGCGTTGGTTGACAATGGCGGAAGAAGAGCAAACTCGCGCTGGCGGAAACTGGGTACCTGATCTCACCGCGAACCGCAAACGGCTTGAGGCAATCATGGATTCCTCGGACCTCCGGTAAGCGGGTCTGCTGCTAGTGATACCTCAAGGTCGTGGGGACCACAGGACCCAGACTGTCTCTTACGGGGGGATGACGCGTCGCTTCTCCGGGGCTGAGACCAATTTGATAACCTCGCCCCGGCCTTTTGCGTTATCGAGACTGACATTCTCGCGCAGCCATTCCGACCTTGGCCATTGTTGAGCGACGCCATTACATCGAAGCCCTATCAAACTTGATCGAAGCGATCAAAGGCGGTTCAACCAATTTCTTTGAAAGACGCATTGGAAGCCGCTACGACATAGTTTTCAGAAGTAATTGCGACAAACTTGGGCTCCTGTCTTCCGAGACCGCAGCAAGAACAGTACGCTTTTACTTCCAAGTTTCGTCCGTTGTGTTGGATCTTAATTTCCTCCGGGACGCAGTTGATTCACCGGATTTGCAGGCGCGTTATGGATTGAACCAACGTGACAGAAACCTCGCGTTTCACGAAGAAATATTGCGACTCAGCCGTGAAACGATTGAATTAGGTAACGACCTGATTCAGAGATTGGCTAATCGAGCGCCTTAACTGTGCACATTTACGAAGTACGCCCGCGCAAAGATAAACGCGGCGTCAATTTAATTTGCGGTGCGCTGCCGTTCGGTCGGCTCTGGTATGGCGAACCGAACGCAATCGACCATGCAGTCAGTTACGCGAAACATTACAGCCGATCGCACGATGCCGTGATTCGCGTTTACGATCAGACTGGCAACGTGATCGAGACGCACGAGCACGCGGGCGAGTTTAAAGAGTGGTAAGGTTTATGCGTACAACTACACTAGCTCCCGAAGAAGCTCGTGCAGCACACACGCAGGCTGGGCGCAAAATCGAATATCTCAGCATTGCTTGGACTACGCTTGAAGCCGTTGTCGGCATCATCGCCGGTGTGCTTGCTGGTAGCGTCGCTCTCATTGGCTTCGGCGTTGATTCTGCCATCGAAGTCGCATCAAGCACTGTCTTACTCTGGCGTCTCACTGACCATCCACACGCCGAAAAGCGTGAGAAGGTGGCTCATCGGCTTGTGGGCGTCGGCTTTCTCGCGCTGGCAGCCTATATTTCTTTCGACGCGCTACATGACTTGATTAGTCACGAGTCGCCCCGCGTCAGCTACTTTGGTATTGTTTATGCCGCTGCCTGCATTGTCGTCATGCCATTGCTCGCACGCGCCAAGCGCCGCGTTGCTGCACACCTCGGCAGCGATGCGCTTCACGCTGATTCCCACCAGAGCGACATCTGCGCTTACCTTTCAGGTATACTGCTTGTCGGCCTCGGGCTCAACGCGCTCTTTGGTTGGTGGTGGGCTGATCCAGTAGCCGCGTTGTGCATGCTTCCAATCATCATCAAAGAGGGTGTCGCTGGCTCACGCGGAGAGTCTTGCAATTACCACCATTGATGCCTAGACGTGCGCAGCGAAACTGCCATGATGTTCAGGCCGCATTTTCACATCGCTACGGGTACTGGGCCTTGCCGCCTTTCCACATCACCGGATAACGCGCGCAAGGCGAGTTAACGGGCGTATTGAAAGCAGGGTAGCAACTGCCCGATGCGTAAATGCCGTATGGATCGATGAAGTACCACTTGTTATCCGTCGGGTCGCGGCGGGCACAGAACAGATGGAGGTGGGTATTGACGCCGCCTCCCCAAGCATAGGACGTGCTGTCGTCGGTGCAGTGGCACCCTCCTGGTCCTGTTTCGCCGGCATGAGCGATAACGGCGCCGGCGGCAACCGGCTTGTTGAGAAGCGTCATATCGATCTTGTCCGCGTTGGTCCCCCAGAATTGGGGATCCGGGTTGTAAGGTCCGCCTTTGGGGCATCCGGTTTTCTTGAGGAAGTCTTTGTAATGCGTAAGTCGCGGCTCTTTGAGAGTCGGAACAGTGACGTTCCAAGCATTGTTAGCGTCGTTCGTCGGACCGTTGCGAAGGTGCATGTAAATGGTTCGGAAGGCATCCTTCACGCCGGCGGAATCGTGACTGAGGACCATGGTGTTGCCCGACCATGCGTCCCAGCCAATGAATATGACCTTGCCAGCCGCAGCAGCGCGCACCGGGAAAGACGCGGCGCCGCGGCTGAAGTCAATGGCATGATGCCAACTCCCGGGGCTGTAGAGCCAAGGCCCGCCCTGTTTTACCGATGTGTCGTTAAAGGGTAGTGTGAATATCCCTGCGTCGGAAAACTTAAGGGCGCTCATGCGAGCGACCCGGATACTGCCGTCGTTGGTATAGCAGGGCCAATGATAGACGTCGGCGTGGCCGGTAATGGCGTAGTTGTACGTGCCGGTCGGCATAACCACTTGGTTGAGGCAACTGCTGTCGCAGGCACCGGTGTAAGGAAATACTTTGATCAGGCGTAAGCCAGTATCGAAGTAGTGGCGGTCGCGGCCGACGACCATCTCGTAATCGTTGCCGAAGTACCACCATTGCGCGCCCGAGCCAGGCCGCCAGAATGCGGTGAACAAACCGTTGTGGATTTCGATGTCGTACAGACGCAAGCCTTCATCGAAGTGAGCTTTGTCCTTAGCTTTGCAATCGGCGTAGTTGAGGCCGGTGACCCACCACTGTGCCCCGCTGCCTGGATGCCAGACACCCGTGAATTTACCGTCGACGACCCGAAGACAAACCAAGCGGAGACCTTCGTCGAAGTGCGCCTTGTCCTTGGCCTTGAAATCGTCGTAAGAGAGACCCGTGACCCACCACTGTGCGCCACTGCCAGGTCGCCAGACGCCGGCGAATTTGCCGCCGTCGATTTCAATATCGACGAGGCGAAGTCCTTGATCGAAATATGACTTGTCCTTGGCCTTGAAATCGTCGTAGGAGAGACCCGAGGCCCACCACTGAGCGCCCGACCCGGGGTGCCACACAGCTGTGTACTTGCCGTTGCGGATGCGAAGAGTGATCAGGCGCAAACCGTCATCGAAGTGTTGCTTATCCTTCGCTTTGAAATCGTCATAACCCAAACCGGTGACCCACCACTGGGCGCCACTGCCAGTTCGCCATGCTGCAAGATAATTCATTCCCGCTGCCATATTGGTTCTTCCTTTCTTTTTCCCCGCTGCTTGAGTTTGCGATTGCGGGTCGAGAAAGAGGCGAAGAACCTAGCGGGGAATGTCCTACGCCTGATTCAGATCCGTTTTAATGATAGTAGGGTTCGCGTTGCAAGGCGTGATTTTCCGCGTCACACTGTGACTTTCCGCGTCACAACGGCCAATAATGCGACAGGATCAGAACCTCCAGGCAAGCTGTACGCGACCCGTCCCCGGATCGTCCCAGTTGCTTGGAGATTCTGATTTTTTTGGCAATCTAGCCCGCGGTTGTGACGCGAAAAGTCACAATGTGACACGAAAAGTTACGCCTATAGCCAGAATGGTAGGTTGGCTGCGGTACAGTCAGTCACCTCAGTCAACCTCAACAAGCACTCTAAAGGAGGTACGCTATGGCTACAGTCACAAGCAAGTGGGCAGTGACAGCTCCAGCCCTCACGGGCACTTTTTCCCCTGGAGAATGGACCGTTTCAGGTGTCCTGCCGATGCCCGGCGGATTTATCCACGTCAAAAATGACGCTAGTTTTCTCTACCTGGCGATCGATATTACGAATGACACCGGACAAAGTCCCGGCGTCGGCGATTACTTTTGGCTGAGTTTCGACGTGGACCGCAGTGGCAGCATTACGCCACACTTCGATGTCAATTACGGCATTTATCCCAGCCTGCCGATCAAGATAGCGAAGCAGTCCTACCTCGGTCCGGGGACATGGACCGGGATCCTGGGCGGCTTCACGCCGTCAAAAGCGCAACATGGCTTCGCGGCCTCGCCACACTCAGGGACGCCACATCGGATTTGGGAAATGCGAATTGCGCTTTCGGAGCTGGGGATCGTTGCGCTCGGAGCCATGACACTGCCGTACGTGCGGTTTGGCTTGCGGGTCGCTTCGACCACGCCTTCGTTCGTTACGGATTTTCCCGCCGTCGTTCTTCACCAATTTCGCCTCGCTGCACACTATTTACCTAGCGACGGGGCCTGACGCAGTCTATCCGCCCGGGACAGCTGGGCCGGTCATTGGCGGCGTGGGGTTGATCCCGTTCACGACGATCACGGGAGGACGGGCCACGACTGCGGCGCCGTATGTCCCAACGGTGACAGACGCGGCCTTTGGCAGTGTGCTCAACTTCATTTACAATCGACCAACGATCCAGAGTCTGTGGGCTGCGGGAGCCAGGCGATACGCCATTGTCCACCGCTTCGGCAGCAGCGGCAGCTTCACAGCGTTACGCCGCACGTGGTCCAACTACCGATGGAATGGTACCGACTTATGTGCTAGACCCGTTCGGTCCAGACGCCAGTGACACGTACCAGTTGAAGGATCCGACGTTCGACTACTCGACAAAAGATTTGCTGTTCCAGTTGAACACGACGGGCGGTTCCGGTGACCCGGCCATACCCACGGGAATTCACGAGTTCCAAGTGCAATTCCACAAAGCAGGTGGCGCAGCGGTGGCTTCACCCGCGCAAACGCTCCAGCTTTACGTGGACAACGCGCTGCCTGAATTGCAAATCTATGAAATCCAGTACAAGGGGAAGACTGTAGCTCCGTGCTCCATTGTGGACATTGCGGAGGACGCCGACCCGGTGAAGGTCCACTTCCGCGCGTTCGATCCGGAGGGCGATCTCTTCGCCTTCTATTTATATGCTTACTACGGAGGGCCGTTTACACCGCCGATCAACTTGCTCCCGGCTGGCATGGGCGCTTATCCCGGTGGCAATTGGCAAGGCGTAGCAGACCAATGGATAAACTGTCCTGTGGCTCCAAACAAATTTCCACCGCACTCGTGTGCCTACCAATTCCGGCTCTGGGCCACGCCGCGCGTGACCAATGGGTACGACTGGATCGGTTACAACGAAGTGACCTCGCATGTCACGTTCAACCGCCCGGGCGCGCCCCCGTTTGCTGTGGCAAAAGCGCTCGTGGTACCGTTCGGCTTCAAGGCCAGTCCCGACGGCTTCCAGGCTGTCGGCACATAGGAATATGCCAAACAATCACAAAATCGATATTAGCAGGCTTGAGGAGAAGGTTACCTTAATCAGTGATGCGCAGCGGTGGCGTTCGGTACTAGCACCGTAGGATAGCGGCGTAGCAATGGAGGAACGAGAATGACAGCCAAAGACTTAAAACTGGACTACTTTCAGATCTATGATGTGGCAAACCGGCAGGCGACGGGGAATGTCCTTCTTCAAGGACAATTTGACACCCGACTGCTGAAGATGGAGCTCGCACTGCTTGATTTCTTTGCCAACCCCGTAGCGAAGAACGCAGAGCCCATCTACGACAAGAATGCCCACCTGACGTGGTACCGGGGAGTTCAGCCGCCCGAGCCGATGCGGGCAGTGGTCCTGGAAAACCAGTTCGGCAAGTTCGAAATCCGCACGGGAACAGGGTACGGGTTGCTCGTCCCGACCCAGAAAGTAGAATCGGGGAGTGTGTTCCCCAAGACACTCGATCACTACAAGGTGTACCGATTAGTGGACGTGGAGAAGGTTCCCAATGTCACCCTCAAGCTGCGGGATCAATTCGGCGCCAACGAGGCTCGACTGCGACTACCGCTGTATTTCGCGGTTCCAGTCAGAAAACGCCATGACACTAAGGATTATCCCATCCAGAACAAGCGCGCCCACCTGCTGATTTTTGGAATCACCCCACGCAACCTTGAGAAGAAGGTCACACTGCGTAACCAGTTCACGAGGGCTACATCGGTTGCGATCGTGCGAAGTTTGATGCTGGCCGTGCCGAGCATCAAACACGAGTGGAAGCAGGTGTGAAAACACCAGTCGAAAGCATGCGCGTATGATCAACACAGCCGGACTATGATTTTCTCCAGACGGTTAGCTGCCGCATTAATTCTCCTTCTTAGTCTCGTTTGCAGCTCGCTCTTTGCGAACATCGAGATCTCGATCATCACTGTCTGGTGGGGTGAGTAGGGACTGGTTTACGATTCGCTCACCGAGTCCGAAGCACGCGATACCTACGAAGTCCGCCCGCGCAAAGATCAGCGCGGCTTCGATCTGATTTCCGACGCGCTGCCATTCGGTCGCTTGTGGTACGCCGAAGCAACAATCAGCAACGCAACCGACTATGCGAAGCATCGCAGTCGGTCACATCGGGCTGTCATTCGCGTTTACGACACAGCCCGTAGAAAATATTGTAGAAAGTGTTTACCCTCTTCAATGCCAAATGAATCTAAAGCACCTGAAGAGTATGTTTCTGACGCCCTTGACTTGATGGTCAAAGCACGATGGGTCAAACAGTATGGCCAAAGTGCCAAGGGACTCAAAGTGGATTGGACCGACCGTGGAAAACTCGCAATGAACGCCCTTGGTTACGTGATTGAAGACCTCGGACCTGAAAGCTTGAATCAACAACTTTGGTGGGCAGTCGGAACGCTTGCAGCCGCTCGCATGATGCCGTGATTCGCGTTTACGATATGCTGACAACGTGATAGAAACGCACGAGCACGCGGGCGATTTCAAAGAGTGGTGAGTGCTCGGCAGCTTTACTGATTGCCGCAGTCGTCGGAGCGGCGGTGCATTTGTAACGCGGTCGGTACCTTTTACCTTTTCCGGTGCCGCAACTTTCGAATCCCGGGGGTTTCAATCTTTGGAAACCTATGACGCTATGAACTGGAGAAAATTCGTTCTCCTTGGTTGCGTGGTAGCATGCATTTTCGCAGCCTCGACTGCGACGGCGCAGATGAGGGCGCACGGTAATTCGGTGCCCCGGATGGGAATGCGCCGCGCTTTCACGCCACCTTCGATTGCCCGAATGCCGATGCACCGCGCTCCAATGATGAATTCAGCCTTGGGCCTTCGACGCTTTAACCGTTTCAATGACGGCGACTTTCATCGAGATCATCGATTTCGTCGCTTCGATCATTTCAAGAAAATCATCTTTATCGGCAACTTCGGCTTTCCTTGGTGGTGGGGTCCCTGGTGGGACTGGAACTGGGGCTACTACCCATACGGAGCTTACGGGTATTCCGAGTATTCGTATCCCCCCTTCTACCCCGGCTACGGATATGAGTATGGTAACTATGGCTATGGTTATGGGTCGTCCGGCTATGGTTACCAATATAGCTACCCATATGGGAGTTACTACGGCAGCTATTACAGCGGCACGAACTACGAAAATGACGATGAAAGTGCTGTGCGCAATGTTCTGGCCGAATACGCAGTTGCTTGGAACCGCCGTGACATGGCCGCCTTCGGTCGTCTCTTCACTGAAAACTGTGACTACGTAAACGTGGCCGGTGTCCACTGGAAAGGAGTGCAGGAGATTGTCCAGCGGCTTCCGGAACTGTTTCAGAACAGATCAAAGACCGCCGTTCGGACTCTTACCGGTGTAGAAGTTAGTTTTCCAACACCCGATACTGCACTAGTCCATGCTACGTGGGACGTGACTGGTGGGAGTCGTCCCACTGGAGAGGCCGTTTCAGTTCTGAAAGAAATCACCACGATGACGATGGTCAAAACTAATGGGAGGTGGCTAATCACGGCTTTTCAGAACACGGAGAGCGGGGACTCGATAAAGTAAAAGAGCGGAATCTTGTGATTCGCGTTTAGCATCATGCTGGCAACGTGATCAAAACGCACCAGCACACGGGCGATTTCATCGCGCCCATACAGTTACCGGCTAGGAAGTCAACTTTATCGGAAACCATACCCCAGCGCCCAATGCGTGCGGGCTGCTGGCGATTTCTCCACGCTAACGATGATAAAGTAACTGCCTGTGGTTTTCGGAATGATGTGCGCAGCCGCAAGGTGGTCTTTCGCCCAACTGTCTGGTTGTTCCGCGAGTTCTCCGTCCGAATTATAAATATGAACGGACACCTTTGCATGATCGACTTCTGTTCCCAGCCAGAACCAATATTCATTCCCTTTAAACAATTGTTGCCGCACCGTTTTCCTTTCACCCGAAGCGAGGTCGCCTGGCCAGTAATCCTCGCGCACGTGAAATCCTTGTTTTACATAGGGTTCTGCCGCCAGAATAGCCCATGCCCGCGCGTACACTGTGGTGGGGTCCACCTGGGCGAAAATCGCAGACGGTAGCACAACGATGGTCGCCAACAGGGAGGTCGTGCAGAGAAGGACCTTTGCGAAAGGGTTCATCCGAAATTTCTCAGTCTTTCTTGATGATGTCGTTGCCGAGCCGCGTAGTGATCTCGTTGACCTTCTTAACTGATTCGGCAGAAATGCGAGCATTGCCGATATTGATTAGAGGCTTTACCTCCACCAAGGCGTCCTGAATTTGATGAACGATCGGAAGGTTAAACTCGGACATCGCCTGCAGTCTTGTCTGAAAATAGGTCAGCAGATCCGGCTGATGCAGAAGCTCAGCGCCGTCGTTGGAGAAATGCTGTTTCACCACGGAGGTCAATACTTCCGTGCCCCTCAGCCACCCGCCCAGACTAACGAGCTGCGACAGCTTTTCATCGTGCACTTCGTTCATTGCCTGTTGCACGCTGTTTTGAGTGCGATCCAGTTCCTGCCGCACATTTTCCCAATTGCGCTTGTCTGCCGTATCGATGATCGCCGAGGGCGCCGATCGTCTGGTTGCACGTGTTGGACTTGAATCGGGAGCGACGCTCCTGAATTCTACGCGCAGTCGGTCGTGCAAACGCCCCGCGATGGGCGTGGAATCCTCCCGCCGGTAGGAAATGACGATCATGAATCAGTTCCAGCCATTCCGGTATCGTAAGAATCGCCGCCGGCAGTGTAAAGAATCAAAGATTACGCCGCTGGAGGGTTTCACTAAACAACGTTACGTGTGCCACCGATCCATTTGTTATTATTGAACCATTGCGCCTTTTGCCGCCTAGTCGACAGCAGTGAACCCCATTTGCGTGGTGAGCAAAACGCCCTGGATTGGCAGCGGCTCTTTACTTTTCGGCACTTGGTGTCGGTTCGTTTTTGCCTCTGCTGCCCTGCAAAGGTCTTTCTTGCCTCGTAACATTTTGGCCGCTTTGTAAAGAGTCGCTGATGTAACTGCCGAGCACGGTTCGGTCACATCAAAAGAAACAAAGTAGGGAACATTGTTGGACGTTAGCCCTACTGACCGTCGCAGCAGCGACTCTTTACTTTTGGGATGTCGGGCTGGGGAGACCCAAGGCCCTATTACCGAAAAAATTCCAGACGAGAAATTGGTCCTATGAACTTCCTGTAGCGCCAATCGCGAACCCCCGCCCCCCGGGGTGCCGCGATCATCGTTCACAAAGTTTTCAATCGAACGGGGCAGGGGATGACCGAAGTGCAAACCCGTTGAAAGCGGTCCAATTCCGCGTCCCAACGGAGTTTGACTTCGTGGTTCTCTATCAGCGATCAGTCGTCGCTTGACAAACACTTGGCAAACACACCGTCCTTTCATGCCGATCTCCGCACCGCAATGTCCCGGATGAATCACTGGCCGTGCGGCCGTGTGCTGCGCAAAAATCAAGCTCCGCATGGACCGGAAACCCAGGCGCATTCTCCTCAAGTTCGGCTCCGGCATTCTCACCCGGCCGCGCGCCAACGCACTCGATGACAAACAATTTCGCCGTCTCACTGCCGATGTGGCGCGACTCGTTCGTGACGGATGCCAATGCATCATCGTCTCCAGCGGTGCGGTCGCAGCCGGAATGCGCGTTGTCGGGCTGAAGGAACGTCCACTGGACTTGACGACCGGACAGGCATGCGCCGCGGTGGGTCAATCAAAGTTGATGCATCTCTATGCCTCGATGTTCGCAAAACATCAGCTCAACGTTGCGCAGCTCTTGCTCACGCATAGCGACCTGGACAGTCGCACCCGCCATCAAAATGCGAAAAACACGCTGCGGCGTCTGCTCGAATGCAAGAATGTCGTGCCAGTCGTTAACGAAAACGATTCGGTGGCAGTGGAGGAACTGCGCTTTGGGGACAACGACCGCCTCTCTGCCGAGGTCGCGGTGCTGGCAGAAGCCGAATTGCTCATCCTGCTTACAAGTGTTGACGGGCTGATGGATCATGCCGGCAAACGGATTCCGATGATCGCTGATGTCGCGGACGCAGCTCGTTTCGTTCGCAAGGAAAAAAGCAGGTTCTCGGTGGGCGGCATGGTCACGAAACTCGAGGCAGTAAAACTTGCGATCGCAGCCGGCATCCCAACAGTGATTGCAAACGGCCGGCGCGCCGGAATCATTCCGCGGATCGCGGCGGGCGAGCGAGTCGGAACACTGTTTCCTGTGCGGGCTGAGAAGTCTGACGCACAGCTCGCTTTGAGCAGCGAGAGTGAGAAGTTGGCAGTAATTACTCTTCACCTGCGTTGATATGGATACGGACGATCTAAGAAACGAGGTTCTCAGCTGCGGAAGACGCGCTCGCACTGCCGCGCGTGCGCTCGCGCGAATGAGCACGGAGAGGAAGAACGCCGCCTTGCTCGCCATGGCAGATCAACTTTGCGCCAGTGCCGGCACGATCCTGCAAGCGAATGGCGAGGACGTCGAGAAAGCGACGACGGACCATCTTTCCTTATCGCTGATCGACCGGCTTAAACTCGACGAAAAACGCATTCAGGCGATGGCGGACGGCATTCGTCAGGTTGCCGCGCTCGAAGATCCGGTGGGAAAGGTCATCGCCGAATGGACGCGTCCCAATGGATTGCACATTTCAAAGGTGCGCGTCCCCATCGGGGTTATCGGAATCATCTACGAGTCGCGCCCGAATGTCACCAGCGACGCTGCGGTGCTTTGCACGAAGACGGGAAACGCAGTCATCCTGCGCGGCGGCTCGGAATCGATTCGCTCCAACATCGCGATTGCCGAAGCGCTCCGCGCCGGCGCAGTCAGCGCGGGATTGCCCGAAGACAGCATTTTGCTCATTCCAAAAACTGGTCGCGATGCCGTGCGGCACATGGCGAGATGGATCAGTACATCGATCTCATCGTCCCGCGCGGCGGCCGGGCATTGATCGAAACGGTCGTTAGTTATGCGCGGATGCCGGTGATCAAGCACTATGTCGGGCTCTGCATCGCATATGTGGACAGGGAAGCCGATCTCGATATGGCGGTGCGAATAGTCGTTAACGCAAAGACGCAGCGTCCGGGCGTGTGCAATGCCATCGAGACTGTGCTTGTGCACCGTGAAATCGCGGCTCCATTTTTTAAAAAACTCGCACCGATACTGGCCGGAAAGAAAGTGGAAATACGCGCCGATCCCGATAGCTTCCGTCAGCTCTCAGCTCTCAGCTATCAGCCACTCCATTCCGCGCGCGACGAAGACTGGACAACGGAATATCTCGATCTCATCCTCGCTGCCCGCACCGTGGACAACATCGAAGACGCGATTGCGCACGTGGAAAAATGTGGCTCTCATCATAGCGATGTCATCATCACCCGCGACGCCGCGCGGGCTGAGAAATTCCTCAACGAGGTCGATTCCGCCACGGTTTACTGGAACGCATCGACGCGATTTACTGATGGCGGCGAATTTGGCTTCGGCGCGGAAATTGGTATCAGCACTGACAAGCTTCATGCGCGTGGGCCGATGGCACTCGAAGAGCTAACGACTTATAAATACGTCATCCGCGGCGAGGGCCAGATTCGCGAATAAGCAATCCATTTCTTACCGTCCGAATCCTCATTTCGCACTGTGGAGAAGGCGGACCGTCGCGCTCCGAAGCGATCTGATTCAAAGTCACTGGGGCACCCGGCAAATTCGATGCGCGCATCCGAATAGGTGACCGATTTCGGGCTGTCTTTTCTACTGGACGGATGCTTTTGGCGAGATATGTTCATGTGAACATGAGAACAGGATTGCGCCAATTTTTCAACAATCGAAGACGCAGACGCCACCGCCGGCCGCACCAGTTGGAGCTAAATCTATGGCCCAAACGACCAACCATCTCCGAGATCTTCTTGAGAAAATCAAAGGTGACGCGCAACGTGCGTTAGCACTTCTCCCGAGCGAAGCCGAATTGCGATCGCTCGGCTGGAAATGCACTGCCTGCGGACACGTGAAGCATTTCACGCGGCCGGTCACGGCTGCGGTCGCAGACCGCTGTCCGAAATGCAAAGGCGATTCCTTCTGTCAATCGGCTGTGGCACGCCAGGAGCGACATGACTCGCACCAGACTCAGACTTGATCGATTTTCCTGTTGACCGAAATTCTGCTAAAATCGGCAATCGAAAAACCGAAAATCTGATTTTCCTTGCACCGTTAGCTCAATTGGCAGAGCAAGTGACTCTTAACTGCGGTCGTTCCTAGGTAATCAGGCGAGCGCTACCAAATAAGCTACGGAAATTTCGGACGAGGATCATCCTTTTAATGCGAGCCCGTTGATCTTCCAGCAAGGTACAGTCGTAAATCACAATATGCCGCGTCCGGTTCAAGACAAACACTCGTTACAATTTGGCCCAAATGTTAAGAGCTAAGAAAGCCCTACGCGGGGCAGCAGCGACGAAACCGAGCCCACCCCAAGCGCCGAAAAGTAAAGAGTCGGACGCAGAACGGACCGTCATTCTTGCGCAAACTCTTGCACAAGGACGCAATCGGCAAGGCAACCGACTACGCGAAGCATCGCAGCCGGTCACATCGCGCTGTGATTCGCGTTTACGATGAAGCTGCCAACGTGATCGAAACGCACGAGCACGTTGGTGATTTCACAGCATGGTAGCGTGCCCATTCGCTTACGTTCACATTTACCGAAGATCCCCATTTGGATATGGACACAACGACACCAACCTTCATCGATCCCGAGAGGGCGACGCACATTCGAGCCGGACGCAAAATAGAATACCTCAGCGTCGGTTGGACTTCACTGGAAGGCGTCATTGGCATCATTGCCGGTCTGCTCGCTGGCAGCGTCGCTCTCATCGGCTTCGGTGTAGATTCCGTAATTGAAGTCGCATCCAGTGTCGTATTGCTCTGGCGTCTCAGCGACCATCCACATGCCGACGAGCGCGAGAAACTTGCACACAGATTCGTCGGCTTCTGCTTTCTCGCCTTGGCAATTTACATTTCCTTCGACGCAGTCCATGACTTGATTGCTGGCGAGCCGCCACGCGCCACTTACTTCGGCATTGTTTACGCCGGAGCTTGCTTCATCGTCATGCCACTGCTTGCACGCGCCAAGCGCCGCGCTGCCGCGAAGCTCAATAGCGACGCGCTCCACGCTGACTCTCACCAGAGTGATATTTGCGCTTACCTCTCGGTTATCTTGCTTGTCGGACTTGCACTCAACGCACTGTTTGGATGGTGGTGGGCTGACCCAGTCGCAGCGTTGTGTATGCTTCCGATCATCATCAAAGAAGGCATTAGTGGATTACGCGGTGAATCTTGCAGTCACCACGATGCCGTCTAAAGCGACCGATTTCGAAAGTCGCCGCTTCCAGTTGCATGGACGCCGTCAGTTTTTCATCCGCACGCACAACGAAACGCTTTCCGTCGCCGCGATGCGCGTCAACAATGAAGATTGCCCAGGCCTTTATCCAGTTATTCGCAATTCTTTGGTGGGATTGGCTCCATACCTAGGAAAATTTCGGGCTCTGAATCAAATAGGAGAGTTCCATTGTCACAGTTTTTTTTCAGAATTGAGGCCACTTCCTGTAGTCGTGCAATAACTCCCTTGGCTTCATCACTCGTCATAAGAGTTTGATTTTGAAAATACTCGAGTAAATCGCCCGGATTTGTTTTTGCAAAACTCTGAACGTGTTTGTAGACGCTAGAACTGATGTGACGAAGATGCTGAACCATATTATTTTTTCGAACTACATTGCTATCTTGCCGCAATCCGCAATCGTTGTCGGCAAGAACCATTACGGGAAACTGAACATAAGGGATATGGTTCGCGTTTAGATACTGCATCGTCGTTTGATTGGTACCATCAATCGGTTTGTTTGCCTTCGTAGCTTTTACAGAATGAAGCTTTTGACCAGCGGCTGTTTGCTCCAACCAAAAAATTTTTTCTTTTTTAGCTACATTTCCGAACCTGTCCTGTTGAGCCAATATGTGATCGATAATTGCCATTTCACCTACATCGCGAACGGCCATCATTTGCCCGAGTGTCTCCAGCGAAGGCGGAATTTGACTCCTTATCTCTGAGCCTTTCGTAGCCATGGCCCAAGTTGAAGATGCAAGAAAGGGAGCTGCAGGATTGGAATCGGGACCCCTGTGATTCAAAGTAGGATGGTGATCAATTCCACCCTTATGGTCGACCATTGCTCCGTAAAGAAGTCCGTCCTTTATCACTTTGGGACTTGAAGCTGCAATTTTGCTAACGAGTCCAGCCCAAGTTTGCTTTATGAGACCGTGAGCATAGACGCCGGCCATTTTTTCGACTCCCTTGTGGGTTGCTTGTTCCATCGTTCGATAGACAACTGCCGGAACATCAACATGAATTTTGAGTGCATCAGCCACCTTTCCGTAAGCTAATATCGCCGGAGTGTAAGAGCAGCTTGTTGATTGCTTAAATTTTGCTAGAAAGTTGGCGTTTCTCTTTGTCTCCTTGGCGCATTCCTTCTGTTCAAAGGATGCTCTTGAAACTCCAGTCGGTAATTCGTAGATATCAGTCCCAGGATTTGTGCTATGAAGCGCAGGACAGAAAATCACGTTCGGATCGTCGAATTTAATTTTGCAAAGGGCGTCTTCATCATCCTTTCGGCCTGAATCAATTTCAGTTCCAGGAGCCGGAGGAAGTGCTACGCATTCTTCTCTGCCGTAGGAAACACGTGATCTACCAAATGTGTCCGGGACCGAAGCCATACATTTTGTTGACGGTATCCTTGCTAACCGCCATTTGTTTATTCCCTTATCATTAATCTCATGAGAATTAGATGATCGTCAACTTTGTGCACGAGTTCTATGCGAAGTGCAACCGGACGGTGGTCATACTTCAATTCTGCCTCTTTTGCTCTCCACACAGCAATGACAATCTTTAAAACGCACGAGCACGCGGGCGATTTCAAGGAGTGGTGACTTTTTCAGTCGCATTACGTCGGAGTTCCCGCTAAAAGAAGTTTCCCATGACTCCGCTTTTGTCTGACTCCTCCCCAGCAAGCAAGCGGATTAGACGGAAAAATTCCATCCATATCTCGCGTTACTGGTTATCTCTTATGGGACGACGAGCACAGTGGGTTCCGCTCCCTTGGTGGTGCATAAACAAGAGTCGGTCCCTCATCCCGGCGGTCATTTTTCTCGTTCTGACCGTCGATTACGGACAGGCAAAAACTACTTCTCAGCTCAAGAATGCGACGGTGTTGATTATCCGTCATGCCGAGAAGCCTGAAAGCGGGAAGCATCTATCACCGGCTGGAGTCAGACGCGCTCAGGCGTACGTAGGTTTCTTCAAGTCGTTCACACTCAACTCCCATCTTGTGAAAGTTGACCACTTGTTTGCAGCGAAAAAATCCAAAAACAGCGACCGCCCCTCGGAAACATTACTGCCTCTCAGCAACGCGCTTCATTTGAAGATCCACTCAACCTTCGATCTCAGTGAAAGCCAGGAGTTAGCCGACAAAGTGCGGCGCTCCTACAGTGGCGAAACCGTGCTCATCTGCTGGCATCATGGGGCAATTCCTGATCTCCTAAGGGCCTTCGGAGCTAACCCCAAAGCGCTGCTTCCGGAGGGCGAATGGCCGGACGACGTCTTTGGTTGGCTGATCGTGCTTCGCTACGATCAGAATGGAAAAGTTTCCGCGAACGTTTCCAATGAAAGAATCACTCCCGACGATGCCAAACATCCGCCCCTCTAGGACGGGTGTGAAGCAACTGCGGCCCCCGCCGCTAAAGCCGGACGCAATCGGCTACACCGAGTTTTACAGCCGCTCACATGACTCTGTGATTCGCGTTTACGATGATGCTGGCAACGTGATCGAGACGGATTAGCACGCGGGCGACTTCAAAGAGCCGTGAGTTTTTACTTCAATGCTTGACGCAATCATCACGGCGCGAGCGTCACTTTACCAGTCGCACCAACGGTGACCCAGAATGTGTGCGTCTGAAAAGGCGCGTGCGCAGAATCGGTCGTAGAGAGCTCTACCTTTCGCCCTTGAATTGTCTCGACACGCAAAAATCCCTTCGCATCGTCTTTCCATGGCGGCGAGAGGAGCTTCGCGACGCGCGCATTCAACGTGTCACGGCTTCTTGGTCATCTCGTTGAGGTGCCACCCGCGACTTGATCGGACAATGGATATCGAGGAATTCCTAAAAGCAGGCGAGGCCGGGCTCGGCTATCCGACTCATCTTGAACTTCGCGATCTTTTCGCCAGACCTTTTGTTACTAAATTCTTTAGTTATCCCCGGACGATATGGACCCTCTGTTTTTTCGAATGTGTCTTTGCTCGACGTCGGAGGAAGCTGGTAAATTTCTATTCCGGCCGAGGTGTTATGAAGCTTCGGAACAACACCGACGCTCTGTGGACCGCTTGTGGTGTAGAAGTCCAGACTTCCAAGCTCATCGAGCTTGTTCTTGTCATGAGAGGTGAACCAGTGGTTCGAACTTGAAAGCGCTTCTTTTTCCTTAAGCTTCACATCAGGAGGGGTGAACGGAAACCGAATAAGTCGTTGCGCGATTTCGGTGGCACCGGTCGGAGTCGAGTGCTCCAGCTCGGGTGGATTTCCCAAGGGAAGAGATTGATCTCCGTCGGCGGAACTCATGGCTCGATCCTCAATTTGGCACCTGGTAACAATTGTTCAGCAAAAATGTTCGCACGAACAGCAAAAACAATCTGCGGGTGCGAATCGCCCGTTCCATTTCCGTAAACGCAATCGGCAAAAAGGCGGAGTATTTCCGGATTGCAGTTATTCACCCCTGCCCGGTTGGAATTCAGCAGTCTGCGTGGCATCGTGACTGAAAATGTAAAGTCAAATTCGTACGGGATTGCCTTAATCGAACCTGATGATCAATATAGGTACGACCTCTGAACGATGTGCTTATGAGGCGGAGCAATTGATGGCCCGTGCTCAATGGCGCTTATAAATCACTGCGAACTCCTAGCAGCTTCTTCCGATTAGATTACATCGCCTAAAAAATATCGAGCAAGCGCTGCCCTACCGCTAGTAAACCGAGACCGCCAGAGGGGACAATGACCGCGTGGATAAACGGCTGCTGAGTCAGCGGCGCAAAGGCGCCTTTTTTCAACGCGCGAATTTCGGCGATGAGTTCATCGAACATCTCTCGCTTCTCCGCGACTGCATGGCTCATCACGCGCGACAGTTGCAAGTTCCTGATCGCGGCTTCGCGCAGTTGTTCCGCCGCGCGCCGGAGCAGTATGGCACTGCCGAGCGCCCACGTAGCGTTTAGTCCGGAGATAAGAATGAGACTAAACGGCCACGTCCAGTTAGCGAAAAGGAAGACCGTGCAACAAGCATCAAGGTCAAAATGATCAGCGGATACCAGATCAGGCGCGCCACCACCTCGGTGCGTTGCGCAACGAAGAAGATTTCGTTATAGGCAGAAAGTTCTTCTTCGCTTAATGGCGGAACGCGGTGACATCGCTCGGCAACGCCGCGTCCCCACTTTGTTACTTCCCGGGCGAACATGCGAATGAAATTGCTGTTCAACTGGATCGCATCGACCACATAGAAGGAGAGGATCATCATCCCGATCGCAGTCAGATAGATGACTACCAAATTGAACCAGAACGCGACCTCACCCCGGGTCGGGGAATGCGGTTGAGGCAGAAGCCGAAAAATGGCAAAGGAGAATCCGAAGTACATTGTAACCAGAATCCCGACCCGGATAAAGCGAGGCCAAAACTTGTTGCGACGAAGATAGGCGTGCCACGCCTCCTGAGCGGAAAATTCCGGCTCCACTCCGAGCTCGTTAGGATGCTTCGTACGCCAGAGATCGAGTCCTATTCCAATATCCCGCCAGCGAAAACGCGTCGGTGGCAAGGGATCGAGACAAAAGCGTTCCTCGAGTTCTTTTGCGTTGGCGCGCAAATCGATGCCGGCTTTGATCATGAAATGAATCCCGAGCATGAATGCAATCAGGCGCAACATCTCGCTTGGCCAAATGCTGATTCCCGAAAAGAAGGCAAGCGGTTCTTGCCCGGCCCACTTGCTTTGCGCAAACGCTGCAACGGAAAAGATAATAGCCGGTGTGCCGCACACGAGCCAAAAAGCAGTGCTGGAGACGACCCTTCTTAAACGTTGCACCGTGGTGCCTCCCCCTGGCAACGAGCGATTGGCGATATTCGCGCTCACCCATGCAACCATAAGCGCGAGGAAAAGAGCAGCGAACAGCAGCTTTAGTTTGACATGGTCGGACCGCAGCCAATTTAAAAACCAAGTCTTTTCAAACGTGGTAGATAGGTCAAAGGCTCCGCGCCGGCTGATCTCGAAAAGACGATGTTGCCCCGAAAGATCGGCCGCGCTCCTTTCACCGGTAGCGACAAGCGTGCCTCCATACATCGAGGTCTGATTGTTGTCGCGGAATGGGGCGACGCGCTCCTTGGCTCGGTCTTTCCGTAGCCAGGGTAACCTATTACCAAAAGGCGAGGCGATAATCAGATTGTGCGTGTCACCCCACTCGTCACGTCGCTCGAAATGAGCATCATAGTTAATCGTGAAAAAAAGCGCCTCCGGAAATTCAGGTCGCAATGCCCGAAGAATCATCAACTTGTCGTAAACGTCGGAACCGAAGAGCCCGATCGCGCGAATCGCTGCACCATGCTTTTGCAGGCCCGCATTGTTTTCTTTCAGTCTTCGCGCGAGGCGCCGCAGGTAATCCGACTGATTTAATCCTTCCGTCGCCTCAACTGGTACAGTTTCCTGGCCTAGCTGATTTTTTTGTGGTTGTTCGCGCGAATTGTCTTTGCTCGCCTCGCCCGGCAGTTGGCCGTCGATCCCGCGAAGGTAGCGATAATGCAAAATCCAAGGCGGCCAATTTTCCGGCTTCTCAATAATTTCGGTGACGGGTTTATCGGAAGCCTCGGCCGCGAAAGTGGTACTCAAAGATCGCCCGTAGGGAGTATCCCATTCACTCAGAATCACCACGCGGTCCTGCTTCGAAACTGAAGTATCCTCCTTGCCAGGGAACGATATTTGCCGCCGTTCGAGCTCCTCTATCAGGTCGCACAATATCACGTCATCCGTTGCGATCGTGCGCCAAAATTGCAGACCGCCGCAAGATTTCTCGAGAAGATCCTCTACCGATTCATTTGGAGAACGCTGCGGAACGTCGGATGCCCCCGAAGGCGGCGATGGCTCGTAAAGAAGCGTGGCATCTGAAGCGGTGGCGAGCGGAGAGATAATGCAAACCCCGTCGAGCGCCTTCTTCGTCTCGGGCCTAAGTTCTCCCCGCACTCCCCGCACTTCGCGAATCATGTTCTGCAGTCCAGTGGAATCTGGCGGGCCGATCAACTTTACGTTGATGCTATCCCGAATGTCCTTTGGGGCAAGAATATCGATAAGCCTGGCGAATCTCCTCAATGGGACCGGGTTGAAGTCGACGGCCGGTAACCAAAGAACAAACACGCTCTCCGTGCCCGGTGGGGATGCGCGCTTCGGATCATCCATCGCTTCACATTCCTCCCACGGAAGTAAAAGCGAGTTGTTCTCTACAGACTCGGCGGCGTTAACATCTGGCCACGGCGTAGTCACATATCCAATGTGCTCGCCATCCTTTGGTACAAATCCGCTCTCGCTCAAACCTTCCAGCACTGCCTCTCGGGCGCGGAGACGTAGTTCGCCTTGTTCGCTGTAGGGTCCAGCATCAAGCATCACCGCAAGTAAAAGAACATGCTTGTGATCCTCGACGCGTTCACGAAGAAGCTTGACCAGAGTCCCGATATCGTGGTTTTTCGCGCTACTCCGGGGGATGCGTCCGGCCAGGATATCCGCTATGAGCGAAGACCTCTGTTTTTGCGCAACCGCGATTGGGTCCTGCCATAACCGCGCATCCACGTCTTGCTCGGCGATCACAGGCACGGACTTTTCGCTCGGAACCGCCGGGCGGCTGCTGACGAGTGGCTTATATTGCGCGATAATCCCCGCCAATACGGCGGCCAGGGGAAGTAGAGTCGCCCAAGGTATGTCAAACTTCGGTTTGTCTTTTTCTGCCATGGCGGTAACCCCACCCTAGAGAATTATCAGTTGCGGTCGCATTGTGCTCACAATGGAGACGCAATGACAAACAAATTCTGCGCTCTGCGCTACGCAAAGGGTGCGTTTTTCATCTCATCTCCCTGCCCTTAAATTGCAAGCAGCTCGCTGCCACTAAAATAAAATCAAAGGTGACGCGCAACGTGCGTTAGCACTTCTCCCGAGCGAAGCCGAATTGCGATCGCTCGGTTGGAAATTACTGGATGCGGACACGTTAAGCATTTCACACGGCCGGTCACAGCTGCGGTCGCAGACCGCTGCCCGAAATGCAAAGGCGATTCCTTCTGTCAATCGGCTGTGGCACGCGAGGAGCGACATGACTCGCACCGGACTCAGACTTGATCGATTTTCCTGTTTGCCGAAATTCTGCTAAAATCGGCATTCGAAAAACCGAAAATCTGATTTTCC
>CAVUGV010000027.1:0-26800 GCA_963741065.1 uncultured Verrucomicrobiae bacterium | reverse complement strand
ATGAAGGTGCGCCGGCGGTGCCGGTCTATGTAAGCAGTGGCGGTCAGCTCGGCACGCAACCGCCACCATCGGCGCGGCGATTTAAAAAACAGATTGAACCGATGGAGGGTGCCAGCGAAGCCATCCTCGCGCTCAAGCCCGTGACGTTTCAGTACAAGAGCGATCCCACCGGCACGGCGCAATTCGGTCTGATCGCAGAAGAGGTCGCGAAGGCGAACCCAGACTTGGTAGTGCGCGATGAGAAGGGCGAAATCTATACCGTGCGGTACGACGCGGTGAATGCGATGTTGCTCAACGAGTTCCTCAAAGAGCATCGCAAGAATGAGGAACAAGAAAAGACAATCACGCGATTAAAGTCGACGGTCGCGCAGCAACAGGAGGATTTCCAAGCGACTGCTGCACGCCAGCAAAAGCAGATTGAAACGCTTACAGCGGGACTCCAAAAAGTGAGCGCCCAGCTCGCCTCAGCGAGTCAATCCGATGGCGGACTTGAAGCGAGCAAATTGGCCGCAGAACAAATCCGCCGTGGCGGACCTGCTTCGAAAATGGCCGTGAACAATCAGTAGAGCTGCTGAGAATCGCACCAAAGCCGGTTGGAGTTGGGGCTGCATCTCAGCCGTTTTTTCAGCCCTTGGGTGTAACCTTGCCGGTGAACGACTGGGCCATGATCTTGCCGTCCCGAACGACGAACGTGTCCGTGCCCAACTCGTACACGTTGTCGGCAGTCTCTGCGCTCCACAGAATGTAGGCATAGTCCCCCTCGACGAACTGCTGCTTCATGGTGAAGGTTGCGCCAGGTTTTCCGAACTCTGCAACCATCGCCTGGAACAACGGCCTGATCGCGTCGGCCCCCTTGTGCGGTCCGTCCGCCGTGAACAGGACGGATTCTGGGGCGTAATCAGACAGGATGCCCTCAAGATCGCCCTCGCCAAAACACTTTAAATGGTGATCTAAGACATCGTTTGTTGAAGCCATTTCTCGGTTCTTCTGTGTTGTTTCTAGTAGCGGGAAGTACGACGTGATGCGAGCAAATTTTACCACTCGTTGAAATTGCCTGTGTGCTTGTGCGTTTCGATCACATTGCCAGCTTCATCGTAAACGCGAATCACGGCATTGCGTGATCGGCCGTAAACTTGGCGTAGCCGATCCGCAGTACCGACGACTGGCGTGCTGCGGAGAGAGCCTCGCGCTGTCAGGGGTGAGCTGACGTGCCGCTGCCGGCCCCGCCTTTGAGCTCGACGAGGATAAAATGCATAGGCTTATCGCCAATGTTCTCCGCGGCATGGGTCAAAGGGTCGCGATAGATAACGTCGCCCGTTTGGAAGGTGCCCTCGGTGATCTTGCCATCTGCTGCGTAGTTGCGATACCGACCTCCCGCCAAAACATAAATGACGTAGGCGGGGTGCGAGTGCACCTGCTCCTTGGCACCAGGCGGCAAGATAGCTTCAAGGACGCGGACACGATCGTTTTCAAACCTGACGCGTATCGTCTTTGAATTAACGACGGCCGGATCTTGCGCGTATACGGGATCTCCCAGACGCCGACGGATAACGCGACTGTGATTGCGAAGATGATTAGAGATCGGATAGGCATCATGATGGCTTCCTGTTGAGTCAATTGCAACTCGCGTGTGCTGGCGTCGCTAGCAAATGAAACCCACGTAAAGCCACAAAGCGGCCATAGCAAGCATCGCCGCGCAATTGAACCAGCCGGCAAACCGAGCCAACGATGCCGGCACGGCCGGCCCGCACGAAGGCAGCGCGTCAACGTCTGATTGAACCAGGAGCCTTTCGATGTGCTCCTGGTCACGTGCCACATGCATCGTATAGAGTGCCATTGCGGCGCTTGTTATCGCGGTTAAGAGCGTCTGAATCACAAAAACGATGGCAATAACGTGTTTCGCTCGGGGAACTATCGGAGCGTCAGCAGGGCGCGTCAGCACCCAGCCGAGACCGACGACGCTGACAGTCAGAAATACTGTATAGAACTGTATGTAGAGCGACCAACTTGTCCGTACCGTCAGACTCAGATCCTCATGTCGACGTTTAAGGATCCATTCGTGAGGAGACTCTTCCATTGACGCTCTGTGATTGTGGCACGTAAAAAGGCCGTCTAATGAGAATTGTGCCGAATTCTTCCGGGTTTTAAAAGCGGAATAATTCGATCTAACACAGCCGAGCGAATGGCAGCACATCGGAAATCAGAACGACGAGGCGATTATCTTCGCGTGGTCTGACTTCGTAAATACGCAAACTCTCTTTCATTAACATTTGAAGTTTCATTACCGGATGATCTTCCAGATGTGAAAACCAATAATCGATACGCCCGGATGGTGATGCATGCACGATTGAAGAAATTAAATGAAAGAAAAGCACTTCCCCAGCCACTCCGGTGCCGCGTCAACACCGTCCGAATGTCCTGCCGCTTAAAGGCGAAATCGATCTGCACGTTTCGCCTGCTGTCACAGAGTCACTTAACGCAATGACTGAGAAAAAACCGGAACGGATAGTGATAGATCTTTCCCGCGCGACTTACATCGATAGCTCGGGCCTGGCGGCGCTTATTCTAGCCATGCAAAAGGTTGAAGCCTACGGTGGCAGGTTTTTCCTGACTGGACTGCACGAAACCATGCGCTCGATTTTCGAAACTTCGCGGCTTGATCAAATATTTCAGATTTTCCCAGATGTAGATGCTGCGCTGGCCGCGAGCTGACCCTGATTTAACGCAGCCGGACGGCACGCACCGCCGATTTCGAAGCAGAAACAATTTTCCTGGCTACTCACATGCGGTGATCCGCATTTACGATGCGGCGGGAAACGTCATCGATTCGGCGTTGTCGTGTCCATAGACAAAGGAGGCGCCATCCTGGTGTTTGCGAACAGATCGGAGATCACCGCCCACTTGGACATACCGTCGTGCCAATACAGCGTGTCCTTAGGAAGCTGGCCGCGTTTCCACATTTCTTCTAGTCGCGTCTTTTCGTAAGGCCCGCGCCGTTGGCCCTGCATGTATACGTAGATGTCCACGGTTTTTGGCTTCCTTCCGGGAGAAACCGAGAAACAATCAAAGGTTCGGTTCGGATTCAAAAGCTGGTTTGGTCGCCTCGATGCGCAAATTTGTGCACGAATCGTCCATCTGGACGATCATAGGCGATTCTTAACCGCTTGTGAGCTGTAGCCGGTTCGCTGTGCGAAGCGCCGCCATTGCCTCCGCTCGCATGCTGAGGGTCACGTCGCCCACAGGGCGACGGCTACAGCAGATCCAGAGATTGCAAACTTCGGGGCGGCCCGAAAATTTCGCGTAGAATGATTGCGTCGCGCAAACCGGATTTCGATGCGAGCAAGGTCGCGATGTTTGTTTTCAACTCTGCCCCCTTGGTAATTGAGCGCGGTGCCGCTGCGTAAGCTTCCACCGGCGTTTTAATAATCGGCGGCGGTTCGATCGGCAACGGTCCTTCGTGAACTTCGAATGCAGGAACATCCGGTTATTGCTGGCGGGAATATTTTCTCCGCGCGTTCCGCTCTTTTTGGCGGAAGCGATTTCTCTTCAGAATGTAGGGGCGTTTGCGCCTTTCTTCCCGAGTCAATTTCCAAGGCGGTAGGAGATCGGTGGGCGGCCGTACCGGTGCGAGCGGCCTGGGCGGAATGTCTGTCCGCGGCACAACAGGCGGAGGCGGTGTTGATGCAGGCGGTTGGCCAAGCGCTTCCAGAAATTTGCGGATGCGTTCCTGATCCGATTCTGCCGGTGCGCGTGGAATTGGCTTCGACATTCGCGGCGCAGGTCTTGGCGTTGACTCTTCCTCATCTCCGCTCGCCTTGCGTGCCGCTCGCCCTAGCAACTGGAACAAGCCGGCGACGACCAGAAGCAGAAGGAAAAGCAGATTTTCGAGATGGGCCGCTATCATTTAACGATTCAATGATTTACACGATTTAACGAATCACGTTCCCTCCGTCCGCGGCTTGTCTCCGCCGGCGATGGATTCGCGCATCGAGGTGTCGGCCTGGACATTTTTCATTCGGACATAATCCATAACGCCGAGGTTGCCTGAGCGAAATGCGTCTGCCATTGCCTGGGGGACGAGCGCTTCAGCCTCAACCACTTTGGCTCGCATTTCCTGCGTCTTGGCGCGCATCTCCTGCTCAACAGCCACGGCGGCCGCGCGGCGCACCTCGGCTTTCGCTTGCGCGACGCGTTTGTCGGCCTCGGCCTGTTCGGTCTGCAATTTCGCGCCGATGTTGTCGCCCACATCCACATCGGCGATGTCGATGGAAAGAATTTCAAACGCCGTATTGCTGTCGAGACCTTTGGCCAGAACTGTCTTGGAAATGCGATCGGGATTCTCCAGCACTTCTTTGTAGGAATGCGCAGAGCCAATCGCGCTGACAATGCCTTCGCCAACGCGGGCGATGATTGTTTCTTCAGTCGCGCCACCGACGAATCGATCGAGATGCGAGCGCACGGTCACGCGCGCTTTGACTTTCACGCCGATTCCGTCCTGCGCGACGCCGTCGATGGTTGTGCGGCCCATCGACGGATTAGGCGCATCGATCACTTTTGGATTGATGCTCGTCCGCACCGCTTCCAACACGGTTTTGCCGGTGCCTTTCGTAGCAAGGTCGATGGCGCAAGCCCGATTGAAATCGAGCGAGATACCCGCCTTGTCAGCGGCAATTAAGGCAAGAACAACATGGCTCACGTCGCCGCCCGCAAGGTAATGCGCCTCCAGTGGATCGCTCCGAACATCCATACCGGCTTTCACAGCAGTGATGCGATTGTCCACAATCAAACCAACCGGCACCCTCCGCAGACTCATCCCGATCATTTTTCCGATGCTGACCGGCGCGTTTGCAATCCGCGCCCGGAGCCATGTCATGAAGTATTTCGAGATAACAACCACGAGCACAAGCGCGATGAGCGCCAGCACCGCGAGGCCGACGAGATAAAGTGAATCCATATTGCATGCGAAGATTATCGGAAGCGAAACAGGGCGAAAAGAGCTAATTCAGCGATCGAGTTAAAACGTTAAGACGTTTCAACGTTAAATAGGGTCGCTCTAACGCTTCAACGTTTCCGTTTGGAAATCGTGCTCGGGGCGGGACTCGAACCCGCAAGCCTTTCGGCATACGCCCCTCAAACTGTACGTGTCTGCCAGTTCCACCACCCGAGCCTCTGTAGGGGAAGCCGTTGGCTTCCCGTAGATAGTGACTGGTGAATGGTAAATGTAGGAGAGCTGCTCGCAAGCGCTTTGTCGGGTTAGGATTCTTACTCGTGTTCGTGCTTCTGCCTGGTAATCGCTCCTGCTCGTGATCGAAATCGGCAATTGAGCGGCGCGCAGCGGAGTGCGCGCCCTACCGGTTCGGAGTTCCGCATTCACGCGGCCACGAAAGCGCCCGCTGCGATTACCGCCTAAAGGCGGAACTCCAAACCGATGGCAGAAAATGAAATCGGCGAGTTCGCGAGTAAGCTTCCGAATCGATTACGATTATGAGCATGATCACGAGTAGGACGAGCCAGAATTGGATCAAAATCGATCTGCACGTTCATACGCTCGATGATCCCAAGGACGCGGTGGATTTTTCCGCTCATCAATTGCTGGAGCGCGCGCGATCGCTTGGGTTTGGCGTCCTTGCGATCACGCTGCACGATGCTGTGTTCGACCGAAAGGAAGTTTACGCGGATGCGGCGGCAATGGGCATTCTGATTATTCCAGCGGCCGAGATGCGCTTGTGCGGCGCAGACGTCATCGTGCTGAACGTGACTTCCGAAGAAGCCGCGCAGTTGAAAAATTTCGACGATCTGCGGCGGCTGCGAGCGCAGCGGGGAAGTTCCATTTTTACCATTGCGCCGCATCCATTTTATGTTTTTGGCGGCTCAATCGGAGCACGATTGTTCAAAGAAATCGATTGCTTCGATGCGATTGAGATTTGCCATTTTCACATTGGCCTGTTCAACCCAAATTGGCGCGCGAAAAGAGTGGCTTCCCGGTTTGGCAAACCATTAATTGCCACTTCCGACGCGCATCGGCTGCATGCCTTTGGGCAGCATTACACGAGCATCCCGAGGCCGCCTGTGCTTACGGTCGAAAATGTCCTCGCGACCCTGCGCAACGGTCCATTACGCCTAACGAGTCCTCCGTGCAGTTTCAGCGATCTTGTGAGCGCAATCTATTTTGTTTTCCTTACGCACCCGTTCCGGGTACGGCGGAAAACCGCGTCGTCGCTTAGGTAAAAACCGCGCGTGGCGCCTCAGTGCTGAGGGGCTGGCACCGTCAGGTCGTAAATTGCGCCCCAATCTCCGGACGCGACGAGGAACGACGTAGCTTCCCATGGGCGGCTGCTTGATTGGTAGTTGGTTCTTTCGTCCTGGCCCCAAAAGATGTAGCGAACGCCCAAGGCCTTGCGCGGCGTCGCGCCAGTCTGCGGCTCCGTTCATTAACGTCGTCAGCCGATTGTTTACCTCGCCGTAATCAAATCCTTCCGTCCATAAATGACCTGGGTATCCAGCCACAACTTTGCGGCCTTGTAATAAGACTGGACAGTTGAAGGTCGGGTATGCGGCGAAGCGGGCTTCCATCGGCAAAGGCCGCATCGCTGCGCCAGCGTAGTCGAGTCTCGCACGCTCGATGAGTCCAAAGCCCGGGTGCCCGGCGGACAAGCCGCCGAGCAAAGTGATAAATCCTGAACCAAACAGCGCGATGCAAAGCGCAGCGCGTTCCGGAAAGGCCCAGCGCCCGAGGATGTCGCTCCACAGAAAAGGCAGAATCAGAAAGTAGCCCCAGACCATGAGCTTGAGGTTGTCCCATTCCCATGGCGCGGTTTTGAAAAAATAACCTATGCCGAAGATTATAACGGCGGGTAAGACAAAGGCTACATCTGCTGGAGGCCTGTCACCCCAACGCCACCGAGCCTTCCAAATACGCCAGCCGACCAAGCCCACGAGCGCCAGCGCCAAAGGAATCCACAAGCCGAAGTTTGTCAGCCAAAATTGAAAGAACGGAGCGATGACGCCGTTCCACGTTTTTTGCAACAGCGAACCAAACGCCGTGGAAGATCCAAAATTCGCAGTGCCACCCATCTTGAAAAAGGGAGCGGCAAATTCCTGCGAATCTTGTGCCCAGCCGGGATGCCATTGGATTACCGATTTTGCGCGAAAGTGATCGGTAACCAGCCAGACAAAGAAACTTGCCGGAATCAATGCAATGGCCAGCATCGCGGCGGCGTGTCTGCGAATCGGCGCGCCGCGGAAAATTTCCGGCCACCATCGCGGGTGCGAAATCAGGCGACCGAGTCCAGAGCTGCCTTCGCTTGCGAGCTAAATCCACGATAAACTTGATTTCACTGGGACGTTCAAGAACCAGCGCAAAGACCAGGACAACAGTCAGAGCGATAAACGTGTGCAGATTTGAACAGGGGGATTGATGCGTAAAGGGAGAGCGCGACCCAGAAGGGCAGAGGACCCTTTCGGTTGCCGCGGACCTCGACCGCTGCGGATTGGCCAGAGTCATCCGCCGGCACTGAGACTGCCGCGGAGCCGCCGGGGTCAGCGCCCCCGGCTACAGCGTTTTGGCGAAAGAATTTTTCTCGCCAGTGCCAGAGAAGCACCAGGGCTACCGGGATCGCGTAAAGCCAGCCGCGTTGCGTCACGAACATGGACAACGGAATGCTTTTCCATGCGATCGGTCTGTGGGCGATATCTGCCGCCGTGCCCTGATAATCCAAAAACTTCCACGTCTTGAAGAACTGGAAACCGGCTATTCCGCCGTTGAACAAGAAACCTGCAATCGCGAAGCTGCCGCCCCAGCGGTAGAACCCGTAGAAAGTTGCGAGCGACGCAACCAGGCCGACCCAAGCCAACCCGGTGATCAGATCAACGTGAACCAGCAAAAGCAGCGCATTAAATAAATCGATCCCTGCCGGATACCGCAGTTTGCTGAAGACGTAGATCGGATTATCGGGCCAAAGCGGGACGCCGTTCGCAAAAGTTTTGATCAATGTCAGATGCAGCGAGAGATCGCCGAGATTGTTTGGCGATTGGATTTTGTAATCGCTGCCGTCGATGTAGAACAACCAGCAAAAAGATCGGACGGCAAACATGGCGAAAAACACGGCCATTGCCCAGAACCACACATGACGGTAGCGCATGAGTGCCGACCGAATGCCTGTATTTGGCTGGCTTTCCGTGGCGTTCCGAGGCTTGCGTTTCAATTCCGAAGAATTTGCAGTTTTTTCGTGACATGCCGGATCGGAAGTTCCAAGAAAAGCCGCAACCGCAAACGCAGCGCCGCATACCAATGCGAGAGCCGCGCTCAACGTGTTCAAGCCTCTTCCGGCCATTCCCAGAAAAAGGCCGCAGACCACCGACAAATTAACAAAAGTGAGAACTGCCGTAAGCCACTTCATGGAAGCTAGGGCGTTGCCGGACTCTGTGCGTTCCCGACAAAATCCGGTGCTTTGCCGGGAAAAAATTCTTTAAACACCTTGGCGCTGAAAAAGATCTTGGATGGGTCCTGGTAGTTACGAAGCGTCATCATGTCGGTGTAATACGCGCCTTTCAATTTTGACTCGACGTCTTTGATTTTGTCTTGCTGGACGAGGAGAAAATCGCCATCGAGATTCGCCGGCATGTTGCCTCCTTCGTAGTAGCCGACTCGATCGAAATCGCCCAGTGTCCACGGAAGGGGGTAAACGCTGGATCGGATCAGATGCCCGGTGAGGTGATAGTAAGCCGGATCACGTTTTGCCAACGTAAGCAGCGGCTTGCTCAGCTTAAAAATGTCGTTGTATGTCTGGACGTACGCGTACGGCTCCGTGGGCGACGAGCACCGGAAGTAGTTCAGCCAAATGGATCGACCGAGCGAAAGGCACAATAGAACACCTATTGTCACGTACACTTTGCGAAGATTTTTTGGCCGAACCAGCAGCACCCACGCGCCAAAGACAAACAGGAACGGCCATCCGAAACTGATAATGCACCAAGGCGTCTTGTATTTGACGTAGCTGTAAGCGACCAGGCTTCCCGCGCCGTAGATCGCCAGATAACGCACACTGAGGTTAAACTTCTTGCAAAACTGGCGCCGAAAGAGGATGGCAACGCCAAAAATGAAGGACAGGATTAACCCCGCCAACATCGGCAGCTCGTAGCCGGTAAAATTTTCTCCGCCGGTTTCCCACGATGGCGCCATCATTTTGAACCAGTAGTCCCACGCCTTTTCATGGCCGTGACCCGGCCGCGCCGGTCTCGGTCCACGCCTTGAACGCTAGATAAAGACCTCTAACACCATCCCAGTTGAGGAAAGTTCCCGAGTAGAAAAAGATAATCGCGGCGGCGCCGACACCGAGAACCATTGCAAGATCGATCCACGTCCAGGTTTGCTTCGCCGGCTTCGCGTCCGGGACGCGGCTTAGCGCATAGGAAACCGCCAGGGTCGGGATTGCAAGGATCGCGCAGGCGAGATGGATGGCGTAGGTCTCCTTGGTCAGAATCATGCCGGTTAATCCCATGCCGGCATACCAGAGGTAATTCAGCCTGCCAAACTTCCACAGACCGAGCAGTCCCAGGATGAACATGGTTGAGAATAATTGCAGCCAGACTTCATGAATTGCGTAGCGCCCGTAAAAGACGAATCCCGGAGAGATCGCCATGGCCAGAGCTGCTATGCGGCTTACATTTCGACCTACCAGCGGCTCGAACTTAAATATCAGCCAGAGAGAACCGATGCTCACGAGCACGACGGGCAATCGCAACGCCCAGAGGTTCCGGCCAAACAAAGTCTGGAAGAGCAGCAGGACGTAAAAGTGAAGCGGCCCGTGGTAATTGGTCGGGTCGTACTTGTAAAACCCATTTTTCACCACCTGATCGACGAACCACCCGTTGATGCCCTCGTCGAAGTGTGGCGGCTTCATACCGAGCAGGAAAAAGCGCAGGAAGACTGCGAGCCCCATGATTGCCCACGGGACCCAATCGGTTCCCGCCAGCGCAGCCTGCCAGTGCTCCAGGTAACGGCGCACTCCTGCGACTGCGGCAGAAGATTCTGCTGGCGCGCTCTTGTCGGCGCTGCTAGTACGCGCTGCCATGCGCATCCTTGTAACCGGTGGCTGTGGATTCATCGGGAGCAACTTTATTCGATATATTTTGCAACATTACAAGCCGGCATACGTGACCAATGTGGATGTGCTCACTTACGCGGGCAATCTCGCCAATCTCGATGGCGTGGTCGAAGAACATGGCGAGCGTTACGAATTTTTCAAAGCCGATATCGCTAACGCCGACCAAATGGACGCTCTGATGACCGAGCACCGGTTTTACGCGGTGATTAATTTCGCAGCGGAATCGCACGTGGACCGCAGCATCAACGATCCTCTGAACTTCATTCACACAAATGTAATCGGCACAAGCGTGCTGCTGGATTGCGCGCGCCGCCACGGCGTCCAGCGCTTCGTCCAAATATCGACCGACGAAGTGTATGGCTCGCTTGGTCCGGCCGGCAAATTTACCGAGCAATCGCCACTCGATCCCAGTTCGCCGTATTCAGCGAGCAAAGCCGGTGCCGATCTTCTGGTAATCGCCGCTTACAAAACTTATGGCCAGGAGGTGCTGGTGACCCGGTGCTCAAACAATTACGGGCCGTATCAGTTCCCGGAAAAACTAATTCCGCTCATGATTATCAAGGCGCTTCGCGACGAGCCGCTCCCGGTCTATGGCGATGGGCTGAATGTGCGCGACTGGATCCACGTGGCCGATCATTGCGCTGGCATCGTCGCCGCGCTTTTCGAAGGGAAACCGGGGCAGATTTACAATTTTGGCGGCGATGGCGAGATGGTGAACATCGATCTGGTAAAAATGATTCTCGATCAGCTGGGCAAACCACACAGCCTCATTTCGTTCGTGCCCGACAGACTTGGCCACGATCGCCGGTACGCAATCGACTCTTCATTCGCGCAAGGGGAATTGAGCTGGAAACCGTGCCGAAATTTCAAGGAAGGCTTGGAGGAAACAATTCACTGGTACGTTGATAATCCGTCCTGGTGGCAACCATTGCTCGAGCGGGCCGGCAGATATTAAATGCCAGCCGCAGGATCATTCTGGAACGAGCAGCTTGAGCGACGAAAAGTAATCTGGCAGATCGCCGCGATCTCGGGCGAGCAGACGTTGACATTATGGTCACAGTGAGACTATAATGTGGTCATGGAATCTGTCAGCGTTGCCACGTTAAAAAGTCACCTTAGCCGCTATCTCGCGGCCGTTAAGGATGGCAAAGAACTAATCATTACCTCGCATCGCCATCCCGTAGCGCGGTTGTCGCCGCTGGAAAAAACCGCAGCAGACTTGAAAATCATTCCGGCAAAGAAACCGGTCTCCTCGCTGAAGAAAATCAAAGGTATCAAGCTTTCGTTCGATCCGCTGGAGTTTCTGCTAGAAGACCGGCGGCGGAGATGAATGTTTATATTGATTCTTCGATCGTGATGCGGCGGTTGCGGAGGGAAGCCGCTTCCGTGCATGCCTGGGGAGAGTGGGACCGCGCATACGCCAGCGTGCTCCTGCGGGTAGAGATTTTCCGTACTATCGATCGGATTCGACTGAGTGGCAGGCTGGACGACCGCGGAGTAGTGGAGATACTAAGCGATGCCCGAGCGATGCTCGAGTCGATTGCGCTCGTTCCCCTGAGTGATCCAATTCTCGAGCGGGCGTCGCAGTCTTTTCTCACGGCGCTTGGTACATTAGACGCACTCCATCTGGCCACCGCGCTGCGTCTCGCCGAGTCTGGCAGAATTGAGCTGACATTTCTCACTCACGACACCGAGCTGGCGGCGGCTGCAAGAATTATGAACTTCAGAGTCGAAGGCGCGTGAGTTGCCAGGGACGGCAGCGGCAACAATGAAAATTGTAATTCTCGGCGCAGGCGGGCGACTCGGCGCTGCGCTCATGCGCGAATATCAGGACAAATATGACGTCGCGGGATTCAATCACGCAGAGCTCGATCTCTCGAATTTCGATAAGATTCCCGACAAACTCGGTGAGACAGATTTCGATGTGCTCATTAACGCGGCCGCGTTCACCAATGTCGATCTTTGTGAAACACAGCCCGACCAGGCTTTTCGTATCAACGCCGAAGCGCCGCGCGTGCTCGCCGAAATTTGTAGCGAGAAAAACGCAAAGCTGATTCACTTCAGCACGGATTACGTCTTCGATGGGGAGAAACGCGCACCGCTCACCGAGGAGGATGAAGCGAATCCGATCAGCATTTACGGCGAATCGAAGCTTGCCGGCGAAAAGAATGTGCTGGCTGAGCATAATGCGCACCTTGTCCTGCGCGTCTCCTGGGTATTTGGTCCTGACCGTCCGAGTTTTATCGACGGAATGATCAAGCGAGCGCAGGAAAATGAAAAAGTCGATGCAATCGCGGACAAGTTCTCGACGCCTACTTACACTCACGACATCGCCAGGATGCTCCCGCAGTTCTTTGCGAGAGAGACCGGGATCACCGATCCCGGCTACAGCCCAACCGATTACGGCGGCATTTTGCATTTCGCTAATGCCGGCAAATGCAGTTGGCAGGAGTACGCACAATGGGCGCTGGACTGTTGCAGAGAGTCTGGGGTGCTGACGAAGGCCAAAACGGTCGACCCCCTTAAACTAAACGACATGCAAGCCTGGGTCGCGCGCCGCCCGGTTTATTCTGTGCTTTCCACCGCTAAATATACCCACCTCACCGGCGCGCCACCTCGCACTTGGCGAGAAGCAGTTGCTGATTATATTACGCGTTTCTATTCCAAAAAATGAAAACACACATCCTTGCTTTTACCCTGTCGATCAGCGTTTGCTTTGCCGCACGCGCCGAATTGAAATTTGATAAGACTGAACTCGAGCTGCATCCGACGCCTGCCGACAAACAGGCGGTCGGCCATTTCACATATCAGAACACCGGCAAGCAGCCAGTCCATTTTAAATCTGTGAAAGCGTCTTGCGGTTGCACGGCTGCGCAAACTCAGAAGGACGAAGTGCCGCCGGGAGAAAAAGGCGAGGTAACGGCCACGTTTAACATCGGTGATCGCACTGGCACTCAGGTGAAAACGGTGACCGTGGAAACGGATGATGCCGCGAATCCGAAGACGGTCCTCACGCTCCGGACGATCATTCCGCAGTTGTTGGAGATCAATCCGACATTTGTTTTTTGGAAGCAAGGGGATAAGCCGGACCCGAAGGCGATCACGGTGAAGGTGGGCAAGGAGTTTACCGTGAAGCATATCAAGGTCACGTCATCGAGTCCGGATTATCAAACCAAGGTGGAGGAAACCGGTAAGGGCGAGTTTAAAATCGACGTTCAACCCAAGGACACGAACAGCCTCACCGCTTCGACGTTGACGATTCAACCGGAGGATTCACAAAAGGTATTCTATGCCACTGCGCGCATCACCAATGCGCCGGCTGCCCCGGTCGCTCCGGCTGGTCAGAAAGCTCCGATTGCTCCAGTTCCGCCGGCTGCTCCAGTTGCTCCGACGACTCCGGTCGGTCAAACACATTGAAATTTTCCCTGGCAAGCCAAGCGCTGATTCTTGCAGCGCTCGCGCTAGTTCCCGGGATGGGCGAGGCGGTTTATTTCCGTCACAACATCTCGTGGCGATCGGCCATTCCGCCCTCGGAACTGGTTACGGTCGATCAAGCACGTGCATGGGGCGGAAACGTCATCTGGGTCGATGCGCGGCCGGATGACGAGTTCGCGCGCGATCACGTTCCCGACGCGCTCTCATTAAATGAAGACCGGTGGAACGAATTGCTGCCGCAGTTTTTGGCAGCGTGGTCGCCCCAAAAAAAAATCGTCGTTTATTGCAGCAGCCTGAGTTGCAACGCGAGCCGGGAAATTGCCCGCCGCCTCCGCAAGGAGGCGCAACTTCCTGATGTGTTTGTGCTCGAAGGCGGATGGGAAGCGTGGCTGAAACAGAACAGATGAAGAAAACGCTCAACGCTGAACGCTCAACGTCCAACGCTCAACTGTCGGCTTTCGGCTCATTGGGCATTGGGCGTTGGATGTTGGGCGTTGGGCGTTGAAGCGATGGAACAGCCATCAACCATCAGCTATCAGCCATCAGGTGCTCGACAATTCGTTTGGCGAATTGTCGATTTCATTGTTGCCGGCATTTTCATTTATGCGGGCGTACTCAAGGTGCTCGATCCAGTTCAATTCGCCAACGACATCGACAATTACAAAATTCTACCGTGGCCCATCAGTGTGGCACTGGCCTTTTATTTGCCGTGGCTGGAAATTTTCTGTGGGCTCGCGCTGGTTGTTCGCTTGTTGTATCGCGGCGCGTTATCAGTCTTGGCAGCGCTGACCGTGGTTTTCACGCTCGCGACCGTCGCCGCAAAAGCACGCGGACTCGACATCACTTGTGGCTGTTTCGGTCACGCCAGCCAACACTGGAGTTTCCCCGCTCACCTCGCGACCAATCTCGGAATTCTCGCCGCGCTGCTCGTCCTTTGGATCTCCAATCGTTCGGCGAAGGTTTTGTAGGGCAGGCGCTCCGCCTGCATGTCCTGATTTGGCAACCCCGAAAGCATTCGGGGTTGCCCTACAATTCAACGCGCGGAGTCGACTTCATCTGCGAATACCCGATGGAAATGATCAGGAAGCTGAAATCCGGCAAATATCGGTTGTATTCTCGCAAGAAAAATCCAAAGACGGGTAAGCGACGAAATCTCGGCACCTTCAAGACAAAGGCTGCGGCAAAGAAACACGAACGCGCCATTCAGTATTTCAAGAGGCGTTAAGTTTTGCACGCTTTGATTGATGTTTGGAGTTCCGTATTTATACGGCGCGGAAGCAGAGGCCGCCTGAAGGCGGCACTCCGAACCGAGGGCCATCGTTTTTCAACAGCCTTCTAACGGTCGACGGGATACGACGGCTGGGAAACCCTCATTTCTTGTTGGGAGTCCAAAATTTTGAGAGCTTGATTAAACTGCTGTGCGTATTCAACACTGTACTTCTATAGCTCGCGATGAGACAGCTCTGGTTAACTCTTCGATACGCGGTTTGCATGGCCCTCTTTGTGGTGGTGGTGGCGCCAAATTCGACCACTGATCTTTTCGGCCAAGCACTCCCCGCGCCGCAGTCGCAATCAACGCCGATTGCGACGACGCAATCCCGCGCTGT
This sequence comes from uncultured Verrucomicrobiae bacterium, assembly GCA_963741065.1. Lineage (GTDB taxonomy): Bacteria > Verrucomicrobiota > Verrucomicrobiia > Chthoniobacterales > UBA10450 > Udaeobacter. The sequence continues at coordinate 11,652 of CAVUGV010000027.1, read as the reverse complement.
CGCGCCATCAACCTCTCCGTCGCCTGGAGCAAAAGCCAATCAAAGTCCGTCGTCCGATTTAGCAAAACTGGAAACAAGGGTCCGGCCTTCGGTGATTTGGGTGACCGTATTTGATGCAAAGGGGAATTTGCTGCGAACGCAGAGCGGTTTTTTTATTTCTCCAGACGGTAGATTCGTTACTACGGAGCGCGCAATCGAGAGCGGAATCAATGCTGTCGCAAAGACGTCAGACGGCGGAATCCATAATGTCAGTGGGATTCTCGCGGCTTCGAAAGCATTGGACGTGGCAGTTCTACAGGCCGACGTAAAGCAGGTCACATTTCTTGAACGAAATAAAAACGCCAATCTATCCCAGGGGACGGGCGTGGTAGTAATCGGCAGCGCGCTGGCCGGAAACGAGGGTAACGCTCGTGAGGCGACGATTGCTTCACAGGAGCCCGAACGTCTGGAAATTACTGGCGCGACTCCTCTCAGTGCCGTTGGGTCTCCGGTCGTGAACCGAAGTGGCGAAGTAGTAGGCATCGTTACATCGGCCGGGGAAAGAACCATTGCGCATCCTTCTGCCGCATTGGACTCGTTATTGTCCCGCGTTGCGGTTAATACCCAGCCCACATGGCCGGCAACAGCCGAGGCGAGCGCTACGCCACGGGCAACACCGAAACCGCATTTGGTCTATGCGCCTGCGCCAGCCTTTCCTCCCAACGCCTCTGTGCCCGGCCTTTCGGGAACAGGCCGCTTCCGTCTAAGTTTCGATGGCCAAGGAAACGTAACGAATATCCAGCTTGTTCAATCCACAGGAAATCGGGTCTTTGATGAATCTGCCATCAGAACGCTTCGGCAATGGAAATGTTCACCGGGCCAGGGATGGGTCGTGACAGTTCCTGTGACATTTAGGACCAGATGAAGCCGCAACCTGCGGCGCTCGGCTTTCGAGTAAAATCCGGGTGGGCGGCTGCAGTGCTGCTGACGGGTTCAGTTCGTTCGCCTCAGCTCTGCGATGTCCGGCGGATAGACCTGTCCGACCCGCGGTTTCCCGAAACGCGACAGCCCTATCACGCCGCAATGGGAAGACTCGAAACGGATACCACAAAAATAAACCGGCGCGTGAGTGCGGTGCGAAGCGTTGCACAACAGTCGATCGCGACGCTTCTTGCCAGCTATCGAGGGAAAGGTTGCGCGATCAGCCGCGCCGCCCTTGTGGTGGGCAGCCAGGTCGATCCTGATTCGATCGCAAACGCGCACATCCGCGCGCACGCCTTTGAGGGCCAGCTATTTCGTTCGGTGCTCGAGGAGACCTTGCAGTCAAACCGCATTCGTACAGAGATTTTCATCGAGCGGGATGCGTACGCCCAAGGCGCTACGAGACTCAAAGAATCGAATGAGAGCGTGCGATGTGTGATCCGGAATTTTGGCCGAGCTGCGCAGGGGCCGTGGCGCGCAGAACAGAAACTCGCCGCGCTCGCTGCATGGCTCACGCTTTGTTAGCTGCTGCAATCGCGGAAACCGAAGCGGTTGCCCTACTCAATTACGAAAGATGAAAATCCGCGCGGCAACTGAAGCGGATCGCGACGCGGTCTGGAATATTTTTCATGAAACGATCGCGGCTGGCGATACCTACGCGCTTGATCCGAAAATGTCCCGCGAAGAGGCGCTGGCTTATTGGTTTCGCGCCGATACGCATACTTATGTCGCAGAACTTGATCGGCAATCTGTAGGGGAAGCCGATGGCTTCCCTGGGACAACAACGCCGTCCCCTACAGCGAGCAAGCAAGATCGGCGCATTGCCGGGACGTACATTTTGCGGCCCAACCAGTCCGGCGCCGGCTCGCATGTCGCCAATGCAGCCTTCATGGTTGCAGGGAGTGCGCGCGGGCAGAGGATCGGCCGTGCGATGGCCGAGCATTGTTTGGATGAGGCGCGCCGGATGGGTTTTCGCGCCATGCAATTTAATTTCGTCGTTTCTACGAATGCGCCGGCGATCCATCTTTGGGAACAACTCGGTTTCAAAATCGTCGGCACTTTGCCGGGTGCGTTTCACCATCCTGAAAAAGGATATGTCGATGTTTACGTCATGTACCGCTCGTTGCTGACGTGACGCTGTGACAATCGCTGTCTGACGTCTCAAACACTCGCAGGCAAGATTGCCTGCGTCACATCAAAGAATCATTGCAAAAGGACTGATTTCCTGCTGAAGCTAGGCCTGAAATGCAAACCGTGATCCAAGTCATCACGACCGGGCGTGGGTCGCTGCGGGAAAAGATCATGACCGATCCGCAACTTCGGCGGTTTGATCTGATTCCCACTGAACACCAGCGCCCGGGTCGTCCGCACGGCTGGGCAAAAATCCATAGCGAAACCGCGCACGGCGCGATCAATCTGGAATGGCACGGGCGCAGCCACACTTTGATTTGCCGTGTCGTCACCAAATTGGGAAACAAGCCGAACTCTATCATTGGCGACTTCGTCGATTATTTGCTTGCCCGTCAACAAAGCCGCATTCTGTCCATTCACATCATGCGGCGATGATCTGGCTGTCAGACTTTGCCTACACACTATGCCACGCCGTAGCCTTGGCGGAGGCGGGCCCGTCAACAAAGCCGATTCTTTCCATTCACATCATGCGACGCTGAACTCGACGCGCGCTTTTTCGCTGATACGCTCATGAGCTAAGTGAGACTCGATTCTCCGATTTAGATAAAGGCGAATCAAAACATGAACGATCGACGTCAAGACGAGGGCGTTCCTAACCGCAGAGTTTTTCTCAGAAGCGGAATCATTTTCAGCGGCGCGGCTTTGGCGGGAGCGGCGCTGCTGCGTGGCGGGGAGAAGGATAAGCAAAGCAAGGAAATCGAGGTTGGCCCACCGGAAGACCTGATGCGCGAGCATGGCGTGTTGAAACGCGTGCTTCTGATATACGGCGAAGCGCTGCGTCGGCTTGACGCGAAGCAGGATTTTCCGCCGGACGCTTTGGCCGACGCTGCGAAGATTATTCGCAGCTTCATTGAAGATTATCACGAGAAGCTCGAGGAAGATTTTCTTTTCCCGCGCTTTGAGAAAGCCAATCAACTCGTCGATCTGGTGAAAGTGCTTCGCACACAACACCAGGCCGGACGGCGCGTTACGGACATCACCATGCGGTTCGCGAATTTGCAATCATTGAAGAACGACTCCGAACGAGCGCAACTCATCGCCTCCATGCAGCAATTCATCCGCATGTACAATCCGCATGAAGCGCGCGAGGACACGGTTCTCTTCCCCGCATTTCGCAAAATCGTTTCGCCGCATGAATTCGATTCTCTTGGCGAAGATTTCGAGAAGAAGGAAGACGAACTGTTCGGCGAGGACGGATTTGAAAAAGTGGTGGATAAAGTCGCCGGAATCGAGAAACGCCTCGGGATTTACGATCTTGCGCAGTTCACGCCGAAGTGATGGAAAATAACCCTCGGAGCCTACACGGTCCGGTACCTTTTTGTCATTTAACGCTAAATTGCGTCAGAAACGCCAGTCGGAAACGGTGATTTTTCCTGGATCGAGCCCTTGGGGCGAGGGGGCCGGAACCTTTTTGACACTGGCCGATAACCCGGGTGAAATCCGTCAAATTTCGGCAGTTTGCAGGTTACGGACCCTTCATTTGATACCCTTTTGATATTCTCCGCCGCCGATCCGGTCCGCTGCTTGAAGAAAAAGGGTCCTTTACTTCAGATTTTGGGAAGGAGACTCCTCGCACAGTTTTCAAAGCGTGGATCGTCGGTAAACATGATGGCGGCGAGTTTGCGATGTTCTTGCGCGCTCACGGAGGAAACTCATTTTCTGGTAAAGCGCTTGGAAGCGCGGATTCGAACGGAGCGGGTCGAGCATCGGCTGTATTTTGAGCCAGCCGATCCAGGTGGATCGCTCTTCGTAAGCTTTCTCGAGCCAGTCGATAGCCTCGTTATCCTCACCGAGGCCCAAATAAACGATTGCCTGGCAAAAAGGAGTAACAAAGCGGCGCTGCGCTAGCTCATTTAACTCGTTGACTGCTTCAACCGCTTTGTCTTTTTGGCCACTTCGTCCGTAAGTGAAACCGAGATAACCGATGATAATCGGGTTTGTATCCAGCGCCTGGGCCGCCCGAAGTTCTGCAATCGCCTTCGGGTAATTCCCGCGCAGGAATTCAATCCAGCCCAAACCAAAGTGCGGGAGAAAGAAACTCGAGTCCAATTCCGTTGCTTTATTACATTGCGCAATTGCAGCGTCGTAATCCTTTTTCAACGCATAGGGGAGGCAGACATCCGCCGTCAGCACGGCTGAGAGCGGATCCAATTCAACCGCTCGCTCCATTTCCGCTTGGGCTTGGTCGATGCGTCCCAACCAAATAAGTAGCCAGCCATATTGCCAGTGAGCTATGGCGTAGTTCGGATTGAGTTCGATGGCGCGGTGATATTCTTTCTCTGAATCAGCCCACCGGAAGTCATTGGCCGCAATCGCGCCTTCCGCGGTGTGTGCTTCCGCCAGGGAATCATCCAATTGCAATGCTCGATCAGCGGCTGCCTTTGCCTTTAGCCCCGCCTCCCTGGCCGGAATGTTCGCGTCGGCGACCGACCAATAAACGTCAGCCAGGCCGGCCCACGCTAAGGCAAACTCAGGATCGACCTCCTTCGCACGATTAAAGTGCTCCAAAGCTTCGCCGAGACCCTTTTCGTTCTGCTGGTTCCAAGCCTGCCGGCCTAACAGGTATTCCTGCAACGCATCCGAATTTACGCTTCGCACGCTACTAAGACGAAAAGATTGCGCTGGCGAAATCGCTGCCTGGATTTCATGGGCAATGGCCTCGACAACTTCGTTTCGCATTTTCAAGATATTAGTGACGTCGCGCTCAAACTTTTTCGCCCAAAGGTGGCGGTCGGTTCGCGCTTCGATCAATTGCACGTTCACGGTGACTTCGTTTCCATCGCGCAGCACTGAACCTTCGACGATGCCGTCCACATGTAGCTCTTCTCCGATCTCCGGACTGGATTTTGTCGAATTCTTAAACTTCAAAGCCGACTGGTGAGATTTCACTGTGATCGCGCCGATGCCGCTCAGTTCTGTGGTTAACAAATCGGTTATTCCATCTGCGAAATATTCCTGGTTGGCGTCGCCCGAATAATTTTTCAATGGCAACACGGCCACAGATGTGATGCGCGAAGCAGTGGGGGACGAAGCCGGAGTTTTACGCGAACGCGTGGTCCACCACCAGCCGACGCCGATCATTAGCACCAACGCGAAAGCGATAGCCGCCGGTGCCAATCTGCGCGATTTCAGCTTGGGCAGTGCTTCGGATTTGGGAACGACTGGAGCCCGCTGTTCCCACGGCAGCACGATGCGAAATAGATCCATCGGCACGGAAATGTTTTTTAGGTCGGTGGGCGCAAGCTTCTCAAACCGCGCCTCCAGCGCGTTACGAATCTGTCGCTCGACGTCCATCGACACACAAATGCCGCCGGCGCCCGCCAGCGGTTCGATACGCGAGGCGATGTTCACTCCATCGCCGTAGACGTCTCCGCCACGATGGACCACGTCGCCGATGTGAATGCCGATCTTCAGGTCAATGCGCTTCTCGGCCGTCACGTCGTGATTGCGCTTGGCTAGCGCGCGCTGGATCTCGATGGCGCACTGGGCCGCTTCCAACGCGCTCTGAAACTCGACCAGGAACGCGTCACCGATCGTTTTGATTTCGATACCATTAAACCGCGGAAAGATTTCGCGCAGCAACTGTCGATGCTCCTCCAATAACTCCAGCGCCAGCTTGTCGTCGCGTTGCGACAGCGCGCTGTAACCGGCCATATCGGTAAACATGATGGCGGCGAGTCTGCGATGTTCAGTGGCGGTCGTCACAGATCAGTTATTGCGCAACTACGATATCGACGAACAAGACACGTGGGCATGCGATCTTGCTAGCAAAACTGTGGAAGCTTCACGAGCCGATTTTTGACGCCGCGATCTTGAGAAAAAAACTATTAATCAACCTGCGCGGTGTCTGGGCCTAACGAATAAGTTATTGTCCGAACTGTTTTTGTAATACAAAAACCCCGGAGCCTACGGGGTCCGGTACCTTTTTGTCATTTGAGGCTATTTTTTAGCCGAAACGGAAAATCTCGGAAGGCGATTTCTCCTGGGTCGAGCCCTTGAAACCGACCATTTGGAACCTTTTTGACATTTGGCCTCAGACGCAGGGTCAAAACCTGTCAAATTCCGAAGTTTTTGCAGGTTACCGACCCTTCATTTGATACCTTTTTGAGATTGCCCTTTCCGACTCTGAGAAGAGAAACCAAATTGTAACTTGACCGAATATTCTATCGACTCGTAAACTGAGCGCGCGCCAAGTTCGTTAGGCGTCTCGCCTGAGGAGCCACACCTGACCCTCTTTCCGCAGGGAAAACCGCGAGCGGTGGGTCCGCTCGTAACGGAACGTTTCGTGAAAAAAACTTCGGCAATCCTCGCCAGGCCAGCAGCCGCTTCCCCGGCACAAGACGCGACAGCGATCCGCCCCTTCACCGTCCCGACCGTGCCTCAGTCCGCGCTCGATGATCTGCGCCGGCGGATTGCGGCCACGCGTTGGCCGGAGAAGGAAACAGTCACCGATGCCACGCAAGGTGTGCAGCTCGCAACCATGCAGAAACTCGCAAGCTATTGGGGGAAAGACTACGACTGGCGCAAGTGCGAAGCGAAACTGAAAGCACTACCCAACTTCATCACGACGATCGATGGGCTGGACATTCATTTCATTCACGTGCGTTCGAAAAGTCCCAACGCGCTGCCTATTATCATCACGCACGGTTGGCCGGGCTCGATTGTCGAACAACTGAAGATCATTGATCCGCTGGCGAATCCTACGGCGCATGGCGGAAAAGCAGAGGAGGCATTCGATGTCGTCGTTCCGTCGATGCCAGGCTACGGGTTTTCCGGGAAACCGACCACGACCGGCTGGGACCCGCAGCACATTGCGCGCGCCTGGATCGTGCTGATGAAGCGCCTGGGCTACACGAAATTCGTCGCGCAAGGTGGTGATTGGGGCGCAGTGGTCGTCGATCAAATGGGCCTGCAGGCGCCTCCGGACTTGCTCGGCATTCACACCAACATGCCTGGCATCTTCCCGAACGACATAGACAAGGCGGCTTTCTCCGGGGCGCCGGTGCCATCGGGCCTCTCTGCAGACGAAAAGGTCGCATATGAGCGATTGCAGTTCGTGTATCAAAAGGGAATCGCTTACGGGTACCAAATGGGGCTGCGTCCTCAGACGCTTTACGGAATTGCAGATTCGCCCGTCGGCTTGGCGGCTTATTTCCTTGATCACGACGCGCGCAGTTACGCGCTGATCTCGCGCGTCTTCGCGGGAGAGACCGAAGGCCTTACTCGCGATGACGTTCTGGACAACATCACGATCACCTGGTTGACGAACACGGCGCTTTCTGTCGCCCGTCTCTATTGGGAATATTTTGGAAAAGGGTATTTCAATGCCAAGGGGGTCTCAATCCCGGTTGCCGTAAGCGTCTTCCCTGACGAACTCTATCCAGCCCCGCGCAGCTGGACAGAGCAGGCATACGCTAAACTCATCTATTACAACCGGCTGCCCAAAGGCGGCCACTTCGCGGCTTGGGAACAGCCGAAGCTCTTTTCAGAAGAGGTTCGCGCGGGCTTCAGATCGCTGCGGTAGTGTTTTTCACAAGAGCGACTGATCGTCGCCCTGATAAACGCCCTCCTCGGAGAAATAAAGTAATGCTTTAAATGGACGGTAAGCCGACTAAAGAGGACTTGGGAATTGCTTCGTTTCGATTCCAAACTTGAAAAATCTTCCGATGAGGTTGAGGATGTCAAGGATGATCGCCCCATCGACCCCCATCCAAGCGATCGACCTTTTGGCCTCGCGTCTAACCCTTTAGGAGAAGATTCGCCATGTCGCATCATTTCGATACGCCTACCGCAATAGAAGACCCCCGCATCAACGTCTGCGACTTCTACTTGTTTCGCGGCCGCCCGGGCACAACGGTGATGGCTTTGACCGTGAATCCGAACGCCGGCGTCGGCGCGCCCGACACCTTCCGCGACGAAGGTCTCTACGCCTTTCGCTTCGACACGAATCGCGATCTTCGCGAAGACGTCGCCTTCAAGGTCCAGTTCGGCGCGCCCGCCCACGCCGATGGCGGCGAGCACCGGCACGTTCAGACCTTCGAGGTCCGGCGCGCCACCGGAGCGGATGCGCTGAAAGGCGCCGCGGGCGAACTCATCATTTCCGGGAATACGGGAGGCGTGGTGAAAGCGCATCAAGGCTGCCTGGCGTACGCAGGCCTCGCGCCCGATCTGTTCGCCTCCGATGGCGCCGGTTTTGGTGCCTTCATAAAAGCTCTGTGGTCCGAAAACCGGTTTGCCCCGGAGGCGTTCCAGAATCGCCAGAACTTCTTCGGCGGCAAGAATGTCACCGCCATCGTCCTCGAGGTCCCCAGCAACCTGATCGGCCGAGGTGTGGTGCACGCCTGGGCCACCGCATCGCTCTACGGGCACGCGCCGGAGGTGCAGGTATCGCGTTGGGGCCTGCCGATGATCACCCACATCCTGCTCTCCGATCCTTCGCTGCACGACGCATCGGAAAAATACAACCGCGCGGTCCCGGCGGACGAAGTGGCGCTGTTCTCCAAACCGATCCACGACTTCGTGGAAAAAGTCACCGCGCTCGCCGACTCAGTGGCCGACCCATCCGCCTACGCTACGCAACTCCTCGCGCGCCTCTGCCCAGGGGTCCTTCCATACGAATTGGACACGCCCGCCGCATTCACCTTTGCCGCCTTCAACGGCCGCAGCCTCTGCGACGACGTGATGGACGTGATTCTCACGCTGGCCACGAACACGGCCCTCGGCGATGGGGTGGCGCCCGATAAGCGGCTGATGCGCCCGGATTTTCCCTATTTCGGCGAGCCGCACGCCACTGCGGCAAACTCCGCGAAGTCAGACATTTCCTCTCGGGAAAAAGGAGAACATATGCCCCATGTTTCATTCGCGCGTGACATCAAGCCATTGTTTCGCGCCGTCGATATTTCGCACATGAAGCGTTACAAGATAAACTTGGACGACTACACCTTCATGTCGAATCCGGACCATGCTAACAACGTGCTTGGAACACTTTCGCCGCATGATGACCATCCGCCTTCCATGCCACCCGGCGGGCCCTATTGGACAGCGGACCAGCTAGCGTTGTTTGCCCAGTGGCAAAAGGACGGATACCAGCCGTAAGCCTCATCATGCCTGCTCAGGAAATCCCGCTGGCTGGTTACCGACCGAAGCTGTTGAATAGAGTTGAAGTTGCGGAAGGCACTATGGCCTTTCAGTTTGAGAAACCGCCGGGATTTGATTTCAAGCCCGGACAATCCGCTGACCTGACATTGCTGAATCCGCCAGAAACGGATTCCGAAGGAAATGTCCGCACTTTCTCCATTGCCAGCGCTCCATTTGAAAACCAGTTAGGGTTCGCGACCCGCATGCGCGACACGGCATTTAAGCGCTCGCTTAAGAACGTGCCGCTTGGCAGCGTCGTGAAGATGGACTCGGCAATGGGCTCCTTCACGCTGCATAAGAATTCCGCTAAACCGGCCGTGTTCCTTGCCGGTGGAATCGGAATTACACCGTTTTCCAGCATCGTGCGGCAGGCCGACCATGACCGGGCGCCGCACAAGTTGTATCTGTTTTATTCCAACCGTCGGCCCGAGGACGCGCCCTTTATCGAAGTCCTGCAGGATCTGGAGAAGACAAACCCAAATTTCTGTTTTATTGCCACAATGACGGAGATGCCGGCCTCGAAGAAAACCTGGAACGGCGAGACCGGACGGATCGACCAAGAAATGCTGTCCAAGCATTTGAATGATTTGCGAGGGCCGATCTACTATATCGCCGGGCCTCCCGCCATGGTCAGTGGGATGAGAAAGATGCTGGTTGCAACCGGGGTCGACGAAGATGACATCCGAACTGAAGAATTTGCCGGCTATTGATGTGGGAATGGCTTTGGCTGGGAGATTCGGCTAACGAATCGATAGCTCCTGTTCGAGGTTAACAAATATGTTAGCAAACAAACCGAAAACCAAAATACTCAAAGTAGCCCACTACCGATTTTTCTTTCTCGCCGATCGCCTCGCACCGAGGTCGCGCCAAAAGTTACCAGCTGAGCTATGCCGGCGAAAGAAATCTTCACGGACACAAAAAGCGGCGCGGAGTCGAGGTCGCTCTTGGGAGCGGCGGAGCGGGGTCAAATTGGGATTGCATTGAATTGACGGACAGTGGGCGAAGGGTCAAAAACCGATGAGGAGCCCACATGAAGACACAGTTAAGGAAGCCGGCTCGCGACAGAGCCAAGTACAGCGAAGAGTACAAGAAGGAGGCGTTGGAGCTATGGCGTAACAGTGGACGCAGCGCGGCCAAGGTTGCGGCCGAACTGGGTATTCGAGCACCGCTGCTCTATCGCTGGGCCCGGCCCAAGCGCCAAGCCAATCATTCCGCACATGAGTCCAAGTCAGGGCGCAGCGTGGAAGAGCTCGAAGCGGAGATCCGCCAATTGCGCGCTGAGAACGCAAAACTTTTAGAGCAACGTGAAGTTTTAAAAAAATCGCTGGGCATCCTCTCCGAAGTGCCGCCGAGAGGTATGCCCGAATCGAGCCGATGAGCGGCCACTACAAAATCGCATGGTTGTGCGAGGCACTGTTGGTCTCACGCAGTGGTTATTACGCGTGGATCAAGCGCCGTCGCTTCCCAGGTCCACGTCAACTAGAGAACATGCGCTTACGTGAGCGTATCCGTGAAGAGTTTGTTCGCAGTCGCCAAACCTACGGCAGTCCGCGACTGGCTCAGGTGTTAGGCTGCCCGGGACGGCGTAATCGCATCGCCCGGCTCATGCGCCTGGAGCGAATCTTCGCTCGGCAACGATCCAAATATCGTCCGTTCACGACAGACAGTCGTCACGGCGGACCGATCGCTCCAAACCGACTGCGTGCTTTCGTGGTGCGACGACCTAACCAAGTCTGGGTCACTGACGTTACCTGCGTACTCACCGCTCAAGGCTGGTTGTATCTGGTCGCCGTTCTGGATATCTTTAGCAGGCGCGTCATCGGTTGGGCCATGAGCCAACTTCTCGACACCGCTCTTACCAGCGCCGCTCTGCGCATGGCTATCAGCCAACGCCACTACTCTCAAGACCTTATCGTCCACTCCGATCGCGGAGCCCAGTTCGCCAGCGCCGCATACCGACAACTGCTCAGCCAACACGGCCTAACTGCTTCCATGAGTCGAAAAGGCAATTGCTACGACAATGCCTTTATCGAAAGCTTCTTTAGCAGCCTCAAATACGAACTGGTCTATCATCATCGCTTCGCTACGCTCACCCAAGCTCGCACGGCCATCTTCGATTACATCGAAACCTTCTATAACCGCACCAGACTTCACTCCAGTCTTGCCTACCAAACCCCAATCAACTTTGAATCCCAACTAAAGCAAAATTACCCTTCACCAACTGTCCGTACAATCAGGGCAATCCCAAATCTCAACATTTGACATTTGAGATTGCCTAACCGGTTTAGTGTGAAAAAATAATAACAGCGCGTAGACATCGCTCATTTGGCCTAGACGAATCTTTTTGTAATACAAAAACCTCGG
>CAVUGV010000026.1:0-219362 GCA_963741065.1 uncultured Verrucomicrobiae bacterium | reverse complement strand
TCAGGACGATCGCCGCAATGACCTGGTGCGGGTGAAGACTGGCATGGAAGAAGCCCCAGGTGATGCACACGGCAGCGAGCGTTTGCATCATCTCGAAGTAACCTGCAGTTGATGCGCGCGTGAGATGCAGCCCTTGAAAATAAATCAAGAGCGGAATCCCGCCTGAGATCGACGCGAGGAAAAACAGCAAAACGATCGCCTTTGTCGTGTGGGCCTGCGCAGCCGCGGGCCAGAGCGCTGCGCCGTTCAGTTTTCCGTAGGCCAGAAGAATCAGCGTCATGCAGGTGAGCCCAACGACGATGCGCATGCTGGAGGCGAGTCGAAGCGACATGCCGATCATGACGCCGCGTCCCGCAACGGTTGAGAGTCCCCAAAACAGCGCGCAGATCAAAGCGTAGCCCGTGCCGAGATTTAGACCGGCGCTCTCGAACGAGACGCCGATCATGGTTGGATGCGTGACGGAAACGAAAATGCCGGCGATGATCGCGACGCCGGCGAAAAAGAAAAAGCGTCGGGCAAGCCGGTCACCAAAAAGCAGAAACGCGCCGATGGTTGAAATGACCGGCTGAATATTCAGGATGACGTTCACCACCGTCGCGTTGCCGTACTTCAACGCGAGCGTGAAGAAGATGGTGCCGACCGCCGACCCGGCGAACCCGGAGAAAAGTATGTAGCCCCACGTGCGCGCGTTGATTTTAGGAATCTCGTTCAAGCGCGAGATCAGAATCGGCAGGAACATGACGAGGATGAAAACGTGCTCCCAAAAGACGATCACCTTGGCGTCGAACAATTCATTGAGCGGGATGCGCCACGCGCTTTCCGTGCCCCAGAGCGCCGCGCCAAGGCCGACGAGCCACGGGCCGTAGGTTGCGCCCTTTACTGTGCGCTGTTGCATCGAATTGGGTTTAGCGTCGGCGCATTGATGCGTCAACGCGCCAGCCTGATGCCGCTTGGTAACAACAACTCCAGCCTGAAAAGCGATGCGAGGACGCTATGGCATGAGTTCGTCTAAACAGCGACACGATCACGAGCACGAGCATGAGCAAGAGTAAGAATATGAGCGGAAGAGCGAAAGAAGCATTGACGCCACAACTTATGGTGTGCTAATTAGCGCTCCAACACTATGCGTTGCCCCAAGTGCGGGTCTCGTGATGACAAAGTCATCGATTCCCGTCAATCGCGCGATAGCTCCAGTATCCGCCGTCGCCGCGAATGTCTGAAGTGCAAATTTCGCTTCACGACCTATGAAGAAATCGAGCGCTCGGACCTGCGCGTGGTGAAACGCGATAGAACACATGAACCATTTGATCGGCGCAAACTTGCCGCCAGCATCGCGAAAGCTTTTGAAAAACGTTCCACCAGTCTTCTTACACTTGGAGAATATGGTGGACGAGATTGTGCACGAGCTGGAAACCGGCGGGCGCGAAGTTCCTTCGTCGGCGATCGGCGCCAAAGTGCTCGAAAAACTCCGCGCGATCGATGAAGTGGCCTATTTGCGTTACGCGTCGGTGTATCAGCGATTTCAGGATGTCGATGAATTTGTGGATGCCATTCACACGTTGGGACGGCGCGTAAGACCGAATGCGCTGCAGCGGGAATTGTTTCCTGCTGAGACTCCGCAAAGTTCCACGCCCGCAGCGCGCAAAATTTCGACGAAAAAGCACCATGGTCGCGTTTAAAGAAGAATTTCCATATCTCCGCACGGAGTCGGGACAACTTTTCGAATTCAATCGCGATTGGCTTCATGCGGCGATCACGCGGGCCGCTCATGAAGCCGGTTATCCCAGTTGGTGGCTCACCGATCACGTGACCGAAAGCATTGCTTTTTATCTGCATCTGCGAAACGACGAAAACGTGGTCGCATTTAGTCAGCTCTCGCAGACGGTGCGTTACGTCCTGAAAGCGATCGGTTACAAGGAGATTGTGCCGCATTTTGCGCCCGCGCCGCCGCCCATTTCCATCTCGTTGCTGGACATCGCGCACCATGCCGGCGCAGGTTATGAACTCGCGTTTTTTGATCTTTTGGAAAAGCGAATCGACAGCTTGATCGAAACCGGCGCCGATAATGTTCGGCTGTGTTCGCTCCAAGCTTGTGTGAAACACCTTCGTGGCGTCAAAACGTGGACGCGCGCCTGTGATGCGCTGCGCGAGGAAATTGTCTGCTTCGTGCGCGAAAGATTAACAGCGTCGGCTGATTTTTCGCGATTGGATTGTTCGCTGCGTTAATTTCGGCACGTCATTAGCTACGGCCGGGGTCACCGACCCCGGCTACAGTTTTTCGGATTTGAATTAGTGCCAGATTGCGCAGATTTACACCAACGCAGTGGCCGAAATTCCGAGGCCGTAAAATCTCATGACCATTTTTGAAAAAATCATCGCACGACAAATTCCAGCGAAAATCATCTGGGAAGATGACGACGCTGTCGCTTTTCATGACGTTAATCCGCAGGCGCCAGTGCATGTGTTGATCGTGCCAAAAAAGGTGGTTCCGCGGTTGACGGACGCGACGGATGATGACCGCGCGCTGCTTGGCAAATTGCTTCTGGTCGCGCGCGACATGGCAAAAAAGCTGGAGTTGTCGAGCGGTTATCGTGTCGTGATCAATTGCGGCCCCGACGCGGGTGAAAGCGTGCCGCATCTGCATGTCCATTTGCTGGGCAAACGCGCGCTCGCCTGGCCGCCGGGATAGGCTTCGCCTCCGTTAAATCGTTGAAGCGTTGAAGCGTTAAAACGGTTAACCGCCTCGTGTTTCCTTAGCGCCAAAGGCGCGGTGTTCATCAGAGCCTGGGGCAACCCCGAAAGCTTTCGGGGCTGAAGGCGCGGTTCAATCGAGCGTTGAGACGCGCTTTCAGCGCTCGTTCACTATGCAATACGGAGGCCTGGGGCGGTGCCCCAGGCTGTCATGAGTCAGCGCTTTCAGCGCCAAACATAGCCGCTTGTGGTACGCTGATTTCGCAAGCCACAGGCTCTCGCCACTCCTTTACTCACGAACAAGCGCCCAATCGATTCCAACGATCCGCATTCCCGCAAAGCGTTTCAGCGACTTGGGAAAAATCAGATATCTCGCCTCCTTGCTCTCCTTGAGACCGACGATGCCGAAATCTGTCCCACTCGGGCTCTTCACGATTGTCATGACGCGATTGTTCTTTAGCTGCGATTGCAGGTGACGATCGCTCCGTGGTTTTTGCCACAGCGTATAAACCTGCGGCTTACCGCATTCTTCGACGACCTGCGTGAAGCGCGCTGTTTTGACCTTCAGGAGTTTCATTGCGGATCGCCAGGCCGGCGCGCATCCTTCGCACTTCGCTCAGGACAGGCTAGTGACGCGCACTACCGAGCAAAAAGTCCGCCAGAGAACTACGGCAAGGAGGATCAGACTACCGTTGCTGCATTCCTGCCCTGGCGGGATTTGTAAGTCCTCAATCCATAGCCCCTGACGGAGAGCAAATCTTCTCGCAAGAATCGCGACGCGCAACCCGGAACTCCGAAACTTTCGACGAGAAAATCACCGCATTTGACCAATCACCGCGCTTCTGTTTGCATCGGCATCGCGAAATGGCTGGCATTGCTTTTGACTATTGCCGCCGGAGTAACATCCGTGGCAGGGACGCCACGCTGTCTGATTAGCGCCAATGGCGCTTTCCTAAAACGAGCCTGGGGCAACCCCGAAAGCTTTCGGGGCTGAAAGCGAAATTCATCCGGTTTGGAAAGAGGTTGAGACGCGCTTTCAGCGCTGGTTTTTACTTTTTTTATTCATCCCCGGGGCGCTGCCCCGGGCTGGGATTGGATACTGCGCCGTTGGCGCTAAACACAAACCAGCAAGCGGCGCCGACCGGACGCCGCAGCCTGCGTCCCTACCTCTTAGCCGAATGGGAGATTCGCCTTTATGCGCGCTACATCTGTGGTGTCCACAAGCGCTGCTTTACCCAGCCGGCGTTTGCGCTTTGCACGTTTGGAAGACAACAAATGACGCCGCGAAGAGTGCGCGCGCAACACCTTGCCGCGCGCTGTGATTTTAAAACGCTTCGCTACCGCTTTACGTGTTTTGCTTCGCGCAATTGACTTCGGCATGAGGCGCGAAAGATACCACAATTAGCGATTTAGCGAATTAAAGATTTAACGATTGGCTTAAATCGCTAAATCTCTAAATCGTTTAATCACTGAATGAATTCGAAACCGCACGTTATCATCGTCGGCGCGGGTTTTGGCGGGCTTGAGGCGGCGAAAAAATTGGCCTGCAAAGATGTGCGCGTCACTGTGATCGACCGCACCAATTACCATCTCTTTCAACCTTTGCTCTATCAGGTCGCGACAGCCGCACTCTCACCGGCCGACATTGCTGCGCCGGTGCGCGCAATCTTGAGCAAATGCAGGAACGTGGAGGTGATCCTTGCCGAAGTGCAGTCCGTGGATGTCGAGGCGAAAAAAGTGAAAATGGTCGATCTGGAAATCGATTACGACTATCTGATCCTCGCCACTGGCGCGCGACACTCCTACTTTGGACATAACGAGTGGGAGAAATTTGCCCCCGGATTAAAAAGTCTCGAGGACGCGGTGGAGCTGCGCCGCCGGATTCTTTTGGCATTCGAATATGCCGAGAAAACTACAGATGAATCGGCGCGCCGGGCGGCGATGAATTTCGTCATCATCGGCGGCGGCCCGACTGGTGTTGAAATGGCCGGAGCGATCGCAGAAATTTCCCGCTACACGCTGTCCAGAGACTTTCGCCACATCAATCCGTCGGAGGCGCGTGTGATTCTCATAGAAGGCGAGCCGCGTCTCCTGGCTGCTTATCCGCCGGATTTATCGGAGAGCGCGCGTCAACAGCTCGCGGATCTGGGCGTGGAAGTGCGCACAAGCACGCGGGCAACAAATCTCACTGAGGATGGCGTACAGATTGGTGACGAATTTATTCCCTGCCGTGTCAAGATTTGGGCGGCTGGGAATAGTGCGTCGTTCGTTGGAAAAACGCTCGGCGTGCCGGCTGACAGGGCCGGCCGCGTCATTATTAACGACGACCTTACGATTCCCGGGCACCCGGAAGTCCAGGTGATTGGCGATCTGGCGAATTTTACGCATCAGACTGGACAGCCTTTGCCGGGCATCTCGCCAGTGGCAATGCAACAGGGCCGGCATGCAGCGCGCAACGTACTCGCAATGATACAAGGGCGTAAGCCGCAAAGATTCCGTTATTGGGACAAGGGAACTATGGCGACGATCGGGCGAAACAAAGCGGTCGCGGATTTAAAGTTCATCCATCTCAGCGGTCGCCCGGCGTGGCTGGCGTGGTTGTTTGTGCATATCATTTTTTTGGTCGGTTTCCGCAACCGTTTGCTAGTCCTGTTTCAATGGGCGTGGGCGTATCTAACCTTCAACAAGGGCGCGCGGCTCATCACGCGAAACTTCCAATCGGAACAACGGCCGCCGGCGTGAAAAGAATTTAACGATTTAGCGATTTAGTGATTTAACGATTGGCTATGAACACACTCAGTCAGGCTAAACAGTTACAGGACAGGACAAAGAAATTCGCGGTGCGCATTATCAAGGCATTTGCAGGACTCCCGAAAGATGAAGCCGCGCGCATAATAGGCAGGCAGTTTCTTCGCTCTGGAACTTCTCTCGCTGCCAATTATCGAGCCGCCTGCCGTGCGCGGTCCGCAGCTGACTTCATTTCTAAAATCAGTGTTGTGGCGGAAGAAGCCGACGAAACACTCTTTTGGTTCGAGTTGTTGGCAGAAGCTGAACTGATCAAAATGAAGTTGATCGAGCCGCTGATGAAAGAATGCGAAGAACTCCTGAAGATTTTTTCCGCATCGCTCGC
Organism: uncultured Verrucomicrobiae bacterium; assembly: GCA_963741065.1. Classification (GTDB taxonomy): domain Bacteria; phylum Verrucomicrobiota; class Verrucomicrobiia; order Chthoniobacterales; family UBA10450; genus Udaeobacter. The sequence goes on along the minus strand of CAVUGV010000026.1, from coordinate 213,541 downwards.
AACGGCAAAGCGTAATCGTTAAATCACTGAATCGCTAAATCGCTAAATGGGAAAATGCCTCCCCGAATAAACGTGGATAATCGTCAGCGGAAAATCCCAGTCAACGCGGCCGCTCTTGAAACGTTCGCGAAGCGCGCAGCATGCTGTTGCATAAAGATTCGGCGCAAGAAGCGGACGGAACTGATGCGATTGGGGAATATCTTCGTTTGGCTTATTTCCGATCGCCGGATGTCGCGGTTACATCGGCAGTTTCTCGGCGAAACGGGTCCGACTGACGTGCTGACGTTTCAACACGGCGAAATTTTTATCAGCGTCGAGATGGCAAAACGGCATGCCCGTTTGTTTGGGAACTCGATCATGCGCGAGCTTCAGCTGTACATCGTCCATGGCCTTTTACATTTGCACGGCTTCGACGACCGAACGCAATCCGGCGCGCGGAAAATGAAAAAGGCCCAGGAAAAAATTCTGAGCCGCGCGCTGTCATGTTGAGCGAAGCGAAACATCTCTGATTTTTGCTCTCTCGAGCTCGGAAGAATGTCAGAGATCCTTCGCTCCGCTCAGGATGACAATTTTGTCTCGGACAATTGGCAATTCGGCGCACGTTTGAACTGAGGGCGGCGTATGTTAGCCTTTTAGCCATGAGTTGCGGGCCACGGCGGGACGGCGGATGCCTGGCGCAGACCAAAGAAAAAAGGAGGATCATTTACGCTTCGAACGAGGAGGCGGGAACCATAACGACGGCCGATCCCACGATCGAAAAAGAAACGCGTTCGGAAGAAGAACTCGATCTTCCGTGGCAAGTGGTGGTCCACAACGATCCGGTGAATTTGATGAGTTACGTGACGATGGTTTTCCAACGGGTCTTCGGCTATCCGCGCGAGAGAGCGGAAAAACACATGTTGGAAGTGCATCATAACGGGCGTTCGATTTTGTGGAGCGGCATGCGGGAGCGCGCCGAACTTTATGTGCAGCAACTCCACGGTTATCTCCTGCTGGCTACACTGGAAAAAGCAGGTTGATATGGAAATTTGCCGTCTCAAAGGTGCGATCGAGATTTCGGAACTGGACCCGTTCCTTGCCGAACTGCTTCGGCAAATTCCGGCGAGCGCCAACCCGGAGGGCGCGCCAACTGCCGAACAACGCCTCTTCAGTTCGCCAACAAACGGCAACGAAACCGAGCTTTGCGCGGAGTGGAAGATCTATGTCGAACCCGAGCTGCGGCGTCTCTTTCAGTCGGCAACGGAGACGGTGGCGGGCGATTTGGAGCAACTAAACGGTGAGGAAAAAACTTTCGCAAACCGCACCCTGCGGATTCCCGCCAAACACTCCGATGCCTGGTTAAGCGCGTTGAATCAGGCGCGCCTTGTCATAGCCGCAAAAAATAACTTCACCGAAAACGAACTGAACGACCACTTTCGCTCACCCATCGGATCGCGCCGGGACTTGAGTCTGTTCCAGGTAAACTTCTACGGTTTTCTCCAGGAATTCATCCTCCGCGAACTGCTCGATCAATAAAGAAATCAGCCGTAGGTCCATCGCAACGCCCGTTGAAGTTGTACCCGAGATCGCCGACCCCGGCCCTCGTTCGGTATGATGTTCATACAGGCCTACTGGAGAACCGGAGCCGCCGTCTTGTCCGCAGAACAGGTTGGCGCAGGCAGGTCCGCAGGAGGGGTTTGACGGAAGTGTGTAAAGTACGTATTTTGTGCTGTGAAAGCAACCCTTACTGAACTACAACGTCAACCCGGCAGAGTTGTCCGCCCGGTGATTCATGGAGGCCACAAGCTTACGGTCACCGCTCATGGCCAGCCTTGCGCTGAAATTCTTCCCCTGCCCAGGATGGATCGCGACGCTGCGCTCAAGTTGCTGCGCGAGATCGGCCCGCTACAACTGCCTCCGCGCAAATGAAAACATACCTGCTGGATAATAACGTTTTGTCCGAGCTTTGGAAGCAGTCGCCCGACCCAGGAGTCGAAGCGTGGTTTGCGTCAAAACCGGAATGGTTTTTACCGGTTCCCGTGATTGCGGAGATCCAGGAGGGTGCCGAAGCGACGAGCAGTGCGACGCGCAAAGCGCAAATCAACGCCAAGCTCGATGAATTTCTTCGTCTCCACAACGCGCTGGTGCTGGCTTGGGACGCAGAGACAGCGCGAACCTGGGGACGGCTTAAACACTCGCCAAAGGTCAAACGTCAACCGCAACCGCTTTGGGACAGCTTAATTGATGCGATGGCGGTCCGTTACGGAGCAATAGTCGCTACGCGTAACGAAAACGATTTTCGCCATGCGGATACATTCAGCCCGTGGGGATATGAGTCTCCATAGATGAAATTGAGGCATCTCATTCTCTCCTGGATCACGGAGCAGCAGCGAACTGCAGCCGCTGTTTTGACCGCTCACGATGTTGCCGCTGGAAACGCACATGGTGTTGTCAGACAAGGTGAGGTTGCCGTCAATGATGCAGTTGGAACTGCTTACAGCCACGTTCTCACCAATCATCGGATTGCAAAAATCTTTTGTGCGCGCGCCGACACGAATTCCACGAATTCAAAGGGTGCGACACGAATTTTCACGAATTCACACTAATTGATGTGAGGCAGGTAATCGTGTCCGCTAGTTGTGGCTGGGCGACAAAGATCTCGCCTTCGAACAGCTTGCCACTGCTGTTAGCTTCCCGAACTCTCCGAGCTTACGGGCAATTGAAGCTGTTACCGTTTTAGGATCCGTTGCGCGGCGATCCGCGCTTTGAAAAAATCCTCGCCTCCCTCGAGCCGAAGGGAAATGAATCACTAAGTCGGCACTAAGCTTCCTTCTTTGCTTTTACCATAGCCATCAGCCGGTCTTTGATTGCGGAGGAGGCTTTCGCCGGACGCAAACTCAGCGCAAATGCTTCATGCAAGTCGTAGCATTTGGTGATGAAGTCTTCGCCCTTTTTCCCGAATTTCGTGCGGGCTTCTTCGAATTCCTCCAATTCTTCCGCCTCCAGCGCGCCGATCACATAGAGCCGCGCCTGGTTCTGGAATTCGCTAAAGTTCATCTTTCAACTCCTTGAGGCCGTCATAAATTTTTTTAAGCCCCAGTTCAAGCCGGGTCTTTACCGTGCCTAATGGTGTATTCGTTTTAGCGGCGATTTCGCGCTGGCTCATGCCCTTAAAAAATGCGAGATCGATTGCCTGCTGCTGGGCCGGTGGCAGGCTCTTGATTACCTTGCGGATGAGGGCGCGGGTATCGCCCAGCAGGATTTCTTCTTCGGTGGCGTTATGCACCCAGGCATCGGGCTGCTGTTCGGTTTCGTTTTGCAAGCGTTCCTCGGCACGCGCATAAGCCTGCTTCTTGCGCAGACCATCGATGGCCCGTCGCCGGGCCAGTGTAACCATCCAGCCTAGAGGTTTGCCCTTTTGCGCAGAAAAGTTTTTGGCCTGATTCCAGATTTCCATGAAGATCTCCTGCAAAAGATCGTCGGCCTCGGCTTCGTTGTGAATCACCCTCAGGATAAGCGCCTTCAAAATGCCGTTGTACCGATCGTAGAGCTGAGAGAGCGCATCGGGGTTCTCGGCTTGAATTCCCTGCATCAAGTCCAAATCACTGGGAGCACCGGGTTCGAGTTGCGGCGCAACGGTGACGCGGTCGCGCTCGCGACCTTGCCAGGCGCACGCGTTTCTTTGGCTTACGGCGCGTAGAAGCAATTAGTTTGGCTGGTCCCATGTGTGGTCAAGAATTGCAGCAATTAGAAAGAAGATCGAGCGCCGAGTCGCAATCGCGTGTCTTAATCTGCGCAGGCGCGTTCGTCCATCAGTTTTCGGGGTCGGAAATCGGTTGACCCCGAAAGCGTTCGGGATTGATTGCGCGCCGCGTTTTATACGTCAAAAGTTAATCGCATGGCACAGGGGCCTGATAATACATCTGTCGATCCGCTTTGGTACAAGGACGCCATCATCTACGAGCTGCACGTCAAGACGTTTTGCGACAGCGACGGCGACGGGATGGGCGACTTCCGCGGTCTGATCGACAAGCTGGATTATCTTCGGGAGCTGGGGATCACCGCCATCTGGCTGCTGCCATTCTATCCGTCTCCTCTGCGCGATGACGGTTACGACATCGCCGATTATTTTGACGTCAATCCGAATTTCGGCACGCTCGATGATTTCCGTGCGCTCCTGGACGCCGCACATGAGCGTAATCTGCGCGTCATTACCGAACTGGTGATCAATCACACGTCCGATCAAAATCCCGTGGTTCCAAAAATCACGACGCGCTGTAGCCGCAACAGGAGTCGGCTCGTCCGCCGTAGCCTCGGCGAAGGCGGATGGCTCCGGCAGGGACCAATCGAAATCGCGAGCCGCCGGGGGCAACGACCCCGGCTACAGCGATGACCTCGCTTACAAAGACTTCTACGTCTGGAGCGACACTCCGGAGAAATTCAAGGACGCGCGAATCATCTTCAAAGATTTCGAAACGTCCAACTGGGCGTGGGACCCCGTCGCAAAAGCGTACTATTGGCATCGGTTTTATTCGCATCAGCCGGATCTGAATTTTGATAATCCGGCCGTGCATGATGCCGTGGAGAAGGTATGCGACTTCTGGTTATCCATGGGCGTGGATGGGCTTCGTCTCGATGCTGTCCCGTACCTGTACGAACGCGAAGATACCAACTGTGAGAATCTGCGTGAGACGCATGAATATCTTCGGCAGCTGCGCGCTCACGTTGATGCAAAATTCCCAAACCGAATGCTGCTTGCGGAGGCCAACCAATGGCCGGAGGACGCGGCTGCTTATTTCGGTAAAGGGGACGAGTCCCACATGAGTTTCCATTTTCCGCTCATGCCGCGCATGTTCATGGCGCTGCAGATGGAAGATCGCTTTCCGATTATCGACATCATGGAGCAGACCCCGGCGATTCCGGAGAATTGCCAGTGGGCGATGTTTTTGCGCAATCATGACGAGCTCACCTTGGAAATGGTGACGGATGAGGAGCGCGACTACATGTATCGCGTCTACGCTACCGATCCGCACGCGCGGATTAATCTTGGTATCCGCCGCCGGCTTTCTCCCCTGCTGGCAAACAGCCGCCGCAAAATCGAGCTGCTCAATACGCTGCTATTCTCAATGCCTGGCACCCCAATCGTGTACTACGGCGATGAGATCGGCATGGGAGACAATTTTTACCTGGGCGATCGCAACGGTTGTCGCACCCCCATGCAGTGGAGCCCGGACCGCAACGCCGGATTCTCAAGAGCGAATCCGCAGCAGCTTTATCTACCCGTCACGATCGACCCCGAATATCACTACGAAGCCGTCAACGTCGAGAACCAGCAGAAAAATCTTTCCTCTTTGCTGTGGTGGACGCGCCGGGTCATCGCCATGCGAAAAAACTTCAAGGCATTCTCACGCGGCTCTCTTGAATTTCTCTACCCGGATAATGGGAAAGTTCTGGCGTTCCTTCGCCGTTGGGAGAACGAGACCATAGTGGTGGTGGCGAATCTTTCGCGCTTCGCACAGTCGGCGGAGGTGGATCTGTCGCGCTTCGCGGGGTGTGTGCCGATGGAAGTTTTCAGCCGCAATCTGTTTCGGCCAATCAGGAAGTCACGCTACGTCATCACGCTCGGCCCGCATGCGTATTACTGGTTCGCGCTGCAAGCACCGACCGACACTCGCCGCGCGTTGAAGAAACGCGTTGTGCCAACGCTCAAAGCGCCGGCTCAGCTGGAGGCCCTGCTTCACGATGGTCAGCGCGAACAGCTGGAGCGCGAAATTTTGCCGATGTACATCCAAAGCTGCCGTTGGTTCGGTTCCAAGGCGAGAACACTTCGGCAGTTGAAGGTGATCGAGCAGCTTCCCATTTCCGCCGACGCGGACGCCGCGCAACTCTGGTTCATTGAGATCAGCTATCTGGATGCTCCCACGGAAACGTATGCCATCCCGGTAAAGATCGCTTCGGATGCCGTGGCACGCTCCATTTCCCAGAGCACGCCGCACGCGATCATAGCACGTTTCGCAGGCAGCGGCGGAGCAGTTCTGCTCGACGCTATCTGGGACGAAACCTTTCGCTCGCAATTATTCGAAGCGATCGCGCGCCGTCAGGCGCTGAAGGCGCGCGCTGGCGAGTTTGTTGGCATTATCGCAAGCGGATTCGACGCAGATCAAACCGGTACGTCGGGTGATTCATACGTCGTAAGTGGAGAGCAGAGTAATTCGTCAATACTCTTCGCTAACAAATTTTTCCTTAAACTCTATCGCAAGATCGAGGACGGCCTAAACCCCGATGTCGAAATCAATCGGTTCTTAACAGAACGCACTAATTTTCCAAATGTGCCGGCGTTCGTCGGTGCGATTGAATATCGCCGTGCAAAAGCAGAACCGACCGTCGTCTGTCTGTTACAACGCGCCGCTCCAAATGAAGGGGACGTTTGGACGCGCAGTGTGGACGCGGTCGGTCGCTATTACGACCGGGTACTGGAGCGCAAAGCCGATCTTCACAATGAAAGCACGCCCGCGGGTGCGCTGATGGATGAGCTGATTGGCGGCGTTTACCCTGACAAAGTTAGGCTGTTTGGGCAACGCACCGGCGAACTGCATCTGGCGCTTGCATCATCCATCGATGATCCTGCGTTCCGGCCGGAGCCGTTCAATGCCATGGCGCAGCGTTCTGTTTACCAGACAATGCGCACATCGTTGCGGCGAACGTTTACACTTCTCGAGAAGAAATTGCCCGACCTCTCGCGAGCCTTTCGAGATGAAGCGAAGGAAGTGCTCGCTACCGAACAGGAAATACTCGTGCGCGAAAAACGGCTGCTCGATCGCCGCACTAATGCCGCGAAAATCCGGATTCACGGCGACTATCATCTTGGGCAGTTGCTTTATACCGGGAAAGATTTCGTCATTCTCGATTTTGAAGGCGAGCCCGCGCGTCCACTGAGCGACCGCAAATTAAAACGTTCCGCACTTCGCGACGTCGCCGGCATGATGCGCTCGTTTCAGTACGCCGCTTACAGCGCGCTCTGGCAGCCGGCCATGCGCAAAGAAGACGTCCCTTTCCTGGAGCGGTGGGCCGACCTTTGGTATCGCCAGATGAGCAGCGTTTTTCTCCAAAGCTATTTGAAGGCGACCACGGCCACGATTTTCATCCCGAAAAACAGCGATGACCTTCAGATCATGCTCGAAGCCTACCTGCTCGACAAAGCCGTGTACGAAATCGGGTACGAACTAAATCATCGCCCCACCTGGGTCGTCATCCCCATCCGTGGCATCAAACACATTTTGACAAGCCACCTGAGCGATCGTAGGAAAAGCTGTTCGACAGAGTCACAATTCTTCCGTCGCTAACCGGGACTTGCGCTGTTCATATATCACAGTCGGCCCAGCGTTAAAGCGCTGGGGTATTGTCGGGTCAAACCCGGTGTTTGGCCCAATCAACGCATTTGAATTTGCGTCACCCCGGAATCAAACAATCCGGTAAAGTGCCGACAGGCACGAAAGAAAATAGCCCAGCGCTTTAGCGCTGGGGTTACCGGTTCACAAAAACGGCAGTCCCGACAGGGACGAAAGAACTAATCGAGCATTCGTTCGTCGTAATCGAAGCCGTGCCGCCGGAGCATCGCTATAAATTCTTCGCGAAACGATCGCGTCCGATGATGCTCGGTTTGGTTTCGGATATATGCAGTCGTGGCATCAACACCCGAAATTGCGATGCTGAATGCGCCGTAGCCCTCCTGCCATTCAAAGGCACGCAGTTTGGGAAATGTCTCGTGAATCCACTTGGAAGAATTGCCTTTGAGAAGCTGTAACGCCTTGGCGACGGACAGCGTCGATGGCAAGGAAATGAGGATGTGCACGTGATCCGCTGTTCCGCCGACAGCTAAAGCTTTCATTTTGTTTTCTCGCGCGACCCCACCGAGATAGGGCCAAAGGCGACCGCGCAGATCTGACGCCAGGACAGGCTCGCGGTTTTTCGTGCTCCACACGCAATGAAAGAGAATACTGGCGAACGAATGCATAATTCTTTCGTCCCTCTCGGGACTGGCCTCATTTATATCACAATCGCCCAGCGTTAAAACGCTGGGCTATTATCAGATGAAATTGGCTACTGAGATGATCAAACTGCGTTTGGGACCTCGTAAGTCTGGCGGCGGTTCCGGCGAGAATTGCCGTTAGGCACGAGCGAAAATAGCTCAGTGCTTTAGCGCTGGGTTCCTGCGTTAGCCCAAGCGTGAGTCCAGGCAGGGACGGAAGACTCCAAGGCTACGACAAAAGATTTGGCAGAGCGCACAACGCGCTTATAACTAGATCGAGACTCGAAAACAGAAGCTTATGAACCAACATCTTGACCAAATCGATAATGACATCGCAGCGAAACATCTCTTGAAACATCCGTTTTATCTCGCATGGGCGCGCGGCGAATTGAGCAAGGAAGCGCTCGCGGATTATGCGCGGCAGTACTGATCATCATGTCGCGGCGTTCCCGACGTATCTGTCGGCGGTGCACGCGAAATGTGATGATCAAATCACTCGGAAGCAACTCCTGGCGAATTTAATCGATGAAGAAGCCGGCTCACCAAATCACCCTGAGCTTTGGCTTCAGTTTGCCGAAGGGTTGGGCGTGTCTCGGGCGAATGTACAAGACGCAGAAAAATGGTCAGAAACAGGGAACTTGATCGACACGTTCCGATCAATTTGTGGTGACCCATCGATAGCCCAAGGTCTCGCCGCGCTGTACGCCTACGAAAGTCAAATCCCGGCGATCTGTGAATCGAAGATCGATGGACTGAAGAAACACTACGGCTTCACCAATCCGAAGGATTACCAATATTTCGGCGTTCACATCGAGGCAGATCGCGAGCATTCTGCTGCCGAGCGAAAGATGCTCGAATCCTTCGTCAACAAGGAAAATTTCGAATCCATAAAAGCATCAGTGAACCGCGTTCTCGACGCGCTTTGGGAAATGCTCTCGGGCGTTTGCCGGCGTCACGCGATCGCGTGCTGAGGCCGGATAAATGTTCTAAGTTATCTGGCTTAAGCGAGTATTCTCCGCTCGGGGTAGGAATCAAAAGCGCCGGAGCACCGGCGCACTCCAAAACGCAAGCGCGTCATGTGCATTACGAAGGCGGCCACGTTTTGGAGTGCGGCAGTGTTCTGCCGCTTTTGCATGACGCTGCTACACGACGGGCACGCGCACGTCATCGCGGTCGCAGGACCAGGAACGAACGCGCCCGATGGCGGCAAACCGATAAGACTTGCGGTTGGCTCGAATCAAGTGCGGCAGAGATCTTGTTGTAATCGGAAACTGATGTGACCGGCTGTTGATTGATTTCTTCAATCACATCCCCTTTTTGCAATTCTGCCACGCCGCTATCGGGATCTACGCCGGTGATTAATACGCCTTGCACATTCGAGGGTAGATCAAGCTGACGCGCCATCTCCGGCGTCAGCTCGCCCACGTGAATCGCAGCAAGCGGATTGCTGGCTGCTTCCTCATCGCTGGGTTGTTGCGGAGTTTGCGGCTGTGAAGGCGCTCGTTTCGGCAACACACTTGAGGACTGATAATCCTGGGGCTGTTCTTTGATCTGAGTCGTCACTTTCATCGGCTTGCCGTCACGCACAATTTCCAGCTCAACATTCTTGTTCAACTCGGCTTGTCCCACCATGTTCCTAAGCGCGATGATAGTTTTAACGTCGCGCCCATCGAACTTGCGAATGACGTCGCCTGACTGCAGTTGCGCTTGTGCAGCGGGCGATCCCGCCATTACCTGATCCACCACTACCCCGTCGTTGTCGGTCTCGCCCTGTTGCCCTGACTGGACCGCGCGACTCACGATTCCCAGATAACCGCGAATGATACGGCCATGTTTTAAGACGCTTTCGAGCACCGTGCGCACCGTGTTGGACGGAATCGCAAAGCCTATTCCTTGCGAACCGCCACTGCTGGAAACGATTTGTTCGTTAATACCCACAACTTCCCCTTGCAGGTTGATCAAGGGCCCGCCGCTGTTGCCTGGATTGATTGCCGCGTTCGTTTGGAGCAGATCACCGCGAAAATCCGTGCTGTTCGGTTGCCCTTTCCAGCTAATAATTCCGTCCGTCACCGTCTCCTGGAGACCAAACGGATTGCCGATGGCCAGAACAAAATCTCCTGGCTGCACTGTGTCGGAGTCAGCGAGTTTCAGCGGCTTTACGCCTGGATCATCGATTTTGAGTACCGCCAGATCCTGCTGGGAATCGGCGCCGACCAACCGGGCCTTCTTAGTGCGACCATCGCTGAGCTGCACCTCGATCTCGTCCACCTGATCGACCACGTGATTGTTGGTGATGATGTGACCTTCATTGGTCACAATCACACCGGAGCCCAGCGAATTTTGCACGAACGCCTCGTCGCGCGGATAGCGAGACCGGCGCTGGTTACCGAAAAAAAACTCAAACGGATCAAGCCCATAGTCGCGCCGGATGCCAACCCTTTTCGATGTCTTTATGGCAACCACGGAAGGGAGCACGCTGCTCACCAGCGCGCGCCGTTCCCGGTTCAATGTCTCCAGCGATGCGACTTGCTTTGAGTCCACACTCGGCTCTGAGGCCAGCGTGTACTTTTCCGATTTTCGGCTGGAAGGGAGATTTAACCCTCCGTGCTTAAGGCGGTAATCGTAGAGCAGAGAAATCCCCGCGCTGACCAGCAGGACAAACAGCAAAAATTTCGCGAGATTTTTCATTAGCTGACGTTGGAAAAAGTCCGTCCGTGTTTTTCGACAATTAAGCGCCGGAAACGTTGATTCTCGGACGATTCCAGCCGCGGATCTGCCTGGAAAATCGACATGGCGGCCGTGCGCGCGCGCCGCATCAAATGCGCATCCGCCTTTAGGTTACCGATCTTGAGCGCGGGCAGACCGCTTTGCGCCGTGCCGAGCAAATCGCCCGGCCCACGCAATTCCCAGTCTGCTTCGGCCACTTCAAAACCGTTACTGGTTCTTTCTAAAACGGCAAGCTTCTCCGAAGCCTCCTTCACCTGAGCCGAGGTCAGCAAGATGCAATACGATTTATGCTCTCCCCGACCGATCCGTCCCCGAAGTTGATGCAGTTGCGCCAGACCAAATCGCTCCGCGTTTTCGATCAGCATCACGCTGGCGTTGGGAACATCGACGCCGACCTCGAGCACAGTCGTGCTGATCAACGTGCTCGTCTCGCCGCGCCGAAAGCGTTCCATGATTTCCTGTTTCTCCAGCGCCGGAATTCGACCATGAAGCAATTCGCAGCGAAACGGATGCAAGCGTTCCCGCCATACCTCGTACTCGGCTGCTGCCGCTTTCACATCCAATTTTTCACTTTCATCGATCAAAGGATAAATCACGTACATCTGGCGGCCCCTTTCCAATTGAGTTCGCAAAAAGGCGAGAACCTCACTGAGCTTCGATTCATCGCGCACCGCGGTCACGATTTTCCCGCGGTTCCGCGGCATTTCATCGATGGTTGAAACATCGAGGTCGCCGTAAATCGTCATGGTCAGCGTGCGCGGAATCGGCGTGGCGGTCATCACCAGTACATCAGGTGCCGGTTCGCGCGAAGTCAATCGGGCGCGTTGCGCCACTCCAAACTTGTGCTGCTCATCGATCACCGCGAGCCCAAGATTCGAAAATGAAACCGATTCGTAAAGCAACGCGTGCGTCCCGACAATGATCTGCGGTTCGTCACGCGTGAAGCGCTTCTCGTCTGGGGAGCACAGGCTGCCAGCCTGTTGTTCGCGGCAGCTTGCCGCGAACCTCTGAGTGCTGCAGTTCCCAGAGTACCAAACCCACTGATAATCTTGATCCGGTGTTCTGACGCCTGCATCCCATGGATTGCGAGTGATGTACAAAAATTTCTCCCGCAGATCGCTTTCAGACCGAATCACCCGATCAAATGATTCCGCCTCCCATACGGGCTCGTTGGTCTTCTCGATCTTGTTGATTCGAGTGGCTGTAAATGACTTGATGCTATGCAGGATTTTCGAGAGCGAGAAAAAGGTAGTATTCCCAGACTTGGCAGCGCATTCAATCATCGGCTCAATCAGTAAATGCACATGATCAGGCATCACGCATGCTGCATAAAGTTCGTACCGGCGATCTTTCCAACGCAGGATTGACTCGATCACGATGTCACGCGCTTTCTCCGATAGTTGTCGATGATTCCGTGTAGCAAACGTGATTGCATACTTCGCCCATGGGCGCTCAAAGTGTGGGAGATTACGAACATAATAGCGAGGGTCATTCACGCTCTGGGACGTGGCGAGCACTCGGGTGTCCGGCAGGCTGCCGGACACGACAGGCTGGCAGCCTGTGCTCCCCAGAGTTTGCGCGTCTCGCGCAAACAATGGCAGCGGCCAGCTCTCTTCCTGTCGCGCGGCCGTTCGCAGTGCGACGCGTACGCCGAGCGGCTCGAGCCAGCGCCGCAACACATCGTAATGTTGCTCGGCTAGAATTTGCGTCGGCGCCATCAGCGCAGCTTGATATCCGGCTTCAACCGCAAGAAGCATCGCCGCTATGGCGACCACCGTTTTGCCTGAGCCAACATCGCCTTGCAGCAAACGGTTCATCGGATGCATAGCTGCAAGATCGTGGTGGATTTCTGCGATGACTTTCTCCTGCGCGCGCGTCAGTTCGAACGGAAGGGATTCCAAGAATTTGTCGAGCAACGCGCCGGACCCGCAGTGTGCCTGGCCGGTGCGAATCGACACATCGGTGCGCCGAGATGCAATCAGCATTTGCATCGCGAAGAATTCGGAAAGAACCAAATGCTCGCGCGCGGCATCCCGCTCCTCCCAATTTTCAGGGAAATGAATTGCATGAACCGCCGCCACCTGCGTCATGTCGCCATTCATCAGCGCGCGCGGCAATAATGTTTCGAATCCCGCAGGCGCGGGACGAAGCTCACTTAAAAGCCGGTAAACGATGCTGCGCAAGGCGCGCTGTGAAAGACCCTCCGTCGCTGGATAGATGGGCGTGATCCTGCGAAAATGGATCGATATTTCCTCATCGTTCTCGATGATCTCAAACTCTGGATGATCCATGCAAATTCGCTTTCCGCGCAGGCGCGGCTTTCCAAAGACAACGATGCGCTGACCGGTCGCGATCATTTTTTGCACATAATGCAGGTTGAACCACCGGCACACCAGCGGCTCGCTCAGAGCATTTGCCTGCGACTCTTGGAGCGTGGCCTCAAAAATCTTTTTCCAGCCGCCAAAACGGCGCAGCGAAGTCTTAATCACCTCGCCGCAAAGACAGACCGGAACATCGCTTTCCTCGCGCGGGAAGCGCGGGAACTCAGTGCGATCTTCGTGGCGCCGCGGAAAATGAGTGAGCAAGTCTTCTACCGTCTCGATCTCGAGGCGCCGCAGCGCGAGAATTTTCGGGCGCGGGATCCAGTTTACTTCTTCAAGTCTTTCTGAGACGTCGATCATTGAAAAGCGCTAAATCGGTAAATGTGTGTTTCGTCATAAGCTCCAAGCACCAAGCTCCAACATCCAAAGAAACTCCAAAATTCAATATCAAAGGAAAGCGGCGCACCTTGGTTCAAATTGGCGATTGACACTTCTCTGGAGGTTGGATGTTGGAATTTGGAGATTCAAATCGGTTCCGCTGATCGCACCGCTTCGACGTGCATGGCAACCAACGTTTCACCTTCGTATTCATCCGCGCGAATTCGGAATGCCACATCCCACGGCGCCGGGGGCAATTGATTCGGTGCGCCATTAAAATAAACCGCGCGCCGATTGCGATCGCCCTGACGCAAACGAAAGAGCAGATGTTTTTCGTTCATCACACGAGGGGGCGCGACCAGCTCGACTTCACGTGCAAGGAACAGCGGCTGCGGATTCCCATTTCCAAATGGCTGCAACATTTCGTGCCAGCGCAGAAATTTGATGTCGATTTCGGTGAACGCCAGCTCATGATCGAGTCGCAGACAAGGTTGCAATGCTTCATCGGAAAGAAGCTCGCGCGCAACCTTCCGAAATGTTTTGGCAAAGAGATCAAATTTTTCCTCCCGTAATGCCAGCCCGGCCGCCATTTCATGGCCGCCGAAGTTGTCGAGGCTGTCTGCGCAACGATTGAGCGCTTCGACGAGGTTGAGTCCTTCGATGCTTCGCCCGCTTCCTTTGCCGATTCCCTTGTCGTCGAAACCGATCACAATAGCGGGCCGATGATATTTGCGAACGATCCGTGACGCAACGATGCCAAGCACGCCCGGGTGCCAGCCGCGCGCGCTAACCACGATGGCCGCATCACGCGCAGGATCGAACTCGCTGTCGATCTTCTCTTTCGCTGCGAGAAAGATTTGTGTTTCCACTTCCTGACGTTCGCGATTTTGCTGATCCAGCTCGGTTGCGAGTGACGCTGCTTCGCTTTCGTCCGGCGTAAGCAACAGGCGCAAAGATTTCTCCGCCGTGCTCAAACGTCCCGCAGCATTCAATCGCGGGCCGAGCCGATAACCGATATCTTCGGGCAAGATTGGCACGCGCACTCCGGCGACTTGGATTAATTTCCTCAAACCGATACGCGACGTCCGTGCGATCTCGATCGCGCCACGCTGAACCAGAACGCGGTTCTCCCCACGCAATGGGACGATGTCCGCTACCGTGCCGAGCGCCACAAGATCCAGCTTTGATTTCAAATCGAACCCGGGCAGCAGCCTGGTTTTTAATAGCGCGTGGCAGAGTTTGAAGACGATTCCAACACTGCACAGATATCGAAGTGACGCAGGCAATCCTGCCTGCGAGATTCGACTGCACGGCCATCTTGGGAGAGGCAGACAGGATTGTCTGCTCCGCATCGATTTTCGGATTCACAATCGCCACGCAGTCAGGTAGCGCGACCTTCGGCTCATGGTGGTCGAGCACGATCACGTCCACGCCACGTTTCTTGAGTTCGGCGACCTCGCGCGCCGACGACGTGCCGCAATCAACGGCGATGAGCAATTGCGGCCGATGTTGTTCGAGACAACGCTCGACGCTTTCCCGGCTCAAGCCGTAGCCCTCCTCCAGGCGGAACGGCAAAAATAATTCCGGCGTGCCCCCGTAGGCACGCAACATTTCATTGAGTAACGCCAGTGAAGTCACACCATCTGCGTCGTAATCCCCAAAGAGCACGATGCGTTCATGCCGATCCAGTGCGGCGAAAACGCGCGAAATCGCCGCGTGCATTTGCGGGAGTAAAAACGGATCGCTCAATGAACTGAGCCGCGGCCGCAAAAAGTTTTCAACTTCCTCCAGGGAATGAAATCCTTTTCGCAAAAGCAACCGCGCAATGCATTCGGAACCGCAAATTTCACTCCACGAGATCGTGCCGCCATTCAACTCCTCAGGCGGCGCAATAATCCATCGGTGCTGCACCGATCATTTTATTCGCGCCAGATTCTCTGACAAGCCGCTGCGAAATTATACGCGAGAACCTTGCTCTGTTTCGCGAAAGCTTTTGGAGTGCGCACGCATCCTCGCGTCGCTTTTGGGTCATCATTGTGCTATGCGACCGCCAATGAAACTGATCCGCAGGCTTGCGCTCCTTTGCGTTCTCCTTCTGCTGCTCTATGGCGTATCGCCGTACTTTTCATTCTGGCGATTCACAGTGGCGCTGCGATCCGGCGATCGCGCGTCAATCAGTTCGCGAGTCGATTTTCCAGCAATTCGAGCATCGCTGAAGAAACAACTCGTCGCGCGGTTCGCTCATGTCGCGTCCGGCCACAAGCGATGGAGTAAACTTGGTCCTACGCTGATCGATGCCATAGTTGATGCTTATGCAACGCCGGACGGTATCGCCGCGATCCTCTCCAATCCAGGCGCGCTAAGGAACGTCGAGACACTGCACGAGTTCCGGTTCTCTGCGGGCAAAAATGTAAACTGGTTAAAAGTAAGATACGCATTTTTCACAGGGCCGCGCTCCTTTGTAGTCGATCGCGAGGGACTTAAGCTCCGGTTCCGCTTCACTGGCTTGGGCTGGCAGCTGAACGATATCGACCTTGGATTCTAATCAGCCCTGCAGCACAAGGGCAGATCGATCACGCTACACGAGATCGAGCGCGGGATCACATTTTTCAAGCAGACCGTGCTTTGAACAAAGGTCTGCGAAAGTTCGCAAACCTTTCTTTTCTTTCTCCCCAAAGCTGAACCGAAGATGTTCGCGATAATAACGGGCGCAGAATTGGGGATTGAAATCTTTTTCGTCCGCAATTAACCCGTCGAGATTCGCAAGGTTTTCGTTGCGCAAAGCGCGCAGGCAATCCGCGATCGTTTTCGCATCCGGGACTTCGGGGCGAATCAGCCAGAGCGCGTAAACGAACGGAAGACCGATAAGCTTTTTCCACTGCTCACCCAGATCCCAAAATCGAAATTCGCCAGCGTGACTCTCGCGAAAGCGAATGGCTTGATCGCCGATGAGAAGCCGCGCCGAGCTGCGCCTGTGTCCAAGGCAAGCTGCCGGCCACGACAGGCTCGCAGCAGGCAACTGTGCCCCCGGCGACAAGAACGCTGTGACGACCAAACGTGGCCTTAATCCGAGCTCTGCGAGCAGGCAGCGCAGGAGATTCACGGCAGTTTGCGATGCAGGGTCGAGCTCGATTTCTTCGATCTCGGAAATGTCGCCGTGATGCGCGATGACCACGCTGTAAACCGGTCCGTCGGATGAAATGGAAACGTCATCAACAATCCGGTAAATCGGGTTGCGCAGAAATTCGAAACTGGAGACCAGGGCGACATCGAGTTCGCCTTTCGCGAGTCGTTGACATAACACCGACGGATGATCAAACTCGATGCCACCAGGACATCCGCGAATGAGTGGACGCGCGTTGAGATATTTTACGCAGCCGATGCGGAGCGAGCTCAATGTGGGAAGTGATCAGCACCGCAGTCATCCTGAGCCCCGAAAGCTTTCGGGGTCGAAGGATCCCGCGGGACTAGCCTTGGATTTTGCAACGGGATTCCTCGACTTCGCTCGGAATGACAGGAAAGGTTACGCGCAAACCAATTCGCGCTCGTTAGGCGGGCTGAGTCGTCTCGCTCCGTTCAAATGCCGATAATAACTGTCGCGCTGCATGGGTACGCGGCCGGCCTCGCGGATGGCGTGTTCCAGTGCAGCCACGGTTTGCTGCTGCGGTGTTGTCGCGCCCGCCATGTGGAAAATCTTCTCCTCCAAAATTGTGCCGTGTAGATCGTCCACGCCGTAGCTGAGCGAGACCTGCGCCAGCGGCAGTCCCAGGCTCACCCAATAAGCGGTCAGATGGTCGATATTATCCAGGTAAATTCGGCTCACCGCGAGATTGCGAAGCTGTTCAAATGCAGATGCGCGTTTTATGTGAGCGAGCATCCCGTGGGCTGCCGACGGCTCGAAGGCAAAGGGAACAAAGCCGGTGAACCCGCGCGTCTCATCTTGTAACTCGCGAAGCTGCCGCAAGTGATCCACGCGATGAGCAGGCGTTTCGATGTGACCGAAGAGCATAGTGCAGGTGCTGCGGCCGCCCATCTGATGCCACATGCGATGCACATCGAGCCATTCGGCGGCGGTTTCTTTGCCGCGGCAGATTTGTCGCGCACGACGGGATCGAAAATTTCGGCGCCGCCGCCGGTGATCGAACCGAG
This sequence comes from uncultured Verrucomicrobiae bacterium, assembly GCA_963741065.1. GTDB lineage: Bacteria > Verrucomicrobiota > Verrucomicrobiia > Chthoniobacterales > UBA10450 > Udaeobacter. Next base: position 195,958 of record CAVUGV010000026.1, on the reverse strand, counting down.
ACCGGCTTCGCGCAGAGTCTCCAGCGTTTCGCGGATCGGCATGCGAAAGATTCGTTGAGACAAATGACGAACCTCGATCGCGGTAAATGCCTTGATGTGAAGCTGCGGATCAAGTGCGCGCAGACGACGCAAAAGATCGAGATACCATTCTTTTTTCAGCGTCGGATGCAGTCCGCCGACCATGTGGACTTCGGTGATCCCAAGCAGCAGCGCCTCCCGGACAGCGCTGATAATTTCATCGATCGCGTATTCGAAGGCATGCGCATCACGCTTTTTCGCCGCAAAAGCGCAGAACTGGCAGGAAAGGATGCAGATGTTGGAGTAATTGATGTAACGATTGTGGATGTAGGTCGCGTAGTTGCCATTTTTTCGCTCGCGCAAAACGTTGGCGATCATTCCAAGCGCGTTGAGGTCGTTCGAACGGTAGAGCGCGACCGCATCGGCCTCTGAGATTCGCTGGCCTGCCTCGACCTTTTCGGCGATCGGCCTGAGTTCTTTTGGAGTGAGCAGATAATTCATCCGGCGGCTACACCAACATGTTGGCGCTCAAGAATGCACAGTGCCCTCCCAGCTTGCAACAAAAACCGTGGCAGCATTTCAGAAGGAACAATCGTGCGAATTCCGATGGTTGGATGGACAAAATGTGATGCAGGCATACGGTCGCCTCGCCTCAGTCCTCTCCCCTTAGCAAGGGGAGAGGCGACAAAGGTCACGTCGACTGCTGCAAACTATTGCGCTTTGAAGGGCAGAGACGCAGATGCTTCCGCTCGTCAGATTTTTCGCAACGCGCGCCCGATGCTACCGTCTAATTGAGCGATGGCTGCTAGCGATCCAGGAAATCACGGGAGATCGGAGGAAGACGCTGAAGACGTGCGGCTGATGCAGCTGGTGAGCCGGGGCGATACCAACGCGTTCGAAGAGCTGATTGAAAGGCATCAAGCCTTGGTGGCGGGCACGGTGGCGCGGATGTTGAGCAGCAATTCGGACGTAGAAGACATTGCGCAGCAGGTTTTTATCCGGGTCTGGAAAAGCGCGCGCCGATATGTCCCGCGCGCCAAATTCACCACGTGGCTGTTGAAAATCACGCGCAATCTGGTTTTCAACGAGCTGCGCCGTACAAAGCGTCACGCGCATGTTCCGCTTCAATCAGAACCGGGCGCGGAAGATCCACCTTTGAAGGACGAGATGAATCTCGCGCCGGATGCGTCTCTTTTGGAGTCGGAACTTCAGCGAACGATCGAGGAAGCAATTCTACAGCTGCCGGAAACGCAACGGATGGCGCTCGTCCTGCGCAGGTATGAACAGCTTAGCTACGAGCAAATCGCCGAGGTCCTTGATCTCTCCGTTCCCGCTGTAAAAAGCGTACTCTTTCGCGCGCGCACAGAACTGCGCTCACGGCTAAGCAAGTATCTGGGTTAGAAAATGTGGTTTTTTCCTAATTCTTACTCGTGCTCATGCTCATTCTTTCTGTAGGGGAAGCTGACAGCTTCCCCTACAAGCAAGGTTAGCGCTCAATCACACGGCCGCGAACCCGCCGGATCTGGCTATGGTGCGTGAGCACATGGACATGTCCGTCGCTGCCACGAAAAAATGCGCTCAACAGCCAGCTGACAATTGAGATGATGATTGCGCCAAAAAATGCACGCCAAAAACCCGGAACCTCAAAACATGGCATGATCTCGCCAACGAATTTCAACATCAGCGCGTTAATAATTAAAATGAAAACGCCGAGTGTGACGAGAATCAACGGCAGGCTCAGCAACAAAAGTATAGGGCGAATAAAAGCGTTGATGATACCGAGCAGAAGCGATGCCCCCAGCAGACAACCGAGCCGGTCGCCGTAATTGATTCCAACGATCGGCGCAGCCACAAACACCGCAATCGTGGTCGCGATCCAGCGGAAAACAAAATGTCTCATGCCCGTGAAGTTTTTAAATCTACTCCTCGATCAAAGAAGAGCGAGAAAGCACTTGCCAAACCACTGATGAACGATAAACGGATTGAAACCACCAACACCAATCAATCTGTGCCGAAAAAACCGAAAATTGTCCAAAGCAAAAATCAGGCGCCACCGGAAGCCGGGGGATCACCCGCCGAAATGAAAATCAAAAAAACGCCTGCAGTGCGCCGCACTCCGACTGCCCGAAAAACAGCCGCTCGCAAGAAGAGTGCAGCACCGCCGGAAGGAAAAGTTTCGATGCCTGCTGAAGCAGGGAGTATGGCGGAACCATCGGACGAAGCGATTCGTCTCCGCGCCTATTTCATCTCCGAACGCCGGCGCAGATTTGCTTTGCCGGGTGACGCAGAATCCGATTGGCTTGAGGCGAAGCGACAGTTGCTCTCCGAAACAGGCCCGCGGTGAGCCAATGGAAAACGCGACTCCGAAAGCCTTCGCGAGCCCTGATCATTTCGGGGTTGCCAATCTCAAGGAAGCCCTGCGAGAACGCCTCGCAGTGATTCGGGATGAACAAAGCCGCCGCGACGAGCCAAAACACATCGCACGATTGCGCGCAATCTCTGAAAAGATCGACCAGTTGCAGGCAGCGCTTCCGAAGCCAGTTGATCCCCGGCTGACGCATTATCTCGACCGCAAAAGTTACGATAAAGCGCTGGAATACCTCGAAGGTAGGGACGATTGACCGCAATCGTCCTTGGGCGATTCGGTGAATCGCCCCTACCGGGAATACAGCTCGACAATGAGCTGTTCGTTCACGATCGGCTGCATCTCTTCCCGGGAGGGGATGCGCGCGACTTTGCCGCTGAGCGCGTCGCGATCGGCTGTCAGCCAGTCGGGCACGGGAACGATCTGCGTAAGATCAAGATTTCGCAGCACCAGCTGGCGGGATTTCGGTTTATCCTTAATCGTGATCTCATCGCCTGCTTTCACGTTGTAAGAGGCGATATTCACGGTGCGCCCGTTCACTAGTACGTGGCTGTGCGACACAAGCTGACGCGCAGCGCTGCGGGTATTAGCAAGGCCAAGTCGGTAAACGACATTATCGATACGCGTCTCCAATAGTTGAAGAAGTGTTTCACCTGTCACACCGCGCTTCTTCAGCGCCTTCTCGAAAATCCTCCGAAATTGCCGCTCGAGAAGTCCATATTGGTAGCGCAGCTTCTGTTTTTCGCCGAGCGCAATCGCGTACTCCGATTGTTTGCGCCGGGACCCTCTCGGGCCGTGCTGGCCCGGCGGATAATTTTTCCGCTCCAATGCCTTGGAGGAACCGAAAATCGGCACCCCGTAGCGCCGGCTCACTCTCGTTTTTGGTCCTGTGTATCTGGCCATTTCAGAAAGTTGATGGTTGAGAGTTAAGAGTTGATAGCATCAGACGCGGCGTTGTTTCGGCGGACGACAACCGTTGTGCGGCACGGGCGTGACGTCGCGAATGACAGTGAGATCGAGCCCGATTGCCTGCAAGGCGCGCACCGCGGATTCGCGTCCGGCTCCCGGCCCTCTGACCAACACTTCTACTTCTTTCAGGCCGTGGCCCATCGCCTGACGCGAGGCGTCCTGCGCGACCATTTGCGCGGCGTAGGCCGTGCTCTTGCGCGAACCTTTGAAGCCTACCTTGCCGGCGCTCGACCAGCCGATCACGTTGCCTTTCATATCGGTAATGGTCACGATGGTGTTGTTGAAGGTCGCCAGCACGTGCGCAATGCCGGAGTGAACATTCTTGCTGCCTTTGGCTTTAACGATCTTTGGCTTCCCAACTTCGTCGGCCGAAAGGGAAAGATTTTCCGAAGCTGCCGCGGTGGGAGCTGGCTGTTCTTTCTTTGGCTTAGCGGGTTTTTTGGCGGGTTTGGCTGCGTCAGCCTTTGCAGCCGGCACCTTCTCGCCTTCCTGGGACTTTGCGGCTGGCGTCTTCTCCGCTTCCTGCGAAGCCGCTGGAGCCGGCGTTGGCTTCGACTCCTCCGCTTTCGGGGATTTGTCAGCCTTTGAAGCCGCTACCGTCTCGCCTTCCTGCGGAGCCGGCGTCGGCTTCGACTCCTCCGTTTTCGGTTCTTCCGGAGTTGGATTCTCTGGCTCAGCCATAATTCTAATCAGTTTCTTAGACTTTGCCGGCTTTGGCTTCCGGATTGCGGATCACGCCTACGGTCTTGCGCGGGCCTTTGCGCGTACGCGCATTTGTCGAGGTGCGCTGGCCGCGCACGGGCAAGCCTTTCCGGTGACGGATGCCGCGATAAGAATTAATTGCCTGCAGACGTTTCAAGTTGCTTTGAACGTCGCGGCGCAGATCGCCTTCAATCTTGATCTTGTTGTTGGTGATGGCGTGAATGATTTCGTTCAACTGCTGGGGCGTGAGGTTTTTCGCGCGAATGTTCGGGTCAATGTTGGTCTGCTCGAGAATGCGCCTGGCTGTGCTAAAGCCGATTCCGTAGATGTAAGTGAGCGACGCTTCGATTCGCTTGTCCGCTGGTATTTCAACTCCGAGTAATCTTGGCATGGAAGAGGTTAAGAGGTTACAAAGTCAAATCGGTAAATCACTAAATCACTGAATCGTTAAATAAGGTCATCCCTGGCGCTGCTTATGGCGCGGGTTCTTGCAGATCACGCGCACAACGTTCTTGCGCTTCACGATCCTGCAACTGGCACAAAGTCTTTTTACTGATGGTCGTACTTTCATAATAATCCAGGAAATTAACCGTGGCGTCTGACACCGCGCCCTACAGCGTCATTTTTGGCGATAAGTAATTCGCCCTTTCGACAAATCGTAGGGTGAAATCTCTAGCATAACTTTGTCTCCTGGCAAGATCCGAATGAAGTGCAGCCGCATTTTCCCGGAGATATGCGCCAGAACACGATGGCCATTGGCCAGCTCAACCCGAAACATGGTATTAGGCAGCAACTCGACGACTGTGCCTTCTACTTCAATTGCGTCTTTGCGCGCCATGTCAGAATTTCCGGGTCATCCTTCGTAATCAGGACGGTGTGCTCAAAGTGCGCCGAGGGCATTCCATCCGCTGTGCGCACCGTCCACCCGTCGTCGAGCAATCGTACGTCGGAAGTGCCGATGTTAATCATCGGCTCAATTGCCAGCGTCATGCCTGCTTTTAACTTTGGGCCGCTGCCGCGTTTGCCGTAATTGGGAATTTGTGGCTCCTCGTGCATTTTTCGCCCCACCCCGTGTCCAACAAATTCGCGCACGACTGAAAAACCAAAGCGGCGCGCTTCATCCTCGATTTCGGCGCAAATGTCACCCACTCGCCGGCCTTCGCGGGCGACCCCGATTGCACGCGCGAGCGCATTTTCGGTGACACGCAGTAGTTGATCGGTGCGTTCGTCAATGATTCCAACGGGAACAGTCGTAGCGTTATCGCCTACCCAGCCATCCTGAATGATGCCGATGTCCAGCTTCACAATTTCGCCATATTGAATGCGCCGTTGGCTGCCGATGCCGTGAACCACTTCGTCGTTAAGCGAGATGCAGATGTTGCCAGGAAAAACGCGATGCCCCAGCCGATAACCGAGAAATGCACTCTTTACGCGAGCTTCGCTCATGAAGTCCGCTGCCGCTTCGTCCACCTCTTTGGTTGTAATACCGGGACGAATCAGATCGCTAACGCGGTCGAGAATGTCGCTCGCTGTGCGACATGCCTGCCGCATCTTCTCGATTTCCCGGGCGTTTTTGATCGGAATCATCGTTTGTCTTCAATCAGTCGCGAGATGTCGCCAAAGACTCCCTCGCGATCGCGGTTACCGTCGATCCGATGCAAGATCGACATTTTTTCATAATAAAGATGCAAGCGGTTCGGTCTTGCTGCGGAATTCCTGCAGGCGCGTCTGCAACACGCTCAGATCATCGTCATTGCGGCGCTCTAATGGACCATCGCAATAGGGGCATATGGGACGGTTGGCAAACTGTGCGCTGGATGAGCTGGTGGTGAAACCACATTCGGCGCACTGAAGCCGGCCGGCGATGCGGTCGAGCACCGTCTGCTCCGACACCTCCAGCCAGATCACCAAATCCAACGCGGATCGTAATCTTGCCAAAATTGACATCAAGCTCTCAGCCTGCGGCAGTGTCCGGGGGAAACCATCGAAGACAAATCCGTGGCCACCATGCAAACGCAACCAGTCCTCGATCAGCTCAATGATGATTTTGTCCGAGACGAGGCCACCGCTTCGGAGCACTTCGGCAGTCTCCTGCCCCAAAGGCGTTCCGAGATCGCGTTCACGGCGCAAGATCGCGCCCGTTGAAGTGACAGGAATGCCGAACTGGCGCGTAATCATCTCCGCCTGGGTCCCTTTCCCAGAACCGGGCGCGCCAAGAAGAACGAGCCGCCTATTCACCTATCGCCCGTAAAGAAAAAAGGCGACCCCGGCGATCACGATGACCGCGATCCCCACATAGAGCCACATCAGGGTGCCGCTGGCTGCCGCCTCCCCGCGAGCATACGACGCGCGATCAAATGATCGCCCCCGAATCCGGCCCTTCCTCAAAAAGCCGTCGTAATGGCGTTGAATGAGGTGGGTTTCTACCTGGCGCATCGTATCGAGCATGACGCCCACAATGATCAACAAGCTGGTGCCGCCGAAAAATTGCGCTGTGATGATGGGCACATTCAACCACTGGCTGAGGAGACTTGGAAAGACTGCGATCACCGTCAGGAAAGCCGCGCCAGCAAACGTGAGTCGCGTCATCGTGAAATCAAGAAAGTCGGCAGTCGGCTTGCCTGGCCGCACGCCCGGAATGTAACCGCCGTATTTTTTAAGATCGTCCGCGATTTGAGTCGGTTGAAACTGCGTGGCAACCCAGAAGTAACTGAAAAAGAAAATCATTGCCGCAAGAACGACGTAATGGAGCCAGCCGGTGGAGAGCGCCGCGGCGATGCGCGCGGCTGTAGGGCTGTTTCTAAAGCCGTACTGAACAATGGTCGCTGGAAAGAGAAGCAGCGCCCAGGCAAAAATGATCGGCATCACGCCGGCGTAATTCACTTTCAAAGGCATGTACTGCGTCTGGCCGCCGTACATTTTCCGGCCCACCACCCGCTTCGCATACTGCACAGTGATCTTGCGCACACCTTGCGTGATCGCGATCACCGCGGCGATGACAACGATCAAGAGGAACACGAGCAATACAAGGACCATCGGATTGACCTGGCTCGAACCTGTCTGCGCTGAAGGCACAAACGTCTTCCACGCCTGTGCGAGCGCAGCGGGCAGACGCGCAACAATGCCAATCGTAATAATGAGCGATATTCCGTTGCCAATCCCGCGCTCGGTGATTTGATCGCCCATCCACATCAGCAACAGCGTGCCGGTCGTCAGGGAAATCACCGTTATGATTCGAAATCTCCAGCCAAGATCGTCGACTAACGGAATGCCAAGGTTTCTGATCGTGTCGGTGATCCCCGGCAGCATGGTATGATACGATTCGGGGTGCTGAAACGACAGCGCCAGCAGATAGCCTTGGAAAATGCACAGACCCAACTGTCGTGTAGCGGGTCAACTGCATGATCTTTTGCCGGCCGCCATCTTCGCGCGCCAGTCTGCCAAGCTGCGGAATCACCGCGGTCAGCAATTGCATCATGATCGATGCGCTGATGTAAGGCATGATGCCCAGGGAGAAAACTGCGCAATTTTCAAGTGCCCCGCCGCTGAACAAATTAAAAAGTGCCGCCAAACCGCCGCCAGTCCGCTGGCTCAGCGATGTGCGAAACCATTCCTGCAAAACGGCTTGGTTGACTCCCGGAGTTGTGATGGCAGCTCCCAAACGCACAATCACCACCACCGCCAGCGTAAACAAAATGCGCCGGCGCAATTCCGGTATCTTGACTGTGTTTAGAAACGCCGAAACCATCCGCTAAATCTGGATTATTGCCTGCCGAGACGCTAGCTCTTCTGAGATGTTTTCTTCTTTGCTCGCGACTTCACTTTGGCCGGCATCCGCCTCGACGATTTTTTCTTCCTTCCTGCCTGCAAAGCAGGTTCAACGGATCCTTCGCCCGTCGAGGTTCCAGCCTCTCCGGCGGCATCGATTAGACCTGCTTTCGGTGTTCGCCCCTCACGCAGCGTAATCGTTCCCCCGGCCTTTTCGATTTTTTCCCGGGCTGCTGCACTAACTTTGTCCGCTTCTACCTTCAGGTCATGCTTCAATTCCCCGTCACCTAGAATTTTTATTCCTACGAAATGACCGCGAACCAAATTCGATTCACGCAGCAGCTGTTCGTTTACCACCGCTCCGGCTTCAAATGCATTGAGGTCGCTGAGGTTCACAATCGCATAGCGCTTGTGAAAGGCAGCATTGTTGAATCCGCGCTTCGGCAATCGTCGAATCAACGGCATCTGCCCGCCTTCGAACCCCAGTCGAATGCTCCCCCCAGAGCGCGCCTTTTGCCCTTTATGACCCTTGCCGCTGGTCTTTCCGTGCCCCGAGCTCTCGCCGCAACCCAGGCGTTTGACGCGATGTCGCGATCCCGGGCGCGTCCGCAAATTATGAAGACGCATCATGTTGGTCGCCCTTTCCATCGCTAAAGTGAATTCCGCGCGCTTTAAAAATTTCGTCACGCCGGCGAAGTGATCGCAACGCGGCGATCGTCGCTTTCACTACGTTGGCGTGATTACTTGAGCCGAGCGACTTGGCCAGCACGTCGCGAATACCCGCCGCCTCAGCCACCGCCCGTACGCCTCCACCGGCGATAACGCCGGTTCCCGGCGAAGCGGGACGCAATAGCACCCGCGCTCCATCGTATTCGCCGATCACTTCGTGCGGTATCGTATTTTCATTCAATGAAACCTTTTCCATCGATTTGCGCGCTGCCTCGGAGGCCTTTCGAATAGCCTCTGAGACTTCGTTCGCCTTGCCAAATCCGCATCCCACTTTCCCATCGTGATCTCCAGCCACGATCAACGCGCTGAAACTAAAACGCCGGCCACCCTTCACGACCTTCGCGCAGCGGTTGATGAACACGACTTTCTCGGTCGTATCACCCTTTGCTGCCGGAGCTTTATCTGTCCTGCGCGAGTCTGGCCGCCTGCCTGAAGTTGGGTAAGCCATGAATTAAAATTTTAAGCCGGTTGCGCGCGCTGCTTCTGCTAATGCCTTCACTTTTCCGTGATAAAGAAATCCGCCGCGATCGAAAACGACGCGCTCGAGTTTCTTCGCCAGCGACCGTTCCGCGATTGTCTTGCCGATCAGTTCTGCCGCTGCCTGATTCGCAGCCGCTTTATCCTTGGCAAGTAACGATCGCTCTGCAGTAGATGCCGCGGCGAGTGTCCGTCCAGCGTCGTCATCGATCACCTGGGCATAAACATGTTTACCGGAGAAATGAACCGCCAGCCGCGGTCGTTGCGCCGTGCCTGCGACTTTTTTCCTGATCCTTCGATGAACGCGCTGCCGCGCTGCCTTACGAGTCGTCACCATACTATTGAACGGTCTTGCCCACTTTGCGACGAATCTGCTCGCCCGCGTAGCGAACGCCTTTGCCCTTGTAAGGTTCAGGAGGGTAAAAGCCACGGATGTCCGCCGCCACCTGTCCGACCAGTTTCTTATCGGCGCCCTGGATTGAGATCTTCGTATTGTCCGTGACTGTGACTTTAATGTCCTTCGGAATTGAAAATTGAACTGGATGCGAGAAGCCGAGGCTTAAGTTAAGGGTTGACCCCTGCACGGCAGCTCTGAAACCGACCCCTTCGATCTCGAGTTGTTTGGTGAAACCTTCGCTCACTCCCTGCACCATGTTATGCACGAGGCTGCGAGAGAGCCCGTGCAACGCTTTCGCGCCGCGCGTTTCTGCTTCACGCAGCACGGACACCCGGTTCTCCTCGACGCTCGCGCGGATATCGCGCGGCAGTTTCCAGTGGAGTTTTCCCTTTGGCCCTTCCACCGACACTGCTCCGTCACCGCCGATGGTCACCTTAACCTTTTCGGGAATCTCGATCGTTTTATTTCCGATTCGTGACATAAATTTTACCAGACGTACGCCAGCAGTTCGCCGCCCACCTTTTGCTTTCTTGCTTCGCGCCCCGACAAAATGCCGCGTGAAGTGGACAGAATCGCCAGACCCATTCCACCAAGAACTCGCGGGATTTCGTCCGCGCCAACGTATCGGCGCAATCCGGGACGGCTCACCCGCCGCAACCCTGCGATGGCGCTCGATCGGTTCACAAGCTTATTCGTTATTTTGATGCGCGGATGCGCGGAGCTCGTGTCGATCGAGTAGTCGGTGATATAGCCTTCATCTTTCAAAATGCGTGCAATCTCGGCCTTGATTCTCGAGTACGGAATGAGCATCTCCGGTTTTTGCGCTCGCGTGCCATTGCGGACACGCGCCAAAAAATCGGCGATGGGATCAGTAATAGTGCTCATCAAAAATCAGGCGGGTTGCGCGGCGGGCTTCCTTACCCGGTCGCTAAACGGCATGCCCATTTCGCTCAACAGCGATTTGGCTTCTTCATCCGTTCGTGCCGTGGTGACGATTGTAACATCAAATCCGATGTTGCGCTTGATTTTATCAAGCTCGATTTCAGGAAAAATCGATTGATCCGAAATTCCGAGGGTATAGTTGCCGTGGTTGTCAAAACAACGCGGCGAGACGCCGCGAAAATCGCGAATCCGCGGCAACGCGGCCTTGATGAAGCGCTCGAGAAATTCGTACATGCGTTCTCCGCGCAGGGTCACCTTGGCGCCGATGGCCTGACCTTTTCGTAATTTGAAATTGGAAATGCTTTTCTTGGCCAGGGTCTCCACCGGGCGCTGGCCAGTAATCAACGCAATCTCGGCTTTTGCTTCTTCCAGCGCCTGCTTGACATCCGATTGCGACCCGATCGAGGTATTGATCACCACTTTCGCGACCTTCGGAATTTGGTGAACGTTTTTGTAGCCGTGCAGCTTTTGCAGCGCAGGCATCACACGCTCTTTGTAATAGCGATGAAATTCGTTTTCCATTTTCAACAAAATGTCATTCTGAGCGAAGCGAAGAATCTCACAATCGACGCCCAGGCTTACTTGCGGGCTCCCTCGTTAAGCTCGGGATGACAGGCTTGTTTGCTGTTCTCCATCATGCCGCTTTTTTCTCCGTCTCGCGTTTTGGCTTCTTTTCTTTCGCCACTTTTTTCTCCACGTTCTTCTCGCGCTCGATCAATTTCACATTTGAAATGTGAATTGGCCCCTCGCGCTCGGCGATTTTGCCGCTCGGATTGTCCTGCGATTTTCGAAGGTGCTTCTTGATAATGCGTACGCCTTCAATCAAGACACGCTGTTTTCCCGGAAACACCGCCAGGATCCGCCCTGAAGAACCGCGGAAATTCCCGGAGATGACCTCGACTTGATCGCCTTTTTTAACGTGAAATTTGATTCGATTCATAAGACTTCCGGTGCGAGCGAGACAATTTTCATGAAGTTGCGCTCGCGCAACTCGCGGGCTACGGGCCCGAAAATGCGCGTGCCGCGGGGATTCAAATCTTTGTCGATAATCACGATTGCATTGTTATCGAAGCGCAGCACAGAGCCATCCTCGCGCCGGATGGGCTGTTTCGTGCGAACAAGAACCGCGCGCACCACTTCCCCCTTCTTCACGGTTCCGGTCGCGCTGGCTTCCTTCACGTTCGCAGTGATCACATCGCCGATCCCAGCGTAACGAGTGGATTTACCGATCACGCCAATCATCGTCGCCATGCGCGCGCCGCTGTTGTCTGCCACATCTAATCTGGATCGAAGTTGTACCATCGAAATTTTCCGCTGCCTCTTGCTTCTTCTGTCTACTTTTGGATGACCTCCACGAGACGCCACCGCTTGAGCTTGCTCAGTGGCCGCGTCTCCATGATGCGGACGGTGTCGCCGGTTTTCGCCTTGTTCTGTTCATCGTGGGCATAAAACTTTTTCATCTGCTTGACGATCTTCCCAAACTTGGGGTGCGGCACACGCGAGACTGTCCTCACCACAATCGTCTTGTTCATGCTGCTGGAAATCACTTCCCCGGTTCGTGTCTTGCGTGAACCACGAGCCACGGACGCGGGCTCCTGTGAAGTAGCTGATAAAGATTCTTGCTCGGCCATAATTTATTTTTTCTCCGACGGTTTAGTCCGCTCAGTCAGGACTGTTTCAAGCCTGGCAATGTCGCGCCGCAGCAAGCGCAACCTGCTTGGCTGCTCGAGCTGGCCACTCTGCTGTTGCAAACGCAAGTGCAGGCTTTCCTGGCGCAAGTCGCGTCTCTTGGTCAGCAACTCGTCCGTGCTCAGCTCGGTGATCTCTTTCATTTTCATGGTTCTTAAGCGGCCCTGACGTGATGACGTGTGAGAAATTTTGTGCGTACTGGCAACTTGTCTGCTGCGAGACGCAGAGACTCGCGCGCGACAGATTCCGGCACGCCATCCAGTTCAAACAAAATGTTGCCAGGCCGCACCGTGGCCACCCAGTACATCGGTTGACCTTTCCCCTTGCCCATACGCGTTTCCGGTGGGCGGCCGGTTACCGACTTATCAGGGAAAATTCGAATCCACAGTTTGCCTTTGCGCTTCATGTTGCGAGTGAGTGCGACACGCGCGGCTTCCAGTTGCGTGTTAGTGATCCAGGCGCGCTCGAGTGTCTGCAACCCGAACTCGCCAAAATCGATTTTCAGATTGCGCGAAGCAGTCCCTTTCCGGCTTCCCCGCTGGGACTTTCGATACTTCACACGTTTTGGCATCAATGGCATAAATTCTCTCCTTACGCTTCAACCGGCTCCGGTGGCGGTGGCGGCGGTGGCGGCGGCGCAGCCGCCTGCGGCGCTGGCTCCTCTTTCTTACAAATCCAACATTTCACACCAATCTTGCCATAGACTGTGTTTGCTTCTGCGAAGCCGTAATCGACCGCTGTGCGCAAGGTGTGCAGCGGAACTTTTCCCTCCCGATACCATTCCGAGCGCGAGATCTCCGCGCCATTGAGCCGGCCCGAACATCGCAAACGAATTCCTTCAGCGCCAAAATCCATTGCGGTCTGCACGGCTTTTTTCATTGCGCGGCGATAAGCAATTCGCCGCTCGATCTGCAGCGCGACGTTCTCTGAGACGAGCTGAGCATCCAGCTCCGGTGTTTTGATTTCCTGAATATCGATCTTGACCTGTTTGCCCTCGGCCATCTTGGAAATTTCTTCCGTCATCTTTTCGATCTCAGCGCCCTTGCGCCCGATCACAATTCCGGGACGCGCGGTGTGAATGGTCACCCGAATGGAATTCCACGCCCGCTCGATCACAATTTTCGAAACGGCAGCAAACTGCAGCTTTTTCTTCACGTAATTCCGAATCTTCAGGTCGCTGTGCAAAAACGACGGAAATTCCTGCGACGAAGCGTACCAGCGCGACCGCCAGTCACGATTCACGCTCAGGCGAAAGCCAGTTGGATTAACTTTTTGTCCCATAAAAATTATTTCTTTGCTTTTGTGCTCGGCTTCGCAGGTTTTTTCTCAGCCACAGGTTCTGCGCTTTCACGCGCCTCGCTTCTTGGTCTCCTTCTTTGCCGCTTTCTTTTCCTGTTCCCGTTTCGCTTTTCGTTTTTCTCGCGTTTCGATTGGAATGTCGTCGGATAGGACGATGCGAATATGACTGGTGCGTTTCTGAATACGGCTCGCGCTGCCGCGGGCGCGCGCCATGATCCGCTTCAGCGTTGGCCCCTCACCGACAATCGCCTCTTTCACCACCAGCCCATCTGGTTTCAGATTGGCATTGTTTTCCGCATTGGCGATTGCGCTCTTCAACGTTTTGCTAATGAGAAACGCCGCTTTCTTCGGCGTGAAAGCCAGCAGATCGAGTGCTGCCGAAACCGGCAGACCCTGGATCTCACGCGTGACTTCACGCGCCTTAAACGGCGAAATCCGCGCATACCTATATATCGATCTGACTTCCATGACTCTCGTCGTCGTTAAAGCGTTAAAGGGTTGAAGCGTTACAACGGCCACACTTCTGCCGCTTCAACGCTTCAACTGTTAAACGCTTCAACGATCTCATCATCTCAAACTCACATTCCCGCGCGCATCCACCTGGAGGCGGTCCCCGACTCTTATTTTTTCCTTCTCAGAATCCATCTCCTGAATCACCGCACCACAAATCTTCTGCCGTACATCGACTACTCGCAGTGTCGCGATCTTTCGATCATCGCGCATCACTCGCATTGGCATCCCAATCTTTATGCCTTGTTTTTCGCCAAGGTTGCCGACTACAAACGACCACTCGTCCTTCACGCTGATCACGCTTCCATCCATCAAGCTTGACTCGGGTAGCTCCGGCTCGCTGGTGGATTTTGTGATCAACGTGTTTGTGCTACGCAACTGCGCCTCCACGTCCATTCGCGCCTTCGCATCGCCGGCCTGTGACGTTTTCAAATAACACAATATTGCTTCGTTGAGACGCAACATCTGGTCGCGATACTCGTCGCGCTCCTTGTGCGCGAGTTGAAGATCGCTCACGGCCGACAGCAAACGCTGCTCCAGCTTCGCCCGGTCCTTGTTTGCCGAAGCCAATCCCAGCGCTTCCATTCGCAATTCCAAATCGGAATACTTGCGCCGAAGCTCTTCCGCTGCAGCATTCGATTCCGCGAGGCTGCTCGTCAACGCCTTTAGCGATTCCTGCGCAATCGACAATTGTTTTCGCAATTGTTCGTTTTGCTCCAGCAACGGCTCAGCAGTCGCCGTCGTGCACCGCGGTATCAATTTTGGATTCTGACAAAGAACCGTCCCCTGCATCGCTGCCGTAGCAGACCAACGCCGTCCCGATTGCTAACCCCGAAATAATCGGGGCTCGCGAAACTTTTCGGAGTTGCCAACTGCCAATTGCCAATTTCGGCAACCGCCAATCGCCAATCGCAAATTGCAAACTCACTTATTTCGTCACCTTCGCCGTATGCGAACCGTGTTTCTTAAACACCCGCGTAGGCGAAAATTCGCCGAGCTTGTGGCCCACCATGTTCTCGGTGACGAAAACGGAATGAAACGTCTTTCCGTTATGCACCAAAAACGTGTGGCCGACAAAATCCGGCGTCACCATCGAGCGCCGCGACCAGGTTTTGATCGGTTTCTTGGCGCCCGAGCTGTTCATCTTGTCGATCTTCTCCAGAAGATACGACTCGACGAAGGGTCCTTTCTTTAATGATCTAGCCATAAAATTCAAGTGATAAGTGAGATGCGAATCGTGAGAGGTAAGACCCACCTCTCACTTCTCACCATTCATATCTCACGATTTCTTCTTCGGCCGTCTCCTTTCCAAAATGAAACGATCGCTGGGTTTATGTTTGCTGCGCGTTTTGAATCCTTTGGCCAGTTGTCCCCATGGACTGACTGGATGATGACGACCGCCTCCTCCTTTTGATTTGCCCTGGCCGCCGCCCATTGGATGATCGATCGGGTTCATCACCATGCCGCGCACATGCGGCCGGCGCCCTTGCCATCGAGTGCGTCCCGCCTTGCCGCTCGACACGTTCATATGATCGACGTTCCCCACCTGGCCAATCGTGGCGAAACAGTTTTCGTGAATCCGTCGGATCTCACCGGAAGGCATTTTCACCAAGGCGTAGCCAGCCTCGATGTTCGTCAGCGTTGCCTGTTGACCGGCGCTGCGCGCAACCTGGCCACCGCGATCCGGGGTCAATTCAATGTTGTGAATGTTTGTGCCGAGGGGAATCGCACGAAGAGGCAGCGCATTTCCCAATTCAGGCGCAACATCGTCCCCAGCAGCAACCATCGATCCCACTCGAAGTCCGTTCGGCGCGAGAATATAACTCAGCTCGCCATCCGCGTATTTGATGAGAGCAATGCGGGCGGAGCGATTCGGATCGTACTCGATGCCGATAACCTCCGCTGAGACACCGCGCTTGCGCCGTTTAAAATCGACTTTGCGATATTTTTGCTTGTGACCGCCGCCAATGTGCCGTGAGGTGAGCCGGCCGTAGCTGTTCCGGCCACCGGTTTTTTTCTTCGGCTCAAGGAGGCTCCTTTCAGGT
Source organism: uncultured Verrucomicrobiae bacterium (assembly GCA_963741065.1). Taxonomy (GTDB): domain Bacteria; phylum Verrucomicrobiota; class Verrucomicrobiia; order Chthoniobacterales; family UBA10450; genus Udaeobacter. Next base: position 180,048 of record CAVUGV010000026.1, on the reverse strand, counting down.
CGCCACTTCGTGATTTCATCGAAGGCAGGCAGCGACTTGAAACGCAGTGTCGGCGTGAGTGGGCGAAATTCTTTTAGAGCCATAAAATCAGAAATCTGTCATTCCGAGCGGAGCGAGGAATCTCTCGAATTCATCCGTCGTGACGTTTCGCCCTCTGCTGAATTGTGGATCCTTCGCCGTCTGCGCGGCTCTGGATGTCAACGTTCGTAATTCAGAGTTCTCATATCAAATCGATCTTCTCGCCTTCCTTCAAGGTCACGATGGCTTTCTTCCACCGCGGCCGTCGTCCCAGGGGTCCCCGCACACGTCTCTCCTTGCCGGCGTAGTTGCAGGTGTTCACGTCCACGACACTCTTCTGAAAGAGCCGTTCAACTGCATTCTTGATCTGAATCTTGTTTGCCTTGGGACTGACACGGAAGACATACTTGTTCTGCTTCTCGCTCATTAACGTTGACTTCTCGGTCAATGAAGCGGTGTGAATGATCTCGTGCGGCTCGCTCATTTTGTTCTTTCTGCCAGTTGTTCCAGCGCCTTCTGTGTGACGAGAATTTTTTCGAAAGCGAGCAACTGTTCGGTGTTTACATCTGAAGCAGTGGCGAACGTCACCGGTTTGACGTTGCGTCCAGATTTCAAGGTGTTCTGATCAAACGCATCCGAAATTAACAAAACTTTGCGGGCGTCCGTTTGCTTCTTCAACAGCGCGACAAACGACTTCGTCTTGAGCTCTGGAACGACGAACTCGTCCACGGTCAGGACATCTCCTGCCTTGATCCGCTCGCTCAAAGCTTTTTGAAAGGCGAGACGCCGCACAGATTTTGAAATCTTTTTTGAATAATCGCGTGGCTTTGGCCCGAACGCGACGCCACCACCGCGCCAGATGGGCGACGATTTGTAACCGGCCCGGGCGCGACCGGTCCCCTTCTGCCGCCACGGTTTTGCGCCGGAAAGGTCCACTTCCGCTTTCGTCTTGGTGTTTGCCGACCCGGAGCGCCGCGCTGCGCGCATGGCGACGACTACATCGTGGACGGCCTGCGTACCCCGACCATCTTCGATGATGTCGATCTTCGCTTCCTTCGCTGCGGCTTTGGTTAAAACTTTCGCGCTCATTTTTTCTGCGCCAGCTCAGCTATGGTTTTGGGCTTCTTTGCCTTCTCTTCTTCCTCGTGCTTTCGATGCTCAGCGTGCATCGCCAGGAGCCGCTCCGGATGCTTAACAGCCGGCCGAACGACCACGTAACTGCCGTTCGCTCCAGGCACAGCGCCACTGATCAAAATGATCTTTTCCGATTCGCGCACCTGCATGACCTGAAGATTCTGAACTGTCACACGCTCGTCACCGAGGTGACCAGGCATTCCCTGGTTCTTCCAGATGCGTCCTGGTGTAGAACGATTGCCGACCGCGCCGATGCGCCGGTGTGTTTTAGAACCGTGCGCCGCGCCTTGTCCGTGAAAATTGTGCTTCTTCATCACGCCTTGAAATCCTTTTCCTTTCGATCGTCCAATCACATCCACATAGTCGCCCGCTTGAAATTGGGTAACGCTCAAATTGATCTCGCCTTCGGGAAGATCAGTTGCCAGGCGAAACTCCCGCACAAATCTCTGCGGCTCGACCCCGGCCTTCTTGAACTCCCCAAGTAACGATTTGGTAACGCGCGATTCCTTCTGCACGCCAAACCCAACCTGCACCGCCGAATATCCTTCGCGCTCTTCGGTCAACCGGCGCAGCAAAACATTATCGCCGGCCGCTATCACGGTCACCGGACACAATCGACCTCTGGCGTCGTAAACGCTGGTCATACCGATTTTTTGTCCAAGAAGTCCGATGCTCATGACCGTGCGATTGCAAATGTTTCAGAAGCGCCTCCGCTTAAATCTTAATCGTAATGTCAACGCCCGCAGGCAAATTCAATTTCTTTAATTCATCCACCGTCTTTGCCGTCGGTTCAATAATATCCAATAGCCGTTTGTGCGTGCGAATTTCAAATTGTTCCATCGACTTTTTATCCACGTGCGGGGAACGGTTCACCGTAAACTTCTCGATCAATGTCGGCAACGGAATCGGCCCGGCCACGCGCGCTCCGGTGCGTTTGGCGGTCTCCACGATCTCCACGGCGGATTGATCCAGCATGCGGTGATCGAACGCCTTCAATCGAATTCGGATGCGCTGGCCGTTGCTCATTTGGCCTCTTTCTGATCGAGAATGGCCGCAACCAAATTGGCTGGCACCGGTTGGAAATGCGAGGGTTCCATCGAATAACTGGAGCGACCTTTCGAAAGCGAACGAATGGCAGTCGCGTATCCGAATAACTCGGCGAGCGGAACCTCGGCATGGATAATGGCGAGGTGGCCGCGCGTCTCGATGTTGTGGATGCTGCCACGGCGCCGGCTCAAGTCACCGCAGATATCGCCCTGGTACTCATCCGGCGTGATGTTTTCGACCTTCATGATCGGCTCCAGCAGAATTGGTTTACCCTGCTTAAATCCATCTTTCATCGCGAAGATCGCCGCCATCTTGAATGCGAGTTCGCTGGAATCAACTTCGTGGAACGAACCGTAAACGATATCGACCTCAACATCGACAACAGGATAACCGCCCAGCACGCCGTTGAGCACCGCTTCTTGGATGCCTTTTTTGACGGCAGGAATGTATTCGCGCGGAATGATGCCGCCGACGATTTTGTTCTCGACGACTAGGCCTTTGCCGCGCTCGGCTGGGCGCACGTCCACCTCCACGTGTCCATATTGGCCGCGGCCGCCTGATTGCTTAATCAACTTGCCGACGCCGTGCGCGTTCGTGGTGATCGTTTCGCGGTACGCAATCTGCGGTTTGCCCGCGTTGGCGTCCACTTTGAACTCGCGAAACATCCGGTCGCGGATGATTTCCAGGTGCAACTCACCCATCCCGGCGATGATGGTTTGGCCGGTGTCTTCGTGCGTATAAACCCAGAAAGTCGGGTCTTCTTCTGAGAGACGCTGCAGACGCGACGCCCATTTTTTCCTGATCCAGTTTTGTCTTCGGCTCAATAGCCATTGAAATCACTGGGTCAGGGAAAGACGGCGGCTCGAGAAGGATCGGATGGTCTTCATCGCAGAGCGTGTCGCCAGTGGTGATATTTTTAATACCGACGATGGCGGCGATATCGCCGGAGTAGCAGGTCTCAATGTCTTCGCGTTTGTCTGCTTGAATCTGGATCAAGCGCGAAATGCGTTCGCGCTTGTTAGTGCGCGGGTTGTAAACCGTGTCGCCCTTACTCAGCGTGCCGGAATAAACACGGAAGAAAACCAGCTTCCCGACGAACGGATCGCTCCAAAGTTTGAACGCAAGCGAGCAGAAATTTCCGTTATCGTCCGTCGGCGCCTCCATCGGTTCGTGCGTGTCGGGCTCCATTCCTTTGGCCGGCGGAATGTCGAGCGGGCTCGGCAGATAATCGACCACTGCATCGACAAGATATTGCACACCGATGTTCTTCAGCGCCGAGCCGCCGATCACCGGCACAAATTTATTGGCGATCGTTTGCCGGCGAATTCCGGCCTTCAGCAGCTCCGGTGTGACCGGTTTTTCCTCGAGAACAACATGAGCAACGTCGTCATCCAGATTGGAGATTTGCTCGACCAGATCGTTATACGCTTTGTCAACGAGATCGACATATTCTTCAGGCACATCCGCCACTTCGTACGTAGATCCTAGCTGGTCGCTATCGGAATAAATGATCGCCTTCTTATTGATAACATCGAGTTGGCCACGCAGTTGATCTTCCCTTCCGAGCGGCAACAAAACCGGCCACGCGTTCGCGGCAAGCTTTTGATGAATGCTCTTCACCGACATCGCAAAGTCCGCGCCGACGCGGTCCATCTTGTTGATGAACGCCAGGCGCGGAACATTGTATTTCGTCGCCTGACGCCAGACTGTTTCGGATTGCGGCTGCACGCCCGCCACGCCATCGAAAACGGCAATCGCCCCATCGAGCACGCGCAATGAACGCTCCACCTCGGCGGTGAAATCGACGTGGCCCGGCGTATCAATGATGTTGATACGCTGCTTGACGCCCTCGAAAATTTTGTAAACGCCGTCTTCTTTGCGTTGCGCCCAGGTGCACGTCGTCGCGGCCGATGTAATTGTGATTCCGCGCTCCCGCTCCTGCTCCATCCAATCGGTGACGGTGGTGCCTTCGTGCACCTCCCCCATCTTGTGGATCATGCCGGTGTAAAACAGTACGCGCTCGGTGATCGTCGTCTTGCCGGCGTCGATATGCGCCGCGATCCCGATGTTCCGCGTTCGTTCCAGCGGAAACTTGCGATTCGGCGAATTTGGACCTTTTGCCGCGGCCTTTTTCTGTTCCATCGTCGCCGTCGCCATAATCTTTACCAACGGAAATGCGCAAACGCGCGATTCGCTTGCGCCATTTTATGTGTGTCTTCGCGTTTCTTGATCGCGTTCCCCTGTCCTGTCGCCGCGTCCTTGATCTCCTGGGCCAGCGCATCCGCCATTGGCACTCCCTTACGATTGTCCGCATATTGGACAATCCAGCGAGTAGCGAGGGAAATTTGTCGCGCAGGCGCCACCTCCATCGGCACCTGATACGTTGCCCCACCGACGCGGCGCGATTTTACTTCCAGCCGCGGACGAACGTTTTCGATCGCTTTATTTACTACTTCCAGCGGATCGACCGAATCAGAACCTTCGCGCGATTTCTCAATCGCGGTGTACACGATTCGCTCCGCGAGCGATTTCTTCCCGCGATTCATCACAGTGGTGATGAGCCGGGCCACCGCCGGACTCCCATATCGGGAATCGACGTGCTCTTCCTTTTTGTAAACTCTCCTTCGTCGCGACATTGTCGATCTTCCTATTCAAAATTATTTCTTCTCGGCCGCAGCTTCCTTCGGCGCCGCTTTCGCCGCGCAGCCTCCCTCGCTGCGCCAGCCTTTGGGCGCTTTGCTCCATACTTGGAGCGACCGCGCCGCCGCCCATCCACGCCCAGTGCGTCGAGCGTTCCACGCACAATGTGATAGCGCACGCCGGGTAAATCTTTCACCCTGCCCGCCGCGCACGAGCACGATGGAGTGCTCCTGCAAATTATGCCCCTCGCCTGGAATGTAGGCAATCACTTCCTGGCCATTCGTCAACCGCACTTTTGCCACCTTGCGCAGGGCGGAGTTCGGCTTCTTCGGCGTGCGCGTCATCACCTGCACGCACACACCGCGCCGCTGCGGACAGCCGACCAGCGCCGGCGACTTCGATTTCACCGACACCTTCCGGCGTCCCTTTCGAATCAATTGATTAATCGTGGGCATTGTAAAACAAAGCGCCGCCAAAAGCCTCGTGCTCGGGGCGACAAAAAACCCGCTCAGGCCGCGCAAAAAAATCTCTCACGCTCCTGTGCGGTGAGTCGCGAATATAGAGGGAAAACGCCACTCCGCAAAGAATATTTTCCGCTGCGTTTGTCATTCCGAGCGAAGTCGAGGAGTCTCTAGTTCGGATGCGGAAAAACTTCGTACTTTCGACGACCGATCGACATTCAAAAGCGAGGCGTGGACAGTTAACAATGGCGCATGGCGTGATCGATACGCCGGCGTTTATGCCGGTGGGAACGCAAGGTTCTGTGAAAGGCGTAAGCCCACGAGAACTGCGCGAGATGAATGCACAAATCATTCTCGGAAATACTTATCACTTGTTCGTCAGGCCGGGGCTGGATGTGATCAAACATTTTGGTGGACTGCATAAATTCATGAATTGGGATGGACCGATTCTGACCGATAGCGGCGGTTATCAGATTTTCTCGCTGGCGAAGCTGCGCAAGATCACGGAGGAGGGCGTCGAATTTCAAAATCACATCGACGGAGCGCGCGCATTCATTTCCCCGGAGATCGCGATGGAAATTCAGGCCGCGCTCGGCGGCGACATCGCCATGGCACTCGATGAATGTGTTCCGTATCCGTGCGAATACGATTACGCGGCGCAAAGCGCGGAGATGACTACGCGCTGGGCGAAGAGATGCAAATGGAACGGAAACCGAGCGAAGTCGAAGGACCCATGGAATACGTCAAAGCTTTCGCAACGGGACTCGCTCGACTCGCTGCGATCCGCTCGGAATCGCGGATTACGCCAGTTGCTTTTCGGCATCGTCCAGGGCGCGCACATTTGAGGATCTGCGCAAGCAAAGCGCGCAAGCGATTGTTGAGCTTGATTTTGACGGCTACGCGATTGGCGGAGTGAGCGTGGGCGAGCCGGAAGAGGAGATGATGCGAGCGATCGAATCGGCTGAACCGTTTTTGCCGGAAGACAAACCGCGTTACGCGATGGGACTGGGCACGCCGCCGCAACTGCTGGAGATGATCGCGCGCGGGATGGATATGTTCGATTGCGTGCTGCCGACGCGCCTGGCGCGAAATGGAACGGCGTTCACCGCGACAGGCACGCTCAATCTAAAAAACGCAGAGTTCGCGCTGGATAAACGGCCGATAGAAGAAAACTGCGCCTGCGCTGCCTGCCGGGAATTTTCGCGTGGCTACATTCGTCACCTCGTCAAGGCGGAGGAAATTCTCGGGCTTCGCCTGATCACGCTGCACAATTTGCATTTTTATTTGGAATTGATGAATCGGGCGCGCGCAGAAATCGAAAGAGGGACGTTCGATCAATTTCGTAAGACATTCGTCGCAGACTACAAAACGCGAGATGTAACGATGAATAGATCGAATGATCCTATCTCTTCGCCGTACCTGGCGCGTACTGCGCGAGCGCGAAGATCGCTGACGAAATGCTTGTATTCGCGTTCGCGCGATGCTTCGTCTGGCTGCCGAAGGAGAGACGATGGGTGAACGGTCGCAAGGACCCTTGGCGCAAGTTTCGACGACAAAACTTTGCCCCGCTCACGCGTGACGCGAAACGTCGGGCCGAAAATCGTCTGGGCTGCCGTCGCACCCATGGCCACCACCAGTTTTGGCTTAACGATTCGCAACTCCGCTTCCAGCCACGGCCGGCAGGCTGCGATCTCGCGCGAGTTTGGTTTCTGATGAATCCGGCGTTTCCCGCGCGGCTCCCATTTAAAATGTTTCACTGCGTTCGTGACGTAAACCTTGGATCGATCAATTCCAGCTTCCTTCGAGCGCTTGGTCCATGATTTTTCCCGGCCGGTCCAACAAACGGTTTACCGGCGACGTCTTCATAATCCCCCGGCTGTTCGCCAACCAGCATCATCACGGCGCCCTTCGGGCCCTCGCCAAAGACGGTTTGCGTCGCGCGCTTGTAGAGATGACATGCCTTGCATTGCCGTGACGCTTCGCGGACTGCCGATCAGCTCGTTGTATCCGGTGGTCTCGCGGTCGCGCATATTCTCTCATCCGTTCGCATCTCGATTATAAATCGAAACTCATCTACTATTCGTGCTTCATTAACTCCATGGCCGTTCTCGAAACACGAACGACTCATCCTTCGCCCCTTCCGCGAAGAAGATGTCGATCCTATCGCAGAGTTGTTGGCGAATCCGGATTTCATGCGCTTTTCGCTAGGCGTTTTCACGCGTGAGCAAACAGCAAGGTGTCCTGGACAAATTTCTTGGCTGGGATAGGCTGGTTTACCTTCGCAGTTTGCAGTTGTTCTTCGCGGGAAATAGCTGAGGTCCTTGGTTATTGCGGTTTCTTACATCACCCTGAAGCATGCACCGGAGAGGTCGAAATTGGTTACCGGCTTCATCCTGACTACTGGAATCGTGGTCTGATCACGGAAGCCGCGCAAGCCGTGCGCGATCACGCCTTTCGCGACTGGAAACTGCCGCGCGTCATCTCACTCATTCATCCCGAAAACATCCCGTCACGTCGCGTGGCCGAGAAAAATGGAATGAAAGTCGAGAAGGAAATTACGTTTCGAGGTTTTCCGACGCTGGTGTTTGCGATAACTCGGGAGGAGTGGCTGGCGAAGCGTGCCGCTGGATGAACTCGCGGGCGAGCGCGCGATACGCTTGAGCGGCAGCTCCAGTCGAAGCGTATTCCAGGATGGATTTCCCGAAGCTTGGCGCTTCGCTCAAGCGAACGCTGCGCGGAATCACAGTTTGATAAACGCGTTCGCCGAAATGCTGGCGCACCTCCGCCACGACCTGCTCGCTAAGATTTGTCCGACCGTCGAACATTGTCATGACGATGCCGCCAAGCTCGAGCCGCTTGTTCGCACCTGAACCGTGTACCTGCTCGATTAGGCGGACAATTTTTACCAATCCTTCCAGCGCGAAATACTCACATTGGATTGGAGTTAAGAGTTCGTCGGCGGCGGCGAGCGCATTACTCATCAGAATCCCAAGCGACGGCGGGCAATCGATAAAAACGAAATCGAACGCCTCATCTGTCGTGCAATGGCTTGAGCGTTTCCGCCAGGCGGGTCAGATGGTTTGGCATGCGGGCGATCTCGACCTCGGCGCCCGCAAATCGAGATCGGCAGGCACGATGAACAGCGCTTCGCGTTCTGTGGGAAAGATTCTTTCCGTAATGGAGGCGTCGCCGAGCAACGGCTCATAAAGACTAGTTTGCTCTACTGCTTGCAACCCAAACGAGCTGGTCGCGTTCGCTTGTGGATCAAGATCGATAATCAAAATGCGCTGGCCGAGTTCGGCCAGTGCAGCGCCGAGATTTACGGCCGTGGTCGTTTTGCCGACGCCGCCTTTTTGATTTGCGATCGCGATGATTTTCATTCAGTGCTGCGGCATTTTGTCCGCTCGGGACCGGTCTCGTGGCCCTTCCGCCTCTCCCCTTGTAAAGGGGAGAGGATTGAGGTGAGGGGTTTAAGCCGCACATGCTTCCAAGTTGCCTGAATAAACCCTCACCCTCCCCCTCTCGCCAAAAGGAGAGGCGACCCACGCCTTGCAACATTCCATTCACCGGCCACGCGAACTCATAATTGGAAAACCACTTCCATCGGTCACAGGATGATGATGTTGCCGGTCGCTGGAAACGAAAACTAAATTTTTCGAATTTCAGATTTGGAATTTCAGCAGTAGCGTTTAAGCGTCTCCGTCTGTGAAAGCTTCTACATCAATCCAACCGGCATCGCTCCCGACGGTTTCTGCGAGTGAAGAGCCGGTTGTTTTACGAAGCAGTGACGCGCGTGGCTTTGTCACGTTAACGCTGAACCGGCCACACGCCTTCAATGCCTTGTCGGAAGCGACTCTGACAGCATTGCAGCGTGAGCTCGACGCGATTGCTCAGGATGAGTCGGTGCGCGTGGTTGTTCTCGCCGCTGAGGGCAAAGCTTTTTGCGCTGGTCACGACTTGAAGGAAATGCGCGCGGCGCCGTCACTCGAATATTACGAACGCCTTTTTGCACAATGCTCTGACATGATGCTTACCATCCAACGATTGCCGGTGCCGGTGATTGCGCGCGTCCAGGGGATCGCCACCGCGGCGGGTTGTCAATTGGTGGCGATGTGCGATCTCGCAGTCGCATCGAGCACAGCCAAATTCGCCGTGAGCGGTGTGAACCTCGGGCTCTTTTGCTCCGCACCCGGCGTGGCGCTTTCCCGCAATGTTTTGCGCAAGGCGGCGTTCGAGATGCTAGTTACCGGAGAATTTATCAGCGCTCAAGAGGCAAAAGCGCGTGGCCTGATCAACCGCGTCGCAGAACCTGAACAGCTCGATGCCGAGGTCGAAAAGCTAGTCGCGGCGATCGTCGCCAAACCACGCATCGCAGTGGCAATGGGGAAGGAATTTTTTTACAGGCAAGCCGAATTGGGCATCGCAGCCGCGTATGAAGCAGCGAGTCAGACCATGGCCTGCAACATGATGGACGAGGCGGCGCTCGAAGGCGTGCAAGCCTTCATCGAAAAACGTCCGCCGCGCTGGAACAGAAAGAATGAAACGGCGACGCGGCGAAACGGCGACGCAGCGATGTGGGCGGTCTGTGACCGCTCAGATCTCCTTCAACGATTTAACGCTTCAACACTCCCGTGACTTTTACTCTTCAAGAACTGGCGAAGATGTGCGGTGGCGAGCTGGTGGGCGATCCACCGCTGCAAATCACCGGCGCGGCCTCGCTCGGTGAAGCCGTACCGGGAGAGATCAGCTTTTATTCGGATCCGAGATACGGACCGCTGCTGCGCAAAACGCGCGCCTCGGCAGTTTTCGTTCCAACCGATTTCGCTGAAGCGATCACTCCCGCTCAGATTCGCGTTTCAAATCCAGCTAAGGCCTTCGAGCAAGTCGTGCTCAAATTCGCGCCTAAACCGATCACGTTCGTGCCTGGTGTTCATGCCAGCGCGGTTGTTGATCCAAGCGCACATCTCGGAGAACGCGTCTCGATCCAGCCTTACGCGGTGCTCGAGGCCGGGGTAAGAATCGGCGATGACACGATCATTGGCGCGGGAAGTTACATCGGACATGAGACGGTGATCGGATCCGCATGTCTCATTTATCCGCGAGTGACTATTCGGGAGCGAAGCCGCATTGGCTCGCGAGTAATCATTCACAGCGGCGCGGTAATCGGTGCAGACGGTTTTGGATTTGAAATGGTCGATGGCCGACACGAAAAAATTCCGCAGCTCGGGATTGTCCAAATCGATGACGATGTCGAAATCGGCGCGAACACGACGGTCGACCGCGCTCGTTTTGGCCGGACCTGGATTCAACAAGGCGTAAAGATCGACAATCTCGTGCAGATCGCGCACAACGTAGTAATCGGGAAAAATTCCGTTATCGCCGCCCAGACTGGAGTTTCCGGCAGGTACACGCATAGGTGAGCGCGTCATGATGGGGGGACAGGTTGGCATTATAGGCCATATCGAAATTGGTGATGACACCGCCATCGGTGCGCAAAGTGGCATCTCAAAGAACATCAGCGGCGGGACATGGTGGGCGTCGCCCGCAGTTCCGCTTGCAGAAGCAAAGCGACAGATTGCCTGGGTCCGCCGGCTCGGAAAACTTTTCGCACGAGTAAAAGAGATTGAGAAGAAACTGGGACTCGGAACATAGGGGCTGAGCCCTGTGCGCCCAGCCCCGAAAGCATTCGGGGCTGCGTGCGATCGAGCGGGTTGCAAACCCGCTAGGCACACAGACTACAAGTCTATGTTCCAGTTCGCGGCGCACTCGCAAGAAGCCCGCGCAACCCTTCGGCAGAAATCCATTCTGCGCCGCACGCCTGCACAGTCTCGGCTTCCATCGAATCGGAAGTGGCCACCATCAGCTCGAAGCGTTTTGCGTATTTGCTGGCCAATCTTTCAATAATTGCATCGGCCGACTGGCCGCTGCGCGAATAAAAAATTTGCACATCGTCCGGTTCAGAAATCGCGCTCGTCTTTTTCCCTTTGCCATCGAAAACGACTACCACGCGCACACCGGTCCAATCCTGATAATCGCGCAACTGCTTGACTAACGCTTCGCGGGCCAGCGAAGAACGGCGTGCGTGAAGTTTGTGCAACTCAGGCCAGGCAAAAATAACGCTATGCCCATCGACGATCAGATAACGAGCGCGCTGCTGCATGACGGACGTCACCATATGGTTATATGTTTGTTTAGCGCCAAAGACGCAGCATTCAATCTCGAGCCTGGGGCAACGCCCTAGTGGTCGTCGAAGTCGCAAACGCCAGCGCTGAAAGCGCGATTCACCTTCGGTCGATTGCAAGAGTTGAATGAATCGCGCTCTCAGCGCTTGTTCACGCGGATATCAAATCCCTGGGACGATGCCCCAGGCTTAAGTGCATCGCACCTTTGGCGCTAACCTGATCTTACAATTCGCATCGATCAGCAAGGCAGGCGTCCCCACAGCACTAGCTCAAAACTACTCCGTGGGTTCGGGCTCTTTCTTTGGTCGCTGCTTGGCTGGCGTCGGTCGTGTCGCACTGGCTCGTAGCGCTGTCTTCTTGCGCTGTACATAAGCTAGTCTTCGCTTGCGCTTGGCTCGTACACGGTGCTGTTGTCCCACAGCGGTGTCTATCGGTTGAAACACGGAGAAACGCAATCTGCATTGAAGCTGAGCCGCTCTTTTTTTCATGCTCGCTGACTTTGTTTCGCCTCTCCCTTGAGAAAGGAGAGAGGACTGCCTGCCGCGCCGTAGCACAGCGCAGGCGGGAGGTGAGGGGTGGAATCTGCGCGTGCCGCTGCCGTGAACGAATCCTCACCCTCCCCCTTTCCTTTACGCCTATGCAGCATTCATCTGCTCGACGTCCCAACTAACAGTTGGTCAAAACTGATCTTTTTTCCCCGAAACCGGAAATCGCGATTGCATTTGCACATGATTCGTTGTTAAAAAGCACGCTTATGACGCCCAGGGGGTCGGCGGTCTTCGGAGTCACGGCAAAAAGTGTGACTGGGCTTTCCATTCTTTTCCTCGTGCTAGCGGCATTTTTTGGCGTTTTAAATATCCAAAAAGTGAAAGCGGTTCGCGCGAATGCAGCGAAGCCGCAGGCCGCGCGAGCGGGCAAAGCGGAAGCAGAGCTAGCGGAGGTCCAGAAAGAAAAGGCAGATCTGCAAGCCAAATTAGACGCTAGTCAGCAGGAGATCGCTTCGCTGCAAAAGCGCGTGGAAGAAGCGGGGAACAACGCGAATGCTTCGGTCGCTGGGAGTCCTTCCGGCAACAGCGCGCCGACGGCTGATTTGCAATCGCAAGTCGATGATCTTCGCCGGCAGCTCGACAGCGCGGAAAAGGAAAAAGTTTTCCTCTCCGAAAAACTCCAGGATGCCCAGGGGCGGGCGGCCCAGCCCAAGGAAGGAAAAAAGCGGCGGGAAACCGCCAGCACGCAGGGCGAAACCGTCAGCCCCCATCGCACGGGTGTGCGCGGCACTGTGCTGGCATACAATCAAGTTTACAATTTCGTGGTGCTGAATCTCGGCGCCCGCCACGGAGTCGAGTCGAACTCCGAAATGCTCGTTCTGCGGGAGGGAACGTTGATTGGAAAAATTCGCATTTCTTCGGTTGAACCGGCAACGGCCATCGGCGATATCATCCCCAGCAGTTTGGCTCGTGGCGTGCAAGTACAACCTGGAGACACGGTGATTTATGGTGGCACAAGTCCGTAAGTATCGAAGAAAAATCCTCGCAGCCCTGCTCTGTGCAGTCGCAATCACCCTCGCCTCCTGCGCAAGTCAAAAGGACTCCGTTCGTCTGGTTGATGACCCGGACGATCGCCACGATTCATCCATCCCATGGAATAAACAGGAGCAATGGGAAATCGCGCCGGAAACCAACGCCCTGGGGCCTACGGGATCGAGCGATACCCGACATTAGCCTGGCGATGCGCGGAACAAACAGGACACAGGGGAAACGGGCCGGCAATTTGCGGGCAACCGATCGCCGCTAACATCCAATCCCGGATTAGGCCCAAAAATTGGGTCGAATTCTCGTTAGGCATCTGCGCGATTTGCGTTCGCAGACGAGAATTCAAATCCAGAAGCCGGCTGGGATGACGGCGTTTTTCGGGATCACCACGATGCCGTCCCGGATGAAATAATTATCTCCATCCAAGTTCGACGGCTTACCTTCCGGCGTAATCACGGCGCCGTCGCTGATGCGCGCATTTTTGTCGATGATCGCGCGATCGATCACGCAATTGCGCCCGATACCGATGGGTGGCTGTGACGAATCGGTTTGCCCCAGTTCAAAATAATCCGCGCCCATCACGATGCTGTTCCTGATGGTCGCGCCGCTCTGAATCACGCTCCGTATCCCCACCACACATCGCTCCAAGTGCGCGTCCGAAATGATGCAGCCATCGGAAACGATCGCCTGCCGCAGGGTGGCCCCGTTGATTTTGCTGCCCGGCAAAAAACGCGGATGCGTATAGATCGGAGACTCAGGATCAAAAAAGCTGTATTCCGGCACGACGTCAGCGAGGTCCAGATTCGCCTCATAAAAGGCGCGGATCGTTCCGATGTCTTCCCAGTAACCCTTGAAGATAAATGCGCTGACATGCCGATCTTTGATCGTAATAGGGATAATGTGTTTTCCGAAATCGACCAGATCGTTCTCCAAGAATTCTATGAGCACGTTTCGGTTGAAGACATAAATCCCCATCGACGCCTGAAATAATTCCTCGTCTTCCTTAGAACCGATGGCGCGGAGCAGCTCCCGGCTCATCTTCATTTCCTGCAACGCAGTTTCATCCGCCGGTTTCTCGATGAACCCGGTGATCCGGCGATCAACACCGCTCTGCATAATGCCAAACTCGGAAACCTTATGCTTGGCTACCGGTTTGGTAGCCAATGTGATGTCTGCACCCCGCTCGATGTGCTGATGCAGAATTTCTCGAAAATCCATCCGGTAAAGCTGGTCGCCGCTTAAGATCAGGTAATAATCGTACGGCCGCTCCAGGAAGTAGCGCATGTTTTGCCGTACCGCGTCGGCAGTTCCCTGATACCACTGCGAGCCGGCGGGCGTTTGTTGCGCCGCGAGAATGTCCACGAAGCTGCGCGAAAAATTATCGAACTTGTAACTGGCCTGGATGTGCCGATGCAGCGACATGCTGTTGAACTGCGTCAGCACATAAATCGAGCGCAACCCGGAGTTCAGACAGTTGCTGATCGGGATATCGACGATGCGATATTTCCCACCGAGCGGTACGGCGGGCTTGGCGCGGTCTTTCGTCAGCGGAAACAAGCGTGTGCCCGCGCCGCCGCCCATGATGATCGCAAGCGTCCGTTGAAGTGTGCCCGGCGGCAGCGCAGCAGGAAGAGCTTCTGAAGTTTTTTGAAGCACACCGCGCTGCGCTCGGGTTTGCATTGCGGCAATCAACCCCGAACGCTTTCGTGGTCAATGAGCTGACAGGTTCTGTCATTCCGAGCGGAGCGAAGCAGAGGCGAGGAATCTCTAACTAGTCGGAGAATATTCGCATTTCTAACTTGTGTCACCGGACACCTGCTGTGAGGTCCCTCGCTTTTGCTCGGGATGACCGTGCAGATGAGATTCGTGTGTTTTTTGAATTCGTGATTGTTTCGACATTGGTCATTTGCGCTTCATTATTGTTTGCAGCGTGTCATCCAAGACCGCTCGCCGCTGTGAATCTTGCGGTAACGGACAGCCACCGCTAAAGTTTCACGACCATGTGTGGAATTGTGGGCTACGTTGGGCGCGCTCAGGCGGCGCCAATTTTACTCGACGGACTGCGTCGCTTGGAATATCGCGGCTACGATTCAGCCGGGATTGCTGTCGTAGAGCGAGGACATCTTGAGACGCGGAAATGTGCCGGTCGCATCGCGGCGCTCGCAAAGCGAGTGCGGAAACAACCGGTGTCAGGTTCGCTGGGCGTTAGCCACACGCGCTGGGCCACGCACGGCGAAGTCAACGATCAAAACGCGCATCCGCACTTCGACGCGAGCGGCAAACTGGCGCTCGTGCACAACGGGGTGATCGAAAATTATCAGGCACTGAAGGATGAACTCATCCGCGACGGCGACACCAACTTTCGCTCCGAAACGGACACGGAAGTGCTCGCGCATCTGATCGGGAAATTGTACGACGACTCATGCGCGAGCACAGTGGACGCGCCCGGAAAAAAAGCCCGGCTTTTTGAAGCCGTCCGCACGGCGCTTCGGCAAGTGATCGGCACATATGGCATCGCGCTGGTTCATGCCGATGTGCCGGATTTCATGATCGGCGCGCGCCGTGGAAGCCCTCTCGTGCTCGGTGTCGGCAACGGCGAAAATTTTCTGGCCAGCGATGTGAGCGCGATTGTCGCTTACACCCGCGACGCAGTTTACCTGAACGATTTCGATGTAGTCGCAGCTCGGCACGGACAAATTCGAGATCACCTCGCTCGCCGGAGATAGCACCGAGCATCCTGTCAGCAAAGTCGAGTTCACGGCCGAAGACATCAAGAAGGGTGATTTTCCACACTACATGCTCAAGGAAATCTTTGAGCAGCCAAACACCGTCCGCGACGCGATGCGTGGCCGTCTCAACCACGAGGAATGCACGGCAAGACTGGGCGGTCTGAACATGGTGGCTCCTCAATTGCGCGATGTCGGGCGCATCGTTCTCACCGGTTGCGGCACAGCGCTGCATGCGGGCAGAGTCGGCGAATATTTGATCGAGCGGCTGGCGAACATCCCGACCGAGGTCGATTACGCCAGCGAGTTTCGCCATCGCAATACGCCGATGACTCCTGAGACGCTGGTCTTCGCCATCAGTCAGAGCGGCGAAACTGCGGATACGCTCGGTGCATTGCGCGAAAGCCGGCGCAAAGGTTTTCGCACCCTGGGGATTTGCAACAACGTCGCGAGCACGATCGCGCGCGAAAGCGACGGCGGAGTTTACATGCACGCCGGGACCGGAGATTGGCGTGGCGGCCACGAAATCATTTACCTCGCAGCTGGTGATTCTCACGCTGCTCGGGCTGCTCTTCGGTCGGATGCGCAATCTTTCGTCGGCTGAAGGAAGCCGTGTGATTGAAGCGCTGGAAGCATTGCCGGAACAGGTCGAAGCCGTTTTGGATCTCGACGATCAGATCAAGGCAATTGCCAAAAAATATGCCAATGCGAACGGCTTTCTGTTCTTTGGGCGCCAGTTCAATTTTCCCATCGCGCTCGAGGGCGCCCTCAAAATGAAGGAGATTACCTATCTCTTTGCCGAAGGTCATCCGAGCGCCGAGCTCAAGCATGGGATCATCGCACTGATTCGTTCCGATCTGCCCTCCGTTTTTATCGCGCCGGATGATTCGGTCTTTTCAAAAAACCTGAACAACATCGAGCAAGTGAAAGCCCGCAAAGGGCCGATCATCGCGTTCACTAGTGGAAACTGCGCGAAGCATCTCAAGAAAATTGCCAACGAAATCATCGTCCTTCCGGAAGCGCCCGATTACGTCATGCCCATTCTGGCGGTCGTGCCGCTTCAGCTTCTCGCGTACCATCTCGCCGTCGAATTGGGCTCGCGACGTCGATAAACCGCGCAATCTCGCCAAGAGCGTGACCGTGGAATGATTCTTGGTAGGGACGCGGCAGTGCGGCTCCCTGCTTAGCGGCTGGAAAATCACGCAGTTTGCAGTAAACTGCCGCGCCAGCAGTTTCCACCAGTGCAACAAAACGAAGAGTACCGTACCTCAGAGTCCTCAGCGATGTAGGACTGGTCACACGCCAGCAGATCGACAGTGCCCGCTCGCGCCTGAACGGCGAGCCGGGCGTGATCGATGTTTTGGTCAATGACGGAATTGTGTCCGAGGTGGACGTCTCGCGCACGCTGGCCGCGCAGGCGCAGATGGACTGGATCGATATCTCTACCATGGTGATTCCGCCGCAGTGTCATCAACCAGATCCGGGGCGAAGATGCGCGGCGCTTCAAAGTGATTCCGGTCGCTTTCGGCGAGAGTGGACTGGTGGTCGCAGTAGACAACCCGCTCGACATCGATACGACGGACAGTCTGAGTTTCCTGCTCCAACGCGAGCTGGAACTGGTCTGCACCAGCCCGACGAAAATCCGCGAAGCGTTAATCAAATACTACGGCACGGCCGACGAAGCGGCGGACATTCTCCAAAAAGAAATTGGAGAAGACATCGATCTGGGTCTGGAACTTGGCGATGGCGCAGAAGCTGCCGCAGTCGATGAAGCAGATGCGCCGATTGTCCGGCTCGTATCCATGTTGCTGATCGAGGCGCACCGCGCTGGCGCGAGCGATATTCATCTCGAACCGCTGGACAAAAAATTTCGCGTCCGATTTCGGATTGACGGCGTGCTGCAGGAAATGCAAGCGCCACCGAAGCGTCTGCAATCGGCGATTATCAGCCGGCTCAAGATCATGAGCGGCTCGATGAGCATCGCCGAGAAACGCTTGCCGCAGGACGGTCGCATCCAGGTAAGGATCAAAAGAAAGCCCATCGACCTGCGCGTCTCCACCATGCCTACCAATCACGGCGAAAGCATGGTGTTGCGGATACTGGATAAATCCAGCTTAAAGCTCGGTTTGCCAGAGCTTGGATTTTTTTCCGACGACCAGCAAACCCTTGAGCGCCAGCTCAAATTGCCGGACGGCATTCTCCTTGTCACCGGGCCGACTGGCTCCGGCAAGACGACCACGCTTTACGCGTGTCTCAATTACATAAACAAACCGGACCGCAAGATCATTACGGTTGAGGAGCCGATCGAATATCAGATGACCGGGATCAACCAGGTGCAGGTGAACACGGAGATCGGTATGACATTTGCCGCTGCTTTACGCTCCATGCTGCGCCAGGCGCCGAACATCATCATGATCGGTGAAATTCGCGATCTCGAAACTGCGACCATTGCTACGAACGCCAGCCTGACCGGGCACCTTGTTTTCAGCACGCTGCACACCAATGACGCGCCCTCCGCCGTAGCACGCCTGATCGATATCGGCGTGCAACCGTTTCTCGTTGCGTCCTCCGTCCGCGCGGTCCTGGCGCAAAGGCTCGTCCGGAAGTTATGTAACAACTGCAAGCAACCGGGCGAACTTACCGACACCGAATTGCGCGCGCTTCACATTGAGCCTGGCCAGGTCTCCGAAGCACAGGTAATGAAACCGGTTGGATGTGAGGAGTGCCGCCAGATTGGCTACAAGGGACGAACGGGAATATTCGAAATTTTTGCGATCGATGACGAGGTGCGCCACATGATCAACAAACGCAGCTCAAGCTTTGTCCTCCGGCAACGCGCTCGCGAACTGGGCATGCGAACGTTGCGTGAAGATGGCGTACGTAAGGTGCTGGCCGGCCTCACTTCCGCGGAGGAAGTGATCTCCATCACCGTGGGAGACGTGAGCTAACCCATTTAGCGATTTAACGATTTAACGATTTTAACGCTTCAACCCTTTAACCCTTTAACGGTTTAACGAACAAATGACGGATAAACAGGTTGCCGAATTTTTCGTCGAGCAGCGTGTGCTCCAACCTTCGCAAGCTGAAGACGTGCTGAGCGAAGTGGAACTGAACGGTAAGACGGTCGCGCAGGCAATGATCGATGGCGGCTTTATCGATGAGCTTGGCTTCTATCAAACAATCGCCAACGGCCTGGGCACCGATTTTATCGACCTGACCGAACGCCACATCGAAGCGGAAATTTTGCGTTTAATTCCCAGTGGACTGGCTCGGTTGCACGGCGCGCTTCCAGTCGAAATGAGCGGAACCACATTACGAATGGCGTTGGCCGATCCGTTTGGTCTCCACGCTGTAGAGGATCTGCGTTTTGCGCTCGGTAAAGACATTCAGGTCGTAGTTTCGCCGCCCGAACAAATCGAAGAACTGATCAAGCAGCATTACGGCAGCGATACCACCAGCATGGAGGACGTTCTCAAGCAGCTCGGCGAAGCTGGCGAGCTGCTACAATTACGCGAGCGAGACGGCGAGGCCGCAGTCGAAGCGGAGGCGAATGCAACGCCGATCATTCGCTTTGTCGACCTCATTCTTTACCAGGCGATCCAGGATCGCGCGAGCGACATTCACTTCGAGCCGTTCGAAAACGAATTCAAAATTCGCTATCGCGTCGATGGCGCGCTTTACGAGATCTCGCCGCCGCCACGTCATCTGGCACTCCCGGTGATTTCGCGGGTCAAAGTGATGGCCAGCATGAATATCGCCGAGAGACGCCTACCGCAGGACGGCCGCATCCAGAAACATATCGCCGGGCGAAATGTTGATCTTCGCGTTTCAACGTTGCCAACCCAATTCGGCGAGAGCCTGGTGCTGCGCGTGCTCGACCGCAGCATTGTGAATCTCGATCTCGAAGCGCTGGGGATGCCTGATTACATCTACAATTTTCTGCTCGAAATGATCGAGCGGCCCAACGGCATTTTTATCGCGACCGGACCGACAGGCTCGGGAAAGACCACCACGCTTTATTCCTGCCTGCGCAAAATCAACACGATCGATTCCAAGCTGCTTACCGCGGAGGAGCCTGTCGAATACGATTTGGAAGGAATCGTGCAAGTGCCGGTGAACGAAGCCATCGGCCTGACGTTTGCGCGAGTCCTGCGATCATTCCTGCGACAGGACCCGGACCGCATCATGATAGGCGAGACGCGCGATCTTGAGACTGCACAGATCGCCATTCAGGCGTCGCTGACCGGTCACCTTGTTTTTACCACCCTGCATACCAACGACGCGCCCGGGGCGGTCACGCGCTTGATCGACATGGGCGTGGAACCGTTCCTGATTTCATCCACATTGGAGGCCGTCCTCGGTCAGCGTTTGCTGCGGAGCATCTGTCGTCAATGTCGGGCCACGTATCAGCCGAACGACACGTTACTGGCGGAGTTGGGGATTTCGCGGGGAGAAATTGGGGACAAACAATTCTTCTACGGCAAAGGTTGCGACGCTTGTAACCACACCGGCTACAAAGGAAGAAAAGGGATTTACGAGCTTCTGAAAATTACAGATCCCCTTCGTGAGTTAATCAATGAGCGCGCGCCGACGGTCACCTTGAAACAAAAAGCGATCGAGCTTGGGATGCTCACGTTGCGCCAGGACGGCTTGCGCAGCATCTACGCGGGCGACACCACCATCGAGGAAGTGCTGCGATACACGTGATGCAATCAGCGATTCAGGGATTTAGCGATTGAAATGGACTCCAAGAGCGCGGTTTGCTTTAATTGCTAATTCATTAAATCGTTGACTCGCTAAATTCCATCATGCCACGTTTTAACTACGTAGCTCTTGACGCCCGGGGACAGGAGGCGACCGGCTTGGTTGAAGCCGCGTCCAGTAATGCCGCAATCACTCAACTGCGTCAGGCCGGCTATTTTCCCACGAGCGTTATTGAGGAGGCCATCGGCGGTCCCGACGGCAAGGAAGCTCGGCGTCGTGCAGCGACGACTGCGCGCATGACGAAGCCGCGCGCAAAAAAGGGCATCGTTCTTTTCCAGCGCAGAAAGGTTAAGTCAAAAATCCTGATGATCTTTACTCGGCAACTGGCGACGCTGGTTGAGGCAGGTTTGCCACTGCTGAGAAGCTTGAACGTTCTGGCAAAACAGGAGCGCGACAAGCTGATGAAAAAAACAATCATCAAAATCGCCGACTCCGTGCAGAGCGGCAGCACATTTTCTGACGCTTTGGCTCTGCATCCGCGCATTTTCAACGATTTATACGTCAGCATGGTGAAGGCCGGCGAGGTCGGCGGCGTGCTGGAGCTGGTGCTGACCCGGCTTTCGGAATTTCAGGAGAAGGCCGCCAAGATCAAAAACAAGATCATCGCGGCAATGGTCTATCCCGGCATCGTGATGACGATGGCCATTGGCATCATGACTTTTCTTCTCATCTTCATTGTGCCGAGGTTCGAAGCGATTTTCCACGATTTGCTCGGCGATAAGCCGCTGCCGCCCGTCACGAGGTTTGTCATCGGAGCAAGTGGCTTCATACAACACCATGGCTTGATTCTGGTCGGGGTTGTCGTAGCGATAGTGACCCTTTACAAATTTATTCGTCGCACGCCTCGCGGGCGACTCGCCATTGACAGCTTCAAACTTCGGATGCCGCTTTTCGGCAATTTGAATCGCAAAACCGCGATCTCCCGTTTCGCGCGCACACTTGGAACCTTGGTCACAAGCGGTGTTCCGATTTTGCAGGCATTGAATATTACGCGGGAAACTGCCGGTAACGCTGCCATCGCTCGAGCGATCTCGCACGTTCACGACAGCGTGAAGGAAGGCGAATCGATCGTACAACCGCTGGAAGCCAGCCGCGTTTTTCCGCCAATGGTGGTCAGCATGGTCGATGTCGGCGAAGAAACCGGTAAGCTTCCGGAAATGCTTCTAAAGGTCGCCGATGTTTATGACGACGAGGTCGATAACGCGGTGGTAGCTCTGACCTCGGCGCTCGAACCCATCATGATTGTGTTCCTCGCAGTGATTGTCGGCACGATTGTGCTCGCTCTCTTCACCCCGCTCATCAGCATCATCACCGGTCTGCAGCAGCAAACGTGACCGGCTTCGCCGAAATGACGAAATCGAATGACGAATGACGAAGAATGAAGTATCACGAACGCCGGAAATTGCGACGAGGCGTTCGGCGCTTCGAACGCTTCGTCATTCATCATTCGCCGACGCCAGTCGCGCGATTCGTCATTCGTCACTCCGACGCTTTCACTCTCATCGAGCTGGTCGTTGTCTTCGGACTCATCCTCGTTCTGACTGGATTAGTTCTCAGCACAGTTGGCTACGCCCGAAAGAAAGGCGCCCGCGCCCGCGCCGAAACCGAAATCGCCGCCATGTCCGCGGCCTGCGAAAGTTACAAGGCGGATAATGCGGTTTATCCCGAGGCAGTTCAGACTACAAATACACTTGACGCGCAGAATGTCCTCGATCCGCAGCGCATTATCAGGCGGCTAGTCGCTTTACCTGTTACTGACGACAATTATGCTGGCGACAGACTCGACAGGTAGCCGCATGACCCAGACACTGGACAAAGTCCTATTTCGCGTTCAAGCCCAACATGCTCTTTCCCCCCGGCCGGACGCGGCACTGTGACTGCGCATTCAGGATCCATTCGGAAACAGCTACGGCTATTCGACCGCTACAACCAGATAGGCAATCCACACCGACGACAGGTTACAATCCCACTTTCGATCTTTGGAGCACCGCTGGAGTCGCACCATCGCCCACGCCCGCTCCTCCTGCCACGCAACAAGATCTCTGGATCAAAAACTGGTAAGCTGCGTAGCGAAGCTGCTCTGTTGAGTGTCGACATGCGTCTTCGCCGCTCGCTCTGGAACGGCCACTACGACGTGCGCGTCTGACACAAATCCGCAATCCGCGAATTCTGCCGTTATCCTTCGCTCGTGCGCACCACGACTTCCACGCGGCGATTGGGGCTTTGCTCTTCGATTGAGCCGCCTGGCGACGCTCGGAACTTCGTTGCGCCGTAACCGTGCGTTTCGACTTGCGCCGGGTTAATGCGCATCGCCTCGACGAGATATCGCTTCACGCTGTCGGCGCGGCGCTGGCTCAGATCGAGATTGTATTCGAACGTGCCGAACGAATCCGTGTAGCCTTCCACGGTAAACGTCGCTTTCGGGTTGCGCTGGATGAGCGTGCCGAGCTTTTGCAGTTGAGTAATGGCGCTGGATTGCAACACGTCGCTGTCGTACTCGAAAAGCTGATCATCCGGCAGGCGCAATTTTGTGCCTGACCCAAGCGGACCTTTTTGTGCCAGCAACTGATCCAAATCGCTAAAGCCAGGAGCGCGTCCTTTATTTGGGCCGGCGCTATCGCCGGGCAATTTGCTCGTGAACGTGTTTGGCCGCTTAATCGCCGTGCTCGTGGCAAGCTCCGTTCCGCTCAGAGCGGGCTGCGGGCGGCCTGATGTCGAGCTGTTGTTGAGCAAAGACTGTTCGTGCAGCGCGTTTGGATCGTTTTCCAGCGTCTGCGCCGTGGAGCGTTCGATTTCATTGAGCACCGAATTGACTTCCGGTTGCTCCACCTTCGGCTGGTCAGGCAAAACATCACGCATGTCGTCCGGGAGCGCCGCGCTTGCTTGAACGTCCTGCAATAATTTGTCGAACGATTTCTTTTCGTCCGGCAATTGCACATCGGTGTTGTCGGGGTTTGGTTTCGCCGCCGAATTTGTTTGATCGGAGCTGCTCTTATCGAGGTTCGATTCAGTGATGCTCCTGACCTTGAACGTGGGCGTCTGGTCGTTTGGCCTGAACACCGTTTCCGCAGATTGAAAACGCGTCCGATAAAAATAGGCGCAAAGCCCAAAGTGTATTGCCAGCGAAACAATCAATCCGAACCACAGCCAGTTGCGTTCTTTGCTGCCCGTGAGCAGACCCTCGGTCTCGAACTGATCAAGGTCGTCGAAGTCAGAGACTCTCATGTGGCTTGCAACATATCACATTTGAAAACGCGAGCCATGCTCGTTACCCCGGACACATTAGCGCATTCTCGCCTGAAGTCGCGCCGTACGACGGAGTTGCACTCCGCTGCCGCGGCTAGTCCAACGGGTTTCAAACCCGCTGGAGCACACAGGTTCACAGATGCCTAATGTTCCATCCGCTCCGCGTACGCTCGATAAACGCGCGCGCCGCGTTACGGATTTCCTCCCCAACCCGCGCCTCCGGCGAAACAAACTTCGGCGTAAACCATGGAAACAGGCCGATCAAATCGTGCGTCACCAGAATTTGTCCGTCGCAATGCTCGCCTGAACCGATGCCAATAGTTGGGATGCCGATTGCATTTGTGATCTGTTTCGCAACATCGGCGAGCACAATCTCGAGGACCACGGAAAATGCGCCCGCTTTTTCTACCGCGCGCGCATCGGCAAGCAGGGCTTCGGCCTCCGATTGCGTCCGGCCCTTGATTTTATAGCCACCTTCCTCGCGCACACTTTGTGGCAGCATGCCGATGTGCGCCATAAACGGAATGCCTGCTTGTGTGATCGCTTCGATCTGCGCGACGTGACTCGCACCGCCTTCGAGCTTCACCGCCTGCGCGCCTGCATCGACAAATCTCCTGGCAGTCGCCACCGCCTGCTCCGCAGTGTGGTAAGTGTCAATCGGCATATCGGCTACGAGCAATGCCTGTTTTACCCCGCGAGCCGCCGCGCGGGTGTGATGCAACATCTCTTCCAGCGTCACACGAGTGGTATCCTGGTAACCAAGCACCACCATGCCTAACGAGTCGCCCACGAGGATGATGTCGATGCCGCTCTCATCGAGTAAACGCGCCGTGGGATAATCGTAGGCGGTCAGCGCGGTGATTTTCTCACCGCGTTGCTTCATTTGGCGAAAATCTTTCATCGCGCTTGCTCGGAAGATCAACCGCCGATTCGAGAACGCAAGCTGTGGTCAAAAGCGGCGGAGCACGCGCCGCACTCCAAAACGCTCGCGCAGAACATGCGCCCTGACAATTACGGCCACGTTTTGGAGTGCGGCAGTGTTCTCGCCGCTTTGGATCTCCTTCAAGCCTACCACTCGTCCGCGAAGCGAACCACCTCGCCAGACTTCCCCAATTCCTCGAGCAACTCGCTGACAGTTTTTTTCTGACCAGCCAAAATCAAGTTTGGCCGAATATTAGCCAGCGGTTGCAAGACGAACTTTCTCAACTGCATCCGGGGATGCGGCAGTTGCAGTTGCGCATCCTCTATCTTGCGGTCGCCGCAATAGAGCAGGTCGATGTCGATGGTTCGCGAAACATTTTTTGGATGATCGCGCTTGCGGCCCTAACGCTTCTCTCAATTCGAATCAGTTCCTCGAGCAAATTCGCGGGACCGCCTTCATAATTAAATTCAATGACTGCGTTTAAAAATTTATCCGCCCCCGGTTCGCAATCGACCGGGTCGGTTTCGTAAATTGCCGACGAAAGAATCGGCGGCTTCACATTTGAGAGACCGAGAATTGCCTTTCGCGCGGCGCGCAAATTGCCGAACCGATCCCCCAGATTCGAGCCAAGAGCGACTGCCGTTCTCATCATTGTAGCCGCGATCGGTGATCGCGGCCGCCGGGGTCACCGACCCCGGCTACAGATCTATAGCCCCAGCACATCTTGCATGGAGTAAAGACCCGGCGGTTTTCCCATGATCCAATTCGCCGCGCGCAGTGCTCCTCGCGCGAAAATTTCGCGACTCGCTGCCCGATGCGTGAGTTCTAGCCGCTCGCTTGGCCCCGCGAAGATCACGGTGTGCTCACCGACTATGTCGCCTTCGCGAATGGATTGAATCGGTATTTCGTCCTGAATCTTTTGCGCCACTTTCAATATCTCAGCGAGAGTTTTGGCCGTGCCGCTGGGCGCATCTTTTTTCATTTTGTGATGCGTTTCGATGATCTCGGGACTGAAATCCCGCCCAAGCAACTCGGCAGCTTTGCGGGTCAGCCAGAAAAGCACATTGACGCCCACACTGAAATTGGACGCGAAAACAATGGGCAAGGACTCCGCAGCCTTTTCGATTATTCGACGTTGCTCCTGAGAATGGCCAGTCGTGCCGATGACCAAAGATTTACCGTGCTGCGAGGCAGCGCGGCAGATTTCATCAATGGCCTGAGCGTGACTGAAGTCGACGATCACATCGCAATTTTGCATGGCCGCCTCAATTGGATCGCCGAGATCGCATTCGCGCGACGATTTGGATCTTCGGATCGGCTCTGGCAAGATCGACAACGGTTCTTCCCATGCGTCCAGCCGCGCCGACGAGCAACACCCGCACGTGCGGATAATTTCATCTTGCCACAACCCTCACCCTAGCCTCTCCCTTTGGGAAGGGAGAGGCGATTCAAGTCTTACACGCTGCGATGTTTTGTTCGCCTCTCCCCTTGCAGAAGGAGGGAGGATTGCCTGCCGCGCCGTAGCACAGCGCAGGTGGGAGGTGAGGGGTTCGCGCTCAGAAATCATTTTTCCCGTTCGAACTCTTCGAGCGTTTTGCGCAAGCGCGCCTGGTTTGCTTCGCTCATTTCGCACAACGGCAAGCGAACTTCGGCCGACATCGCGCCGCGCCAGCCGAGCGCCGTCTTCACGGGAACTGGATTCGGCTCGATGAACAAATCCTTAAACAATGGCAACAATTTCCTATGCAATGCTGCCGCCGATTTCAAATCGCCTGATTCGCAGGCGCGGACCAGCGCACAAACTTCAGAGGGAAACAAATTCGAGGCCACGCTTACGACGCCCGCCGCACCTACGGCCATGAACGGCAGTGTGAGCGAATCGTCTCCGCTCAAAATTGTAAACGATTCTGGCAGACGCCGGCGTAAATCGCTGACGCGCTCCACGCTGCCGCTCGCTTCCTTGATTGAAACAATATTGGGGCATTCCTTTGCGAGACGCACCACAGTTTCCGGCATGATGTCCACGCTGCAGCGTCCAGGAATGTTGTAGAGCATGATCGGCAGCGAGGTGGCGTCGGCGATTGCTTTGAAATGACGAAAAAGCCCTTCCTGGCTCGGCTTGTTGTAGTAGGGCGCGACGAGCAGCGCGCCGTCGACGCCAAGTTTCTCGGCCAACTTCGTGTCGGCGATTGCGTGTTGCGTAGCATTTGAACCCGTCCCCGCGAGGACAAGGCAACGTTTATTCGCCGTTGCGACCGACAGCCGAATTACCTGTTCGCGTTCCTCGTGTGAAAGCGTTGGCGATTCGCCGGTGGTTCCGATCGCGACGACGCCGCTGATGCCTGCAGCGATTTGTGTTTCGAGCAGTTTTTTGAAAGCCGAATCGTCAATGCCGCCATTGCCAAATGGCGTGACCAGTGCTGTGAAAGTGCCGCGAAACATTGGAAGAGGTTAAGGCGTTACAAAGGTTACAAA
This sequence comes from uncultured Verrucomicrobiae bacterium, assembly GCA_963741065.1. Lineage (GTDB taxonomy): Bacteria > Verrucomicrobiota > Verrucomicrobiia > Chthoniobacterales > UBA10450 > Udaeobacter. The sequence continues at coordinate 152,901 of CAVUGV010000026.1, read as the reverse complement.
GTTAAAAGGGCTCACTCAATTGTCATGTCGAGCGAAGTCGAGACATCTCTCACTATTTCCCGTTTACGATTAGAGATTCCTCGACTTCGCTTGGAATGAAGCTCGCTAAGTTTCGACAGTCCCTTCGAAAACGAACTCCGCGGGACCGGTAAGCGTGACGTTGTGAAACTGATTATCGCTCTTTTCAAATCCAACTTGAAGTTCGTCTCCGCCGCGGGCAGTTACGCTGATCGGTCCGTTCAGCTTTTCGATAGCGGCGAAGATGAGCGCGCTTGCGACAATCCCGGTACCGCACGCCAGCGTTTCGTCTTCCACGCCGCGTTCATAGGTGCGGATGGCGATTTTCTTCGGTCCGCGTTTCTCAATGAAATTCACATTCGCGCCCCTCGGCGAAAACATTTTGTGATAACGAATGGCTGAACCTTCTTTCCGCACATCGACATCGTCGATCCGTGGAACGGGAATGACTACGTGCGGCACGCCGCTGTTGATGAAATGAACGGTTTTGTTCCCATTCGTCACCGGGAGCTTGATATCCAGCCGTAAATCGGTCGGCTTGGTCATCTGCAGCGTGACGAGATCATCCACCAACTCCGCTGAAATCACGCCTGCCGGTGTTTCAAAAGAAATTTTTGTCTGCGCTCCAGCAACCTTGTTTGCAAAACGGGCGAAGCAGCGCGCGCCATTCCCGCACATCTCTGCTTCTCCTCCGTCGGCATTGAAGTAGCGCATGCGAAAGTCGGCATGGTTCGCTGCTTTTTCGAGCAGCAAAATTCCGTCCGCGCCGATGCCGCGGTGGCGATCGCACAGATGCGCAATTTGGCTGCGTTCCAGACGAATGTCCCCTGCCCTGTTATCGATCAGGATGAAATCGTTTCCCGCGCCGTTCATTTTCGCGAAACGCAGCATGATCCTGTTTTTAGCATACGTCGGCTTGTGACGCTAACGTGACTCAAAGCATCAAGTTCCAACATCCAAACTCCAGACAATCACCAAATCCCAATCGTCAAATCTCATCAAAGTCGTCCGCGAAACCATTTGAGCTTGAACATTGGAATTTCACTGGAGGTTGGATGTTGGTGCTTGGAATCTTTCGCGCCGCCATTGCCAGACAACATTTCGGCGTCTACTTATTTCGCCGTGAAAGGACGCGCGGCTTGGATTTTTCTTGCGATCCTTGGACTCACGCCGTGTGCGTCGTTCGGTGGAGATTACAATGGCGTGATTCTCGAGCAGATTAAAAAGATGCCACAAGGCGGCCACTATTCTGTTTCACATTTCGCAAAGATCCGCCTTCAATCTTCGGCGCATTTTGAATCAGGAAAATTTTTCATTTTGCCGTCTGGGCCAAGTTTCTGCTCGGGCGCGACGTATCTGGTTTTCATCAGGACAATCGAGGCTTTGCGCGCGCGAGGCGACCTTCATCTCGATTATTCCACGCTGGAGCGGCTCATCATTCGGGATCAACACGATGGCGAAGGAATCTGGGGCCGCTGGAATGCCAATGGACCCGGCACGGCGCGTCTTTTTCACGAGCTGGGCCTCGGCCAGAACTTCGATAACTTCGATCAGGCGAAGCCGGGCGACTTCATGAAAATTTTCTGGTCGCGCCAGGTTGGGAGAAATGAGCATGGGCACTCGACAATTTTTCTCGGTGTAGAGAATCGGCCGGACGGCCAATACGTCCGTTACTGGTCGAGTAACATTCCGTCCGGCTACGGCGAGAAGAGCGTTCCGCGAAGCAAGATCGCTTACGCCATTTTTTCGCGTCTTCAGACGCCTGCGAACCTCGCGCGAATTAATAACGCGCCTTTGGTCGACACATATTTAGCGTCTCTCCTCCGGACTCGCTCGAGCATTTCAGAGGCCGGTACAAAGTGCGGACTGTAACTAGCGCGCCAAGGAGCGACGGCTTGGGCAGCCGTCGATGTCAAAGCTGACGGCTGGGAAGCAGGGGAGTATTTCCCAAATGAAGCTTGCCTTCGTGAAGCCCGGCCCCTAAAACGAAGTCATGCTAGTCGAAACCTTAAAACATCATTGGTGGGTTCCGGTGATAAGGGGTATCGCTGCTATTGTCTTCGGAGTAATCGCGTTTACGCATCCCGTTATGGCTGCTGCGACACTCGTGCTGTTCTTTGGAGCTTGGGTGTTGGTCGACGGTGTTTTTCGGGTCGCAGGCGCGATCGGGCACCGTAGCTCTGACCCGGATTGGGGATTTAATCTGATCATCGGAATTCTCGGAATCATCATTGGTTTTCTCACGTTCCATGCGCCCAGGATTACCGCGTTGGCCCTGGTTATTTACATCGCGGCCTGGGCGTTCATGATTGGTGCAACGGAAATTGCGCTGGCAATCAAGCTGCGCCGAGAAATCAAAGGCGAATGGTTTCTCATTCTTATGGGCCTGGCCTCAATCGTCTTCGCGGCTCTCCTCTTATGGAATCCGCTGGCAGGCGCGGCGGCGCTGATCTGGATTATGGCCTGGTACGCCGTGATCTTTGGTGTTCTGGCGATCATTTTTGGCTTCCGGTTGCGTAGCTTGCCGACATTGCCTGTACGCTAGTCATCAAAACATTCCGCTTTCCCTGGGCGAGTCGCACCTATGCGACCCGCCTTTGCTCGCTGCCGTTCAGGGAATTGCGTCGGATGGTGTTTTTTGCGCAACTAAAAGGAGCAGTTGCGGTTTTGTTCAAGAAAATGCGACCTGATGCAATTGATTAGGCGATTAAGTTACGGCACTGGAATATGACCATTCCAATCTCAGGCCTTGAATTCGCGAGGACGAGCAGAAGCCCGTTTTTCTAAGAACCCCATCTTATGAACAAAGCTCCCCTTACCACAACGGCCCGAGCGCGGAAACGCTCGGCCGCAAACGGAAGTGAACTCGATACGCGGCAATTGCTTGACACACTAATGGCGTTCAAACGCGGCGATTTTTCCGCACGGCTCCCGGATCACTGGACAGGCGTTGCCGGCAAAATCGCGGACACGTTCAACGACGTGATCAGAATGAATCAGCACATGACGCAGGAGTTGGAACGCATCGTGCGTGTAGTTGGAAAGGAAGGCCGAATCACGCAACGCGCATCGTTGCGCGACGTCTCAGAGTCTTGGGGGGATGCCATCGGATGCATCAATATTTTGATCGAGGATCTGCTTCGGCCTACGAGTGAAATGGCGCGCGTCATCGGTGCGGTTGCGAAGGGGAATCTGTCCGAAACGATGGCTACTGAGATCGAAGGACAGCCGCTCAAAGGAGAATTTTTGCGTACGGCCAAGACGGTAAACGCAATGGTGGAGCAGCTTGGCGCTTTTTCTTCAGAAGTGACCCGCGTGGCGCGCGAAGTGGGCACAGAAGGCAAGCTCGGCGGTCAGGCAAAAGTTAAAGGCGTCGCTGGCACCTGGAAAGATTTGACCGATAACGTGAATCTGATGGCGTCCAATCTTACTTCACAGGTCCGCAACATCGCGGCAGTCACAACGGCGGTGGCGAATGGTTATCTTGCGAAGAAAATCACTGTCGATGTCCGCGGTGAATTTCTGGAATTGAAGGATACCATCAACAAAATGGTGGATCAGCTCCGTTCGTTCGCGTCGGAAGTGACGCGCGTCGCTCGCGAAGTGGGCACAGAAGGAAAGCTCGGCGGCCAGGCAAAGGTCGAAGGGGTCTCTGGGACTTGGAAAGATTTAACCGACTCCGTGAACTCGATGGCTTCCAATCTCACGTCGCAGGTTCGCAACATCGCGGCGGTGACAACCGCTGTGGCCAACGGCGATCTCTCAAAAAAAATCACAGTCAGAGTCAAAGGCGAAATTTTGGAACTGAAGAACACCATCAACACGATGGTGGACCAGCTTTCATCATTTGCGTCGGAAGTTACGCGCGTCGCGCGTGAGGTCGGCACCGAAGGAAAGCTCGGCGGCCAGGCCGATGTCAAAGGGGTCGCCGGCACATGGAAAGATTTGACGGACAAGGTCAATCTTATGGCGTCCAATCTCACAGTGCAGCTGCGGGATGTCTCCAAGGTATCGACCGCGATTGCCAGCGGCGACTTGACCCAAAAAATCACCGTCGATGTGCGAGGCGAGATTCTGCAGATCAAAAACGTCATCAACACGATGGTTGATCAGCTTTCCTCCTTCGCATCGGAAGTGACTCGCGTGGCGCGTGAGGTCGGAACGGAAGGCGAACTCGGCGGTCAGGCCGCGGTCGAGGGCGTCGACGGCACGTGGAAAGATCTGACCGACTCAGTGAACTCGATGGCCTCGAACCTCACGGCACAGGTTCGCAACATTGCAGACGTCACGACCGCTGTCGCCAAAGGTGATTTGTCCAAAAAGATCACCGTGGACGTGCGCGGCGAAATTCTCGAGCTCAAGGACACAATCAACACCATGGTGGATCAGCTCCGGTCGTTTGCAGCAGAAGTGACGCGTGTGGCGCGCGAGGTCGGAACGGAAGGAAAACTTGGCGGCCAAGCGCAGGTGTCCGGCATCGGCGGCACGTGGAAAGACTTGACCGACTCAGTGAATTTCATGGCCTCCAACCTGACTGCTCAGGTCCGCAATATTGCCGCGGTCACAACGGCAGTCGCTACCGGCGATCTCACCAAAAAGATCACCGTGGACGTAAAGGGCGAGATTCTCGAGTTGAAGAACACCATTAACACCATGGTGGACCAACTCTCGTCGTTTGCGGCGGAAGTGACGCGCGTGGCGCGCGAGGTCGGAACGGAAGGAAAACTTGGCGGCCAAGCCGATGTGCGCGGTGTGGCCGGTACGTGGAAAGACCTGACCGATTCTGTGAACTCGATGGCGTCCAATCTCACCGCACAGGTCCGCAACATCGCGGCTGTGACCACCGCGGTGGCCATGGGCGACTTGTCCAAGAAAATCACCGTCGATGTGAAAGGCGAGATTCTCGAACTAAAGGACACGATTAACACGATGGTGGGTCAACTACGCTCGTTCGGATCGGAGGTTACTCGCGTGGCGCGCGAAGTCGGTTCGGAAGGCAAACTGGGTGGACAAGCAGATGTGCGCGGGCTCGCAGGCGTTTGGAAGGACCTCGGCGACAACGTCAACTTCATGGCGTCCAATCTCACGACACAAGTGCGCAACATCGCTGCGGTGACCACTGCCGTTGCCACAGGCGATCTCACAAAGAAGATCACCGTCGATGTCAAAGGCGAGATTCTCGAATTGAAGAACACGGTCAATACGATGGTGGATCAACTGTCGTCGTTCGCGGACGAAGTCACTCGCGTGGCGCGCGAAGTCGGAATGGAAGGCAAGCTGGGTGGACAGGCTGTGGTGAAAGGCGTTTCGGGAACGTGGAAAGATCTCACTGTCAACGTCAACTTTATGGCGTCTAATCTGACTGATCAGGTGCGCGGCATCGCCAAGGTCGTGACGGCAGTCGCACATGGCGATTTAAAACGGAAACTTTACCTCGAAGCGAAGGGTGAAATTGCCGAACTTGCTGACACGATCAATAACATGATCGATACGCTCGCGACGTTCGCCGACCAGGTGACGACCGTGGCGCGCGAAGTGGGCGTGGAAGGCAAGCTCGGTGGTCAGGCGAACGTGCCTGGGGCCGCAGGCACATGGCGGGATTTGACCGATAACGTCAATCGGTTGGCAGCAAATCTGACTACGCAGCTTCGCGCCATTGTTGATGTTGCGACCGCAGTCACCAAAGGCGATCTCACACGTTCAATTCAAGTGGAAGCACAAGGCGAAGTCGCATTCGTTAAAGACAACATTAACGAAATGATTCGCAACTTGAGGGACACAACGTTGCGTAATGAAGAGCAAGACTGGCTCAAGACAAACCTCGCCAAGTTCACCCGAATGCTGCAGGGACAGCGCGACTTTCTGACGGTTGGCAAACTGATTTTGTCCGAGGTCGCTCCGCTGGTTTCAGCGCAGCAAGGCGCTTTCTACATGATCGACAATTCTAACGGAGAATCGGAGCTTAAGCTGCTGGCGAGCTACGCCTCCCATGAAGGGAACGGCGCAAAGCACCGCTTCAAACTGGGTGAGAGTCTGGTGGGACAAGCGGCGTTGGAAAAACGCGGCATTCTTCTAACCGATATACCTAACAACTACGCTAAAGTGAGTTCCGGTTTGGGTGAATTTCATCCGACGAACATCGTGGTCCTGCCGATTCTTTTTGAAGGCGAGGTAAAAGCGGTCATGGAACTTTCGTCGGTTGAGCGCTTCAGTCCGGCGCATCAGGCGTTCCTCGATCAATTAACCGAGAGCATCGGCATTGTGCTCAACACGATCGAAGCGAGCACGCGAACCGAAAACCTGCTTAGACAGTCGCAATCGCTCGCAGCGGAGTTGCAGAAGACAAACCTGGAACTGGAGGAAAAGGCGCGCTCGAATCTGGCAAAAGATCAATTTCTTGCCATGCTCAGCCACGAATTGCGGACGCCGCTTACGCCGGTGCTCGCCTCCGCCCTTGCCTTGGAGAGCGAGCCGGAATTGCCGAAGGATATTCACGAATCGCTCCAAATGATTCGCCGCAACGTGGAATTAGAGGCGCGGCTGATCGATGACTTGCTTGATCTGACGCGTATCGATCGCGGCAAGGTGCAGCTGAATTTTGAAGTTGTTGATGCGCACACGTTGCTGCAAAATGCCCTCGACATTTGTCAGGCGGAAATCGATCGCAAGAATCTGGCGCGGGTCCTCAACCTCGGCGCACGAAAGGTGCATATGCGAGCGGACCCCGCGCGACTGCAGCAGATCTTTTGGAACCTGATCAATAACGCGGTGAAATTTACTCCGAGGAGCGGGCAAATTATCATTACCACCAGCAACGATTCCAAGGGACAGCTGCGTGTTGAGATCGCTGACACCGGGCTCGGGATCGAGGCTGAAGCTCTGCCGAAAATTTTCGATGCGTTCGAACAAGGCGGACGCACTCAATTGGGAGGGCTGGGTCTCGGACTCGCCATCAGCAAGACCCTTGTGGAAGCTCACAAGGGAACGATCACCGCGCAAAGCGCCGGCCAAAATAAAGGCTCAACGTTCACATTGGTTTTTCCCACGTGCGAAAAAGCGGTGGCCCAAATTGCCCCGCCGGCTTTACCGAAGCTGTCGGAGCGCCAGCCCCTGCGAATTCTCCTCGTTGAAGACCACGAAGATACAAATCGCTCGCTTACGAATTTGCTTCGGCGGCGCGGCTATCATGTGCAATCGGCCCTCAATCTTCAATCTGCCGTCAATCTGGGGACGAAGGAACAATTTGACGTGCTCATCAGTGATCTGGCGTTGCCCGATGGCAATGGAATCCATCTGATGCAGAAGCTCGCCTCGAAACCGCACCTCGCGATCGCTCTCACCGGTTTCGGGATGGAAAACGACATCCGTAAGAGCTACGAGGCAGGATTCCAGCATCACTTGGTAAAGCCGATTGACTTGAATAAGCTCGACTCCCTGATTCAAGAAGGCGCGGCAGTATTGCCGACCACGTAAGTCAGGCCAGCGAATCGTTGAATCACCAAATCGCTAAATCATTAAATTTGGCTATCGTCGGGTTTGCTCGCGCCCGTAGCTCAACTGGATAGAGCGTTGGCCTCCGGAGCCAAAGGTTGTGAGTTCGATCCTCGCCGGGCGCAATGCCTATGAAAATGCAGTTTTCATAGGACTCAGTCTAAAACGACTACGTGATCAACCGCACGCAAACTCCCCTGGCTCGCGTAATGGATGCGTACGCGGGCGCCGGGTTTGATCGCGGTTCGGACCACTTCGCCGTTCTTGTTCACAACGTGACCAGGCCCCTCGAGAACATATCTGCCCGGTGTATCCTTGCTAACAACGAGAGTCTTGGACGGCTGGTAAACCGCTGCCGACCCTTGCTCAGTCGTTGTGATGAACGTTCCCGTAACCGTTACTGGTTCCGTGGTTGTTTGTCTATTATCTATCGAGTTCGGCTGCCCAAATGCCAGTTGCGCAACCAGCAGGCAGGCGAGCGTGACAATTATTTGTTTCATCATAATGCCTCCTTGTTAAAACGGACAATCCTCCGTTGGTCTCTGTAAAGCGGAATAGCTTAACAGAGTTGTTACTTTTGAATGGCTACTCTCAAATCATAACCGTTCTTGTCTCGGCGTTGGATTCCAACTGGCGAACGATCTGGATTGCTGACGCGCACCGCGACGACGGAAAACGGTTTGTTGTGCACGCAGATGAATTGCTCACTGCGTTTCTGGAACTGGAATCGGCGATTCGGGTTGACACGAAACAGCGGTGGACATATCGCTTGCACAGAAACAGAGTTCCAAACCGGAAATTCCAGTAAGGGAGAAGTAATGTTCGCCGTCATTCGCCACTACCATTTTAATCCAAAGGACAGTGCTGAGATCGACCGCCGCGTACGCGAGGAGTTCGTGCCCATCGTTAAAAAGGCGAAGGGATTTTTGCGCTACTATTGGCTCGATACTGGTAAGGGCGAGGCCGCCTCCGTCAGCGTCTTTTGGGACAAGGCCGGTGCTGATGAGTCAGTGCACCTGGCTGCGGACTATGTAAAAGAGCATCTGTCTAAATTTATCACTCAGAAACCTGAGATTATCGAAGGGCCGATCAAAGCTCACGATTGAACGCGCTGACAATCTCAGCAAAGCCGGTTGGAGTTGGGGCTATGTGTCAGCGATTGATTGCGAAGGCCGAACGATCTGGATTGTGGACGCGCATCGTGACGACGGAAAGCGTTTCGTTGTGCATGCGGATGAAAAGCTGACCGCGTTTCTGGAACTTGAATCTGCGATTCGCGCTTGCGGTCGAATTGTTCTTGACGGGGAGGTGAGATTTTTTCAAAGCTCGGTGTCTAAACGGATCTGAATCAGGCGAGGACTTTTCCCCGCCAGGTTCTTCGCCTCTTCCGGACCCGCAATTCCAGAGAAGCATTTCAGCGGGAAAGACAAAAGAGTGGGAAAGCAGAATGTCTAACAATCCAGAAGGGAAAAAGCCTATGAAAACGTTTCTTCTTTTAATTTGCAGCCTTGCGCTCGCGTGTGCCGCAGGCGGTGCACAAGAAGAAAACAACTCAAAGAAGCCAGCACCAAAGAAAAAACAGGCGCAACCAGCGCAGCCTGCGGCTACGCCCGTGGTGCCTCTTTACATAGGCAGGAATGACGGGAAAGTGCAGCAGTATAGCAAGCCACTATCGACGCCCTCGCCTCGCAATCTGACAACAAACGCAAAGCCAACAGGAGCGGGCGTTCCAGTAAACGTCGTCAAGCAATACGGTGGTGACCTGTCGACGCCATCGCCTCGCAATCTGACAACAAACGCAAAGCCGTCGAAGGGAAGTGGGGGGCATAATACTGGTTTTAATGTTGGTGCGGATTATCCTACGAACGCCCCACACGTCCAAAAAACAAAGCCGTCACAGCAGGCGACTATGCACCACGCATCCGGGTCGTATTCAGCAAGAGTAGGGAGCACTGCGGGCGGAAAGAAAAAGAGCGAGAAATTTTCGCCCACGCCTAACCCTCGATAGGGCACCGGAAGAGCCGTGCACGCTGTAGTCGATACGCTAACCCGATAGGTCGAGGCAATTCTTACCACTCTTTGAAATCGCCCGCGTGCTCGTTGTTTCGATCACGTTGCCCGCATCATCGTAAACGCGAATCACAGCATCATGTGACCGGCTGCGAAACTTCGCGTAGTCGATTGCATCGCTGACTTCCACTTACCACAGCCTGCCGAATGGCAGCGCATCGGAAATGGAGATCGACGCCGCGATTGATTACGCCACTGGCCGCGCATGCTTTCGGTCAGCCGAGATTCGCGTTCTCGATCCAAGCGACACCGTCGAACGCATCATTCCGTTCGACGACGCGAATCGCAAGCTATGATGCCGCGATTTTACCGCTACCTGCCGGGACCCTGACCCAGTTGGAGATGTTTCAAAATCCGATTAAGATCATCCTGGGCAGAACCCTTGGACATACCCCCCTTGGCATCTTTGCGGGGTTTCAGGTCTTGGATTCTGATCTGTTTTTTGGTTTTCTTTTTCTTGTCTTGCATGCTTGTTACTTTTCCTTTGCTGGGTTGTTTATGGTTTGTCTGTTTGTTCTTCATTGCAAGAATAAACAATTTTCATCACGGCTGGAATGAAACGTTCGAGGCATCCCGCCATTTAGCGCCGCTTTTTGCGCCAGATTTTCCGCGTCAGCTAAATGCCGCAAGCAGCGGGCTACCGAGACGCATTACGAAACTACCAAACCTTAGCAGCGCAATTTGCGCCGCAAGGCAACCAAGCCGAGCGAAGCGAAACCCAGCAGGGGAAGTGTCGAACCTGCGTCCGGTACGCTGGCGGGTCCGATTTGAAGCGTGAAGTTCTGGTTCGCTCCAGCCCCCCACGTCCACTCGTAGGTGCCTGGCGTCACGCCGAGGGTGGCGAAGGACTGGTTGTTAAAGGTCATGCTATCCGATAGAGCATTACCGGAGACATAGCCCTGTGGCACGAAAAAATGGTCCCCCACAACGCCCTGAATGGCGACATTGTCTCCGCTGCCTGTGTTGGCCAAGAACGTGAGCCCGCTCCCGAAACTCGTCGGTCCGGTGAATCCAGTGTAGAGGTCTGCGTTAAAAACACCCGTCGTCCCTGTCGATATTACCCCAATATTTGCGGCGACCCCGACGCCTTGAGCAGGCGTTGAGAATGCGAAAGTCAGTCCGGTCAAGTTAAAGGCTCCGCTTCCGGTCGCCACGACGTTGGACCCGACTTGCGCCAGCGTTACGATGTAGTTGGCTCTTGCGGATTGAGTCATGCCCAGCCCGAGCAAGCTCACCAGTGCCAAGATGCCGTAAAACGCATGTTTTTTCAGAGAAACATGGCAACAAATTTATTTTCTAGGGTCATCAGTTGCTGAGTTGCTGGCGAAACGTTTGTAGAATCGTAAAGAAACCCGACGAAAAGGAGTCTACGGCTCGTGGAAAACTCCAGCATGCTCGTAGGTTTCGATCAGATTGCCAGCCGCATCGTAAACACGAATCACAGCATCATGCGAGCGGCTGTAGAACTTTGCGTAGTCGATGGTCATCACAGCGGCCAGCGGTTGGCTCCAGCGATTGGTTAGGCGACTTTGCTACTTTCGCCACCCGACCTTTAGATGGTCCCGCAATGCGATTCACGGTCGCATTCTTTCGTCCAAGAACGCAAATACGTCCGGCTCCCAGATGGAGAGGCCAAGGTAGTAGAAATCATGGCCTTCACTCGCACTCTGCCCGATCGACGGGTAGATCTTGATGCGGTTCAGTTTTCCGAGCCGGGCCATTTCTGCTGCCAGCGCCTTCCCCGGCGCGATAGAGAAATCGTTCGCGGCGTGAATGAAGAATATCGGCACTTTCGTGTGTCCTACCGCGGCAATGAGCCGGGAACGCAGCTTGAGTGAAGAATCCCAACTTCCGGCCGCAGCTCCGAAAACAACAGCGGCCCGCAGGCCCGGCTCGCGCTCGGCCAGGAGCAACGTGAGCGACCCGCCGAACGAGTGTCCGGCGGCCGCGATGCGGCGCGCATCTACCTCAGGGCGTCCACGCATGAAGGCGAGACCCCCAAAAACATCGCTCAGCTCAGTCTCAAGAAGCTGCAGCTGTAATTCATTGCGCGCCTCCTGCCCCTTCTCCCTTTGTGCCCGGGACATCAGCTCTTCACTGTTGGTGCCTTGATCGGCCGAGAGCCCCGCACCTCGGCGAAAAAGATAGAGGAAGACGTAGCCGTGCCGAACAAACGCGGGCCCGAGGGCGGCTGGCTTCTGCGGGTAGGCGGCCGGTCCGCTACCATGGCTAAATAGAACGGCCGGAAACGGACCACGCCCGCTTGGACGCCAAAGTAGGCCGCGAAGCGTTAGCCCCCCACTCTGAATCACCACCGTCTCGGGAGCTTCGGCCGGTTGCCCCTTAGTCTGAATGGGACTTGCCCACGCGAGAGCAACCGCTACCACGAGCGTGCGGACCTTCATCATCTGGTTTCCGAGGGTATGTGCCGGCCTAACTAGAAAGAGATAAGCCACGGCAGGGTGTCGTCGCAAGCACCCTGAAGTTGCATCGCTATGGGGCCCTTGGCTTCATCGATTGGTTACTCGACCATCGCCGGACTACGTCGCACCGCACCGTCAGCCACGCGTAGAACAACTTTGCCATGGCTAGGCTTGTGCTGATACGCCTGCCGCGCCTCGGCGAGCGGGAACACGGCGCCAACGACCGGGCGGAGCGCACCCCCATCGACCAGCCGTGCGATCTCCGCCAGCTGCGTCCGGCTCGGCTCCACGATGAAGTACGCGGCACGGATGCGCTCGTCGGTTGTTCGTTCGCCTGAAGCCGCGACGGTGACCAGCCTGCCTCCGGGCTTGAGCACGCCCCAGGACCTCTCCAGCGTCTCCCCGCCGACCGTGTCGAAGACCACGTCCACGTCCCGGACCACGTCCTCGAACCGCTCGGCCCGGTAGTCGATCACCTCGTCGGCCCCGAGGCCGCGCACGAAGTCGAGGTTGGCTGCCGAAGCGGTGCCTGTCACCCGCGCGCCGCGCCAGCGGGCGAGCTGCACGGCAATGGTGCCGACGCCCCCGGCCGCGCCGTGGATCAGCACCCGCTGGCCCGCCGCGAGACCAGCACGTTCGACCAACCCCTGCCAAGCCGTCAGAGCGGAAATCGGTGTGGCGGCTGCGTGAACGTGGTCGACGCTAGCCGGCTTGGGGGCGCAATCGGCGACGAGCGCCACGCAGTAATCGGCCTGGGCGCCGTCACGGTACCAGTCATTGAGCCCGTACACCAGGTCCCCCACGCCCAGCTCCCTGACCCCGGCCCCCAGGGCGGCGATCTCGCCGGAGAATTCGTGTCCGGGGATGACCGGCAACGGGCGCGGCTCTCCCGCCCGTGTGGTCCAAGTCGGAACCCAGGAGAGTTCCGTTTGGATGACGCCAGCGGCGTGGACCCGCACGAGCACCTCGCCTTCCCCGGGGCGGGGCTGCGGCGCCTCCTCGTAGGCGAACGCCTCGGGGCCACCGCGGCCGCGCAGACAGATCGCCTTCATGCCAACACCCCCAAGCACCTTTTGGCCGAACGAGAAAGAGATAAGCCACGGGCGGGGTTGATGGCAAGATTGCTCACGTTCACTTGATCAGGGGCTGTTGGCTTCATCGGCCGGTTAGGTGTTTTTGCGTGTGGCTTGGATTGCGAAAAGTAGGAAAGCCGCGCACGCCGACGTGAAAACGGAATAGTCAAGCGGTGCTTTTGGGCCCAACGCCACGAGCATGGCGACGGCAAAAGATAGCAAAAGCAGCGCAGTAGCCAAAGAAACCCAGCGCAGGTGCCAGCCGATGAGCAAGCCCAAAGCCAACAAAGTCTCGGCCACTGTCGCGGCCCAACCCACGGCTGGTATAACCGCCGCTGGTAAGAACCAATTAAGCTTGGCCACGTAGGCATCGAAGTGGGCCAAGTCGCCCCAACTGACGCCCTGCTTGCCTGGTGGCCCCCAGAGTCCGAATCGATCCGCCACGGCCGAGAGGAACGCTAGCGCAATGGCAATCCGGAGTAAGAGAGTCGCAATGTCGACCGGCCTGTGGCTCAATGATGCGCGCTCCATCTTGTCAATACGTCTTATACACCTAACGAAAATTAGACTGCAACTTGCAATCTATTTCTTGCCGTTGCGAGGGGAAAGCGGTTAAAAGGCTGCACGGCGAGAATTGTGCCGAATCATTCGGCATTTAGGAAGCGGAATCTAGCCGGAACGGTAGCAAGCACGCGCTACCACTCTTTGAAATCGCCAGCGTGCTCGTGCGTTTCGATCACGTTGCCAGCCGCATCGTAAACGCGAAGCTACCTTCCGCGTAACCTCGCACCATAGCCTTGCGCGCAGGCGGAAGCTTCGGCGAAGGCGAGTCCTTTGTGCTCCCGTACACTTTTTTGCCATGCCCGCCAAAATTTTCCGAAGGAAAAGGTAACGGCCAGAAATGAGTTCTCAATGACGAGGGTTCACCGAAAGCCAAAACAAGAAAGAAAAATAAATAACATGAAAAACAAAAATCATCAGCAGACTCCTTCTTAGCCTCGGCTTGGTGTTCGTGCTTGGGAGCACCATCACGCAGGTGCGCGGCGATAGCGGGGCAATTCCTCCTTCTGCGCAACTCCCGACTGTCACTATTCATAGCACGGGTAATATTATCCGGGGAAAAACCGGTTCATTCGTCCTGGCTATGACGCAGTCCACATCCAGTGCGGCGGGCAGTGCGACGGGTTCCAACCCCTACCACCCTTACGTAAACTTCTCTGTTAGCGGCACCGCTATCCCAGGAGTTGATTACGTTGCGCTTGTGTCCCCAGCCTCCCTTGGAGCATCCGGCTACGGAGTAATGTTGGTCAAAAGCTTGCCCGATCCCAGAGGAGGATTCTCCCATCAAGCCTACAGCGTTGTGGTAACGCTGGAGCCTGGTTTGGGATATGCACTAGGTGGAGTTGCGTCTAGGTCAGCTCTAATCTGGATTAAGCCTTCAACAGGACCCTCGGACTGGTAGTAACGAGCGGCGTGCGCCGCCCCCCGGGTAATCTTCGGGGCGGCGCGGCGTCGTTATCTTGCCCTCCATTAGTGGACGGCAGCACGCGCTACGACGGTGGTAAAACGTGCATAAATTCGCTGCCTAACGACGTTGTGCTTTTCTGGACTTCGCCCGCTTCTTATGCCGGACCAACAGCGGGTTCGGTCGCGGTGCGCCAGGGATGTGCTCAGGCTTGGCACCTATGATCGCTGCGATGCGTAGCTTGAATTCCTCAACGGTTTCGACTCGGGTCTGTTGGTCCATTACTCCACTCGCTCCCTAAATTTACCGCAGAACCAAGCGATCTAGCAATCCTGAGACAGAACTGGCAATCGGCAACAAAACGGCAACAGCGGTGATTCTACCTAGCATAGCGTTGGCCTCCGGAGCCAAAGGCTGTGGGTTCGACCCCCGCCGGGCGCAGTTTCGAGGAAGTGAGAAGTGGCAACGCGAAGTCCAGATGGAAGCCCTATCCGTTCACTCGCAAAGCAGCCAATTGCAACTTGATCTTGCCCAATGCGCTTTCCTCCGCCGAGAGCGCCGTGGCTTGCTCTTTCGCCAACGTTTTCGCCGGTGTGCCAGCAATGGACAAGGCGTGTTTCAGTTCCGGGGAATGGCGAACAAACGCTTTCGCTTGCTCGCTTTTCAACCAGCTTTGCACGCGAGCAGTTTCTTGGGCAGCGTTCGCGACCGCGCTCTTTCAAAGTGGCCTGCAATCTCGACACTGTCTTCGAGGCGACGTCGAGCAATGGGATGTTTTTTTCGACGTATCTAATCAACCCCCGTCCCATTCTTCGGTTCTCGCGACTGTAGCTACCAGCCGGCAAATCGCGCCTAACGACCATAGCGGCGAGAACGGACGCGCCAGACTTACACTCGGATTGCCGAGATTACATCCAGAGCTTGGGTCTTCGTCCTAATAAAGACTCAGGCCTTCTTCGCCTTCTTCTTCTTGCGTTTCGGCAACGCTACCTTCCGGATTTGAGCCGGCGGGGCGCCGATCGCCTGGTCGTCCGCCGGAAGAATGATGTTCTGGTACGTCGCGCTGCCCAGCACGGGTTGGAACGCTGTCGGGCTCAGATAAACCGGCCTTGCTTTGCTGTCGGCGATCTCGACGAAGAGCTCGGGTTGAGCCTGAGTCGCGGTGGCGGACTTGTCGCGAGAGGCGGGATCGCTGCCCGTATAATTCAGTACAAAGTATCCTGTGTCATCAGTGTAGGCAAAGCCATACGCCTGCTGATAAGCCTTAGCGGCATCCACCAAAAACACGGTGAAGCCGGAGACAGGCTTAAGCTCAGGATCGAACACGCGGCCATGCAATGCCCAGCCGCTCGGCGCGACCTGGGGCTCGGGAGTAGTGACCTGCTGGTGGACGACGGCGACGCGGGCTACGTCGGCGTTCGCCGCGGCTACCGCAGCTTCCGCGCTTTTCACTCCCGGATCACTGCGACCGGACCTGTGCCTTCAGGGTGGCAGCCGTACGCGACAATTGCGCGGCGCGCGCCTGATGAACCCACATCACCGTCTGCACGCGTTGTGTCGCAATGTTGTCGGCGGAGGCCAGGTTGCTCGTGACTTGATTGCCGATATCCGACATATCCGGCGGACTGCCAGAGGTCGTCGTTCTCGAATTGGTTGCCATACTAGTGAAGATCCTTTCGTTGGTTAGTTCATTCTGTGAAGTTCAGTTGCAATTTGCCCTTTGCGAATTCATCGCACAGCTGAGATCCGATCAGCGACAAGTTCTTGGTATTGAGCGCTGGCTGCAATGTGCCGGTCGCAAACAGGCAGTAGGTAGAAATGTTGTGGCCAGTGATATTCAGTGCGCCGATGGTGAAGCCGGAAGCCAGCACCGGAAAACCCGCCGCTTCCTGAAAGCGGTTGCTGGTAGCCTGGAGAGAGCCAGCCAGCAAGAAGGCATCCAGCGCAGCCGTCAACGGGAAGGCGTCTACCCAGCACTGGTTATTCCCGAAGATGAGATCGTCCAAGGTCATGATGGTTATGGACGAGAAACTGTGTGGTTGGCTGATCCTAGCCTCCAGCTGACACATGTTATCGGTGAATGTGATCGCGCCGTTAGAGGTACTACCGGAACCTCGACCCACGAAGGACGTGGAAACCGTCTGACGCTGGCCAAGGCTGCTGAACTTGCCTGCTAGCGAAGCGAGCTCGATCGATATACCTAGATTGAGGATGAACACGGTTTGCGCGATTGCCGTCACTCCCTCTCCACGCGGCGTTCCCGCCGTGGAGAAGTGGTTGTTCACGATCGAGAAAGGCCCGAAACCACCGGCTTCCAGCGCATCACCTGAAGCTACGCGGACGACGTTGTGCTCCACGCGCAGCGCCGGCACTCCCGGCACGTGCGAGGGCGCAGTGTATTCGGCGGCCAAGGTGTTGGCCTTGCTGTATAAGGACGCAGGATTCGTAAACGAGGGCGGAGTGGCAGCCACGACCACGATGCCGCCGCGAATCCCAGCCGCCGACACTGACTCCTGAGTGGTGAGGTTCCAATCGCGGGTTTCGAGTACCTGGTTGCGGCTTATGTCGATAATCTGCCCATAGAGGATGAAGATGCCACACACCGGATCTCCCGGTCGGAAACCGAAATCAGTGATGGCATTGTCCCTGATCACCAGGTTCTCTACATAGGGAACGCAAATTGCCCCGAAGGCACCGCTGCTCGACTGTGCCAGCAGAGTTACTTCTCGCAGTAAGCTACGGGCGATCGTATTCGCGCTGATTGTGAGGTTCTGAATACTGACAATCTCCGGTCCCAACTTGGGGTCGAAGAATCCGACGGGCCCGATGCCGCATGCACCTGTGTTGCGGATACGGTTGCGATTGATTTGAATGTTGACCAGATTGCCGGCGGCGACGATCCGGCTGCCCGGCTGGCCGGGGTTGGTGCCAGGGATCTGCAACGTAATCGTCGTGTCGCAAGGGCCCGGAACTTGTACGGTTGTCCCACTGATTCCGCCTGTGTTGTTTCCATTCGAGTCGAGTATCGCCACGCTCCCCAAAGTGATGCCGTTCCACCCTGCGCTGTCGATCTCGTTTTCGATCACGAAGACATCCCGGGTCGGCGCGCCTGTCGACGTGCCAGCTATTTGAATGCCGCCCGGAGCTACGAAACTGGCAATGCCGGTTAGGCCCGTCCCGCCGGGCTGTGGGTCTTTTGCAATGTCCAACTGAACGGTGGCAGGCAGCCATTCAAGATCAGCGGCTCTGCTCTGTATCCCAAGCCAGTTATGGACGATGCGAATCTCGTTGCCGCTGACCCACACCGCCGGCCAGCGCGCAGCGACGTTCTCCATAGCAATGCGATTGCTTTCAATCTGGAGCAGGGTCACGGTATCGGCGAGGATCGCGGGAACCGTGGATGCCGTGATGACCAGGTCCTCCACCGTGACATCGAGCGTCGGCCCGCGTTCGATGATCAGCGCTCGCGGAACGTTTGTCGCGCCCGTATTGCTTTGCGACGCAGCACTGAGCTTGCCCGTGCCGTCGATCAGAACACCGACTTCATCCTCCGCCGCTTCAACGGCGAAGGAGAGCAATTTCACATGTTGCGATTGCGAGATGGTGATAACCGCGCCAAATGGCGGGGAATCCGCGTTTACCCCGCCGGCGCCAGCCGGGGCGTGTGGGGCACCGGCGGCTGGATCAGCGGGTGGTGGTGGAGGCTTCAGCGATTCAGACGCGATGCGCGTCTGCCATCCACAGCCACGCAGAACGACATCTCGGCGGCCCTGGATCAGCACATTCTCGAAGTACAGCCCGGGAAGAATGCAGACCTCGCCGCCGCCGGCCGGGAGCGCGTTGATGGCGTCATTGATGGACGTGTACTTGCCAAAGCTGTTCACCTCGTCGCCGACTGTGTAGGTACAGCAGCAGCCGCACTCGCTTTCCCCGGTTGATGGCGGCCAGAACGTGCGGCAATCGATCGCCGCATTGGGAAAGGTGATTATGGCGAGCCGACAATAATGATGATGCACTCCGCGCGGCGGCGCCGCATCCAACTCTTCGACCGAGGCATCCGCAGTCCGCGCTACAAAGATCCAGTAATCTCCAGAGCGAAATGCGCCGCCATCGGGCTCGGTTGTGAAAGTGACTTCGACGCCGTCCTCCAAAATGAAGGGTGTGCCGGAGGCAGGCACCTCGATGACTGCCGGTCCGCCAGGGTCCTGGTCCCATCGTTTGATTCGCGTATGACGCTCCGGATCGGTCAGGTTTTGTCCATTGACGGGAAAAAGCCCTGCGGTCAGCGCAGACTTCAGCGTGATCGTGCGACTGGAATCCTCCACCGAATCGATCTGCCGCATCTCGCCCGGCTGCAGTGAAAATTCGCGCCAGTCATCCGTGATCTCGACCCAGTCACCCGGGCTGAAGCGTCGCACTGAATCCCACACCGCGCGATCGACTGTGAGCGTTATATCGTTCTCAATCGCGCTTACGCCGCTGGCGACAGAGGCATTGTCGCGCGACCATTTAAACGTCGCGGCGCCAATCGCGCCGCCGTCATGAATCTCAACCCGATAAGTCCGATTCTCGAGCCCGCGGTACCCGCCACTCGGTGGAATGAGGCATGGGTCTGCCGGAGTGGCCACACCCACTGCCTTAGTCGTTAGGCGGCCAGCCGACGACTGAATGATGTCGAGCCAGCCTTCTAATTGGTCGTCCGGCGTCGCGCACGTTGCTCCGTCGCCAACGTTGGGCAAAACCCGCACCTGCCAGGCGGTCTGAAGACGCGACGTGGTATCCACACCGACCGCGTTCTCGACCAGATTCGGGTCTTCCACGTACGTAACTTCGCGCTCCCAAACGTCGAGATAGACAAGATGCGGCCCGCCTGCTTCCGGGAGCGGCTCGGGATCTTTGTAATATGGCTGCTTCTCGTACGGCAGCGGATCGACTCCGCGCGACTCAGCTAGGATTGGATCGAACTCCAGATTCCCGTCGCCATGATTTTCCGCCTGCAAACCATGCGACATAGATTCGACCGCGTCCGATCGTCATTTTGCCAGCGCTCAATTGAATTTCGAAACCGCAGGGGTTTCCAAAGGCACGACGCACCGGCCGATGATATCGATCGTCTCCGAGCGCCAGTGGCGGTCGAGAATGTCGTTCCCTTCATTCCAATCCGCGTCCAGTTGGACGCGGCCTTGTTGCATTAGCACGCTGCTGAAGTCATTGGTGGGGTTAAAGCGTTGGCGACTGATATCTGAGCTCATAGGAGTTTTGTTGGTTCATTAGGTTTCATAAAAAACGCCGGCTTCGAGACCGAAGCGGAGATATTCGCGAAGCCGCGCGCGGATATTGCTTTCGCGTTGCGGCTGAAAAAGGTCGTGAAATACGCCCATCTCCGCTTCGTCGTCGGCACCGGTGCGAATTTGCTCCGGAACCGAGCGTCGGAGCTGGCAATAACCGGGATCGGTGTAGCGGAGGGAGGTAAATGCTGGTACAACCGTAGCGACGACTGCGGCTCTTATCGCCTGACGCTCGGCGTCACTGATTGTATTCGTCCCCGATTTCGCGAGCGCAGCTTTGATACGATCTGAGATCTCCAGATCCGGCTGGCAGCGATACCGCCTCGGGACGCGCGCTTCGAGTGGTAGCCATGAGAAACGGACACAACCGGTTTGCCTGCGCTCTGAACGAATCGGTGCACTGCCGTCTTCGGTGCGTGACAAAAAGATGCTGTTCGAGGCGAGCTTCAACAGCTCGGTGTGCATCGTCCCGATGATTGTGCTGTTCACGACCGAAACTGTGCCGCCCGCGCCGGCACCATCGAGATCGGAATACGCGACGGCCGTGTCGCTGTTCGCATCCACGATGCTGTGCCGGATCAAAACAATTGCGTTAGGCGGTGCGTGAATCGCACCGACAATGCAGTGATCGATCTCAATTTCGATTGGCGTTTCGGTGTGCTCGATCAACAGCGAGGGCGTTCCCGGTGAATCCGGTGTGCCGTCGATGTCTAACGACAACCCCGGAACGAGCGTGCAATGAAGCAGGCGAACTTTGCGCAAGGTATCGCCGAGGGTGCTCAAAATTCGAATCGGTCCTCCGGCGATCAGGAGCCCATTCAACGTTACTTCCGCATCAGCGCCGCCGGTGACATCAAGCGGGCCCGACACGATCAGCGTCGGGCGATGTTCGTTCGCCGCGCGGAATTCCAATCGCACCCCGGGATCGAGCGCGATGCTCGGCGTTTCGTCGAACCGTCCGCTGTCGCTTAACTCGACCACTCCGCCGGCAGAGCGCGCGTCCAGAGCTGGTTGGATGGGTCCCGGCGAAGCAACCGTCTCGATCGGCCCGAGCGCCGCATCAAAAGTCGGGGTGCGCTCGTATTCGCCTCCGCCTATCGCGGCGCTGAATCCATAATGAAACATCACGCGTGGCGGCTCCGCCTGTGCATCGCGAAACGAAATTCGCCCCAGCACCGGATCGATCGCGACCAGTGCGTTCGGCGGTGTGTGGGCCCAAGTCGTGCCGGAAGCGTCCGCGTCGGAAAGATTGCAAGCGCTGACGTCACCGATGTCGAACCCTTCGATGAACATGCTTAACTCCGCGCCGTAGTAGTCGGCAAGCGAGGCGTCGAGAACACGGCGGCTGATCGGTTCCGGCACATTAATCGGCTCCGCGAGGTGAGTGATCGATTTCTCCGTCTGCGGTCGATTGAACAATGGCGTGTTTACGCCTAACGGATGGAAAAGGAAACGGTGATCGTCCACGCGCGCTGCGGGCGAAGCGCGCAGCCGCCACGCATTCAGTCGCCACAGGAAAATCCCAATGTTTGGGATATTGTATTTTCCTTCGGCGCGTTCGATGTGCCGAACATCGACGGTATGCGCGGTCGTTTCGAAAGCGGTGCCGAGTCGCTCGAGCGACTCCCATTGGCGCAAATCAGGTGCGTAAAAATTCGTCGGGCGAATGTGATTCATGAATTGCGTCCACTCGAGCAATTGGAAGAACTCGACAGCGCGCGCGTTCCAGCCCGTGACATCGCGCGCGAGCTGCTCGACTACAGAAGCAGTCCCTTTGCGCCTGCGATAACCAATCGTGTTCGCCACTTCCGCCCGCGGTGTGAGTTGGCCAGGCGCGATTGGATGCAGCGAGCGATATCCGATCAGGTCGCCGATGTAAGGGAGGACCCATGGCGCGCAGGTTTCGATGAATTGATTGTCGTAAAGTTGCTCGAGGTCTTCCTCCACAATTCCGACCTGCCGTGCGATGAGCGCGAGCAATTCGCGCAGTGGCTCACCCTCCTCAATGTCGCGAATGCGATGAACTGCCGGCAGCAGGTTGTAGAGTTTGTCTGGGTCGTAGCTCATGGTATCACCCCCACGTCGATCGGTGCCGGATCCAGAGTCAGCAGTTCCGCCGCGCCTAACGAGGCTGGGTCGCTACCGTGAGGCAATTCGGCCTCGAGGCGATTGTTCAACTTTGCCGTCTTGCCCACGCGGTAAAGCTTGTCGATGTCCACCGCGACGACTCCTTTCACCGCCTGCACAAGCGCGATCACTTCGCTCAGGTTCACTGGCTGCCCGAATTGTCGTTTCGCGAACGAAAACGTATCGCGCAGCGTATCATTCGCCGCGGCCAGTACCTTCTCTGCTTCGTAGTCGGGATCGATCTTGATCTTGCCCACAAGTTTGAACGTGACTTTTTGATACGAGACCGCTCGCACCGGCACGAACGGATCACCCGCTGCGTGAATTGCCGTGATGAGATCCGCTATCAACGAAATCGAAACCGAGGCGCCAAGCGGAGCGGCGACCGTGAGAAAGACGCCGCACGTCCGTCCATCCCATGTCCACGTCGCCAACGCTTTCGCGATTCCTGCATAGCTGCGACTGAAATTCTCATAGTCTTCGAGCGAGACCACGCGCTCGAGAGTCAACACAGTGAGCGGGGCATTTTGTTGGGCGTTGGCGAAAGATTCAGGCTCGTCGGCGCCCTCAGCGGCGAGCGGATTGAGAGCCGACTTCAAGCCTGGCGGACGGGTCAGCAGGCTGGTGAGCTGACCTGCTTTTACGAGACCATCCAGACCGCTGCCACGCCGATACGTCGCTTTCACGTTTTGCGCGCCGGACGGCAAACGCGCGCCACGCACTCCATCGCCAAAGCGCACCGTAACGGTGCCGTCGTCCGCCATCTCGGTGGTGAAAATGCGATCGCGCGACCCGCGCTTGAACAAGGTCGGGACTTCGTGCCAGAGCAAATCGTTTACGCGAATCTGGAGCGACGATTCGCGTCCGCCGGGCGCAGTGGAGCGAATGTAGGTAAGCGCGGGCGCCTGTTTCAGCTTGAAGCTTTGATTCGACTTCGAGCCATCTCCGCTGCCCAGAATCTCGGAAACAGTTTCGCCATGAGTCGAACGGGCGACATTGCCATAGATGATCAGGTCATCGCGCCGGTAGCTTTTCGGCACCGACGGACTAACGACCGGCGCAAACGTGATCTTGGTTAGGCCGTCAGACAATTCGACTTTTGTGATTTCGACCAGCTCTGTGAGTGGTTGTTTCGTTAGGCTATCGACTCCGGCGAATAGAAGAAGACGCCTCTCTGTCAGGCCCTCCACTTTGCTGCTCAGGGTCACGCTCGTGCCAGTGACAGGAGAAGTGATAGGCGCGTCAGCGAGGGGGAGTTGCTCGCTCTGAACGTACACTGCGGTTTTGCGCAGCGGCAGAATGCCAGGCGACAGATCGGGCGTGATGCGCGTGATCTTTGCGCTAATGGCGAACTGCGCGCGCGAAACGCTGGTAACGCTAGTCGCCTTGTGCAACTGAACGTACGTCGGCTTGGACACCACTACCCAGCTGTCCTCAACCACCTTCGGATAAACGGCATCGAGATCGAATTGATTGTTTTGCAGCTTGAATCCCGGCCATTCCGTCGTGGTCAGGTCGGGATCGTATGCCTTGCGAAAACTATCCGGCATCGAAATCCAATCCGGCGCGTTATGGCCGAAAAAAGCCGCGCGCTGGCGGAGGGCGAACACCTTGACCTGATTCGCCCCTAACGGCGTCGGAAATTTGTTGAGATTTCCTTTCCAAGTGACCAGGGTGTGGTTCTTCTCCGGGAAAGTCGTGACGCTCTGTAGCCGACGAAATTCCCAGAGCGTGCTGTTTGAGCTGTTTTCGCGGGCGTTGCCCACGATTACGATTGGGTCGCCCACCTGAAGCTTGGTATCGAGACCCTTGAGATAAAGCTCATGAATACCGTTGACGATTTGCGGGGGGCCAATGGTTTGAGGCTTGAGGGTGCCCCAACTCGTTCGCGCCTCAATCTCTTCGATTGTTTCGAACGTCTGCGGTTTTTCGTCGGCGCCGGGAACGCTCTGGACTTTGGTGCCAATCTTCAGGGTGACTTGAGTCGGCGCACCGGGAGTTTCGTCGAGCAGGAAACTGAGCGGCGTCTGCGCCGCCACGCCGGGTTTGAGGCGATACCCAATCAGCTGGGCGAGCCGCAAGATCGAGTCGCGCTCTGTTGCAGTGCGCAGCCAAAGCTCGTTCGCGATGCGCTCCTGATAAAAACTGAGGACATCTGCGACCGTTGCCCACCCGTCGAGCAGCGCGATCGTGAAATCGTCCGTGTCCCGCGTTGTCAGGTTCCGCAGCGCGGTGAATTCTGGATCGGAGAGAGCGGCAAGCGCGCTTCGCAGAAAATCGACCTGCGTGCCAACTCGATATTCTACCTGCGACAGCCCCGGCCGATTGAAGATGGACTCGGGCACGATGGCAGTGATTCCTTCGCAACAGCCGCAGTCGTTTAGCTTCGTCGGCATTATCTGCCACCTCCGAGTTTGAGAGTGAAAAGGCCGCGCTCAGGAAAGTTCGGATCGTTTTCGAGCCGCGCGATCTCGAGCCTGTCCATGTTGAGAAAGCCTTTCTTTAGGCCGCTCGTCGCCGCCAAGCCCTGGCGTTGAAAAACGGTGATCTCGACCGAAGACACGCCAGCGACTGCCTGAGCAGCGGCATACAGCCGACTTAGATAAACGGTCTGACCGAAAGTGAAGAAGTCAGGCTGGAAAAGGCCTTTCCTGCCATCGGCTAAGGTTCGGTTACTGAAGATATCGAGGAGCGCAGCCGCGACATCGCTCCGGAAATAATCCGGTTTCACGCAAACGAACATCTCGATCTCGAGCGGCACGTAGTGTGGCGAGTCGATCTCCAGATCGTGGCCGGCCATGCGATAGGGCTCGATCTCGCGCCGGAGTTGCGCTTCGAATTCATTCGTTAAGGGAAGACCATCGAAGCGGTCCACCGTGATAAAGACTGTGTGCCAGCTGCCCGTCCATCGGAAGGTCGCCGCCGCGCGCTGAATGGACGTGTCGAGCTCGGCGGTACGCGCATAATCCGCTTCCGTCACCGCACGTTTCTGTGTGCGAAAAGCCTGCGGTGCGTCGCGACGAATATCCGCCATCGTTTCCGGATCGATTCCGCCTGCTGCGGGCAAAGGATTACGCACCGCGGTAATGGCCGGGTCGTTGCTCACAATATGTGCGAGCGTCTCCGCGCCGATGTTGCCGGCGCTCCCGTTGCCGACGCGATAAGTTGCCTCAAAAGCCGTCTTCGATTCGGGCAACTGTCCGTATTCGTCGTCACCGAAACGCAGGAACGCGACGCCGTCGTTTTCGATCTCAACTACGAACTCCGTCGCGTCCGGTGCGCTGCTTAATAAATCGGTTTGCGGCTTCCATTCGCTGGTATCTGTTCCAAGCGTGCTCTCGAGCGTGACCTCGGGCAGTGCGGCTGCGGGATCGACGCTCAGACTTTTTGAGGCCGGCTGAGTTGAATCGTAAGCCGACACCTGCGTTAGCGGTTTACCTTGCAGCGAAGGTCGAAAACGCGGGCGGGCAAACTGCGGCGGCGGGCGATGGCAGCGATCCGCGCCCGGATCAGCCGGGAGAAGGATCTGTGCGGCGGGCACTTCGCCTAACGATTCGCCGGAAATTGTCAGTCCATGATCGGCGAGCACGATGTTGCCGTGGGCGATACTTAGATCGTCTCGAAATTGCGCGCCGTGCTCCTCATCGGTGAAACCGGAAAGGCAGAAGGGAAAAGGCAACGCGTCCTCCGCCATCCACTGAATGTTGGTGATTTGAGTGCTGGTCAGCGGATCGGTCAGAGGCTGACTGGTCGCGTCGAAAGTCTGCACACTCGTTAGGCGCACAGCCCGGCGCCGAGTGCGATCAGCGTCTTCCTCTTCGCCAGTGAGCGGCCCGCGTTGCTCTTCGAAGATGAGCACGGCATCGTTCGGCAAATCCGGAAGATGCCCTTGGAGCGTCGCAAAGGTCGCGCCCTTCGGGAGGCAACATTCTCGATCGCTCCACGTGTAAAACGGCATTGCGTTATGGGCGGCGAAGAGCGTAACCGGATGAATGGTTTCAAAAACCATCGGATGCTGCCGCAGCGCGTCATCGAGCGCACTGGATCCAGGCGGGATTCGAATATTGGTCCTCTCAAGCCTGCTGAAAATCTGTGTCTTCGCTGGCACGCTAACCAGGTCCGCTTCCGAGGTCAGCTGCACCCAGACGCGTGCATTTGTCCCGTTGTGTACAAAGTAATCGACGAGACGCGCGTGCCGCTGAAGGGAGACGCGTTTCCGCGCGGAGTTGAGATACGCTTCGGTCGCGATCGCATCCTGCTGATAACTCAATTGATCGCCGACGTAAGCGAGCAGTTCGACCAGTGTCACGCCCAAGTCGGCCGGATTGCGCTCGCGCCACTCGGGCAGAAGCAGTGACATCCGATCGAGAATCAGTTTGCGGAAACTTGCATAATCCTTGGCCAGATAATTGATCTCTGGCTGAACGCGAGGCTCCGGCGGACAAATGTGTTTCGGCGCGCAGTCGAAATCCGATGGGCATTCGACCTTGAACGAAAAATCCACCGCCGCGAGGCGCGGATCGATTTCGCTCGGTGGATTCGGATCGTGCGGCCCGCGGACTAATGAAAGAGTGTAGATGGAGAAGTCGCCGGCCTCCTCGACTTCGACAGTGAGCACGTCCGAATCGTCGCCAGTGCCGATCGTCGCATCGAGGATCACGATTGGCCGGATGCGTTCGCCGCCGGCGATGCTGACGTTGGTGGCGGCGAGCGAATTCGGCGCGATATCGTTCACGAAATGAACGCGGAGGAAACGCTGCCGATCCGCCTCGGTAGGCGCGTCGTGATCGACCACCTCGAGATAATCGATGCCGTTGAGAGCGCTGCCGCGGACGGCGTCGCGCCGGCGTTCGTCGCAACAAAAATAGAGCGGCGTGGTCGGCTCGCTCATGCGGTTGCGACTCCTTTCGTGAACTCAGCGGTCTCCAGGGTTTGCGTTCGCCTGACGAGATAGCGCACCGACACGCGCAAAGTGGAATCTTCACTTGTCACATCGACCGCATCGACCTGGATCAAATCGCCGAGATATTGTTGGAGCGAACTCTGGACAAGGTACTGCGTCGTTGCCGCGAGCTCGCTGCTGTTTGGCGCAAAAACCAAACGAAGCAGGCCGCTGCCGAAATCGGGACGATTAACCCGTTCCCCCGGCGCGGTGAAAAGCACCTGCTCGATGAGGTCACGAATGTGCGAGTCGTAATCGACCTCCGCGGTGCGGCCGCGTGCATCGAAGTGATAGGGGAAATCGATGTTCATGTGGCGAGGACGCGCGGTTGGGCAAAAGCAACGAGCAAGGCCTTGACCGGACGGGACGCAGACCGCCTGACTCGTCTGTGTGATCACCGGGGCACCGCCCGCGAGAACGCGCATCGGCGCCGACCACCCATTGCCCGGTCACACACGGCGGAGCACGGTGCCCGTAAGCGCACAACCGGCGACGACATAAGGCGTGATTAATGTCACGACCGGCTGACCGCTGACCAACACCCGCGGAAACGGTGCGGTCGGTTGCGCCTGACCCCCGTGCATGCAGGTAACGACAGCGCCAACGTGAACAATGGGTCCGGGCATGGTCAAATAATGGTTAGGGCAGTAGCGTTGATGTCGGTGATCGGTCCGAGCATGGTGATGATCGCGCCTTTGCCGTTGGAAATGATGATGCCTGTGTCGCTCACCGAGATCATCGCGCCGGTGAGCGTTTTAATGAGAATCCCGCCAGTCGGGCCGGGCACATCGCTAATCGTTAGGCCATTTTGCAGCGGCGTCTGAAGGTAATACCCGGCACGCCGGGCGGGACGATCAGTGCCATTGCCGGCACTTCGGCCGGGCTGCCGTAAAAGCAGCCGGTCCAAATCGGATAATCGGGATCGCCGTGCTCGTATTCGATCCAAACGGCGGAACCGATGATCGGCACGGTGAACACGCCGTTTTGAATTCCCGCGACCTGAAAACAAGGCATACACCAGCTCGAGGGAATCAGGCCGGTGACATCCGGCACGATTGCCTGGATGCGACCCATCAGCATGGGATCGATGTTGTTCAGGACCGTGCCGCGATATTTACCGAAGAATTTTTTGTCGCTCATGCCGGGATTGTCGAAAATGTGGAGATGAGACCGTTGCGTGTGAGGGTGAAATTTTGTTTGAAATCGCCGCGCTTGATGGTGCTCGTGACACTCTTCACGTAGTAGAGGCCGTCGAAGGCTTCCCCTACTCCGCGCAGCCCGACGAGCCGCCGCGCTTTCAAGAGTTGGCCGTAACGCACGACATTCAGAGTGCCGGTGGCTGTGGCAGCTTCGGCGGATCGCGCCGCTTTCGTTAGGCCGATGACCGCTGCGCGAATCGGAGAATAGTTCGCCGATTCGTTAATCGGCTCGACGTTAAGTGGGATCGGCGGAATCAATCCGAGTGGCGGATTAAGCGGCGTGATGTCCGGGATCGGAATCGGAATCGGAACGTGCGTCTGCTGATTCTGAATGTAAACGATGGGCAAGACTTTGCCCTGCGAGTTAAAACTGCACGAGACGCTCTCGATGTTCGTTGCCGCGTCCATGTTGATGCTGAGCGCCTTTTGCGGCTCGCCCACTTTGATCTCCGGTCCCCAATACGCCACGCTCATGCCTGGCTCCGGCCCCGGATCGACGTAAAAGACGTAGCCGACCTCGTCCGCGAGCGAACGGATATATGCGAGATCTTTTCCTTGCTGCACTGGGATCCGATCCGTGGGGATCGGGATGTCGATCAGGATGCTCGGGATAACGAGCGGGATGATGCCGAGGAAAGTGTATTTCAGCAGGATCAGCGCGACGCGCGCCTCAGGCGGCATGGCAGGAAATGGGAAACCGCTAAAGTCGATGTAATCCATCACCCGGCTCAAATCTTCACCGGTCACAGTGAGGACAGAATGCGAAGCGTCGGCGCCGGGACGAATCTCGTGATTCGTCATGACGCCGTCCATCAACACGTCGGCTTTGCCGTTGACAGTGACGATGATCAGCACCCTAACGAGTGGAATCGGCGCCCCGCCCGCAAGAAGAAAAATCGTCTGGAGCGGCGAGCGATTGCTGAGCGTAAATTCGAGCTGGAATGCGCTCGTGCTATCGCTGTTCACAGTCACACTTACAGAAGTCAGCGCGTCGAGCACTTCCTGCGGCACCGGCACGGGAACGACCGGCCCGATCATCAGTGTGAGATAAAATCCGCTATTCATTTTGTGGGCCGGGAATGTTCTCCGGCAGGGTGATGCGAATCCGGCGGCCGACTAGCTCGATCAGTTCGTCGGGTCGAATCGCGCCGTTTGCGTCGCAGAGCCGCCAGAATTGTTCCGGATCGCCGAGATATTTCGCAGCGATGTGATCGAGTCGTTCGCCTTCGGTGACGGTGTGTTCCTGAAGCAGCGCGAAATTTTCCGGCGGCGGCACAAAGCGACGCCGCAGGTACTTGACCTCAGTCCCATCAGGCATTGTCAGGCTGGCGAGCGGCGTTTTATTGTAACGGCTGTTGGCCGGGAACGCCGGAGTGGCACACCAGTTTGCTGAAGAAGCGCTTGCAGTTGGTCGCTCATGAAATCTGTAGCTGTAGCCGGGCGGTGACCCCGGCTTCTTCGAAATCGCGCTCGCAATCGCTGGCTCATGAAATTCCTTTGATCCCGAGGTTCGCGAACGAACCAGCCGGCGCGAGGCTGGCGAGCCGCTCTTTTTGCTGCTGGTAAGTCATGTAGAGGCTGCCCGCTTTTGCATCGAACCCGACGTCGTTCACGCTGAGCACGCGCATGCCAAGGCTGACTTTGGCGCGGATCGGATTGAGATTCGGATCGAACGCTTCTTCCGTGATGCTGAAATCCGTCAGGCGCACCGGAATGATTCGGTTCTTGCTCCAGATAAAAAGCGTGAGCGCCGACTGCATCGGGATGATTTCGAGCGTGCCCGATTTCGCCAGCGCGTTATTCGATTGCAGTTGGTCGGTGCTCGGATAAACGATCGCTTCGAGCGCGGCGAGCTGCGGATGAATGCCGACATCGACCGCGTTCGCATTCTGGTCTGGAAATTCGAGCTGATCGGTCGCGTCGATCTCCGCTTCCAGCTTGATCGTCTCAACGGGCGGACCTTTCAGTCGCAAAATCTCCGAGCGATCACCGCCCGCCGCGCCGTCCGCGCTCACTCCCTGGATTTGCAGCGAGCGCGTGAGCGTATCGGGATTGTATTGCAGCGAAATGATCCGCTGCACTGCGGCCGTGTCCGGATCGAGCAAGACGATGCCGCCTTTCAAAAGCTTCGGTGAATTCGGAAAGGTACTCACGGTTTCTCCTTTCCGCCGTCACAGCTGAGCGCGGCTTCCATTTCCGCCCTGGCTTCTTCGCTCGAGACGAGCTGCAGAATTTTTTTCCGCTGCGGCTCCGAGTAGGCGAGCAGATTCATCGAGGTAAAGCCGTCGCGACAACTGAACTCGACGCCCGGAGTGATAAGACCGCCTTCCTTCTCGACCAGGCCGGCGCGCAAAAGGCGCGCATCCGCGCTGCTCTGATCGAGCTCGGAAAATTTCTGCGTCATTATGCGCTCGACGCGTCTCTGGATGTCGGCTTCGCTCAGGTTTTTGTCCTTGGCGCGCAGGGCATCGTGCATGTGGCGGCGGACGGCGTCGGCGTAAGCTTTCTTCACCCGCTCGGCAGCGGCCTTCTTCTGCGCCTCCGTCTGCGGCATCGGCTCGTTAGGGAAGAGCAGCTTGAAATCGGAAAAGTCTTTCTCCGACCCTTTGTAGCGCTTGATCGCGTCCTCGACCGTCAGGTCGGGATTCGACTCGACATATTTTCCCAGCACTGGCAGGACGGCTTCCACGCCACTCGCGCGGGTCGGGAAAATGGCGAAACGCCGATAACGCGTGTCGGCTGGATTCTTTTCGTAAGCGCCCTGCTTGCTCGCCTCTTTCGCGGCGGGACCGGCGTTGGGGTCGTTAGGGAAAGCGTAGTCGATGTTGCCCGGATTGTTCGTGATCCAGCCGATCGTCCCGATCTGAATGTCGGCTGAGCTGCTGAAAAAACGCAGGAGCACTTTGCCTTTCTCGGGATAGGCGATGTAAGTCCAATCGGGCACGGCGCGTAAGTCGCCGGTTTTGTATTTGTAGGATTTCGATGGCGCTGGTTTGCGGGCGAGCATCGACGGTTGGGCCGTCGTTCGCCTAACGAATTGACCGGAAGAGATTGCTGCCGCCGCCTGGTCTGCCTCCGCTTCCGGGACCCTCGCCTGCGCATGCAGCCGCACGCGACCGAAGTCGTGACTCAAGTAAGGTCGCAACAGTGCGCGCGACGTTTCCTGCCCGCGCGGGGTAGTTTTCACCGGCGTCGGTCGCGAGGAGGGACGAGCCGCCGCCGGTGGCATCACAATTTTTCGGGCTGCGCTTTTCATGGCCATTCCCGAAAACCAGTCCCGGCCCCCCAGCTGTGGCCCGGTTTGATTCCTCCTGCGATGCTCCCTTTCGGCTGCGGAACCCAACGCACCTTGTCCAGATCAGCCGCGATCTCCGGATTCCGGGCGACGTATTGTTTGGTGAGCTGCTCCGCCGCGGTGTCGACCGAGCTGGCTTCCGCCGCGCCCCCCGCCGCGAGGCCAGTCACGCCGCGCGCGATTCCCACCACGCCCGTGACCGCGAGCCCGACCTCGGCGACTTTGCCGGCGGTGCGCACGACTTTGAGGACCTTGACCGCTCGCTCCACGCCCGTGCCGGTGTCGTCGATGTAATCGGCCAGTAACTGCGCGGCGTTGCGAGTCAGGACGGCGGCGACAACGAGATATACCTGCGAGGCCGTAACGTTGCCGCCGATATTGAACTTGAGCGCCCGGAGCACAAACTCGTTAGGCTGGTCCCAGATCGAGGTATCGGGAAAATCCGCGCCGCCGAGGAAGTCCGATATTGCGGCCACACCGATGAACGCGTCGTCGCGAATTTTTCGGAGAATGGCCTGCTCTTCCGTGCCCGACTCGATGTCGTTGCGCAGGCGTTTGATTTCGGCATCGAGCGCGCTCTGCACTTTCCCGGTATCGACGTTCTCGTAATAACCCGCGCCGAGGAGCGTCGTGCCAAGAAGAGCCTTGCGCGTCAGTCGGCCGCCCTCGCTCGGAATCGCATCGCCTTTCGGCCCCAGGGAAAGCCAGACCTCGAAGTCGCGCGGATCGTAAATGTGGCGCGACGGGTCCTCGGGATCGCGCACCAACTTCGACTCAAAGCGAAGCCAGACACCGCGGGCCTTGAGCGTTTCGCGAACTCGCTCGAGATACGTGGCCTCGTCGGGATTGTCGGTCGTGACTTTGAGCGCCTCGGGCGCGAGCAGCGTTTCGTAGTTCAGGCGAATGCGCTTGTCCGCTTCCGCCACCGGAACCTTGTTTTCAAAAGCGCGCGCGGCGCGACGCTCCTTCTGCGGATCGCGCAGAACATATCCGCCGCTTTGCGCCACGACGGCTTTACGCTCCAGTTCCTCCGCTTCTTTATCCACGACCGGATTGACGACGGCGGCATCGAGCACTTTTTGCATCTGCCCGACCTGCTCGTCGGTCATTTGTTGCAGGGCAAAAGGGAGCGAGGCCTGGAGAAGCGCGCGCGCATCCGCAGCCTTGAGCGCTTTGGCTTGTTCTCGCCGCTTCTGATCCTTCGCGCTCGGACGCGGCGGCGCCGGCGTGGTCTTTGCATGACCGGCTTCGGCGCGACGCGGGCCTTCTTGTTGCGCGGGAAGATCGGCTTTCTTCGAACCCTCGCTCATCCCGACGAAGCGCGAGCTGAATCCAAAGTCTTCGCCTGAAGTCGAAGTCTCCTCGTTAGGCAAATCCACCGAACTCTTGGAGGCCGGCGGATTCGCCGGTGTTGCGCTGCCCGGTGTTTTCGCCGCGGCGGGATCGGTAATGGTCACGGTGACCTCGTCGAAGTTCGGGCCGCCAGAGGCGTTCGCGGCGCGGACGGTGACCGATCCAGCCTGCTTCCCGATCGTGAGGGCGCCGGTCGCCGAATTGATCGAACAACCGATGGCACTTCCTTGCAAGGAAAAGTGCAGCTTGCGCGCGCTCGGCAACGCCGTCGCGCTGATCTGCACCGTGTTGGCCTTACCTTTGTCCGGACTTTTCGCCACCGTGGCCGGCGTCGCCGTTGCCTTCTGCACGCCAGTCGTGCCGGTGTAAGTGTCGGTCCGTTCGGTCTTGTTCACGATGACGACGAACTCCGGATCGCCGCTGCCGTCGAGGCGCAAGCGGCGCACATGATCGATGCTCTTGAACTTCGTCCAACGCTTGTCCGCCGCGGCCGGCGGGCAATACCAATTCAAATCCTGTTGCACGCTGAAACCCGCCGGCAACGGATTGGCCGGTTTTGGATTCGATGTGCTCGTGATGTGCTGGCCGACGTCGATGCCGGCCCGGGCGATCGAGACGCGGTCGCGCGTCCCGTTAAGTCCGCCGGCTTTGGTCAGGAACCAATTGTTGCTCGCATCCGGCGTGAGCGTCGCGGTCGTTAGGGTAAAACTGCCGTTGCCGAAGGGCGTGCCGGCGATCGCGTGCGTCGCATCGTCCGGCGTCGGAACATTGGGGAAATGTTCACCCACCGGCACGCGCTCCAGAGATTCGACCTTGCCGTCGCTGCTCGTGAAAACATGATCAAATGTGCCGCCGTAATTGTTTTTCGGGTCGGGCGGCGGACCGGTCGCGGCGGTCGAAGAAATACCGGTCGGATGCGAACTGAGGATCAACTGGATGTCCGCGGAACCACCGCTGGCATCGGTCGCGCGCACGCGAATCGTGCCGCCCGTTTGCGCACTGCCGAGAGTAATGACGCCGGCTTTATCAATCGATGTTCCCGCATCGACGGTCGTGCCGTCATCGTGCAGCGACCAGGTGACTCCCGTTAGGCCAGAGGGTGCGACGGTGGCGGTAATAGTCTGTCCGCCGCAAGCCGGCGTGTGCACGAGCTTGTTGCCCGTGGAGAGTGAAACGGAAGATGGACCGCCGCCCTGGCCCGCGCCGTGGGTCGCAGCGGTTGAACGAAAAACGCGATCGGCCTGGCCCGGAGTGAGCTTCTCCTGTTGCACCACGTGCGCGAGCTCGTGCGCGAGCAATCGTTTTCCCTCGGTCGTCGTGGGCGCATAACGAGCGGTATCGAACGCGATCTGTGCGCCGACGGTGTAAGCGTGCGCGTTAACGGCGCGCGCCGACTCCGCCGCTCTGGCGTCGGTATGAACGCGAACACGGCTGAAATCGTAGCCGAAGCGCTCCTCCATAAACGCGCGCGTGCCCGCGTCGAGCGGCTGACCGTTGCCCGCAAGTGTGTCGTGCACGACCGGCGGCGCGGCGCCCGGAGCGGCATCGCTCGTCGCGCTTCGCATCAGCATGAGGTCTTCTTTTTTCTTTCCGATGTTCAGCGGATTGAGCGGATCGCTCGCCTTGTAATGGAGATAGGATTTCATGAAATCCTCATCCGCTTTGCGCTCCGCCGGCGTCTTGTTCGCCTCCTGAATTTTCGCCTGCTCCGAGCGGAGTTGCGCCGTCTCAGCGGCGATCTTATCGGAATCGGACGGACCGGATTTTTTCTTCGAAGGCGATCCGCCTAACGGGATGCTCAAGGTCAGGCCGGCTTTTTCTTCGGCCGGCTTTCCCGGCGTGGCCGCGGTCTTGGTGTAACCGGCGGAAACGCTGACGCCGCTTTGACTCGTTAGGGTAAGACCGACATTGGTCGGCTTTTGCGCCGGCCCTTCGTAGGTCAACTTCGCTTTCAATCCCGGCTTGATAAAATCGAGCGGCAGTTCCGGGATCGGCACCGGCAGCTCCGAGTTGGTCGCGATAATGGCGGCGAGCGCTCCGCCGAGGGCGCTGCCCGCGATCACTTTTCCCTCGACCGAGGAAAGGAATTCTTTGCCCAGCTCTTCCGCTTTTGCTTTCAGCTGTTTGCCGACCGCGGTCTCTTGCAGCGCATCACCGATCTTCTTCGCCGCGTCGCCGTAATTGTTCGGCTTGGGCGGCGTCTTTTTGTCGTCGTCATCCCGCTGCAAGGAGTCGTTCGGCGCGGACGACAACCTGCCGGAGGCGTCTCCGCTCACGACCCGCTCCGCCATCCGGTCGGCCTCGCGTTCGAAGTGATCGTCAGGTTGATTGATCGCCAGCTTTCCGGCGCAGTCCGCGCATTCGCTCTTTCCGCCGCAGGCACATTTACGCTGCAGGAGCGGTCGCGCGGTCGACGTGGTGGACTCCGCCGGCGCCTGGCTGCGCGACTGAAAGATCATCGCGCTCCTCCCTTGTGAATCGCGGCGGCAATCTCTTTGCCGGTCGCGCTCGGGTTCGTTAGACGAACCGCCCCGGCATCAAATTTCGCCGGGTTGTTTTGCCACGCCGTCGGCAAGCCCCGCGCCGAAAGCAGTCCGCGCAGCTCATTTTCCAAACCGTCACCAATCGCCCAGCGCGCTCGCGGATCAAAGCCATGCAAAACCAATTCCTCGATATGCACCTCGATCTCGCGCGGGTTCAGTTCGACCATTTCGGAGGGACGTGCTTCTGCACGTCCCAAATTGTTGGTCCCGCGCGGAGCGGAAATGGGGACGTGCGGAAGCACGTCCCTCCGAGACAGGATGCGGCGCCGGCGCTTCATCGCCAGCCTCCGAGTTCGGTTTCGGTGAGCGGCTTCTCGAGCTTTTCATATTCGAGCCGCGCTGCGCCTAACAAATGTGGCATTCGGACCGGCTCGTTCGCATCAGCCGCGGCGAAGGCCGCGTTGAGGGCGATGCTGCGAATGTTGCCGCCGGAGATCGAGAGTCGGGCAAGTTTGTCGAGATCGAGTGAATCGGTCGGCGTCTTTGCCGGAAAAATCCGTCGCCAAATCTCCGCGCGCTGCGCCTGATCAGGAAACGGGAACGGCACGACAAAGCGCAACCGGCGCAGAAAAGCCGGGTCGAGCGCTTCCTTCATGTTGGTCGTGAGGATGGCGAGGCCGCGATAGGCTTCCATTCGCTGGAGCAGGTAGCTGATCTCGACGTTGGCGTACCGATCGTGGCTGTCTTTCACTTCGCTCCGCTTGCCGAAGAGCGCGTCAGCTTCATCGAAAAGGAGAACGGCGCCCCCCTCCTCGGCCGCATCGAAAACGCGGCGCAGATTTTTTTCTGTCTCGCCGATGTACTTGCTCACCACCGCGCTCAGATCGATCCGGAAAAAATCGAGCTCGAGTTCGTTAGCCAAAATTTCCGCGGCGAGCGTTTTGCCGGTGCCGCTGGGGCCGGCGAAGAGCGCGCTCAAGCCAAGGCCGCGATCCGATTTCTCGGCGAAACCCCACTCGTCGCAGACCCTGGCCCGATGGCGCACCTGCAAGGCGATCGTCTGCAAAGTGTGCAGTTGCGGCGCGGGCAGAACGATATCGGCCCAGGTGGCGCTCGACGAAATGCGTTGCGCAAGGTCCTGCAGACGTGGCCGGGCCCGCAAACGGCAGGCCTCCCAAAGAAGTGTTTTCGATTTTTCGCCTAACGAACTCACGGTCGCGCGGATTGCGTTCGTGCTGAAATTGAATTGCGAGACGAGCCGGTCGAGCTGGCCGTTCCAGCCGTGCGCGCTTTCGCCGATCGCCTGCTGCCAGGCGGAGCGTTGTTCGCTGCTGGTCGGCCTGCGGATTTCGACCGTGAGAATCGGCCTCTCAACCTCGCAGCGCGGCTCGCGCACCGAGATGAGAAGCGGCGTGCGCGAGAGCTCGATCCAGCGATTGATCGCAAGATCGCGTGCCGCATCGGTTGTTTCGAAGCGGTCGCACTCGAGCAGCAGCGCGGCGTTTTGCAGAATCGCTTCGCGCTCCCAGAGGCGGTGCAGCGTCTCCAGCTCAGCCAGATTCACCGGCAAGAGCGCCGCCGAGATGCGAAACAAACTGATCGTTAGGCGATCGGCCAGGGCCATCGCGAGCGCGCGTTTCGCGCCGAGATCGGCTCCGCAAAGTTGCAGCACGGGCAGTGGGCCCTTCGCGGCAAAGGCGGATTTCCAGGCCGTTTCGAGCCGATCGAGATGTGCGATTTGCGAATCGACAATCTCGGTCGTCTCTCGCACCGGCTCGAACAGACTAACGAGTCGTTCATCGAGTTGCTGGACACCGGTGAGAAAGAAGAGAATCCGCTCGTCGATCTGGAGCCGGTTGGAGACGAGCGCTTTGTTGCCGTTCACTTCGACGAGGCGCCAATGCCGCAGCGGCGCGTGATTTCCGAGCGCGTCCCAATGAGCCTCAGGAAATGCGGCGAGCGCGAGCCCGAACGAGGGCCACGGGTTTCCACCGGAGCCGGGCGCCGCCGCACAGCGATTCGCGAAATCGCCATCCAATTCGATGCCAGCGCAAAGCAACGCGATGCATCGCTCAAATGCGGACAGGCCGAACATCGCGCAGAGCGCATCGAGCGCGGGCGACTTGCCCGCTTCGGGGTCGTTAGGCTGTTCGCCGCTCAGGAAACGACTCAAGTTGCGAAGTTCCACCATTAGCGCCTGCTGATTGGTCGCCGCCCAGTCTTGCGCTATCGCCTCTGTGCTCATGTGATCTTGAGTTTCGGAGTAGCGAATTTTCCGGAACCGTCGACACCGAGCGGACTTTCCGCGCCATCGATCTGAACGCGGAGCAGATAGTCGCCGGGGGCAAGATCAGGAATCGGAAAGTGCAGAGTCGAGGCGGGCGGAGCACCGACGGGCCGCGGCAAAATCGAAATTGTGTTGCTGCCGACGAGGAGCGCGGCACGTTGCGCGCGACCGACTGGGGGCGAGATGCCTAACGACAGGGTGGAATTGGGCGGCGCGCTGATCGGCGGCGCCGTTGTGATCTGCGGCGAGAGGATGAAAGGGGCGACGTTTGATTCCACGCCGCGGCGGGTGTCGTTAGGCAAAGCCGGATCGAAGGCGACCCGATGCGCAACCTGCACGGAGTGCAATCCCGGTTGCAGATCGGCCGGCAGGAGCACGACGATCCGCGTCGCGGTGGTCTTGTCGTCGGCCGGCGTGATTTCTTCGTCGTCGATCAGGACGCGGGTGGTGTCGCCGCGCAGTTGCCGTCCGTCGATCACGAGGTTGTAGCCGGCGAGAATTTTCTGATCGGCCACGATCGGATCGGCATCGGTCGCCTGCGATTGAATGAGATCGATAGCCGGACTTTCAAATGGCAGAACCAAAAGATGACGTTCGCGCACCGGCAGGCTCGGCCTGACGGCTTTGACGCTTTCGATCAGAACGACGGTCGCCTTGTAAACCGCGGTCGGGCGATATTGCGATTGGAGCGCGGACCAGATTTTTGAAATTTCCTCGACCGACATGACCTGGGGAACGATTTTGATTTGCTCGATCTGATCGGCGAGATCGGCATTCGTTAGGGCATTAGGCAAGGTGGTTGGCGGCGGCACAGGAATGGCGGCGCGGATCGCGTCGCGGGTAAAGATCGGCATCTCGTGAAAGACCGACATGGCGTGGCCGAGGAGCACTTCTGCGTGGAAATCGGCGGAGCCGTAAGCGGTCAGGAGGTAGCTGAGGTCGAGGGCGAGCGGCGGATTGGAGATGCGGTCTCCACTCGCGTTGCGGGTGGGCAAATCGTTGTTGCGCCAGCCCTGGTTTTCGGTCGCCTGGAAGAGGAAAAGGTTGATCCGATCGGGCGAGGCGTTCCCGTTAAGAATGCGATCGGGTGCTTCGGCGGAAACTTTGACGGTGCCGTTGAGGATGCCGTCGAGTCCGTACTTGGCGACGCTGTTTTGGAGAAATTTCTGCAGCACCGCAGTAACGGCGGCGATGGCGAGTGGGCTGCTCATCGGGCGCCCTCCTTTCGCGCCTTGAGATAAGCTTCGAGGGTCAGTTTCGGTTCGGAACGCGTCGACGACTTTCGCGAAGGCACGGACGGCGGCGTCGCTCGGACATCGATTCGGCCGATCGTTACGCGAACAATCGGTGGCTGCTCTGGCGATTCGTTAGGTGCCAATAAACCACGCTCGAGATTCCGGGATGTCGTTGTAAGGGAGGTCGCTGGCCGCGGCCGCTTCGATCGCGAGGCGGTAAACGAATTTCTCCTCACCACGCCATTCTTGACCGCCGGCACAGGTCGATCATCGGATTTTAAGCGCCTAACAAAAACCGTCGAGTCCACCGCACTCATCTCCATTGGGACGAGCAATTTTCCCGGCGTTTGCGCTAGTGACGACCTCTCCGACTCACGGCCTATCGTCGCCTCAGCTTTCTCGGCCGGCGGTTCCTGCTGAACAATTGCACGCGGCGACGATTTCTCCTCAGCCGTCGGCTGTTGATCTCTGCGCTGTGGCGGCAGAGCTTCAACTTCGGCGGCGACCTCGAAGATCGGGGCTGGCGCAAAACGCGGGGCAACCAGCGGTTCGACGCACGGTGCCGTGCCGCGGGCGCGATCGACCAGCCTTGCGAGAAAATGGCTCATGCGGCCAGCATCTCCAGGTAGGTCCGCCGACGTTGCGGCGGAAGGCTCAGGATCTCGCGCTCCGTCCAGCCATACGCACGAGCAAGAAGGTCAATCTCCTGCACGAGTCGCTGCGCTTGCGCCGCGATCTCGGTCCAAAAAAAGTGCGCAATATCAAAAAGCAGTTCCCACTTTCGCCCGCAATTCGGACAGCCTAACGAGAACATAATCTCCGCCTGCGGATCGGCTTTCAACATCGCCCGACCTAGCGCTTCCACTGCTTCCTCAGGCAGTTTCTCGGGAGGGCGGGGCTCAATCACACACCACTCGATTAACCGGCGGAGGCCGCGTGATTGATCGGGAGCCGCGATGACTTCAACCAGATCGCGGCTGGTCGGCAAACGAAATCGCACCCGGTTGCCGTCCACGTCAGTTTCTCGCGGCGTTTCCGTTACCTCCCCGGGCGCGTGCGCAAGTGTGCTCGTATCGAGCGGAAACTCAACGCGCTCTCCACACTCTGGACACTCAGAAATTCCAGCCGCACCTGCTCCGAGAACGACTTCCCGGAGTCGCAGCAAGCGAGCGTCGCGTTCGCCGATTGTCAGGTTCGCCAGCTCATCGCGGCTCAGTTCCGGATACGCCGCTCTCAGCAAGGTCAGCGCTCGGTCGAGTTCATGCTGCTCCCGGCCGGCTTCCCATACATCGAGAATTTTCTCTGGTGAGAGAGATCGCGTCGGCTGCTCCATCACATAAGGCATCCACTTTTATGCTGGCTCGACAAAGGTTGGCTCGCTCGGCTCGGTCACGGCGTAATCGCGCTCCCAGCCTTCGTTTTCCAGTTTGATGTGCTGGATGGCGACCGCGTTGGCGTTTGCGTCGAGATCAGAGAGCGCCTGGAATTCCGAAACCCACGCGCGAAATATTTTGTAGCTGATCGCGAGCTGGCCTGCCTCGTTGTAAACATCGAGGATGACGTCCTTGCGAAAGTCTTTCAGCGAAACTTCCGCGCCGAGACCCGATCCAAAGTTCCAAACCTTGTTCGCCCATTTTTCAAACTCGGTGTCGTGCGTGACGCCGCGCTCCAGCGTAATTGCTTCAAACTCGGTTCGGCCAGGCGACTTCCGGCTGCTGCTGGGATCGCCTCCTTCGCGATGTTTCACCACTTCGGTAGTCCGCTTGAGCGCGCCGACTTTGCTGACGCCAGCGACGTAACGTCCGTCCCATTTTACCCGGAATTTGAAGTTCTTATAAGGGTCGAATCGTTGTGGATTAACACTGAATTGAGCCATGGGATTGTCCTCGGTTTAGGTTTCGATTTGCCCGGCGAGCTGCTGGATCTTGATGACAACAAATTCGGCCGGTTTGAGTGGCGCAAAGCCAACCAGGATGTTCACGATGCCGTGATCAATATCGGTTTGCGTGGTGGTCTCCTTGTCACATTTTACGAAGTAGGCGTCGCGCGGCGTCTTTCCCTGAAATGCGCCTTGTCGGAAGAGGCTTTGCATAAATGCGCCGATGTTGAGCCGGATCTGCGCCCAAAGCGGCTCATCGTTAGGCTCAAAGACAACCCATTGTGTCCCACGATAGAGGCTCTCCTCAAGAAAGAGCGCCGTCCGCCGGACCGGGATGTATTTCCACTCGGAAGCGAGCCGGTCGTCGCCCTGCAACGTGCGCGCCCCCCAAACGACGCGGCCAGTGGCCGGCATGGAGCGCAGACAATTGATGCCTAACGGATTCAGTTCGCCATTCTCGCCGTCGTTGAGGCTTACGCTCAGTTCCGGCACCCCGACCAAAGTCGCCTCCAAACCAGCGGGTGCTTTCCAGACACCGCGTTGCGCGTCCGTCCGGGCAAAAACACCGGCCACCGCGCCGCACGGAGCAAAATCCTCTTTCTGGTTGTCGTGCGCGGGGTTGGGCTGGCGCAATCGCGGGAAAAAAAGCGCGGCATTTTTGCTCGTCGTGCCGATGCCCGCCGCGAGGCCGGCTTTTGCTGCGTCCTTGTCCAGCCATGCGCTCGGCGGATCGATGAGCAGCATGGCCCGCCGAGCTTCGCAGTAGGTCGCCGCGCTTGTCGTTAGGCCAATATCAACATCGAAGCCCGCCCCGGTATCGACGTAGCCGGGAATGCACAGCAGATTAAAGAGATCGGCTTTGGCGAGGGCGAACAGCCCCTCCTTGTTGGCTTCCT
This sequence comes from uncultured Verrucomicrobiae bacterium, assembly GCA_963741065.1. Taxonomy (GTDB): domain Bacteria; phylum Verrucomicrobiota; class Verrucomicrobiia; order Chthoniobacterales; family UBA10450; genus Udaeobacter. The sequence goes on along the minus strand of CAVUGV010000026.1, from coordinate 111,377 downwards.
TGCCCACGCCTGTGAAATCACCCTCGTCGAGCGCGTCGCCGTCGGAGGCCTCGCCCGCAACCACCACCGCGGTATTTGTCGCGGGCGTATTGTCGCCCCAAACATCTTCGCCCGGCTGCGGGTCCGGATGCAGTCCTGGGCGCGCGCCCGGGAGAGGGGTCTCCGCTCTAACTAGTTTGGATTCATTTTCCAAGACTTTGTCGATCCGCCGGAGATGATCGTCGACCACCGAGACGTTGCGGAAAATCTCGATCTGTCCAGTGTCCCCGTCGCGCACGGTGAGGTTGAATGTGTCGGGATCGGCCGAGCCATCCGGCAGCGGGCGGGTGTTGTAATCGATTCGCGCCCGTAGCAAATTAGCCCAACCGCCGGGGTTGGCGGCGGTCAAACCTAACGAATTAACGTTCAGAGTGGCAAAGTCATTCGTCCCACCAAGCGGATGAAAAAGACGGACGATCAGCGCCTGGCTTCCGCCGTTTTGATAAAAGTCACGCACCGCAAACCCAAGTGTGCTCTCCGGCCAGATGCCGCCAAAGATGCGTTCGAAATCGCCGAAGCTATTGATCGTGACAGGCGATTCCTTATCGCTATCGACTGGACCGCGCTTGGCGCGGCCTACAAACGCTGTGATCGAGGTCGCCACCCCGGTAATGGTGTGGACGCCGCTTGGGATTTCTTCGATGTAAACTCCCGGATAGGTCAGTGTGGATGGCATGTGTTTTCCTTTCTTGTTTGATTGGCTATGGAGTTGCGTCCCGGCCAATCAGAATCTGTACCTTGGCGTCATCCGCCGTGTCATTGCTAAGGAACAGCTTCGTGGGCGCGCCGCCGTCCAGTATTGAAACGGCTCCGGCGCCAGCAAAGAAATGAGGCTGATCTAACGCACGTGCGTCGCCTGCTTTTTTGTTCACTTTGTAAGACAAATCGGCATCGTATGGTTCTGCCACGACCAAGAGGAACTGAACTTGCCCGGCACCGCCGGGTTGCAATTCGACTTCCTGGTCTTTGATCTTTGAGGCGATGGTGAGGTCGATCTTGTCGATTGCCTCCACATCAAGCGCCCGTCGGAACCAGAGTTTCGGCCCGTTGGGCACCGCGACGTCAACGGTTAGAGAGATTTGAGCCATAATTTATTTTTTCGCCAGCACGCGTCGTTGTTTTGCGGGCATGCTGTTGCGATTATTTTGTATTTAGGTGGTGTTTGGTGGTGATAGCTTTGATATGAAATCGTGCGCCTGCAGCTCCGCAGCGGAGCCCTGCGATTGCCGTGAGCCGAGCATTTCATTGTTTAACGGGTTGGTGATGGCCGTTGCTGTAGCGTGGCGAGATAATGCCGCGAGACGTGGTAAAATGTCTGGCCGTCTGGAGAAGGCTCTTCTTCGAGAAAACCTTGTTCGACGAGTTTCGCGACGGTCTCTGCAATTTTCGGCGCCCACCTCTTGACGCAGGAGTCGAGCACCCACCAATGCAGGATGCCGTCGACGGTATCCTGTGCCTGCGGATGTCTGGCCAGATAATCCAGAATTTCTGGTGCGGGCGATGGAAGTGGCGGATTGGCAGGCACGCATTCGGGATGTCGATCGTCCTGCTTAAGCAAATGACGTGCCTGGAATTTCCGAGGCTGCGCGCGCCACGGTAGTTGTATGCACGTTTCGGCCTGTGCGAATTTCAATCCCTCCTCTGAAAACCGCTCGATCTAGTAATCTCGATTGTGGACGGAAATGCGACCGGAATCGATGCGGAGGCATTCCGCTGCAGGACAAATTGGTCCTATTGTTCAGACGAAACAGAGAGGCTGATTCGTTGAAACACTTGCGGACAAGGCGAGGACAATTTCGTCCATGCTGTGACAGCACTTTAGCCAGCCCAAACAGCTATTCTGACTGTTAGCGGGTCGCCAGGAACCGGTGCATCATACAAGCGAGGATCAACCGCTTCTCGCGCGGGCCAACAGGCCGTGCTTGCGCAATAGTTGCCAAAACGCCCGGCGGTTTTTCTTCGCTGCGGTCGCAGCGCGACTGATATTTCCATGGTGCGCATGCAGAACCGAAGTAAGAAAGTCATGCTCGAACCGCCAAACCACACGCGATTTCATTTGTCGAAATGACTGGTCGTCCACAACCGATCCGTCTCCGGGCAGGTTAAGGTCCGGGGATTCAATCTCATTGCGGTCGGATAGTACCATGGCGCGCATTAGTACGTTCTGGAGTTCGCGCACATTTCCCGGCCACGAATGACTGAGCAGGCGGTTGAGCGCGGCCAGCGAGAGATTTTTCGGCCGACTATTCGTGATCGCAGCCTGCTTCTCCAGAAAGTCGCAGGCGAGCAAGTAGATGTCGCCGGGACGTTCGCGCAATGGTGGAAGCGTAAGCGTCAGCACGCTCAGCCGGTAGAACAAATCGTCACGAAACCCCCCTGAACATAGCACCTGGCTGAAATCGGCGTTGGCCGCCGCGATCACCCGGATGTTTGCATGACGAATCTGCTCGGAACCAACGGAACGATATTCTCCATCCTGCAGGAAGCGAAGTAGCTTCACCTGGGCCTGGGGCGTCAGGCAGTCGATCTCGTCCAAAAACAGCGTCCCGCCTTCAGCCTCGCGAATTAGTCCCCCTCGATCCGATGCAGCGCCCGTGAACGCGCCACGTTTATGGCCGAAGATCTCGCTTTCCACGAGGTTTTCTGGAAGCGCACCGCAATTAACCGGAACGAACGGCCGGTCCGCACGCGAGCTCAGATAGTGAATGGCGCGCGCGAAAAGTTCCTTGCCGGTCCCAGACTCGCCGGAGATCAAAACCGTTGCGTCGCATCGCGCGAATCGCGGCACGCATCGGATTTTTTCGAGAAACTCAGGGCTCTCACCGATAATCTGTTTCAGCCCGATATCCTCCTTGAGTCTTTGGATGAGAGCGCTGCCTCGCGGACTGACTCGCGCTTGACGCTTAAGGCGTGGCAATACATCGGAACGCCGCAGCGGCGGCACCAGGAAATCTGCCGCTCCCATCTCGAGCAATGGAAAAACATCAAATGCGTCTGGCTGCGTAGTGGTCACCAGCACCGGGCGGCGAGGAAAAGCCCGTAGGATCGGCGCCAGGCAAGGTTCCACCTTTGTTGCTTGAAACGTATCAAGAGTCGCAACGACTACGTCAGGATTCGTGAATCCGGCTGGTTTCGGCTTGAGGCCAGACTCGGCGCCATATTCAAATCTTGAAAAGGTGAAGCCCTTGGCTTCCTCAAGCAGCGCCTCAAGTGAGTCGGCCAGAAACGCCGTGTCGGGTTCGCAGACAATCGCAACCCGAATGACTGAATCCGCTTCCGAGAGATTCGGGGTCTGCACGGAAGTCATACGATCTAGCGGGTGGAGTTATTGACGGCCTCCCCGTTCAACGCGGAGACAGAGAACCGTTGTGGTTGCGAGATTTTGTTGCTGCCTGCTAAAGTCGCTCGACCGCAGCGGTCGTTTGTGAAAAATGGGAAGCCCTGAAGAAATCGTGAAACGGACCTCTCCGGCCGAACAGTAACCCACAGCCGCCCCGATTTGTTGATTGGTCATCGGAATCCTTTCCCACGGGGGGAAGTTAACGTTTCTTTTATCCGAACTCTCCAAACCCGTCAAGCCCTAAGAAAAAAATAAGCAATACCTACGGTTGACCAGCTAGTTCCTAGGGCATTTGCGTAGGCAAACTCGGATTGCCGCGCCTTTGCGATCTTCGGTTTGCTAATTTTAGGCGCGGCCCCAGCCTTCCGATCTACATTGCGTGTCACATACATCACCTCGCCACCACGATAAAGAGGGCGATCGCGCCATGGCACGCGTGATCCTGCTGACGCAACGCGATGATCACTGGAATTTTTCGCCGGGACGAAGAATTCCTACGCCAGCGCATCGAGCCGATTCAACAGATCTTTTTTGCTCGTGACACCGGTGACTTGGTCGCGCAGTTGGCCGTTCTTGAAAAAGAGAAGAGCCGGGATCGCGCGAATGTTGTACTTGAACGAGAGACTCTGACTTTCGTCCACGTTCACTTTCGCTACTTTGATCGCGCCCGCTTTTTCGCGCGCAATCTCATCCAGCAGCGGCGCGATCATTTTGCATGGACCGCACCATTCCGCCCAGAAATCGACGATCACAGGCTTGTCGTCTTGCGTCAGTTCGCGGTCAAAATTGGATTCATCGAGCTTGATAACGGTAGAATTTTCCATGGCTTTATGAAAGGTAAGTCCAAATCTGAATAATCAAAATCAGGAGAGAAACGCCGAACAGTATCCATAACAGCAGCATTGAGTTTTTCTTCCCAGGCGCCAGAGCGATCGAAGGATTCTGCGCAGCGACGTCTGGCATGGCGATAAGAGGCTGGGTTTTTCTCATCTCAGCCGCCGGCGAATCCGGCATACCCGAAACCCGCACTGTTTCCTTTCTTAGACCTGAGGAGTCTGGCGCGTGCGCGACCGGCGCAGGTATCGGCGTCGGAATTGGGGTGGGAAGAGACGCCTTGCCCATGGCCTCACGAACCGGCAACTGGACTGGCGCCGTTTCGCGCGGTTTTATGTTCGGATCCGGTGATCTTCCTGGAGGAGGAAGCGGTAACTCAATGCCAATGTTTTCTTTTTTGGATTCGTTCGGGCCGGCCATGAAATAAATTCAACTTAAAAGTCTGTTCAAAAAACGCTCGCTTGTCATCTCTTAAACGTACCTTAAGCAAGCAGATCGTAGCCCCGGCTTCCAGTAATCCTGCGCCAAACAAACTCGCCAACGGGCGCGGCCTTGGATAGAATAACGCGCGCATCGACGTCCGGGGCATCGCCTTCGCTTCGGGCGATATGCGGCTGATCAACCAGCAATTTCAGTTCGCTTCCAATCTTTTCGCGAGCGATGTCGTGCGCAACCTGCTGCTGCACTGACATTGCCTCACCATAACGCGCGTTCTTCACTTTCGCCGAAATCTGTCCCGGCATTTTCGCTGCGCGCGAGCCGTCTTCCTGAGAATATCTAAAGATGCCAAGCCGTTCAAACCGGACGCGCCGAATGAAATCGAGAAGGCTGGCAAATTCCGCGTCCGTTTCGCCGGGAAACCCCACGATGAAAGTCGTGCGCAACGTGACGCCGGGAATACCACCGCGCAGTTTCTCGATTAACCTCTCGATATATCTGCGCGACGTTTCGCGTCGCATTCGGCTCAACATTGAGTCGTCGATATGTTGCAGAGGAATATCGATGTAGCGCGCGACCTTATCGCACTGCGCGATAGTCTCAATTAGTTCATCACTCCAATGCGCCGGGTGCGTATAAAGCAGGCGCACCCAGAATTCGCCTTCGATCTTTTGAATTTCACGGAGCAGCGCAGCGAGAGTTGGTCCGCGAGTTGAATCGATCGGCTGACGCGGCCCCGCTTTCTCTGGCCACAAATCCATGCCGTAGTACGTGGTATCCTGGCTGATCAAGCTAATCTCGCGCACGCCCTCCGCGACGAGTCCGCGAATTTCCGCCAGCACCGATTCGGGTTGGCGGCTGCGGTGTTTTCCCCGCATCTGCGGAATCACACAAAAACTGCATGGGTGATTGCAGCCTTCAGCAACTTTTACGTAAGCGAAATGCGACGGCGTTAACCTGAAGCGGGGCGTGTCGTAATCGGGAATGTACGTGGGCCGCGTGTTCGCAAATGCGAGATCGAAATCACCGTTTTTGGAATCAACGTCCAACGCCGAACGTCCAACGTCCAACGTCCAACTGTCTGCTTTCGGTGTTGAGCGTTGGGCGTTGAGCGTTGGACGTTTTCCCAAGATTCTCTCCACAATCGCTCCAAGCTCACTGACCTGATCGAGTCCGATAAACGCATCCACCTCCGGCAACTCGTGACGTAGTTCTTTTGCGAATCGCTGCGACATGCAGCCGCTTACGATCAGTTTTTGATCTTGCCCTCTGTTTAAGCCGCGTTGTTGATGCGCCTCCAGAATCGCTTCGATGGATTCTTCCTTGGCTGAATCAATAAACGCGCACGTGTTAACGACCAGCACGTCGGCGTCCTCTGGGCGCGATGTGATTTCCATTCCTCGCTGTAGAACGCTCCCCAACATGATCTCTGCATCGACAAGATTTTTAGCGCAACCGAGACTGATCATGCCGACCTTTGGTTTACGACCGAGGCCCTTCGCAGTCATTGTCTTCATATTCGCCTAGAAAAGATCCAACGCTCAACGTCCAACTGTCTGCTTTTCGATGTTGAGCGTTGGACGTTGAGCGTTGGGCGTTTTCTTAAGTCATCCTCGGCTGCCGTTAATTCACTGTGACGTCTTGATCGTCTTCTTCCAGCGCCTTGCCGTTTTTCGTGATTGTAATGGCCTCACGATCGAGAACCCGAATCGAGACGTGTTTACCGCGAAATTCAACCGAGCCATCAGTCGGCGACATCCAACGTTCGAACGCGGGCTTACCGTCCTCATTGCCTACGGTCACTCTCACGTAGGTTCTTTTAAGTGGGAGAATCGCGACCCGATTCTGGTCTCCTGTTTCTGCGGGCGATGGATTTGCCACCTCTTGTGCTTTGGCCAAGTCCTCTCGAGTCACAGGCTTGGCGCGACGCACCTCCGGCTCACCCGGCATCACGGCAGCCGCCGCGACCGGATTCGGTGCGGTCGTCGGCTCCCCGAAAGCCTTCGGGGTTGTCGCCACCGATGAAGCGGCGGCAACATTACCTGGCGACGCTTGAGTCGGTGCAGGCGAAACAGGCGCTGTGCTGGGTGACACCTGCGCGGTGGACTGTCGCGGCGCCGGAGCGAGTCGCTGCACATTGAGAACCAATTTCATTAGCAAAAAGCCAATTACCAACACCGCAATCCCCACAATTAGTGGCATCGGCGAAACACGATCGCGGCGAACAACGGCAGCAGGACGGCGCGGTACAACTGGCGCGCTGACTGGCTTCTCAGGGCGATTCTCTTGCAGGTATGAGTAGCCATCGACCGTCACCCGCTCGGAATCTTCGAACGCATCGAGATACGGCGTGACATCGACGTCCAAAAATTTCCCATAGATGAGCAGAAACCCTTTTGCGTACGCCAGACTCGGAAACTGAGAAAAATCGTCCGCCTCGATTTCCGCGAGCCGGGCAGGACGAATCTTCGTCATCCGCGCTGCTTCATCTAGCGTGAGATTTCTCGCGCGCCGCGCTTCCTGAAATTTTTTACCGAGTCCTTCTATCGTCATTAGCGCGAAAAATGCCGGCTAAACGGCAGCATCGAGATCGACCAGAATCTCGCGTGGTTTGGCGCCTTCGCCGGGACCCAAAATACCGCGCTGCTCCAAAATATCAACGATGCGCGCGGCGCGGGTGTAACCCAGCCGAAGCCGACGTTGAAGCAATGAAGTGGATGCGCGTTTTTCTTGTCGAATGATTTCGAGGCATTTCTCGACCAGCTCTTCATCTTCGCTGGTCACCTCTTCTTCCGGCGCGGCTGTGGATTGAAGCTTCTCATGCATTGCAGTGTCAAAAGCAGGCGGACTTTGTCCTGAGACGAACTCTACCACACGATGAATTTCTTCATCCGTGACGAGCACCCCTTGCGCACGAATGAGACGCGAAGTGCTCGGCGGGAGATAAAGCATGTCGCCCTGCCCGAGCAAACGATCGGCTCCGTTTTCATCGAGAATGACGCGACTGTCGATCTTCGAGGCAACCTGGAACGCAATGCGACAAGGGATATTCGCTTTGATTACGCCGGTGATCACGTCCGCGCGCGGGGTCTGCGTGGCCACAATCAGGTGAATGCCTGCCGCGCGCGCCATTTGTGTGATGCGCGCAATCGCCGTCTCGACGTCCGCCGGTGCGGTTTGCATCAGATCAGCCAGCTCATCGATGATCACAACGACGTAAGGAATTTTGTCGGGAATCTCTTCTGTTACCGGGGGCGTTGTCCCTGGCCGCTCGTCAGGAGTTTCATCTTCACCGCGGTCAGCGCCCGCGGCTACAGCCTTTATCTTTGGCCGCCCATTAAAGCCGACGATGTTGCGCACGCCTACGCGGGCAAACATTTTGTAGCGGCGTTCCATCTCCTCGATCAACCACCGCAAGGCGAGCAACACTTTCTTCGGGTCCGTAACGATCGGGAACGCGAGATGCGGCAGCGAATTGTATGCCTGCATTTCGACTATCTTTGGATCGATGATCACGAAACGCAGTTCTTCCGGCGAGAAGCGAAAGAGCATGCTGGCGATTAACGCATTGATACAAACACTTTTCCCGCTGCCAGTGGTGCCGGCTACCAGGAGATGCGGCATTTGCGCCAAATCAGTAATGATCGCTTTGCCGTAAACATCTTTGCCGAGCGCCAGCGGAATTTTCGCGCGCGCTTTCGCCTCCTCCCAATCGGGCGATTGCAACAGTTCACGTAGTTTCACCATGACTTTGCGAGTATTCGCCAGCTCGATGCCGACCGTGTCTTTGCCGGGGATCGGCGCGAGAATATTAATCCGCTCCGCGCGCGTCGCCCGAGCAAGATCGCGCTCGAGACTCACGATCTTGTCCACCCGCACACCTTTTGCCGGGTACACTTCGTAGCGCGTGATCGTAGGGCCTTTGGTAATGTCGCCGGGAGCCACAGCAATGCCGAATTGCCCCAGCGTATCAATCAGGATTTGCCGCACCTCTTCCAATTCAGAGGGATCGGTGGCCGCGCGGCCTTCGAGACTGTGCTCATCAAGTAGGTCCAATCCTGGCAAGACATAATCTTCCCAGCTGGAAGCAGCGGTGGCCACGCTGGAACCCGCTTTTGGTTTTTCCTCGCTGGCGCGCAATTCTGCGAGAGATGGCTTCCGGCCAACCAGCCGGACGTGCTCGCTCGGTAGCGCGGTTGTATCGACCACCTTTGGCTCTGGGCGATCTGCCAGTTCCTCCGCCGAAATCGTCGCGCCGACCGGCTCGGACACAGGCATGCCTTTCTTTCTCAACGCCTTTTCGTACATGCGCCGCTCCTTCGCCAGCTGCTTCTCCCTGATCTCCAGTTTTCCTTTGAGATCGGCTTTGCGCAGCCGCCGGCGCAATTGCCATTCCTGCAGCCATGCCCCCGCACGTCGCGTGGTGGCAACCGTTTCGCGAATCAGGTGAATCGGGCGCAGTCCTGTAACCAAAATCAGCGTGGTCGCATAAATTCCCATCACCAGAACGAGCGAGCCGACAGGGCCAAGCGCGGCGCGGAGCAGGCCGCGATGTTCATCGGCCAGGCGATAGCCGATCAAGCCACCGGGCCCTGGAATGTCCACCGGCACTTTCAACCCGAGCAAATGACTGATGTCCCATAACTGGTCGAGGCACGCACCAGACAAGATGAACAAAACGATCCACGGAATTCGGGGTGTCACACGTAACCGGGGATGAAACAATTTCGCTACGCCGAAACCGAGTAGAACTGCTGCCAGCAACAGAGAAGCGAAAACACCGATGGTTTGATAGCAAATGCCCGCCACAATTGCGCCCACGGGTCCGATGAAATTTTGCGCAGGATGATTCGCCGGCGAAATGTGGCTAAACCAGACCCACGACGGTATGTCTTTTGGCGTGTAGGAAATCAGCGCAAAGAACAACAACGTGCCGACAAAGAGCAGAACGAGAGCGAAGACTTCGTTCCAAGCGCTGTTTCTGTCCGTGCGGGCCACCGCGTCTGATAGTAATCCTACAGCCGCTTCTTTCAATCATCTCTTATACATCTCTGCCGATCCCACTCGCGTGTCATCCCGAGCGCAGCGAGGGACCTCACAATTCGAGCTTGGAACACGCAAGCTAAATAGCGTGCTCAACCAGCCTGTGCGAGATCCTTCACTCCCTTCAGGATGACCGCGCGTTGACGGGGTGCCGCGCACTGCGGTCACCGAGAGAGCCCGTATGACCGGATGTGACGGCATACCCACGCTTTCATCCTTGCGCGCGACACCAGAGACTGATAACTGTGGCAGCTCATTATGGCTCGCTTTCTTCGCCAGGGCGTCGTCGCTGTTGCGCTCGGCATGCTTCTCTTTTGCATTTCCTGTGAAAAACATCCTCTCGGCCAGATGCCGGACGTTCAACGCGAGCAGCCCGACCCAGCAAAAGTCTGGTCGCACGCCACAGAAAAGAATTCTGACGAACCTTCGGCTTCAGCCAGCCCGGTCGAAGTTGTTCCGCATGAAGCTCGTTAGGCAAAGGAGATCATATGGCCAAACACAAATACCTCACATCGCCTCCGAGAATCAGCACGATGCCGCCGGGCGTGCCGTACATCATCGGCAACGAAGCCGCAGAGCGGTTTGCGTATTACGGGATGAACTCAATCCTGACGATCTTCATGACCAAGTATCTGGTGGACAAAATGGGTCACTTGACCGTCATGCAACCCGCGAAAGCCGAAGCGTGGTATCACACATTTGTCACCACGCTTTATTTTCTGCCCATCCTTGGCGCAGTCCTCGCCGACGCCGTGTTCGGGAAATTTTGGGTCGTCTTTTGGCTGTCAATCGTGTATTGCGGCGGACTCTTTACGCTCGCGTTAATCGGCTCACCGGTGGCGCACACAATCGAACCGGCCTACTTGCTCGCCGTTGGTTTGCTGTTGGTCGCCATGGGCACCGGTGGTATCAAGCCGTGTGTTTCAACTAATGTCGGCGATCAGTTTGGCGCAACGAACAAACATCTCCTGACCAAAGTCTTTAACTGGTTTTATTTTTCCATCAATGCAGGTTCCGCGCTTTCGACGCTTTTAATTCCCTGGTTACTCGAACCGTACAAAGCCACGCCGGGCGGATTCATCGCCAGCTTGCCGCCGGGCATCGTGACTTTTCTCGAAAGTCCACGACTGCACAGCCCGGCCCTCGCATTCGGTTTTCCAGGTGTCTTCATGATCATCGCAACGATTTTCTTTTGGGCTGGGCGGAAGAAATTCGTCCATATTCCGCCGGCCGGCCTGCGGACGTACGCGCGCGCGATTTTCAACAAGGAGACGCTCAAAATTTTGCTCAACGTCTTAATCCCGGTCCCGTTCGTGGCGATCTTCTGGGCGTTGTGGCAGCAAAATTTTTCGTCGTGGATCGTTCAAGCCGAGTCAATGGACCGACATCTTTTCGGCGTGGAGTGGCTCTCGTCGCAGATCCAGACGGTCAATCCGATTTTCATTTTGATGATGCTGCCGCTTTTTTCGTACTGGGTCTACCCGTTCGTGGAAAAATTTATTCGTTTGACGCCGCTGCGAAAAATCGGCGGCGGTTTGTTTGTGACCGCAGCCTCGTTTTTTGTCATCGCCATGATTCAAACGCGCATCGACGGCGGCGCGCGGCCCAACATTATTTGGCAGATCTGGGCATTTGCGATTTTGACCGCGGGTGAAACGCTGGTTTCGCCGACTCACCTCGAGTTCTCCTACACGCAGGGCCCCGTCAAACTCAAATCGCTGGTCATGTGCACATATTTGTTCGCGGTCTCGCTCGGCAACCTATTCACTGCAGTCGTGAACTGGTTTATCCAAAATCCAGACGGCTCGGTGAAGTTACAGGGCACCAGCTACTTCATGTTTTTCGTCTGGGTCATGCTGGGAACGGCAGTTTTGTTCGCAATCGTCACCCCCTTTTACAAAGGCCGCACTTACTTGCAGGATCAAACCGAGGTTACTGGAGAAGCCGAGCCAGCTGTCGGTTTCGCAATCCAGCCGGAAACCTAGGATTTCGGAGGTGAAGAAACTCGCTTTTCTCGCCGCGGCCTTTTTTTCGTTGTCGATCTTTCCGGTTTACGCGGCTTCGCAAGACGAAGCGTTTCAAAAAATTGCGCACGATTACATCGAGCAATATTTGCAGGGCAATCCTGAGGAAGCGACCGAGCTCGGTGACCATCGGTTTGACGGCCAGCTGGCCGATTATTCGCCTGAAGCGCGCGCAAAAGATCTGACAACGCAAAAGGAATTTCGCGACAAGCTGAATTCCATCGACGGGTCGCAGCTTACCGGTGCGAACAACATCGATTTCCGAATTCTCAAGGAAAACATCGATTACCAAATCTTCCAGGCCGAAGAGCTGAGGGCCCTGGAATGGAATCCGCTCGTTTACATGCAAAGCCTCGCGAACAGCCTTTATCTTTTGGTCGCACGAGATTTTGCGTCACCGGAAAAACGGATTCCAAATCTGCGCCAGCGCATGGAGAAAATCCCGCGCGTGATCGCTCAGGCGAAAGCCAACCTGCAACACCCGCCGCGCGTTCACACTGAAACAGCGATCGAGCAGACGCAGGGTGCAATCAGTCTCGTGCGTGAAGGATTGGCGCCTCTGCTCGACCAGTCGCCGCGAATGAAAAAGGACCTCGCGCCGTTACAGGAAAAAACCGCAGCGGCGATGGAGGATTACAAGAAATGGCTCCAGAACGATCTGTTGCCGCGCTCAGACGGCGACTTCCGCCTTGGCGCGGAGAAGTACCGAAAGAAGCTGCGTTTCGCCCTCGCGTCAGACCTGCCAATGGAAGAAATCATGAAACGGGCGAAGGCCGATTTGGAACAGACGCAGGCCACCATCTACGAAACAGCGCTGCCACTTTACAGAAAATATTTTCCGAACGCCGACGATAAAACTCTGGCGGATAAACATAAGGTCACTGCCGCGGTGCTCGGGAGGCTGGCCGAGCAACATCCCGACGACGCTACCGTCGTCGATTACGCGAAAAAGATTGTCACGGAAGCGACTGATTTCGTAAAGCAACGCGATTTGGTCACCGTCCCGAACATGCCGCTGGATGTGATCGCGATGCCCGAATTCAAGCGCGGCGTTGCTATCGCCTACTGCGACGCGCCGGGCCCGCTCGATAAAACCGGCAGAACATTTTTCGCCGTCGCGCCGACGCCCATGGACTGGTCAAAGGAACGCAGGGAATCATTCTTCCGCGAGTACAACAATTACATGATTCGCGATTTGACCGTGCATGAGGCTATGCCGGGACATTTCCTGCAACTGGCTCGGGCCAACGAATTTCGTGCGCCCACTTTGGTGCGCGCGATTTTTCAGAGCGGCGCATTCGTCGAGGGTTGGGCGGTTTATTGTGAACAGGTGATGGCGGAACAGGGTTATGGCGGGCCCGAGGTGAAAATGCAGCAGCTGAAGATGCGGCTGCGCGCCATCTGCAATGCCGTTCTCGACCAAAGCATTCACGCGGGGAACATGGACGAAAAGGAAGCGATGGATTTGATGATGAAGGAGGGATACCAGCAGGAAGGCGAAGCGGTAGCGAAATGGAAACGCGCGCGCCTGACTTCAGCCCAGCTTTCCACATATTTCGTAGGCGCTACCGAGCATCTCGATCTTCGCGCCGCGGAACAGAGGAAATTGGGCAAGGATTTCAACCTTAAGAAATACAACGATCAAGTCGTCTCCTACGGCAGCCCGCCGGTAAAATACGTTCGCGAGCTGATGGGATTGTAGGCGTTTCAGGTAAACGGCGGATCAAATTCCGCTGAGGCAACGCCAGGCGTAACTGTGAAGTTTTTCATTCTGATTTTCACTTGCACGCTGGCGCTGGAGACCATGGCCGCAACACCGCCACGGGCGGAGTCGCCGCCGAATCCTCACACAATCCTTGCTGAAGTCGGCAAGGTCGTTTCCCCGAACGGAATCGACGAAGCGAAAGCGGTGGACATTGGCGGCATTCGCCAATGGATCACCGTGCGCGGCCGCGATCGACGCAATCCAATTCTCCTTGTGCTCCACGGCGGCCCGGCCGCACCCGATCTGCCCAATCGTTATCTTTTCGAGGGACCCTGGACTGACTACTTCACCGTGGTCGAGTGGGATCAGCGCGGTAGCGGCAAGACCTATGAGTTGAACGACTCCGAAAAAGTCGCAGCGACGATGCACGCAGAACGCATGTTGCACGACACAGAAGAGCTCGTCGCCTATTTGCGCACAACGTACGACAAAAAAAAGATTTTCGCGCTTGGCCATTCATGGGGCACGACACTCGGACTCAACCTGGCGGTTCGCAGGCCCGACTGGCTCTACGCTTACATTGGCGTCGGACAAATCATCAACATGCGCGAGGCCGAGCGAATCTGTTACGACTGGGTGCTAAACACCGCGCGAAAGGCCGGGGACGCTCAGGCGGTGAAGGAACTTGAAGCCATCGCACCTTATCCGGAGCCAAATGGCGCGCTGCCACTCGAAAAGATAAACGTAGAGCGAAAGTGGTCGGTACATTACGGCGGGCTGACTTACGGGCATCAGAGCTACGACTTTTGGGAAAACGCCGAGAAAATTTCGCCGGATTACTCGGAGACTGACTTCAAGGCAATCGACGCCGGCAGCGCGTTCTCGTTGCCCAAGCTTCTGCCAGAAATGGCGGCCACCGATTTCACAAAACTGACGCGCCTCGGTTGTCCTGTGCTCATCTTCGCCGGTCGTCACGACTACACTACGCCGTCTGAACCAGTGCGGCGCTGGTTCGACCGGTTGGAGGCGCCCAGCAAGCGATGGGTTTGGTTTGAGAACTCTGCCCACATGATTTATGCCGAGGAACCCGGACGCGTGCTCGTGAACCTGGTCCAGCTCGCCCTGCCGTTCGCGACAGCCTCCGCGCGTGCCAATGAGTAAAGTTAAATCGATCTTCATCGGCCCGGATGGCCTACGCCACGGCTGGCGATTTCTCATTTTCGTCGCGGCAATTGTTCTTGTAGCTCAATTCTTGGAACAACTGGCAATCGCGTTCCTCGAGGCGAAATTGCATGTCGATCGGAGCGCGTTGAGCGCGTCGGCGATCATTCTTGGTGACGGATTCGATTTGATTGTGGTTCTGATCGTGACCGGCGTGTTTGCACTTTGCGAACGCCGTCGAATCGACAGTTATGGCCTCCCGATTAACGAAGCATTTGGCGGACTGTTTTGGAATGGCGTAGTCGCAGGTCTCGCAGCAGTCGCTTTTGTTGCGGCAGGCATGCTCGTCACCGGCGGGATGCGCATTCATGGGATCGCGTTGCAGGGCACCGATCTGATCTCATCGCCGCTCTTGTGGCTGGTCGGGATGTTACTTGTCGGTCTCACTGAGGAATATTTTTTCCGCGGTTACGCGTTGCAGTCCCTCTGGCGTGGCGGCGGTTTCTGGCCAGCAGCGCTGATCACGACCGCGCTGTTTGCCGGCCTCCATCTGGTGAAACCGCACGAGAACGCGATCGACATCGGAATGATTTTCGCCCTCGGCCTCATCATTTGCATCAGCGTTCGTATCACAGGCTCGCTCTGGTGGGCGGTCGGCTGGCATGCCGCTTTTGATTTTGGCCAGTTGTTCATAATCGGCACGCCGAATGGCGGACGCGTGCCGCAGGGACGTTTGTTCGATGTCACATTCCCTGGGCCCGCGTGGATAACGGGCGGCGAACTCGGGACCGAGGCCAGCTATTTTATGTTTCCCGCTGTGTTAGGAACCCTTATCTACATCACCTGGTTCTTGCGTCGGAGATCACCAGCCTCACATAGCGCCTAACGAACCACGCAGTAGTAACTGAATTATTTGGCGGGACGTTTTTTGGCAGCCTTTCGTTCGCGCGACGCGGCAGGACGGAGCTTTTTTCCATCCGACATTTGCACCAGTTCGTCGAGATTAAATGTCCGACAGCGCTTGGTTGCCACTTCTCGAAATTGGACGTGATACCAACCGTTCATTCGGTACACGCGATACCGTTTTCGTCCAACGCGCACAGGTTCGCGCGCAATCAAGCGATGGATGATTTTTTCATATTTGGAGCGGGACCAACGTCGCATCCGGCGGCGACCCCAATCAATCGTCCGGCCAACGTCGTCATATGCCTGAGTCCGTTCTGCGAAATCTAAAAGCGAGCGCGCATCTCCACTGAAAATCGCGGCGATATGCTCCAGCGTGCTGGTGTCGCTAATCCTCCGGATTTGCCCGCGAAACGGGCTTAAAGTTTCTGTCGCGATTGCACGCAAACTTAATGTTCGACCATCGCGCAATTTCCAAAGCGGCGCATTGACGTCGGAGGTGAATGGATTTTGGCCTAACGAATCGGCCGTGACCCGCCACCCGCGGCGCGAAGAATGTTTTCGAAGACGGAACGGCATGATTCGAGGGATTTCATGCCGGTTCAATTGCGTCAGGCCAAAATCTTCCCAGCGAAGCACTGTTTGCACAATCCCCGCGATGAAAGCGCACGTCGCCAGCATTAACGCGGGATCCGGCGTGAAGTCAGCTGTCACTTCGATTCGGGTCCTGCGCGGACGAACGCCGACGGCGCTGCTCTGCCGGTTCGAGGCCAGTAAAATCACGGGCATCGGCAAAATGTGCGCGAGTAAATACGCAAGCTTGGTTGCATTGCGCAGTTTTGATTTCCGCGCATTCGGAAATGAAAAATTGTAGTGCGCGCTAAAACCCTGTAGGCGACATTGGTAGCGGTTGCGTTTGGCCCAGTGATCGAGTTCTCCTCGTAAATACCGGATTTGCTCCCAAAGCGAGCGCGTCGCTCGATAACAACAGCCGGGCTCAAGTTCAACAATTGGTGTCGCGACTTCGATGACTCCCGTGTCGAAGTAAATCGCACCGCCAGCCGGCAATTGAAACGATTTGCCGGTCCGCGGAATCATTCGCCGGCGCACTAAACGGCTGGGATCGCCAAACACTTTCTCTGGGCGCCGTCTGCGCCCATTGACCAAAAGATTGAACTCCGCTTCCAAGCCGATCACGGCGCGTGGTGGTGTTGCGACAAGCTCGCGTTCCCGATAAAAGCGGCCCCGTTCTGTTCCGAAATCCTTCATGTGCGTAACAGGAGCTCAAAGCGCCTCGCTGGATCCGCGCGGAGTCAAGCTCACAAAACCTAAATCGATATGGAGGTGGTCGTCGGTTTGCCCTCGCTCCGGACCAAATGGCTGCACGAACACAGCCGGGCTCAGTGAGGCCGCGATAGCTCGGTATTTCTCAATTGACTTCGCGTCATCAAGAAAAGTGTCGCCAACTCGATATATGTCCGCCGCTGTTCCCCAGGCGTGGATGCTTTTCGCCCCGCTGATCTGATGCGCGGGCGACCGGTAGCCGCCGTTCGCACTGATGAAAACCGGCGCATCGACTTCGCGGCGAAAATCCTCCAGGAATCTCGCAAGCAAAACGATTGCGCACGGCACGTAATGCGGAAACTGGTTCAGGAGCAGCCGCGCCTCACGGCAATCAACGAGCATCAATTCCGCGAGCGTGAAGTGAGGCGCCAGTCGAATAGCGTGCGCCTCCTCCCGACTGCGGATTTCATAGAAAAAGCGCGGGAGTCTATGAAATTTCCCCTGGAAATCTGTCTCCGCTTCGCCTGGCCGCAGCAGCGCGCGGTACTCTTGAGGCAAATCAAAACCGTCAACGGCGCGCAATCCCTCAGCGTTCATTTGATTTCGGTTCGATTCCCATCACAGAGCGATAAATCGCTTCGGAAATAGCTGCGACTATTTCCCGCCGGCCGTCGTGTTCCGGATCAAATTCAGTCAAGATGACAGCCAGGTACGGTTCGCGTTCGGGCAAGTACACAATGCCCATGTCATGGCATGCAGTGGAGATCTCGCCGGTCTTATGCGCCACTGTCGCATGAGCTGGAAGACGGGCAGGAAGCATCGAATTAAATCGTTGTTCCAGCAGAATGCGGATCGCTTGTTCCTTGCTTTCGTTGCTGAGAAAATCGCCGCGCACGGCGGATAACAAGCTCACCAATCCATCGGCGGTCACTTCATTGTTTATTCCTCTCTCATGTGCCGCATGGTCCTCGACACCTCGGCGCAATTCCACTCCATCCACTTGCGCATCCCGCAGGACCTTCCGCGCATATTCCACACCCACAAAATCGAGCAGCAAATTTGCCGCAAGATTGCTGCTCGCCGCGATCATTCCTTCCGCCAACGCGAGAATTTTCGCTGTCCGTCCAATGGTTTGGTACAGCTCAGGCATCGCGTCCGAATCGGAATTCAGGCGAAAAGGAGATCCGTTTGCTGCGCTGATAAAACGATTTCGCACGTGCAGCGAATCATCCAAATGAAGCCGGCCTTCGTCTGCTGCGCGAAAAATCGCCAGGAGCACCGCGACTTTGATGGTGCTCGCAGCATGAAACCACCGTTCGCCACGCAGCGAAAATCGCAGGCCGCTCTCGAGATCGTGCACCGCTACTGCGATCGCGCGCGCCTTGCTTTCGGCGCTCAATCTTTCCACTTCTCCATTTAATGTCCTGGAAAGATCGACGGGTGACATCGAAGTGCTCTTTACATACCCAGTGAGAAGTCGCAAATTTGCCGATGCCAAATCTGGCCACGTGGATACGAGCGAAAGATGCAAAATCGTTTCGCCCGATTTTCCGCAAGCATCCCGAAATCAAAGTCTGGAATGCGCGAAGTCGAAATGTTCGCCTGGACCAAATGGATGGTCTCCTGCTCACTGGCGGTTCCGATATTTCGCCGGAATTTTTGCGCCAGAAAGTGCTCGATCCTTCATTGTTGGACAAACAGATCGACCCGGAACGCGACCGCTGGGAATTTGCGGCTGTCCGGGAAGCGCTCGCGCGCGGGCTGCCGATCTTCGCCATTTGCAAGGGGCTTCAAGTATTCAATGTCGCCCTTGGCGGCACGTTGAAGCTCGATATCAAAGGCCACAATTTGCTGGAGCAACGCGATCGCGACATTCAACCATTGCGCCATTCGCGCAGCGCATCGCACCGCTTTTCAAAAGTGAACAGCGCACATCACCAGGCGTCGAACGGCTCGGAAACGATTTGGAAGTGGAAGCCTGGTCCGCTCACGATGGAATCGTCGAGCAAATACATCTGCAAAAATATCCCTTTGCTCGCGCGGTGCAGTATCACCCCGAGCGCAGCCGCATTTACGACTCGCTTTTCGAAGATTTCTTTGCGCGATTGAACACGCATTAACGCGTCTGCGGCGTGCGCAGAGCTGCCACCTGGCGGAGCCGCAGAGCGAGCAGGGCAGCCACGATGCCACACGCGCCGAGCAGCATGAACGCAGGACTGTGCGTGCCAAAGCGATCCTTCATCGCGCCCATGAACGTGGGACCGACAAAGCCGCCTACATTGGCGATCGTCACTACCAACGCAATGCCCGCCGCGGCGGGCGCTCCGGTGAGGAACCGCGCCGGAAGCGACCAAAACGGACCGTACGCAGAGCAATGCCCAATCGGAACCAGCGCTAAAGACAAGACGGCCAGGATGGGTTGGCGCAAAAGAGCGCAACCAAGAAAACCCGCGCCCATGACTAGCAACGGCACCGCCACATGCACGGGCCGCTCATCGGTGCGATCGGAATGCGCGCTGTTCAACACCATAAAAATGATCGTCACTGCGCTAATCGCACCCAGGACCACGCCTACGCCCAGATCGCTGCTTCCCGTTAGCGATTTGATGATCAGCGGCGCCCAAAACGAATAGCTGTAGAAACCAACCGCTGCCAAAAGAAAGATGATCCCAAGTTGCCAGATCGTCGGGCTCGTCAACGCCGCCAAGATTCCAATTGAATGCGCCTCGTTACGGGCGGCTCGTTCGTTCGCGAGTTTGCTAACTAGCCAGTTTCGCTCTGCCAGAGACAGCCAGTGCGCTGCCTCAGGCCGATCGGTGAGATAAACCAGCACGATGACGCCAAGCAAAATCGCGGGAAGTCCCTCGACCAAAAACAGCCATTGCCATCCCGCGAGCCCGCACACTCCGTTGAGTCCCAGCAGCCCACCCGATAGCGGACCGCCGACTACCCCACTCACCGGGACGGCCGTCATGAACGCTGCAATCGCGCGAGCACGCTGCGCCTCCGGATACCACTGACTCAAGTAATAAATCACGCCCGGGAAGAAACCGGCCTCGGCCGCTCCCAGCAGAAATCTCAGGATGTAGAAGGTGGGCGTCGTGCGAACGAACATCATGGCCACTGAGATGGCGCCCCAACTCACCATGATCCGCGCGATCCAGCGACGCGCTCCTACGCGATGTAAAATCAGATTGCTCGGCACTTCGAACAGGCAGTAGCCGAGGAAGAACACACCGGAGCCAAAGCCGAACGCAGCCGAGCTAAATCCGAGATCGGCATTCATTTGCAGCGCGGCAAAACCGACGTTCACCCGGTCGAGCCACGCCACGATGTAGAGAATGAACAAAAATGGGATCAACCGCAGCGTGACCTTGCGCAAGGTTACCGCGGCAATGTCTGGCGGATTCATCCGAAATGGTGAAAAGTTAAAAGAGTTACAAAAGTTACAACGCTGTTGCCTGATCTCCTTTGTAACCCTTGCAACTTTGTAACCTTTTAACTTGCTGCGTCCCTCACGACCACTTCCAACTTAATCCCCTGGAACACCAGCTGATCGTGAATGAGCCCGAGCAACTCGAGCGCGCGGGTATCGGGCACATGCGCGCAACGCAGCTCAATCCGCGCCGGTTTACCGGCGAGATCCGGATGATCGGACTGCCATTTCGCCGTCGAGCAAAAATGAAACGTAGGCGTTGAATCGCTCCTGTAATGCCAGCAACTGTTCATCGGAGCCGTTCCATTCATTAGGCTCATTCATCACGAGAACGACCTCGCCGGTCTTCGGGTCGGATGCGATCACATCAATCACATCGATGCGATTGCCGGTGTTTGAAGTTCGTGGATCATCCGATGCCGCCATTGAAAATTGAACGTTGAGCGTTGAACGTTGAACGTTCAAGGAATGAAACGATCGAAATCGAAAACGTCACGCTTGACCTTGCTGGGACGAAGTGACGCCAAATTGCCTGCTTCGCCCGCAGAGGCTCACCTTGAGACCTTTCCAAATCCAGCGCCCAGCCGGAATTACTGGATTCATTTTGAAACTGACGATTTCACTTCCGTCTGTCCGGTGACCAGGCCAGCCTGATTTCGCCCGATCGATATCGATTACGTGCCCGATCGTCTCTGCGTCGAGAGCAAGTCGCTAAAATTTTATCTGGCCTCGTATCGAAACGAGCGCGCGTTCAACGAAGCAGTCACGAACCGGATTCTTGACGACTTCGTCAAAGCGTGCGCGCCGCGCGAGGCGATCGTCACCGCGCAATTCTCCGCACGCGGCGGAATCGCGCTGACTGTGCGCGCGGAGTATCCGGACAAGAAGCCTGAACCGCGGCGAGAAATGAAAAAGCGGCGGAACGACCGCCGCACTCCAAAGGTCGCCGCGGCGACCGCCCAAAACATTGCGTGTCAATTAGTGTCCATTCGTGGTTAATCTAGCTCCCTGCGGAGACGCAGCTCAGCTAAGGAATGAAACGCGCAGTCGTTCTTCTGAGTGGCGGAATTGATTCGACCACCACGCTGGCGATCGCAATTGCGGAAGGCTACGAAGCATACGCGCTGTCATTTGATTACGGCCAGCGTCACCAAATCGAAACCAAAGCTGCTCGCCGCGTCGCCGACTCGTTAGGCGCAAAAGAACATCGCGTCGCAAAGATCGACCTGCGCGTCTTTGGCGGCTCGGCACTTACCGATGATCTCGATGTGCCGAAGCAGCGTTCTGAAAAAGAAATCGCGCACGGGATCCCGCTCACGTACGTGCCCGCGCGCAACACGATCTTTCTCGCCTACGCGCTCGCCTGGGCGGAAGTGATTCCCGCCGATGACATTTTTCTCGGCGTAAACGCGATCGATTACAGCGGCTACCCCGATTGCCGGCCGGAATTCATCGAAGCGTTTGAAAACCTGGCCAATCTCGGAACAAAAGCCGGCGTCGAAGGCAGACGCTTTCAAATTCACACGCCGCTGATCAAATTTTCGAAAGCCGAAATCATTCGCAAAGCGGTCGAGCTCGGTGTCGATCTTTCGCTCACTCACAGTTGTTACGATCCGACGCCCGAAGGTCTCGCCTGCGGCGAATGCGATTCCTGTCTCCTGCGGCTCAAAGGCTTTCGCGAAGCCGGAATAAAAGATCCGATCCGTTACGCCAAAAAATGAAACGCTTCTTCCGAATTTTTGATCTTTCGAAAAACGAACAGCGCGTCGTCCTCATCGTGATGCTCATTCTGGTCGCAATCGCGTTCGTCGGATACGAGCGCCGGGTTCATCGGTTTCATGTTCGCGCTCCAAACGTCTCGGAGGTGAAAACGTCCCCAAGTCCTGTGCAGATTGAGGACGGGCAATAGCGTGCTGCCAGAGTCAGAGTGTTTTGACTGGCTTTTTGCGCGGTCTGGTCACAATGAAAACCGCTACCAACGCCGCTAAAAGCAAAACGATAAAGCTCGTTGTCCGTATCTCGATGGAATTATCAGTCCAAGGCGTCAGAAAACGATTCGGACGCGCACGATCATACCAAACAGGGAACTCATCGCCTGGATTCAGCTTTGAAGCGGACAGTCGCAGATATCTTTTCCCAGCCTTCGTAGGTTTTGCCGGAAGCATCCGCATATTTGAAGACCACTATCGTCCCGTGGCTGGGATGACCGCGCCACCCCTCGCCGAATAGCCGATCCGTCTTAGTTATTCGAGCACTGGTTGCAACCCCTGACACCTTGAGTCGAGTGATCCGGTGGTTCTGCACAAGAGAATACGAAAGGACAGGTAGTAAAATCGCACACACCACTATGATCGTGATTCTTACGATCCAACCTTGTTTGATCGAGGCTGTTTGTTCACGTCCAGCAACGCTCGCCGACTTTGTTTTTGATGATTTCAAAAGCCAAAAAAGGTCTGCACTCGCGCCCAAGCCATCCATTCGCCCGTCCAAGCAAGCGATAGAAGCTGCGCTATACCGCGTTCTCGCGCTTAAGGCTATTCGCCAGAACTCTGCGAGTTCAAGCCGGGAATTCGCCCGTAGCCGACGAAGACCGGACTGATTTTAGCGTCACCGCTGCTGGGTGGCGGCGGCATTTTGAAATCGAAAACGCTGACGCCCCAGCGTTGTTTGCCGTCGTATGTGCGGCCATCGCTCGATCCGACCATGACGCGCTTTTTGGTTCGCTTTTCGCGACCCAGATAAATCATCGTGTGCGTGATCGGCGGATCGCGATCGATGTTGTAAGTGCCGCGCCAGAAGAGCAGGTCGCCGGGCTTAAGGTCGTCGAGCTCGAATGAATCTTCCTTGCGACTTAAGACCGCATTGAAATCTCCCGCCTTGCGCACCCAGACATATTGCTGGCTGGAATCGCGCGGCACGTCGGGAAAGCCGTTTTGCTGAAGAACGTAATAAATGAAAGCCGGAGCAATCCATGCCGCCGTTTTTCGGATCGGCAGAGCCATAGCTGTAACCGAGATTCTGTTTCGTCAGCGCTAGCCCGGCGTCGATGATTTGCCGCACTTTTGGCGGATAATTGTCGTAGTCCGCTATTTGGTCAGGCGAAAGACTCACGTTTGGCCAGCCCTTCTTTCCCGGAGCAGGCGTTTCTGCCGGACTCGGCGACGGTGTCTCTGTCGCAGCCGGAGATTCAGTTGGTGCAGGCGTCGGAGATGCTTTCTTGCGTTTTGATTTGCTTTTCGGGGTTGGGCTGGGAGTCGGGGAAACTTTCTTTTGTTTTCGGTTCAGCCGTAGGCGATGGAGTGGGCGTGGCTTTCTTCTTCCGATGCTTGCGAGTCGGTGTTGGCGATGGCTCGAAAACTTTTTTGATCTTTGTGCCTAACGACTCTTCGGCTGCATGTGCGGCGGAGGCGCAATAAAAGGCCCAAGTAAAAATCGCGAATTATGATTTAAAAGCCATTTCATGTTGCAGGGCGTTTCGTGACGCCCTTGCAGGCGTGTGACACAGATGTCCGCTGCCCTCCTCAGCGGAGAATCGAATGCGCGATCCGAGTCGGATGCGCTGAGACAGCGCACGCTACAGCACGCGATTTGCATCGGCAGGCTCGCCACAGCGAGTCCGTCCGGTGGCGGACAAGATGCCCGCCGGCCCCACAGGCAGGATGCCTGTGCTACGGCTGAGCGAGCTCCTGAAGAATTGCTTTGTTGAGACGGATTCCGCCTTCGAAATTTTCGAGCGGAAAATTCTCGTTGGGCGAATGCGCGCGGCAATCGGGCAGCGCGAGGCCCATGAGCAGCGTCTCAATCCCCAGAATCCCGCGGAACTGCGAGACGATCGGGATGCTGCCGCCTTCGCGGATGAGCGCGACGTCGCGATCGAAAGCTTTGCGCAACGCGCGCTGCGCCGCTTCACCGAGTGGCGAGTGCGGATCGGTGAGATACCACGGGCCGCTGTGGCCGGTCGGTGATTTCCATTGTCACGCCTTTCGGCAGATTCTTTCGCAAATGCGCCTTTGCTAGTTTCAGAATCTCATCGCCTTCCTGTTCCGGAACGAGACGGAATGTCAGTTTCGCCATCGCATGACTGGCAATGACAGTCTTTGTCCCTTTCCCCTGATAGCCGCCGCCGATTCCGTTGATCTCGGCTGTTGGACGCGCCCAAATACGCTCCATCGAATTGTAACCTGCTTCGCCGAAAAGCTCGGGCGCGCCTGTTTCCTCCAGGATCAGCTTGTCGCCATCGACTGGAAGTTTGCGCCAAGCTTCGCGCTCCCAATCTTCGAGCGGCTTGACGCGATCGTAGAATCCCGCGATGGCCACACGACCTTCGCGATCGTGAAGCGTGGCGAGTAATTGCGCGAGTGCGGTGATCGGATTCGCAACCGCGCCGCCGAAAACGCCAGAATGCAAATCCATCTTCGGACCAGTCACTTTGATCTCCAGCGCGGTCACGCCGCGCAGCCCATAGCTTAAGGTCGGCACTCCGCGCGCGATCATGCCAGTATCGGAAACGACTGCCACGTCACACTTCAATGCGTCGCGATTTTCATCTAAGAAAAGGGCCGAGATTCGCGCTGCCGATTTCCTCTTCGCCTTCGATCACCAAGATGCAAATTCACCGGCAGCTCACGATGCTCCTCGATCGTTTCCTGAATTCCGAGAATGTGCGCAAGGATTTGGCCCTTGTTGTCCGTTGCGCCGCGTGCAAAGACGTAGCCATTCTTCAAGACAGGCTCGAACGGCGGCGAATCCCAAAGCTCCAGAGGATCCGGCGGCTGCACATCGTAATGCCCGTAGATCAGAACTGTCCGGCGTCCGGGCTGATGTTTGTTGCGCGCCCAGACGATCGGGTGCCCCTTGGTGGGAACGAGCTGCGTCTCCAGTCCGATGCTCGTGAGCTTGTTCACGAGCCAATCTGCACATTGCTTCAGCTTTTCTTTGTACTGGTCATCAGTCGAAACACTTGGAAATCGCAGGAACGAATAAAACTCCTCAAGATAATTTGACGCATGGGCGAAAGCTTCACGGAAACACGCCTAACGTTCAACGTCCAACGCTCACCGCTCAAGAAGACGCAAATTGTAGGGCGGGCGTATCGCCTGCGCTCGGCAAGCGGAGCGCTTGCCCTACAGCAGTCACGCATTCGCGCGCTCGGAACGCGCGATGGACGTGCGCACGAAATACACGACGGACGCGAGCGCGAGCACGATTCCGGTCACCACAAATTCCCGAGCGGTGGCGTGCGCGAGAATCCAGATAATCGCGACGATCGCCAGCGCAGGCACAATTTTCATGCCGGGGAAATTGAAGGGCTCACCATCCGATCGCACATCGCGTTGCACCAGAATCCAGCAACCGGCGCAGCAAAGCAGATACATCAACAACACGGCGACGTTCGAAAGCACCGCCAGTTGTTCGAAGGTGCCGCTGAGTGACAGCGCAAAGGCGAGCGTCGCATAAGTAATGATCGCGACGTCCGGCGATCGATAGCGCGGATGAACGTGCGCGAAAAACTGCGGCAACGCGCCGTCGCGGCCGAAAGCAAAGATCATACGCGGTGAACTCAGGATGTCGCTCGTTACAAATCCGAATGCAGAGATGCTGGCACCAGCCAGAAGAATCGTGCGGCCCAAATTGCCGAGAAATTTTGCCGCCGATTCGGCGAGTGGCGCGTCAGGATGATTTCGCGAGATCGGCGCCGAGCGTACCCTGCGCTACGAGTTGGATCATGAGGTAGATGATTGTCGTGGTGACCAGCGCGAGATAAGCCGATCGCGGAACCGTGCGCGCCGGATTCTTCACTTCGCCACTCGGAATCAGCGCCACCTCGATTCCGACAAAGGCGAAAATCAGCAGAATAACGGCATCGCCTAACGACTTGCTGCCGGGCCAACTGCTCCAGGCAAGATTCGGCGGATGAATGAAAAATATTCCGACGCCAACGAACAGCAACAGCGGCAAAAGCTTCGCGACTGTGATCACGGTCACCGCACCAGCGCCTTGGCGCACGCCGCGGATGTTGATCAACACGAGCGACGCGTAAACGGCGAACATCACGACTATGCGCATTATCGGACCGCCAAGAAACGGAACGGCTAGCGCGACCGAGTTTGCCAACACATTCACGACGCCGGCAACTGCGCCGATCGCGGTTAGAAAATAAAGCATACCGGCGAGAAAGCCGACGTAACGCCCAAACGCGACTTCGACATACGCGTACAAGCCGCCGGTCAATGACACGCGGCTGCCGGCAATCGCGAAGCAAGTAACGAACAAGACCATCGCAATCGCACAACAAACAAATGCGAGCGGCGCAGCCGATCCCAGTCCTCTCGCCACGGTCGCCGGGATCACGAAAATTCCCGCACCGATTGTGGAGCTGACAATATTCGCAGTGAGAGCCGGGATACCAATGCCGCGGACCAACTGATGGTCGATGCGCTCTTCTTGCTGTATCCACGCCGGCGGTTCCTCTGCCATTGGCGCATCCTGAGTGAACGACTTGTCCAAAGCAAGAGTGCGAGTAAGCTCCGGCATCTAAGGGTGTGTGCTTTCGAATGGGTCATTGCGTTGCAGCGCGTGCAGAGGGGCGCCTCTCCCTGGCAAGGGAGAGCGGGAGAGTGAGGGTCGCGTCTAAAGGCACCACTAATTGTCCGATCCCCTCACCTTCATCCTCTCCCCTTGTCGCAAGAAGAGAGGCGACAAAGCACGCAAGGGTTCGCGCGATTCCGATCTTATGCGGCTGGACGCAAAGCCCAATATCCTGTGGTCGCACCCTCCGGAACCCCTTCAAATTGTGTGATTTTCCGCTTGTAACCCCTGCAACCTTGCTGTATTGACGCTGCCGAGGCCCGGGGTGTGGCCCACAATGCACTTACAATCGCTCGAGCTACTCGGCTTTAAGTCATTCGCCGATAAAACGGTTTTTAATTTTCACGAGGGGATTACCGCTATCGTCGGGCCAAACGGTTGTGGAAAATCCAACGTCCTTGACGCCGTCCGCTGGGCGCTCGGAGAGCAATCTGCCAAGTCGCTCCGCGGCGACGAGATGGCGGATGTGATCTTCAACGGCGCCGATACGCGCAAGCCGGTTGGATTGGCGGAGGTCTCACTCACTTTCACCGATTGTAGCGAAGAACTCGGAATCGAATGGCACGACGTGCGCGTAACGCGCCGGGTGTATCGCGACGGCAACTCCGAATACCTGTTGAACAAAACGCCCTGCCGCCTTCGCGATATTCAAAACCTCTTTGCAGACACCGGCGTCGCACGGGCCGCTTACTCGATGATGGAGCAGGGCAAGATCGACATGATCTTGAGTTCGCGACCCGAAGATCGGCGCGCAGTTTTCGAGGAGGCGGCCGGAATTACCAAATACAAGTCACAAAAGCGCGAAGCGCTGCGCAAGCTGGAAGCGACCGAGGCAAATCTCCTGCGCATTGGTGACGTCATTAAAGAGGTAAAACGTCAAATTGGTTCGTTGCAGCGACAGGCGGGCAAAGCGCGTCGGTACCAGGCGCTGCATACAGACCTGCGCGTGCTCGAGTCCCATTATTCGCGCAAACAGCTTGATGTTCTCCAAGGTGATCTCTCCGACTGTCACAAAGAAATCGAGCGCCTGACCCAGTCCGAGCGCGCGACGCGCGAGAAGATCGACAACAGCGAAAATAGGCTAACTGAAGAACGCCACGCGCTGGACAAGATCGACATCGAGATCGCCGATTCGCGCACGGAAGTGCAGCGACTGGAAAGCGAAATCGCGGCGCATCGCAGCCGCATTGAGTTCAATCGGCAGCGGGCGGAAGAACTTTCCGAGCTGGTCGAACGCGCGCAGCGCGACATCGGCGACGCGGAAAAGAAACGCAAACAGCACGCCGCTCAGGTCGAGCAAACCAATAATTCGATCACAGAAATCGAGCGGCAGTTGAAAGAAAAAGAAGCCGAGCTGACCGAGCTTGCCAGTCTGGCCGGACAAATTCAGAAAAATCGCACTGAGCGCGGCACGCAGTTGCAGGAGTTGCAACTCGCGCTATCCAAATCCGAAAGCCGCGTCGCGACGCTCGAGGAGGAACTCTCAGGAACCAAAACGCGCCGAGAATTGACCCGCGCGCAAACTGAACACCTCGCCAAACAGATTCGAACATTAACCGCAGCGCGGCGAAAAACTCGCCCGGCACATTGCTGCCTCAGGCAAAACCAGCCGGCGCGACGCGATCGATGTCGATGCGAGCCTGCGCGAAAAAGAAAAACTGCTCTCTGAAGCGGAACAGAATCTTGCCGCGCTTGAACGGACGCTCGCGGAGAAACGATCACGTCTGGACGTTTTGCGTCAGCTCAATGAAGAAGGCGAAGGCTTGGCTGAAGGTTCGCAAGCTGTTCTCAAAGGTCTGGACGATCCCAGAAAATTTCGTGAGGCGATTGCCGGTTCGCTCGTCGCGCACCTCGATGTCGATCCGAAGTTCGTTTCGGCGATCGAAGCCGCGCTGGGCCGAAATCTGCACGCCGTCGTTCTAAAAGACGCGAGCGTTGCTTGCGAAATCATTGCGCGACTCCGGAAAAAGAAGCTGGGCCAGGCCGCGCTGCTCATTCCGCAGTTGACAGGCTCTGCGCAAAAACCAGCGCGGAAAAGTCTGCCGGAGGGTGCGCTCGCCTGGGCCACGGACAAACTGATTGCGCCCTCGTCGCTCGAACCATTTGTCGGTCACTTGCTCGGCAATGTCATCATCTTTTCCGATTTGCAACACGCGCTTGAGTGTAAGAAGTCCGAGCCCGCGCTGGCGATGGCCACGCTCGCCGGCGAATTTATTTCCACAGAAGGGATCGTCTTTGGCGGCAGCAGCGAAGTGCGCGCGCCGTCATTGCTGGAGCGCAAAGCGCAAATCGCCGATCTGGCGAAAGAAGAAGCCGCGCTGGCAAAAGAGCGCGAATCGCTTTGCGCGAAACGCGACGAAGCGAAAGCGGCGCTCGAAATCGCTTCGCGGCTCCAGCGCGAATTGGGCGAGGCCGAACGCAAGATCGACAATCTGCGATCCGACAAAAATGCGCTGGAGCAGCAGATAGCCACGGCCGACGAACGGGTCACGCACTTGGAGCGCGAACTGCAAACGATGCGGGATCAACTTGCAAAAGAGCAGGCCGAGCTGGCTGCATTCGAAGCCGCGCAGAAACAGACCACGCTGCGCGAGGAAGAGCTGACCGAAAAAATGAATCAACTGCGGCTGGCGGTCGCGACCGAACGTCAGCGCCATGAAAATTTCATCGCGCAACACGAAGCAATGCGCGCGCGCGAGGCCGAACTGGTCGAGCTGATCGCTGTTCGAAAAGCCGATATAGCGATGTACGAAGCGAAATTGGCTGCACAGGCTGAGGAGTCCCGTGAATCGGAAGGCTTAATCAAAAGTCAGACGCGCGCAGCGCGAGGAAGCCAAAGCGAACGCGGCGAAAATCGCCGAGCAACGCGCTACACGGCTCTCCACGATTTCCGATTGCGAAAGCCGAATTGCGGCGTCTGCGCGATTCATTGGCCGAATTGCAGGATCGCCGTGCCCAGCGGCAAGTGCGCGAGTCGCAATTGCAAATGAAGATCGACAATCTCGCGGAGCACATTTCGCGCAGCTACCAGATTGATCTTCGCGCGTTTTAGCCGGATCAAGCCCGCGTTCGAGAAAGTTTTGCGCGCGCAAGCGAAAAGGTGGCTCGACCGCTCCGCGGGCGATGCCACAAATGGCGGCGAAGCCGCGTCGAATTTACCATCGCGTTCGGAGAACGCGATCCACCTCGGCGATGCTGATCTTCAAAAAGTCATCACGGATCTTCGCACGCAGCTCGACAACATGGGCCCGGTAAACCTCGATGCCGTTCATGAGTACGATGAGCTGGAAGAGCGATACAAATTTCTCGAAGCGCAAAACAACGATCTCACCAATTCGCGTCGCGAATTGCTCGATGTGATTGCGCAGATCAACTCCACCACCAGAAAGTTGTTTGGCGAAACCTTTGCCCAGGTGCGAATCAACTTCCGCGAAATGTTCGCAGAACTTTTCGGCGGCGGGCGCGCGGACCTGTCGTTGCTGGATGAGAACGACCCGCTCAACTGCGGGATCGAAATCACTGCCAAGCCTCCCGGCAAACAGTTGCAAAGCGTCTCTCTCCTCAGCGGAGGCGAACGCTCCATGGTCGCGGTGGCGTTGTTGTTCGCCATTTACATGGTGCGGCCGAGTCCTTTTTGCATTCTGGACGAAGTGGACGCGGCAATGGACGAAGGCAACATCAACCGTTTTATCCGCGTGCTGGAGCGCTTCGTAGAGCAAAGCCAGTTTGTCATCATCACTCACAACAAACGCACCATTGCCAAAGCCGATGTTCTTTACGGCGTGACAATGGAAGAGCGCGGCGTCAGCAAGCTAGTCGGAATGAAATTAACCGCGCCACAGCACGTTTCTGCCGAAGTAGCATCGAACGGAGGCGAGCAGAATCCGAGACAACGTCGTCTCGCACTGGCGATGCGATAGTTCCTCCTGGGGAGCGCAGGCTGCTGGGACAGTCTCATGACATGGGTAACACTTTGATCTCATGACATGGGTTACACTTTTGCGTTTGAGCGTGTTGAGCGTGCGCTTGAACAAACTAGCAAATAGAGCTGGACGGCGGAGCCGCCGTTTGTTCAGGCGCGCGCTCAACCGCCGCGATCTTTGGCCCCAGGGGAGGGCACGCGTCGGGGTTTAAGGATATCGCGCGATTGCAGCCGGTCGCATTCCAGACAGATCGCGCGCGTAAAGCAACCCGATCCGAGTTTCTGGCTGGAAATAAACTTCGTGGACACCATCGGCCACTGTTTTGAGTCCCACCCGTTGCCCAACAAAGGCTCGGCCGATAAAGCGCTCGCGACCGTTCCATTTGATGTGGCCGCGATTGCGCACCCGCCGACTCTGCCACCCACAGGGATATTCCACCGGCGACAATTGCACCGGCATCAGCCGATTGCTCGGCCAGTAAATCTTTGCAGGAACGCGCTGGCCCAATGCTTCGTGAGGACGCACTTGATTGTAGCACCGGATCCAGGCGCGAAGGCGTCGTTTTTGCGCCGCAACGCTGGGTGCAGGCGGCTTGGCGACATCGGCTCGCAAGACCCGATGCATTTGTTCGTGCGCACCGTTGTCTTCGGGGTGAGCTGGCCGGACAAACTCCACCACGATCCCCAAGCGCAGCCACCATACACTCAGGCGCGAGAGACCCAGAGCGCCTTTGCCGCCAAAGGGCGCGCCATTGTCTACCCGAATGATTTTGGGCAGGCCATAACGACGAAAAATTTGCACCATCGCCCGGCGCACCGCCGCATCGCTTTGATTGGGCAGGAGCACCACCGCCAACACATAACGACTGAACAAATCGCGCACCGTCAGCGGTTCGCACCGCTTTCCATCGCCTGTGCGAAACCACCCTTTGAAGTCGATTGTCCACACTTCGTTGCAGCCGTTGGGCGCGTGTACTCCCCTCCCCATCAAGACCGGTCCGCGTCGCGCCCTTCGCTGGCGCCTCCTCACCAAACCCAACTCCACCAGCCAACGCGCCAACGTGCTCACCGCCGGGATGCGCCGCCTTCCAGGAAAAGCCTTTTGCAACCGCCACCGCAACTTTTTTGCTCCCCAACTGGGATGCGCTCGGCGCACTTTGCCCAACCGCTCCCGCCACACCAAACGCTGCTTTTTCCCTCGAGGATGCGGCCGACGCGAACGATCGGCCAACGCCTTTACTCCTCCGGCCCGATAGCGCTGCCACCACTTGTAACCGCTCTTGCGACTGATCCCAAACCGCGCACACACAGACGCAAACGCCTCGCTCTTGCTTTTGATCGCAAGCACAAATCGCATCCGCGCCTCCGACACCAAAAACTCTTTCCAAGGCATAGATGCCCGAGAAAGTGTCACCTATGTCATGAGACTGAACTGTTACCCATGTCATGAGATCATGCCGCTAGCCTGCAGTCGTCGGCAGCTTGCCGACGACACTTTCGCGAAGCGAATTTTGAATTGCACTACACGCTTTTCGGCAGGCTGCCAAAAAGAACAGGCTGGGCAGCCTGTGCTCCCTAGAATCGCGAACGCGCAGCAAAAAATTTTTGCGCGCAATCGTCGATCTCGCGTAAATTTGCCGGATGCTTCAGACGGCTCAGCGGATCGCAAAATCAAAAACGAAAAAGGCGCGGCCGCCGCATGAGCGTTTTCTTGAGGCATTTCGCTGGATGCTTCTCACGCGCACGCTGGAAGAAAAACTGGTTAGCCTTTATCGAGGCGGATTGATCACGGGCGGAGTCTATATCGGCAAAGGGCAAGAGGCAGTCAGCGTCGCGTGCGGCTTATTTTTGCAGAAGGGTGATATCTTCGCGCCATTGATTCGCGACCAGGCCGGGCGATCCGCATTTGGTGAGCCGCTGATCGACGTCACGCGCACATATCTCGGCTCGCGGTTGGGCCCGATGCGGGGACGCGACGGCAACATTCACCGCGGCCATCCGCGCAAGAACGAACTCGCAATGATCAGTCACCTCGGCGCGATGGTGTCGGTCACCGTCGGCACATTGATGGCCAAGCGATTTAAAGGCGAGAAAAACTTCGTCGGACTGGCGTGCATCGGCGAAGGCGGGATGCAGACCGGTTCGTTCCACGAGGGAATGAATATCGCTGCTGTCGAACAAATACCGCTCGTGGTCGTCGCGACAAACAACCATTACGCCTACTCCACTTCAAACGATCGCGAGTTCGCGTGTCATGATTTAGTTGATCGCGCGATCGGCTACGGATTCGAGGGCTACAGTCTCGACGGAACCGACCTTGGCGCGTGCCTGGACGTGATCGGCAGCGCGGTGAAACGCGCGCGTGCAGGTCGTCCGCCGCAGTTGGTTGTCGCATCTGTGCTGCGCCTGTCCGGCCATGGCGAGCACGACGATGCAAGCTACGTGACGGAGGAGATCAAGCAGCAGCCATTCGCGCGCGATTGCCTGAAGGTAGCCGAGCAGACAATTATCGACCTTAATCTTTCGGACGCGGAGACGCTGGCCGAGTGGCGCAAAGATGCGGTCGCGCAGATCGAGGAGGCGATTGCCAGCGCGCAAAAAGAGCCCGCGCCCGAAGGCGACAAAGAAGATTGGTGCGCCCTCTCCACGCGTGAACTGGCCGATCACATGGACGAAGATGAATGACGAATTGCGAATGACGAATGACGAAGGAATGACGAAGCACAAATGCCGAAATAAGCCGGCAGTTTCATGGATTGTCGTCATTCGTCATTCGGGTTTCATTCGTCATTGCGGCATTCGTCATTCGTCATTTGCCTCATGAGCATCACCTATCTCGAAGCGATCCGTGAAGCGCAGGCAAAATTGTTGCGTGATGACGAGCGCGTTTTCATCTACGGGCAGGACGTCGGCGGAACATTCGGCGGCGCATTTAAAGCCACGAAAGGTCTCGCGAAGGAATTTCCTGGGCGCGTATTGAACACGCCGATCAGCGAAGACGCGATCGTGGGCACCGCGATTGGCGCCGCGATTCAGGGAATGCGGCCGATCGTCGAAATGCAGTTTGCGGATTTCTCCAGCATTGCTCTCAACCAAATCCTAAACCACGCCGGCACGCTTTACTGGCGAACGGAGTGCCAGTGCCGATCACCGTGCGTCTGCCGTCCGGCGGAACAAAAGGCAGCGGTCCGTTTCACAGTCAATCGATGGAATCGATTTACGCGCATTACCCCGGCCTATCGTGATGACTCCAGCGACGGTGGAAGACGCTTACACCATGTTGCTGAAGCCGTAGCGATTGATGATCCGGTCATTTTCTGCGAACACAAATATCTTTATTACCATCTCAAGGCCGACAAATTGCCGGAGAAAGGTTTGCCAACTGGCCGCGCGCGGATTGCGCGCGAAGGACGCGACCTGACCATCGTGAGCTACAGCGCAATGGTGCAGGAATCTCTCGCGGCGGCAGAGGAACTCGCGCGTGAAGGTCTCGAAATTGAAGTTGTCGATCTTCGCACGGTTAAACCGCTCGACACCGACACCGTGCTGGCATCCGTCGCGCGCACTGGACGTTTGCTCTGCGTGGGCGAATCATTTCCCTGGGGCGGCGCGACCGCGGAAGTTATCGCGCGTGTCACGAGCCAGGGTTTTCATCTGCTCGATGCATCGCCGCAACGTCTCAACGCGAAAGACACTCCGATTCCATACCACCCAAATCTTTGGAGCGCGCATCGACCGAACGCGAAAAATATTGTCGCGAAGGCGAGGCAACTGCTTCGAGAATAGAATCTATGCCGCAAGTTCCGATCATCATGCCGCAGCTGGGCGAATCGATCGCTGAAGCCACGATTGTCGATATCAAGGTTAAACCCGGCGACGAGGTCGTGGACGATCAGGAAATTATCGATGTCGAGACCAACAAAGCGGTCATGGGCGTGACCACGCCGTGCAAGGGCAAGATTGCCAAGATTACCGTGCAATTAACGGAGACTTACCCAGTTGGCGCAGTGCTTGGTTATGTAGAAGCAAGCGAGCAAGACGCCGCGCGATTCGCGAAACACGCGCCGCCTCCTCCACAGCGAGAAGTGGCTGAGGAAATTCCCGCGCGCGCTGATCAGGAAGTCGCTCCGGCGCGAGAGAGAAAAATCCCGACACGTGGTCGGGACGGCGAAGGCGCACGTGTTGGCGATCTACCTGTTCCTGCAATCACAAAAGGCGCGACTTTCATGTCACCGCGTGTGCGCGCGCGCATGGCTGAATTGCAATTAACAACGGCGGACTTGGCGGGGATCATGGGCACTGGCGCGGGGAATCGTGTCACCATCAAGGATCTCGAAAATTTCGTGCAAAGGATCGAGAAGCAAATCGTGCACCAAGCTTCCGCTATTCGCGCGGGCGTGGCCGACGCCATGCGGCGGAGTTGGACGCGTCCGCTTTCGACGATCGGCTCGTCCGTGAATCTCGATCCCGTGTTGCAAGACCGGCAATCGCGTGATCCAAAGCCCGGCCCCGGTCTTTACGTTTTGCGCGCGCTCGCCCTCGCTCTCGCGGAAAACCCAGGCGCCGCGGCGAAACTGATCGGCAACCGCGTAGTGCAATCAAACTCCATCGACGTAGGCATCGCGGTTGAAGCGGAGGACGGGATCATGGTGCCGGTGATTCGCGGCGCAGACAAAACCTCACTTGCCGATCTTGCCACCAAATACAAGGAACTTGTCGAGCTCGCGCGACAACGACGGATTTCGCCGGACATGCAAGCTGGCGGCATCGCGACGGTTTCCAATTTCGGAACCTTCGGAATGGAATGGGGCACGCCGATTCCGCTGCCAGATCAAACGTTGCTGCTCGGTCTCGGAGCAGGGAAAAAAGTTCCGTCGTGGGATGAAGAGAAAAAAGAATTCGCCCCCAAAACCGAAGCGCAGATTACATTGAGCTTTGATCATCGCAGCATCGACGGCGGTGGCGCCGGCCGCTTGCTTAAACACGTCATCGAACTGCTCGAAGACCCAAAAAAATTGTAGCGGCGTCGGCAGCGAGTGGGGGAATCCTGCACCGCTACATATCAAATCCCTATTCTGCCGACCTCTCGGGATAGATTTCAATCAGCTGTACGAATCAAAATGAGCTTAAGACGCAGAATATTGAAGCCGTGGCTTTGTATCGCAGCGTTGTTCGGCTCGCAACTCGTTGGATTAGCAGTTATCGTGGCGTTTTGGCAATTTTTCCCAAGATTCAGATACTGGGTGGGGACGCCTCTTGGAACGTTCTTTATTGCCGCAGGAGGAGTGCTCGCGGCTTTTTTGGTAGTTGTATTGTTTGCGCATCCCCAATCACTGCTGGACGTCTTAGATCTCTTTGAATTCCAATCCTTCCGGCAAGGTATTAGTTATTTTGCAGTAGTTGCGGGTTTTGTCCTCGGGCTCACAGGCGTTTTCTTGGAACGAATGGAACTGCCAGGTTTTGCTGAGGAGTATCCTCTAACGAAACCTTTCATTCATCAACCAGGGCCGGAAAAGCACCTTTTTACAATTTTAGTTCTCGTTGGGCCGGTCTTTGAAGAAATCATTATGCGCGGGTTCCTTTATCGGGCTTTTCGCGAAAGCTATGGAATAGCTCTAAGCATATCGATAGTGGTGTTCGCAGCGACGCTTACTCACCCGGGTGCTATGACAGCATCGCCGTGGGTGTTTCTGTTACTAGCAGTCGTGCAGGTAACTCTATGTCTTATCTTAGAGAGGACACGCAACCTTTGGAACTGTATTGCCTGTCACTGTGCCTATAACGCAACCCTTGTGGGCGCGTGGTTAATTGGAATGTCATTCTGAGCGAAGCGAAGAATCTCCGATTTTTCAGAGCGGAAGGAAAACAAGCCAGAGATGTTTCGCTTCGCTCAACATGACAATTGAAGTACGAAACGGCGATACGCCGTATCGAAAGGATCTGCTACGCGTGACCAGCCCGTAGTGGAGGGTTTTCCTGTTTTATCGCAACGCTACATACCGAACCGGCGACGCAGATATTTGGCGATATGCCCCGTATAGTGGGCATCACTAAACTCAATCATCCCGTTCTCCGCCGGAGAAGTGATTTGCTCGATGCTGATCACGTCGGCTGCAGCAACACATATCAGTAGCCGACTTTTGAATCGGCGCGTTAGCTCTGCGTATCGCTGTTTGTCCTTTTCATTTAGGACAATTGTAACGCCTTTTCCATCCCGATGGGGGATTAATTGATGGACAGAGGTTATCGTAAGCAACGGTTTTCCCCCGTCGAAAGTAAAGTTCGGTGCATCTGTATGGCCAGCCTTGGGAGCGATTTGAACAGGCTCAAAATATTGCAGGACCGGAGCGCTCGAATCGGTGGGCTTGAGATCTCCAAACGTGGCAGCGAAGGCTGAGAAAAATATGGTTAGCGCGACGAGTGACCTTTTCACGATTGGATAAAATCGAACCAAATCATCACAGTTCAACATCATTGCGGTACTTACGTAAGCCTTTGGTCGGGCGTATCTCCTAGTAATCGCGGCGACAAGGCTCAGCGCGATGATTAAAGCACAAGCGATGGCAGCGCTCCCTCCCCAGATGAGCCAATATGGCCGATAGGCAAGAGTGAGTCGCCCATGCGTGCCCGCCGGGATTTCCACCACTGGAAATAATCCTCGATAGGAAGTGACGGCGAGTTTTTGATCGCCCAAGCGCGCCTGATATCCACGAAAATAGGGCCGCGAAAAAGTGACCAACGCGGGCCGATCGCCATTCGGCACATCGACGTCAACTCCCACTCGGTTTCGCGAATTATCGATCTGCGAAATCGTTGCGGCGACAAACTGCTCGTTAGGCCGCGAATCGATTGAATTGACTGAGCGCACGCGCGCGAATGGCACACCGCGCCGGTGGAAGACGCGTCCTTCATCTGTTGAAACGACGAGCTGCCATTCAGAGGATGGCTGCGGCACGAGATCGATTTCCCGCGCAACGACGATACCGTCCACTCCCAGTCAATGCTAGTTCCCCACCCTCGCCAGCTTGATGATCGAGCAAATATTCTCCCACTTCCGGATTGATTTCACCGTGGATCGTGGTCCCGAATTCGCGCGCTACGCCAGCGGCTCGGATCGGGCTGTAGCCATTAATGAAATGCAATCCGGCCCACATCGAGGTGCTGCCCGGCCGCAGAGTTTGGCCAACCGGTTCCGGTTTGTTTGCCACGCAATAGGTAAGCTCCGCCCACGGATAGATGCTCACATAAAGACGAGCTGGATCGAGCGGCGCAGGTTTAAGCAGTTCTTGAGAAAAATTGTACCTGGGGACGCCGCAGTTGGTCGGGATGCAGAAATATGTAGCGAGAAATGCCAAAAACGTGATCGCAACCGGTCCCCATTTTTGAAATTCAGAATCACGCAACCAGAGCGTTGACAGCCACCAAATCCCAGCGAGCCCGAGTAAAATCCATGTCAGAGGGAAAGCGTAGGCGCCAGTTGCGCGCAGAATGAACATCGCGATAGCCGTCAAAACGATGAGAACGAGCGCCACTGTAGCCGGGATCGGCCTGTCCGCCGTACCTCGGCGAAGGCGATGACCCCGGCCGCACTTGCAGCACTTCCGCTGCGCAAATCGCGAGAACCAAATGGAAAAATGGAAGCCAGCGAAAACTCCACCGGAAAAGACCGGCCGTTGGAATCGTGCAGAGCAAGAGCACGAGCAAGAGCAAGACAACCTCCCACCTAATTTGCCTGACGAGTACACGCCCACGCCCGAGGAATCCTGCGATGAGTGCGGCGGGAGCGACTAGCCCGCATGCTAATTCAGTTGCTGTGTGTGGCAGATAACGGCTGGAAAAATCCGCCCAATTAACAGTCCAGCATGGCAAGATCAAACCGGGCAACGCCGAGGGCGGAACGAGCCATTGCCAGTGCGCTGCTGGCGACTGCAGTTCGCGTGCTGAACCTTGAACGAGATCGAGGATCGCCAGCCACGCAGGCGCGGACAGTCCGAAACCGAGCGCGACACCAAAGAGCATCGGCAAGACTGCCAATGTGCGAGGGACCTTAGTGTCCCGACTGTCGCGCTTTCCCGACTATCGCCTTGATCGCCAACCACGCGATCAAGAGCAGCAACATCAAAACCGTGTAGGGGAATCCGCCTGTGACGACGAGATAAACGAACGGCGCTGGCCAGAGGAATCGCCATTTCGTTCGTGGCTGATCCAGCGCGCGTTCCGCTCCCCACCACGCCCAGGGCAACCACGTGAACGCGCCGAGCGCGCCGAACCAATCGGTCGCGCCCCAGCAAATGATCCAGCCATTCAGCGCAGCGACTAGCGCGACAAAGATCGACAGTGGAATTGAAAGTCGCCGGTCGCGCGCGAGCAAAAATGCGCCGATCGCCAAAACAAAGAGATGAGCGATTGAAAGTGCGGCGGCTTGTTGGGGAAACGTCAGCGGAAATTTCCAGATGAAAATGACGGCTGCATTTACAAAAACCGAGAACGTACCGTACTGAAATTCGCCGGCGAGATTGCCGCAGACCCACGAGTACGGACTCAGGATCGGCCAATTCCCCTCCGACCAGCTGCGCGCCATGTCGGCAAACACCGGCAACACAGACAATTCATAATCGTCGTTCCAAAAAACCAGCGGATTGTGCCAGAGCAGGATGAGGCAAAAGGCGACGACGAGCAGCCAGCTGAAAGCGCGCCAAGAATTTCCGAACGCGTGGAGCGCGACGCGGCCATCTAAAAGGAGAAACGCCCAACGCTCAACGTCCAACGCCCAACGTTTAAACTGAGAAGCAAACGCTCAACGCTCAACGTCCAACATCCAACGCCCAACTCGGAAACTCGCAGCGTCATCTCGCGTTCTTTTCAGCCGTTCGGACGCTTGAGAAGAAAATTTTGATTAGCTCCTCAGTCTCGTTGAGAATCGGTCTCATTTTCTGCGCTGGCATCATCGAGGATCTCGCAATCAGCCGTAACCAGCGGCGAGTCTCTTTTAGTTCTTTGAGGCAAATCTTTAATTTGTGAACGAAATCTTTGCGCGATTCGGCAGCTTCGACCTCGCCGTGATTTCCGTATGGAGAAGTCCCGCAACGCAGGAGTTGTCCAGCGACGTGATTAGCCGCTCGCGTATTTGGCAGAGCATCGACCAGGCGAATGATGCGGGCACTGAATTCCAGTAGTCTATCTTCCAGATCGAAATGCGGCTTACTTGCTGATTGAGTGTTGGGCGTTGAGCGTTGGGCGTTGGATGTTGCAGACTTCCAGACGTAAGCACCCTCCTCTTCTCTTACCCCAAGCCATTCGATATTGACAACTCGACGCTCGGAATTCGGCGTTTTATTTTTCATAAAACAACCGGTTTTCCCTCGGTCATCACGAGGACTTTTTCCTCGATGCCATGGGCGCGGGCGGACCTAAGCAGCCGCTGCGGCGGTTCATGGAGCGGCTCAAAACCGAGACGAAATGTTCCGTAATGCATCGGGATCAAAGTCTCCGCACCAAGCTCGAGAAACGCTTTCACCGCCTCCTCTGGATTCATGTGAACTTCGCGACCGGTAGGCGCTTCGTAAGCGCCAATGGGAAGCAATGCGACGTCGATATTGAAGCGGTCGCCGATTTCCTTGAACCCGGGGAAATAGGCAGTGTCGCCGCAGTGAAAAATCGTGCGGCCATTCGATGCGATCACAAACCCGCCGAAATCGCGATGCAAATCCGCAAGGAACCGGGCGCCCCAGTGATGACATGGTGTGAGTGAAATCTTGAGCGGTCCGAGCTCGACTGTCTGCCAATAATCGAGTTCATGCACAATATGAAATCCGAGATCATGCACCAAATTTCCCACGCCCATGGGCACGACGATCGGTTGATCGGCGGCAACGCGCCGCAGCGTGCGCCGGTCGAGATGATCGAAATGCGCATGCGTCACCAGGACAAAATCAATCGAAGGCAAATGATGAATTTCGAAGCCTGGCTGCTTCAACCGCTTAATTACCTTTAGCCATTTCGACCAGATCGGGTCGATCAGGATGTTGACCTCGTGGGTTTGAATAAGAAATGAGGCGTGACCGATCCAGGTAATGCAGATCTCGCCTTCGCGGATTTTCGGGAATTGCGGTGCCGCCGGACCACCCGCACGCTTCACGAAAAGCGAAGGGATCAAGACGCTGGTAAGAAAATTGCGCTTGTGCCAGTCCGCTCGCGGACGCAGCCGGACGCGTGTGGAATCCCGCAGTGGCGGGACAGGCGCGCTGTCCCGTGACGGTTGGCGAACAATATTTCGCCGGCTCTTTTTTGGAAAACGAATCGGCACGCTCTTAAAAGGATATGAGACAGTTAAAAAGGTTAAAAGCGTTAAAAAAAGTCTAGTCGCCCTGCGACCTTTTTTAACGCTTTAACTTTGTAGCCTTTTTGACCTTGTAACCTTCTCCATCTCGCGTTGAGTTGTCTGCGTCATGCGAAGTTGGAAAGCGTTTGTTGCGCTCTGGTTGATCTGTTCAGCCGCGTTCGCATCCGAATCGCGCTTGCCGTTCAGCACAGTTTTTAAAGGACAAGACCACTTCAATCGGCTGGTGGCAAAGGCCAAAGCGGAAAACTGGAAAGCGCTGCCGATTGGTGAACGCACTGCGGCGGTGGGACAAGCTCTGGTCGGAACGCATTACAAACATTTCACTCTGGAGATCGACAACCGGATCGAGTCGCCTTCGGTGAATTTCAACGGGATGGATTGCTGGACGTTTTTCGAGATCGCGCTCGGTTTCGCGCGGATGCTAAACGAACCGGAATCGAACTGGACGCCGGAACGCATGCTGTATTACGTCGAGCAAGATCGCTATCGCGGCGGCCAGTGCACCGGCGAATATCTTTCGCGACTGCATTATTTGGAAGACTGGCTGTACGACAATAGTCGGCGTGGTCTGGTAGAAGATCTCACCCGCGATCTCGGCGGCCGCAGCGTCCCGCATTCCGCGCGCGAGATGAGCACTGGCTGGCGGCATTACCGTTATCTCGCGGCAAACCGTTCATTGCTCGTGCCACTTGCGCGCATGGAAGCGAACGTTTCTTCGCGACCGCTCTACCAGATCCCAAAAAGTCAGGTCACAGGCGATTGAGCCAAAACTGCGCAGCGGCGATGTTATTGGCGTTATTTCACGCGAGCGAAATGGACTTTATTCGACCGCGCATGTCGGCCTCGCCCTGCGCACAAGCGACGGCGTCTTGCACTTCATGCACGCCTCCTCTCCGAGCAATTACGGACGGGTGGTCGTCGACGACGAGCTCTCAAAATATCTGTATCGCTAC
This sequence comes from uncultured Verrucomicrobiae bacterium, assembly GCA_963741065.1. Lineage (GTDB taxonomy): Bacteria > Verrucomicrobiota > Verrucomicrobiia > Chthoniobacterales > UBA10450 > Udaeobacter. The sequence continues at coordinate 69,365 of CAVUGV010000026.1, read as the reverse complement.
CATTCGGACAGCGGGATCCTGGTCGCCCGGCCTCTGCGATAAATTAATTGTGCGTTTTTCGGCGCTTGATTGTTGCGCCGATCCATCGACAAGATCAACGATCACGGAATGAAAATCTCCAAGCTTGCACTGTCGATCTCGCTCTGGTTTGCAGCAGCGGCTTGTCTCTTTCGGCGAAACCAAAATTCGCGTTGGCCATTTTCCGAACATCACGCACGCGCAAGGCGTGGTTGCACACGCGCTCTCGCGCCAGGGCAAAGGTTGGTTCGAACAACGGCTCGGACCGGGAACCAAAATCGAATGGTTCGTGTACAACGCCGGGCCGAGCGCGATGGAAGCGATTTTCGCGAATTCGATTGATTTGACTTATGTCGGTCCCGGCCCGGCGCTCAATGCTTATACCAAATCGAATGGGGAAGAGATTCGTCTGATCGCAGGCGCGGCCAACGGCGGCGCGGGTTTGGTTGTTCAGCCGGATGAAAATTTGAAAGCAGCCGCCGATTTTCGAGGCAAGAAAATCGCCACGCCGCAATTAGGGAACACGCAGGACATTTCTTGTCGAGCATGGCTGACAGACGGTGGACTAAAGATCACGCAACTCGGCGGCGACGCACAGGTGATTCCAACACAAAATCCGGATCAGTTAGGCCTTTTTAAGGCGAAGAGAATAGATGCAGTTTGGACTGTGGAACCCTGGCTGACTCGCCTCGAGCAGGAGGCCTCCGGTAAAGTGATTGTCGAAGAAAAGGAAGTGGCAACGACGATTCTGGTTTCGAGCGTCAAATTTCTAAAGGAACAGCGCGATCTGGCGAAAAAATTCGCGCAAGCGCACGCGGAATTGACAGACTGGATCACAAAAAATCCGGAGGAAGCGCAACGCTTGATCAAGGCTGAGTTGCTGGAAGAAACGAAGAGTGACATGAGCCCCCAACTGATCGCCGCGGCATGGAAGCGGATTGTGTTCACAGCCGACACGCCACGCGCGGCGGTGGAAAAATTCATGCAGAATTCTGTGCGCGCGGGATTTATCAAGACGGCACCCGATCTCTCGAAACTTTTCGAGAAATTCTAATGTCTCTCCAAGAAGAACTGCGGGGTCCACCTCCCGCGAAACTGGTTGTCGATCATGTTTCGAAATGGTTTCGACAAAAGCGACAGACCGTGCATGCGCTGGATGATGTATCGTTAGAAGTCGATGAAGGCGAATTCATCGTCATTGTCGGGCCGAGTGGCTGCGGAAAATCGACCCTGCTCGATATCATCGCCGGCCTGGAAAAACCGGACAAGGGACGAGTGCTGGCGGACAATCAGCCGGTGATCGGACCGGGGCGACATCGACTGGTCATGTTTCAGGAATCGGCGCTATTTCCGTGGCTGAATACGTTCGGCAACGTCATGTTTGGTTTGAAATTGAAACCTGGTTTACGTAATCGGGAGCGGCGCGAGGTTGCAAAATTTTTCCTTCATCTGGTCGGCCTCGAGAAGTTTATGGAAGCCAACGTGCACGAGCTCTCTGGCGGCATGAAACAGCGCGTCGCCCTCGCCCGAGCACTCGCGCCAAACCCGCGCGTGCTGCTGATGGACGAACCGTTCGCCGCGCTCGATGCCATGACACGCGAACAACTTTACGGCGACATCCAGCAGATTTGGCAAAAACGCCGCAAGACGATCATCTTCGTCACCCACAACGTGCGCGAAGCGGCGTGCCTTGCGGATCGAGTCGTGGTCATGACGCCCACGCCGGGGCGCATCCGTGAAATCTTTGAAGTGAACCTGCCGCGGCCGCGTGACTTCAACAGCATCGAAATTGCCCGTCACGCGTCGAAATTGACAGCGGTGTTGAAAGGTTACCTTGCGCCGGAGGCGGTAGTGAGCGTCGAATGAGGAAAACCTTGCTCGCAGTTTTATTTTTCGCCACGCTCGTCGCGATTTGGGCGGCCTTCGTTCATTCTGTCATCCTGAACGAAGTGAAGGATCTCTCAGCAGCGCTTTTGATCACGCTGGCGACGCTTGTGTATGCGACATCTTCGAGTGGGAGGTCCCTCGCTCCGCTCGGAATGACAACGCTTTAAAAATGAGACGGGCACTGCTTGCGCTTTTGTTTTTCGTCGCGCTCGTTGCGATTTGGGCGGCCCTGGTGCATGCAAAAATCTGGTCGCCAGTTTTGCTGCCTTCTCCGCGCAGTGTTGTGGATTATCTTGTTAACGCCACACGCGATGGCACTCTCTTTAGCGCATCGGGCGTCACATTGCGGCGTTTGCTCGTCGGATATTTCGTCGGGCTCGCAATCGGCCTCCCGCTTGGGCTCCTGACCGCATCTTTGAAATTTGCCGAAGACACGGTCGGCGTGCTCGCCCTGGGCCTGCAAACATTGCCGAGCGTTTGCTGGGTCCCGCTGGCGTTGCTGTGGTTCGGACAAACTGAGGGCGCGATGCTCTTCGTCGTTATTATGGGAACGGTCTGGTCAGTTGTGATCGCCACCGACACCGGGGTGCGCACGATCTCACCGATTTTTGCACGCGCGGCGCGAACGATGGGCTCGGGGCCAGTCCATCGGTGGATCTACGTAATTTTGCCGGCATCACTGCCGCATTTGATCAGCGGAATGAAACAGGGCTGGGCGTTTGCCTGGCGCTCGCTCATGGCCGCGGAAATTTATGTCACGATCCTGACCGGCTTTGGTCTCGGCCATCTGCTTCATTACGGTCGCGAACTAAACGCGATGGACCAGGTCATCGGCATCATGCTGGTAATCGTGGTCATCGGTTTGCTGGCGGACAAAATCCTATTCTCGCCTTGGGAACGATTTCTGCACCGCCGCTGGGGAACCGGCAGAACATAATCAACCACCAGCAGTTCCCCTCCCGAAACCGCTTTAATTTCTCAAGAAGGTGCGCGCCCATTCGTTTAGCACCCAAAGGTTCCATAATCGCTGGGCGTGATTCGCGCGTCCACTCTGATGTTGATCGAGCAGATGAGCGGCCGCTTTTTCCTCGATGAACGGTTGGAGCGCCGAGTGAAGGGGGAAGAGCCCGTCGCGAATCTGCTGCCGCGCCTCGTTGCGCCACCACTGCTCAAGCGGCACGGAAAAGCCCCGTTTCAGGTGCGCCCAGCACCTCTGGCGGCAGATCCGGCGCGACAAGGTCGCGCAAGATTCGCTTGCCCTTTTTGCCGTTTACCTTCCAGCGGCGCGGGAGCTTTGCGCAAAGCTCGACAAATTCATGGTCGAGAAATGGCGAACGCACCTCGAGGCTGCGTGCCATGCTGGCGATGTCGAGCTTGGTCAGCAACGAATACGGCAGTGGCTCGGTGTTGTCCCAATGAAGAATTCGGTCGAATGCGTTTAGCTTGCCGCTCCAGAACTCGTGCACCAGGCCGCCAAGGAACGAGGCAGTTCGTCTTTGAAGCATCGGCGTGGCGATCGATCGAAAAAAACGACCCGAGAAGAACTCGCCCGAAAACAGGCTGCGCGTTTCTGGAAGCAGTCGGCGCCGCAGCTTCTCCATTATTTTAGTTTGCTGCCAAAGTCCGCCTTTCATCGAATCCAGAGTCCAACGCTCGCGCCACCCCGATGGAAAAAAACCGGACACATGATGCTGCCAACTCTTCAGCCAATGCTTCGGATACCCGGCAAAGGCTTCGTCGCCGCCGTCGCCGCTCAACGCAACTTTCACGTAACGACTTGTCAGGCCGCACAAAAGCATTGTTGGCAGCACTGATTTGTCCGCTGAAGGTTCGCCGTAATGCCGCACTACATCCGGGAGCAACTTTAACAAATCGGGGTCTCCAACCAGGAGATGATGCTCCACTCCGAAATGTCTCGCTGACGTACGAGCGATCTCCGATTCATCGTATTCCCTCTGCGTAAACCCGATGGTGAAGGCCTTCACTTTCTGCCCGATGCCGCGGACGAGGCGCGCCAGCAAAGTGTTGGAATCAAGGCCACCGCTCAACAACAGACCGACCGGAACGTCGCTGCGAAGCCGGAGCCGGATGCTTTCGTCGAGCTTCGCTCGTAGCAAATCAAGCGCTTCATCGTAACTACAGACAATTTTCTCCGATTGATCGAACGACCAGTAACGCTGCACTTTCACGTCGCCAGCTCGCCAGACCAGGTAGTGCGCCGGCGGCAATTTTTTAATTTGTTTTACGATTGTCTGCGGCGCGGAAATGAATCCGAAGATCAGGTATGCTGCGAGCGCATCGGGTTCGATCTCCCATGAGGCGAGCCTTTGATCCAGGAGCGGCGCCAACTCCGAACAAAAATAGAGAGTGCCGTCAATTACAGCGTAGTTGAGCGGCTTTTTTCCCAGCCGATCTCTTGCCAGCAGCAACAACTTCTTGCGCGAATCCCACAGCGCGAAGGCGAACATGCCGCGCAAAAAGCGAAGCATCTCTACCCCGTGTTCTTCGTAAAGATGAACAAGCGTTTCCGTATCGCCTCGCGTGCTCAGCCGATGCCCGCGCTTTTCCAAATCGCTGCGCAACTCGATGTAATTGTAAATCTCGCCATTGAAAACGACATGGATCGTCCCGTCCTCGTTTGCGATCGGCTGTCGGCCACAGACAAGATCGACAATGCTAAGTCGCCGCACCGCCAGACCGACGCCAGGCTCCTGAAAATATCCTTCATCGTCAGGCCCGCGATGGCGCATCGCGTCCGCCATCGTCCGCAGAAACCGGCTTGAATCATTACCCTCTTTCGAAGTGACGTAGCCGGCTATGCCGCACATTGGCGAATGTTATCTTGGACGCGCAGGGAAAAAAGCAGGCTTGGTTTGCAGTCTATTTCTGGTAGCCGAACCGCCGGTCCAATGCCGCCATCGCTTGGTCTGCGTACTCGATGTCACTTGGATCAAGGTAGTCAACGTATCCGCCGATCTTGCCGCGACGGACCTTGTACGATTCGGGGTCGTTCACATCGCCCGGCTGGAGAAGTTGCCGGTCGTACTCCAGCGAAGCTTCCATCTTGCGCATGTTACCAAAACGCGAGAATTCCAACGCATTTTCGAAATGACGCGCCTGCGGATCGGTTTCACCCACTGCGGCAAGCACACGCCGGAATTGTTCATTTGGAGTTAGCTGCAAATCCTCGTAGCGGACGAGCAGGCAATCGGGCCGCTGTGCGAATTCCTTCAGCCATTCGTTCATTGTTTGAATCATCAGGGCAATGCCGAAAATCGGATCGCGCAGCACGTCTCCCACGGCTCGACTCTTGAGCGCATCGGCTGTCTCGGCAGTACGCCGCGTCATTTCAATATAGTGCGAAACGAATGCGTCCCGTGGGATCGCGCGCGAGCAAAATAATCCTAGCTCGCTTGACCTCGCCAGGCGGAACCAAAAATTTGCCCCGGACACGCTCCCACCAACGCGTCTTTGTGTAGTGCTCGTACAGATCGTGCGTATAAATAATCCGCGGAATGCGAGAGTCGTGGTACGTTTCGGGATGAAGAGAGAACGGGTGTTCGTAACGAGCGCAAAAATAGGCGCAGAGAAACGTTCGCACCCAGGTGCGACCGCTATTAGGAATCGAAATGACGATCGCATCGCCGCCTGAAAGCTCGCGTGCGCGACTGCTGAAATTACGGCGCGTCCATCGCAGAGTCAGACCGCCAAAATCGGGATCGCGAGCCGGATTTAGCCACGGGCAAAAATCTCGAAACCGCTGCGGACCGACTCTCCTTGTACGCGGCCATCTCTTCTGGCTGGGCACCGGCCAAACGTTGAGATGTTATTTCGATTGCCATTCAGTCGCGCCGCTGAACCTTCGGACTGTTGCATCAGACCGCAAGAAGGGGTAGTTGTTCAAGCGTAAATTATTGGGGGCGCACTGGCTTCGACTCATCGTTGGAAGCGCAGGCGGCATGTCGAGGATGGTTCGTTGGCCTCGTTAAAAACCGGACCAAAACAAATAAACGCAGACAACGAAGGTCTCGCTCTCGCGGCTTAATTGACCGCGACGTTTGACGCTGGACGCCTGCTACGGCGGCAAACGTGGACAGCAGGCTGGCGAACCGGCGGAGCGACCGCGCCGGTTCGTGAATCGATTTCGCGGACGCTCGGGAGCCGGCAGTGTGCCGGTGCAACGTTCGGCTCCTTAAAACTTTTCACCGGATACACATGTAGATGTTTGCGTGGATAGCGACGAGGACAGGGGTTCAACTCCCCTCGCCTCCACTTCATAGGTAAAACGGCCTCATAAATCGCTGACTGACAACGGAACTGACAACACGTCCAAAGTTGTGCGCCGATGGCGCGTCCCCGCTTCACAGGATCGCGCTAGGATCGTTTTTGATTGCCGGATGGAAATGATTTCGGATTGACGAACGATGGCGCGTCCAACTATGGAAGTGGAATCCCCGAGCATTGCGCCAACTTCAGCTTATGAAATACACCGCGTATATTACTTAGATAAACCCGGCACCAGCGAGGTCGAAGTCGAAGCTCCGCATGATCGCGCTGCTGCCCAGCGGTTTTTTTCGCATACCCTAGAAAATGAGCGCTGTCGCTTTAGAGTCGAAGCCAAAAGTGGTTGGCTCGACTACACTGTAAGAGACTTCGACGCCTCGGAGTTCATGGATGAAGCGACACGCGCAGCCCTTCCTCCGCCAGCACCGCAGCCTATTCCTGGGTCGATTCCGACACGCTTGCCATCGGGGAAGGAATCTCCGACGGCTCCCATCCCGGGTTTAGCGGTCGCCTTCCGCGTTCTAGCTGTAATCGAGTTCATCGGTGGCTTTATCTGTTGCTGTTTGGTATGGCCCTCCCGGCACGAGCGGAACTCCGCCGCTTATGCCATACCATTTTTTTATCTTATGGCCGGAATCATCTTTGGCTGTCTGTTCCTCGCGATTGCTGACGGGCTCATCTATCTCCGCCAGATCAGAGATTCTCTTGCACAAAGAACCTAACCAATAGCTGCAACCAAGCGCTGTGCATTTCATGCACGTTTACGAAGTCCGCCCGCGGAAAGATCATCGCGGCGTCGATCTGATTTTCCGATGCGCTGCCATTTGGTCAGCTGTGGTAAGGTGAGCCAACCCAATCAGCAATGCAATCGACTACGCAAAGTTCTAGAGTCGATCACATCATGCTGTGATTCGAGTTTGCGACGCAGCGGGCAATGTGATCGAAACGCACGAGCACACGGGCGACTTTTGCGAGCTAGAATCATTACGAGGGTTCTTCGAGCATCTCGACATTGAACGACTGGAAGCGTGCATCGTCCAACAGTTCATTTCGTCTGCAACAATGGCTGCAACCTCTTCCACACCGTCTCGGCGATGATCTTCTGCCCGGCGGCAGTCGGATGGATTTGATCCGGCTGGTTGAGACCTCGATTGCCGCCAACGCCCTCGAGCAGAAACGGGACGAGCACTGCTCCATTCTTCGTCGCCAGCTCGGAGAAGACCTGCTCGAACTCGCCAGTGTAATCCGCGCCGAGATTCGGCGGGAGCCGCATTCCAGCGATCATGATTCTAGTGAGCGGGCTTCGCGCTCTTACTTTATCGATGATGGACTGCAGGTTTGCCTTAGTCACGCCAGGGGGCAGCCCGCGTAATCCGTCGTTACCGCCGAGCTCGATCACTAGCACGTGGATTGGCCGCTGCAGAAGCCAATCGATCCGCCGCAAGGCACCGGCGGTGGTATCGCCGCTAAGCCCGGCGTTTTCTACTTCGTAGGGCAGGCCCGCTTCTTCTATTTTCTTTTGGATCAGAGCCGGATAGGCATCTCCTTTGGCCAAACCGTAACCGGCGGTGATGCTATCGCCGAGAAACACGATCGTCTTTTTCGGCGCGACCGCCGCAGTTTCCGCCAAGCTCCCCGTAGCGAGAGAAAAGCCAATGAAGAAGGCGAATAGACTGACTTGAGGTATTGTTTTGCCCACGCGTTGCGAAACGAAAGCGAGTTGCACGTTAACGTCAATGAATGCCTCTGCCATCCTGGATGTTCAGCGCTTGACGAAGTCATACCGCACGAACTCCGGTGAATTAACGGTACTAAAAGATATTTCGTTCGTTTTGGGACCGGGCGCGACGTGCTCCATCCTCGGACCCTCGGGAAGCGGGAAAACCACGCTATTGGGATTGTGCGCCGGGCTCGACCTTCCTACTTCAGGCCACGTCTGTCTGAATGGAATTGCCCTGGACGAAATCGGAGAAGACGAGAGGGCGCGAGTGCGAAACCAGCTGGTAGGTTTCGTCTTTCAAAGTTTCCAGCTGATCCCGACCCTGACTGCGCTAGAAAACGTCACCGTGCCGATGGAATTGCGCGGCGACCGGACAGCCCGACAGCAAGGGCTGGAACTCCTGGAACGCGTCGGGCTCGCGGAGCGCGTTTCGCATCTTCCGACCCAATTGTCCGGCGGCGAACAACAACGCGTCGCGCTGGCGCGGGCGTTCATTAACAAGCCGCTTGTCCTATTCGCCGACGAGCCCACGGGAAATCTGGACGCGGAGACAAGCCGGTCGGTGATTGACATCATGCTCGAACTGAATTCCGACTCCGGAACGACGCTCGTGCTGGTGACGCACGACCCAGAGGTCGCGTGTCTCACAGAGAAAACGATCCGGTTGCGGAACGGTGAAATGGTTCAGGATGGCGCCTAGTTTCATTCTCAAAATGGCGTGGCGCGACAGTCGCACCAGTCGAATGCGCCTTCTGCTCTTCTCACTTTCTATCACGGTGGGGGTCGCGGCGCTGGTAGCCATCGGTTCGTTTCGCCAAAGCCTTTCGCAATCGATCGATGACCAGGCGCGGACGTTGGTGGGAGCAGACCTGATCATCGAATCCACGCGTCCGTTCACCACTACAGAAGAAGGGTTTCTCGGTTCGATCGGCGGAGCACAGGCGCGCGAGGTGCGTTTGTCGACCATGGCTGTGTTTCTCGGCCGCGGTACGCGCCTGGTGCATCTTCGCGCCCTCAGCGGCGACTTCCCATTCTACGGAAAGATGGAAACTGAACCAGCAGAGGCAGTGCAAGATTTGAAGCAAGGCGGTCGCGCTGTCCCAGACGAAACGTTGCTCTTCCAGTTTGGCGCGGCACCCGGCGGTAACGTTTCGCTAGGCGGCCGCGATTTCGAGATCGCCGGTGCTCTGAGAAAAGTGCCGGGCGACGCATCAGCGTCTGCGAGTTTCGCGCCGCGTGTTTACATTGCGCTGCAGGATCTTCCGCTTGATCTGCTCCGTCCCGGAAGCGTGGCTCATTACCGCGCCTATGTGAAGTTTCGCGAAGGAACGGATGTGGCGCAGAAAATTGCCGCGCTCACGCCACAAATCCGACGCTTGGGCCTTGAGTTCGAAACGGTCGACAAACGAAAAAAGGATCTCGGAGCATCGGTCGAGAATCTTTACCGATTTCTGAATCTGGTCGGATTCATTTCATTGTTGCTGGGCGCCGTGGGGATAGCGAGTGCAATCCAAGCGCACCTGCAGCAAAAAGTGCGAACTGGCGCGATTCTGCGGTGTCTGGGTACTTCGACGAGCGGAATAGCATTTATTTACTTTATTCAGGCATCGGCGATCAGCCTGGCCGGAGCATTGTTCGGCGGTTTGGTAGGGATTGGACTGCAGCGAATTTTCCCGAGTATTCTGCGGACATTTTTACCATTAACGATTCCAAACGTGATTGCGTGGTGGCCGATTCTGACTGGCGTTTTGATCGGCTGCGGAATTTGCCTCCTATTCGCCGTGCCACCGCTCCTGCGGTTTCGCAGAGTATCGCCTTTGCTTATGCTTCGCTCAGCGGATGCCAGAGTTGAAACGCAGTCGTTCGCTCGTGATCCGCTATTGTTTGCAGCCTACGCGTTGATTGTGGCGAGCACCACAGCGTTCGCGATCTACCGGAGTGAAACGTGGCTTCAAGGTTTGGTCTTCGCCGTCGCACTTGGCGTCGCCGTTGCGATCTTTGCGGGAGTCGCGCGGCTGCTGATTGTGTCGCTACGCCGCTGGTTTCCGCTGAGCTGGAGCTTCGCCCTCCGGCAGGGACTGGCAAATCTGTACCGCCCGAACAACCGAACTCTTCTTCTCATTGTTTCCCTCGGTCTCGGAACTTTTTTGCTGCTCACAATCCATCTCACGCGGGACGTTGTGATGACGCAATTCCGGTCAATCGGTCGGAATAATCAGCCGAATATCTTCTTGTTTGATATCCAGTCGGACCAGAAAGATGCCGTCGCTGCGCTGGTAGGTTCTCTAGGTTTTCCGGTGGTGCAGAAGGCGCCGATCGTGACGATGCGGCTGAGCGAGATCAAGGGAAGGAAGAGCAGTGACATTCTGGCCGACCCGCAACGGAAGATTCCCGAATGGGAGTTAGAGCGAGAATATCGATCGACTTATCGCGAGCAGATAGTCGAGACAGAAAAGGTCACGGCCGGGAAATGGATCGGCCGGGTCGATTATCATTCCGGCGATGTAGTTCCAATCTCGTTAGATCGCGAGATTGCGAAGGACCTCGGAGTCAATGTTGGAGACGAATTGGTCTTCGACGTCCAAGGCATTCCCATCCGGACGCGCATCGCGAGCTTGCGAAGCGTAGATTGGAAGCGTTTTCAAACGAACTTCTTCGTCGTTTTCCCGGCCGGCGTGCTTGAAGCCGCACCGACATTTCACGTATTAGTCAGCCGGGCGAAGACACCGGCGGATTCGGCCCGCCTTCAGAATGCAATTGTCTCGAAGTTTCCGAATGTCTCTGCCTTGGATCTTGCTGCGGTTATTCAAACGGTCGATTCGATCTTGAGCAAGGTGGCGTTGGTTATTCGGGTGATGTCACTGTTCACTGTCGCCGCGGGCCTGATCGTGGTGGCGAGTGCAATCTGGAGTGGTCGCTACCAGAGAGTCGAGGAGAGCGTTCTTCTCCGTACCTTGGGGGCATCACGTCGTCAGATCTGGCAAATCCTTGGTGCGGAATATTTCCTCCTTGGGTTTCTGGCGAGTCTCACCGGCACCGGTCTGGCCGTCGCCGCGAGCTGGGCACTTGCGACATTTGTTTTCAAGCTCAGCTATGCCCCGACTCTTCTTCCGTTGCTGATCGCTACCGCATCGACAACTACTTTAACGGTATTGATCGGGTTGCTAACCAGTCGCGGGGTTTCCAGCCGGCCTCCACTTGAGGTGCTCCGGGCGGAAGTGGGATAGTCTCCCGTTCTTGCGTGCATCGGACATGCCGGGTCGCCAATTCCGGTTCCAGAAACGCACTCAGCTTTTCATCCGCACGCACAACGAAACGCTTTCCGTCGTCGCGATGCGCGTCCGCAATCCGGCGGGACGCTGAAACCGGGTCAGTTTTCTAACGACGAGCGTAATGCCCGTGAACCCAGAAGCGTTGATGATACCGCCAAGCCCAGTGTCCTGGCACCCAATACCATCGATAGCCATGATGCCAATACCACGGCCCGTGGGAGTAGTAAGGGCGGTCGCCGATTTCAATAAAGACGCTCGCCTTCGTCGTCGTCGGCGTAAATGCGCCCGCGCAAAAGAGAGCGCCCAGCATGATTAAAAGATATTGTTTCATCGTTTTACGGTGATTCGAAAACGGACGTGCGTTGGGCTGGGAATATTTAAACTTTACCGGCGCGGTTAAACCGACGCGCCCGCCCGCTGCTCGCTCGGGCTCAAACATAAGCGCGGCGTCGATCTGATTAGCGATGTGCGGCGGTTTCGGGCGTGGCTAATTATTAGGGGATCCCGTATACGGCCGTTCGTCGCTTGCTTTGCGATCAGAGAATCGGGACTGCCTTTCGGGGGGAAGGATAGTCCCCTTTTCATTGGAGCGCGAGCGGTCGGATGACAATGACGCTCGCGCTCTTTTTTTAAGCAACACGGCTCAGGAACGTGCTGAACTTCTCTGGATCGTCTCCGATCGCTTCCAATTCCCCACCAGCGCAGTTGACTACGCGAAGTTTCGCAGTCGCTCACATCGGGCTGTGATTCGCGTTTCTGATTCCGCTTCCCTAAATGCCGAATAATTCGGCACAATTCTCGCCGTGCAGCCTTTTAATCGCTCGCAACATTTCCGTGCGCGCCTCCGAGTGGCCGAATATAATGTAATCGGAGTTTTCAAAGGCAAACGCGCGATTTTTGAATTGACGCACCGGCTGGAAGCGGCATTATACGCGCCTACCGCTTTAACGATCGGCAGCTGCGGAACTCATATGCAAGGAAGCCTCCTACACATCCAGCCGCTGGCCAAAAATCAATCTGAGCAGCTCCAGCACGGGCACCGCAATTCCCGCGTGATCAAACTTCCATTATCGGCTAAAAAGGTGCGCATGTTTCGAGCCCTCGCTCTAGTTTTAAGTTTGGTTTCACCTGCTCCAGCGCTTTTCGCAACGCAACTCGACTCTTCCCATCAGATTATAATAAGCGTCCGCGATCAGAAGCTGATGCTTGTACAAAACGGCGGGAAAGTGGCCACATATCCGGTGTCCACGTCGATGTTTGGTGTGGGCGACTCTTGGGGACGAATGACAACTCCTATTGGCTATCTCGCAGTCGAAAAGAAAATCGGCGACAACGTCCCGTCCGGCGCCGTCTTCCACAATCGGCGGTTAACCGGTGAAATTCTGCAGCCAAATGCTCCTGGTCGCGACCCAGTGACCACACGCATCATCTGGTTGCGTGGATTGGAAGCGCAAAACGCGCATGCATTTCAGCGTGGCATCTATATCCACGGCACACCGCAGGAGAAAACGATCGGTCGCGCTGCCAGTTATGGCTGCATTCGGATGAAATCGAGCGACGTAGCGGAGCTGTACAATCGCGTTCCCGTGGGAGCAGTCGTGCAGATTATTCCCGACCGACTTCCGAAAACGGTACAAGCACTGCCGGTGCAATTGACTCATACTCTCGTGGCTGCGACCGCACCACCTCAGACTCAAACGGATAATCGACGTCGGCTGCCGAAAGTAGCGAAAGCGCCACGGGTAAAGCCCACGAACAACGGTATCACTGCGAGCGCACTGGCCGCACCACCTCAACAGCTCGCATTGAATAAGGGGTTGTAGCGCTCGCACGTGCGGCATGCTCGCGAGTGGCCGCTACGCAGTTTTACCAGCAATGGCCAACACCCGCGCTCCAGCAGGCGGCAGAGCCTGGCCGCGAGCCCCGGCGTTGAAAAAGGGTCGGTCGTCCGCGCTTCCGTTTCATGCGGTGATCGACTTTTGAGTCTGGCCTCACTTTGTCCTTCATCCACACGCACAACGAAACGCTTTCCGTCGACGCGATGTGCGTCAGCAATCCAGATTGTTCGCCCGTTGGAATCAATCGCTGACACGCAACGGAAGGCCAAACAGGCCTTCGTGAAGAAACTTCCGAGCGGTCATGTCTTCGACGGAGTGAGTGGTAATGACCGATGCCACCTCACCGCTGGCCGTTTCGACGATCACTTCACTCAAACCTTATCGGAGACGATGCTCTTGATCGTACCCGGGAATTGATTGCGGATGCTCTCTTTCATACTGTGGCTTTCTTGCGGGGGTCAAAACACGGCCTGAAGACGGATGCGGGGCACCGCGACGAGCGACTAATACGAGCTGGCTATTGCACCGCCGCAACCGTCGGGTGGCCGTCCTGGCGATAGATTACTCCACCCTTCATCACAAAATCGACGTGCGCAAACTGCGCGGGATCAGCGAGAGGATCGCCCGCCGTTGCCACGAGGTCGGCATAGCGCCCGGGCTGGACGGAGCCGATGCGGTCGGCAGCGCCGATGAGATCGGCCGCATTGCGCGTCGCGGCGGAGAGCGCTTTCATGGGCGTCAGACCGCCAGCGATCATGAGACCGAACTCCATCGTGTGGTCGCCTTCGCCGATATCGGTGCCGTAGGCGATCTTCACACCGGACTTAACCGCCAGGGGAAAGTTTTTCTTCGGAAGGAGATCGTTGGCGAGTTCCTTGGGAGCGGTGCCGGGAGTCAGGAGTTCTGGGTGATCGCGGGCCGCAACATAGTAAACCTCAAAGACCGTAAGGGTAGGCACGAGGTAGGTACCGTGCTCCTTCATCAACGCAAAGGTCTGCGCGGTGGCAAACGATCCATGCTCGACCGAATCGACGCCGGCGCGAACGGCGGCCTCAATCGCGCTCGCAGGGTAGATGTGCGAGGCCACCTTCAAGCCAAGCGAGTGAGCTGTCTCGACCGCGACACGCATCTCGTCATCGGTCATCAACTGCTGGCGCGGATCATCCCCTGTGGACGCCATCCCGCCCGACGGCATGATCTTGATCAGATCTGCCCTGCGACGGCGGTGTTCCCGAACCCGGAGGCGCGCTTCTTCCGGCGTGTTGACGATACCGTCGGACCAGCCGGGATGGGAGAGTCCGGGGTCGAGTCCATTGCGTGGATCGCCGTGGCCGGCGGTCGGCCCCAGCGGCTCGAGTGAAACCCAGAGCCGGGGCCCGGCAATCTTACCGGCGGTGATGGCATCACGGACCGCGACGGTGTCATCGCCGCCACCCACATCGCGGGCGCTGGTGAAACCCTGCTGCAGCATGGCACGCACGAAGACAGCGCCGTCGAAGGCCCGGTCCAAGGCGGAATGCGTGAGCCAGTTTTCGGTGGCATTCATGCGACTGGGCAGCTTGGACACGATGTGAACGTGGCAGTCGATAAAGCCCGGCATCACTGTCTGGCCGGAGAGATCGATGATCTCGGAGCCGGCGGGTTTGACAAAGCCGGGTTCAACCGCGGTGATGCGATCGTCCCGGATTAGGATCGAAACCTCGCGGCGCGGGGTATCGGTCACACCGTCGAGCAAGGTGCCGGCGTGAATGACCACATCGCGGGCAGAGGCGGATGTGGCAAATAGCGCAACAATCAGGGCGATGCCCGCGGCGAGTTTCGTCAAGACAAATGGGTGAGCGAATCGCGGTCCTTTGGGGCCAACATGGCGCGGCTTATTGCGAGTCATCTCGTTAACAGCGTCCTCTTCATGGGCAGAGCGTAGAAGTCTGAATTCCAAAGCGTCAATCAGAAAGATCGCGAGTGGGGTGGTCCGAACCCGCGGTCAGCTTTTCATCCGCACGCACAACGAAACGCTTTCCGTCGCCGCGATTCGCGTCTGCAATCCAGATTGTTCGCCCGTTGGAATCAATCGCTGAGACACAGCCCAAGCTCCAAGCACAAAAAGCGCAAACGCCAAGTGGTACCGGCAACGTCGGAGCTGATCCTCACTTCGAGCTGTCGATGATCTGCTGCGCGTTCTTGATCGCGGACTCGTCCGGCGCTTTGTCTTTCTTCAGGATGTCGATCGCCTTTTGCGCCGAGGCAGTGGCTTCTTTCTTGTTGCCAAGCTTCGCCTGAATCTGCGCCTTCTTGTAGTGCATGAAGTAGGCGTCTGGGTTCTTCTCCAGCGCTGGTCGCCGTCAGCTTTTCATCCACGTGCACAACGAAACGCTTTCCATCGTTGCGATGCGCGTCTGCAATCCAGATCGTTCGCCCGTTGGAATCAATCGCTGAGACGTAGCCCAAACTCGTAAACCCGAAAAAAGTCTCGACATCTTTGACGCGCTACGAGTAAGAGAGAGCGGTGAACGAGAAGCGCACCGCGCAACGCAGATTGTTTCACGGGCACGGTTTAATCGCCCTCTTTATTTGCATAGCCGCCGCCGGTTCGATCTTGAGCGGCACACTGCTTGCTTTCTTCCGCCCCGACGCGTCAACGAAGGTTTCGGAAAGAACGCTGACCTTTCCAGAGCGTGTAGCATATCAGCGGGCGATTGAGGGAGTTTACTGGCGTCATCGGATCTGGCCAAAGGAGCGCCCGGATCCCAAGCCTTCGCTCGATGCGGTGATGTCTCAAGCCGAGCTTGAAAAGAAAGTCGAAGACTACTTGCGCAACTCGCAAGCGCTGGAAGGTCAGCGGCAAGGCCCGCTTACGGCTGAGCAGTTACAGGCTGAAATGAATCGCATGGCGCAGCACACCAAACAGCCCGAGGTGTTGCGCGAACTGTTTGAAGCGCTCGGAAACGATCCCGTTATTATCGCTGAGTGTGTGGCAAGGCCAGCACTAGTCGAGCGGTTGATGGCAAAATTCTACAGTCACGACCAAGGGGTGTTGGGCTCGAACTGGGCTAGAGCACAACACCGGATTCGTAATGTAATGCTGGCCACGAGTGGCAACTACACATTGCCCAGAATATCGGATGGGCCGAGCGGATGCGTTGACAACTGGACAGCGACTAGCACCATCAACGCGCCCACTGGTCGATACGAACACACGGCGGTGTGGACCGGCAGTGAAATGATCGTTTGGGGCGGAGAATTCCCACCTTTGAACACCGGCGGGAGATACAATCCCAGCACGGATAGCTGGACAGCCACCAGCACGACCAACGCGCCCAGTGCCCGATACGATCACACGGCGGTGTGGACCGGCAGTGAAATGATCGTCTGGGGTGCCGGCGGCGGCAACACTGGCGGGAGATACAATCCCATCACGGATAGTTGGACAGCCACCAGCACGGTCAATGCGCCCTCCGGCCGGGCATGGAACACGGCGGTGTGGACCGGCAGTGAAATGATTGTATGGGGTGGATTTGATGGCAGTGAGTTGAACACCGGCGGGAGATACGATCCCAGCACGGATAGTTGGACAGCCACCAGCACCACCAATGCGCCCATTGGCCGATTCTATCACACAGCAGTGTGGACCGGCAGTGAAATGATTGTATGGGGTGGAAGGGCTAACAATAGCCCTTTGGGCACCGGCGGGAGATACAATCCTGGCACGGATAGTTGGACAGCCACCATCGGAACCAACGCGCCCTCTTTCCGATACTTACACACGGCGGTCTGGACCGGCAGTGAAATGATTGTATGGGGTGGACAGGATAACCAATTTATTTTGAACACTGGCGGGGGATATGATCCCAGCACGGATAGTTGGACAGCCACCAGTCCCACCAACGCGCCCGCTGCCCGAGAGTTTCACACGGCAGTGTGGACCGGCAGCGAAATGATCATCTGGGGTGGATTCAGCGGCGGCAGTGTTTTCAACACCGGCGGCAAATACGATCCCCTCACAAATAGTTGGACATCCACCAGCACCACCAACGCGCCCTCTGCCCGAGACTTACTCACGGCAGTCTGGACTGCAGCGAAATGATCGTTTGGGGCGGCGAAGATCGCATGAGCCTTTTGAACACCGGCGGGAGATACTGCGCCCAATCTGGTCCAACGCCAACAGCAACCCCGACTTCTACGGCAAGCCCGACACCCACTTCAACCGCGACACTTCGACTGCAACCGCAACAGCTACACCTACTTCGACACCGAGACCTTCACCGACGCCGAGATTTGCACCAACGCCGAGGCTGCGCCCCACGCCGCCACCACACCCCTAACTTTAACTTTCGTTGCGGTCTGAGCTGTGAGGCACGACTCCCGCTCGGACCGAGGCTCTACCAAGAAGCTCAACATCATTGACCCGTCATCACCCTTACCGGCAAAGCGTTCTTCGATGTCGGTCACTCTCTCAAAGATCAATCCCAAAACCGGAGAACTGACCTTCCTGGCTACGCTGCATGGGAAATTCACCCGGTGATGAAAATAGCAGTCAACGACTGAGGGAAGCGCCTTTTTGCTTTGGCATTTTTCTCCCGGCGACAAGATCGAGAACTGCTCGGCGCAATTTCTCCCGGTCTGCTGGATTGTCCATGTCGAGTTTAAGCTTCATCGCCTCCGCCACGGTTTTAGCGTAAGCAACGCCCTGCTGCTCGGCCAATCGCTTCCAGCGTTCATCGGCCATCACCTCGATCAGATTGGAGACGGAACGGTTCTCTAAAGACGCCATTTGTTCCAATTTGTTTCGTTGCTCCTCACGCACCGTCAGGTTCAGCTTCGCTTTGTTCTTGTTCTTTTTGGATTTTGCCATTCGCAGTTTTTTTACACCCCGTTCTTCGATAGCCGATCACGCAGGCTGAAAACTATACGCTAAAAAGGCGTCGCCGCAAATATGTTCTTGACATACGCTACTACTACGTATAATAGACGTATAGCATATGATGCTACCTATACCAGTCTGGTGTTTTGTCTTGGGCCCGTTTGCGCTCATCGGCGCGATCAGCGGCGTGATCAACAATGAATCTATTTGGGCAATAGCGGGGTGCGTAATCATGGGCGCGTCTGGCGCGTTTCTGTGCTTTTTAGGCATAAAAGAGTTGCGGTATCAAAATGGCAAGGCCGAGGCCTGCTCAACCCACTGGCCACACCGCAACAGATCAGACAAACACCGGAAATCGAATACGGCAGCCCGCGACCGCAATACCAATGAACTGGCAGCAAAAGTCATGAACAGAAAAAAATTACAATGAGTTGGATACGACTGCATAAGGATGAGCCAGAGTATTTCGTTATCAAGGTGGGCGATTATCCGTTGGAGTTGCCACCCAAGCGTAGGGATTGGCACCTTACGCATCTCCAAGCTAGCGCGATCTTACTGCTAGCGATGGGCGCACCGACGGCACTCGTCATCTGGCTAATCGTGAGTCACAGCCAACCTTAGTATCAACAATGAAATACCTGACAGACGTGCACTCATGGGCTGGCGGATTTTGCTAATCCTCCGAAATGAGTTCTCAATGACGAGAAATCACGGAAGGCCAAACAATTCAACCCCCCTTAACAAAAGAAATGAAGACAAAAAAGGAAAATCAGTTACGAGCCTGGCCAATATGCCCGACAGCACGCCGCTTCATGCGAAAACTTCTCACTATTACCTTCACGATTTCGGGATGCCTGGCGTTTTGTCCTCGCCCGGCGCTGGCGTTGATCTTCTCTGCGCCTAACCCCACGTTTGCTTACATAGATTCCAGTGGAAAAAAGCGATCCGCCGAAGTGGCGGACAAATATTACCCTAAGAAAATCGTGGAGCCGTGTGCGAAGATGGATGCAAATATTGATCCGAAATTGCGTCGGGCGGCCACGATTGCCGAGGAACGGGCGCATGCCCACTCGCTTTCGAAATGCTGGCATTTTGTGAAGGAAGCGCTGGTTGCTGCAGGTGTTGTGAAGTCCCGGCCGCAGACAACACTGGCCAAACAAGCCGGCCAAGAGCTGGTGAACAGTTACGGGTTCAAAAAACTCCCCGTCTCGAACCCCTACGAGGCACCTGTCGGGTCTGTGCTAGTCTATGGCGCCAAGAGCGCAGCTGGCCACGTCGAGATCCGCACTGAGAACGGTTTCGCTAGCGATTTTCGCTCAAAGATACCATCACGTCGACCGCTCCTGGGCGTCTTCGCAAAGAGTTAGTTCGGGCCGTCTACTCAAAAAGCGGCTGTGATGTGGGCTGTATCCATGTGCGATGAGGCTGAGGGCTGGCGAATCGCCCGTCGCCTAGTGGATTCGCAGATGACCAAGCGAGAGCCGCAGTGAGTTCCCTCTCTGCGAGTGGAGATACTATCCAACTTGCGGTTTCAGACTTTCTGCCAGAGCCGCGGGAGATGGACAACGCCAAGTGGGACCGGCAACGTCGGAGCTGATCCTCACTTCGAGCTGTCGATGATCTGCTGCGCGTTCTTGATCGCGGACTCGTCCGGCGCTTTGTCTTTCTTCAGGATGTCGATCGCCTTTTGCGCCGAGGCGGCGGCTTCTTTCTTGTTGCCAAGCTTCGCCTGAATCTGCGCCTTCTTGTAGTGCATGAAGTAGGCGTCTGGGTTCTTCTCCAGCGCCTGGTCGATCCACTTTGCCGCCTGGTTCATATCCTTGTTGTTGTCGTAGTAAAAGGCCGCGGCCTGATAGGCGGTGCGCGCGTCGAGTGGAGTAGTTCCGCTGGCGGCCGCATCGAGTTGCTTGCTTACCTGCTCGACATCGTCCGTGGTCAACTTCACCGGCACGCGCGTTTTATCCCAAAGGAAATTAAGCGTTGCGGAAGCGCCTTTCACATCAGCCAGCCCGATGGTGAACGTCTCGATTGTGATCGGAAGGGGTTCCGGCTTCGCCGTGATGCGCGCGGCATCGTTCTCCTGTTTATAATCGGCCGCGCTCTGCACCTTGGCGTCCTTCGAAACGATGATGGTCCACTCGTTCGCTGTCGGAATCGTGAAGAGTGCGTACTCACCGGCCGGGATCTCCTTGCCGCCGAGCGTTACAGCGTTGCTAAACTTAATTTTAGTGACCGCGTTGGCGCCCGTGCGCCAGAGCTTCCCGTAAGGCACCAGGCCGCCGAAGATTTCGCGGTCGTTCTTGTTCGGGCGCGAATAATCCACCTCGACATCGGTCAAACCGACGCGCTGTTTTACCACCGCGTGCTGGCTGGCCGCGGGGAACTCTATTTTTTTCTCCTCCGCCGCGCGCAGGCTGCCGGGCAGGATCGGTCCCGCGACGAAGGGAAGTGCGAACAAAGCGGAAAGGAGAAGCGAAGGAAGACGTGAGGATTGGATCATAATGTGCGGGATATTTTAAGATGCGATGATTTAAGCGGAGAAGATATCGCAGGGCGGCAGGAGTCAAATCGGTTTGCCTGGCCCAGCCTTAGCCTTTCGCCGAATGAATATCGCCCTGCGTTCTGAAGATTGGCAATTCCACATCACGCAAATGAACGTTAGGCGACCGCTGCTTGTCAAAAAACGAGAGAGTGGTTATGAGAGTCTCGAACTCAATCGCCGAGCTTCGGCAACAGATTCACGACGACCTCCGGATCCAACATCCCGAATGGATCGAGCCAAATGGCGAATGCCCCGAATGTGACTTTTATGAGGCACGTCTAATAGAGGAGCTCGATACTTTGACGCGAACGGGATCCGACGGGTCCATCGCCGCAATTCATCCACGCCGTTGAACACAGAGTAGACTGAATCGACGCCACCCCCGCGGGGGTGAAGCGTGACGGCTGATTGTGAAAAACTACTGGTTAGTTGGAGCGGCCGCAGATTTTAATGATTGTTAACGATTTGCGGGGCTGGTTTGTTTAAACAGCACCCGCAGGTGCCGCCCCTCCTTCGAATTTCGTATCAGCAATCGAACCAGTGTTCATAGTGAAGTTAAAACCATCACTCAGTTGGCTCCTTCTGTTCGTGCCGATCGCGATTGTATTGCGGTTCTGGCCGGCTGCGGAGAATCCCACGGCGCTTTTCATTTGCTCGGCCATCGGCATTATTCCGCTGGCGGGATGGATGGGGCGCGCGACGGAGGCGTTGGCGGCGCGAATGGGCGAAGGAGCCGGCGGATTATTGAATGCCACTTTTGGCAACGCGGCGGAACTGATTATAGCCGTGATTGCGCTCTCGAAAGATCTCACCAGCGTGGTCAAAGCGTCGATCACGGGCTCCATTATTGGCAACATTCTGCTGGTGTTCGGGCTGTCGATTTTGTGCGGCGGGACTAAGTACAAAGAGCAGCGGTTTAATCGGACTGGCGCGCGCACGTCGGCAATCTCCCTATCCCTGGCGGCGATCGCGCTGATCATTCCGACGGCATTCCATGTGGCCGCAGAGCGCAGCCCAAGTGGCTGGAGTCCGATAATGGAGCAGCGGCTTTCGCTGGCGATCGCGCTAGTGCTTTTTCTCACCTACTTGTGCGTGCTCAGTTTCTCGCTCAAGACGCATCGACATTTCTTTCAAGGCATCGAAGGCGAACTTGACGAAAAAAGCGAATATTGGTCGCGCGGCAAAGCGATCATAATCCTGCTCGTCGCCACCGGATTCGTGGCACTGCTTGCGGAATTTTTGGTCGGCACAATCGAGAGCGTACGCGCGACGTTCGGCCTCACCGAGACTTTCGTCGGCGTCATCGTCGTCGCAATTGTCGGTAACGCCGCCGAGCACTCGAGCGCCATTCTCATGGCGCTGAAAAACAAAATGGATCTGACCGTTGGGATCGCGATTGGATCGAGCTTGCAGATTGCACTCTTTGTCGCTCCGCTGCTGGTATTCGTCTCTTATTTGTTCGGTAAGCCGATGGATCTCGAGTTTTCGCCGCTGGAAGTATTTGCCGTAGTCGCTTCGGTTTACATCCTGTTTCAAATCAGCGGCGACGGCGAGACCAACTGGATCGAAGGCGTCCAGCTTCTCTCCGTTTACGTTATCCTCGGCATTTTGTTCTTTTATCTGCCGGAAGCTGTCGGGCGATCCGCGACACCTGCCAAAGAAACCGCGTCCAAATTAGCAGCCGAAAATACTAACGTAGTAAAATGAACTGGACGAGGGGCAGGCTCACGCAACCAAGCCACCAACAGGCGTGAGTCGGCACGCATTTCCACGGACTTTTCCTCACTCGGAATTTCCGCGATAATCAATCGATGGCCGACGCGCTCACTCCAATGATGCAGCAGTACCGGCGCCTGCGGGGCAGCATTCCCGCTGATACGCTTCTGCTCTTTCGCCTCGGCGATTTTTACGAGCTGTTTTTTGAAGACGCGAAGGAAGCATCCGGTCTGCTGAACGTGGCGCTGACCAAGCGCAACGGCGTGCCGATGTGCGGCGTGCCCTATCACGCAGCGCAAACTTACATCGCAAAGCTGATCAAGGCTGGGCGGCGCGTGGCGATCTGCGATCAGACCAGCGAACCGCAACCGGGGAAGATCGTTTCGCGGGACATTACCCACATCGTCAGCGCGGGTACAGTGAGCGATCTTGATTTGCTCGAATCCAAGCGCGCCAATTATCTCGGCGCGCTCTATGCCGATGGCGCCGCCTTCGGCTTTGCGTATGCCGATCTCAGCACGGGCGAGTTTCGCTTAACCCAGGCGCAAGATCGACAATCACTGTTGGACGAGCTTGCGCGCGTTTCGCCTTCGGAGCTTCTCGTCAGCGATGAGCAACAGCAGCAGTTCAAGGAAATTCCGAATGCGCTTGGCTACGACAGCTATGCGTTTCTGCCAGAACAGGCAGTCTTCACCTTGTGCGAACACTTCAAGGTCAAATCGCTCGACGGCTTTGGCTGCGGGCAAATGTCGCAGGCCGTCGCCGCTGCGGGCGGCATTGTCCATTATTTGAAGCACCAGCTCCGGCGCAAGATCGATCATCTGACCTCGCTTGCGATGCGATGCGCCAGCGGACTACGTCCTGCTCGATGTGGCTACCCAAACCAATCTCGATCTGGTTGAATCTCGCACAGCGCGCGGCACCAGCCTGCTGGCTGTCCTTGATCGTACCGTCACGCCCATGGGCGGACGCAAATTGCGCTCCTGGATCTTGCAGCCGCTGCGCAATGTGCCAGAACTGGAGCGACGCCAACAGATGATTGCCGATTTGTTGCAGGAGCCGGACTTGCTCGCAGCGATCCGTACCGAATTGAAATCCATTCGCGACATCGAACGCGCGGCCGGCCGCTTGAGCCAGGCCTCCGGCAACGCGCGCGATTTGGTCGCGCTCAAAACTTCCCTTCAACAAATCCCGAAATTGAAAGCCGAACTGCAAAAGCTGCTAGACCGGCTGGCGTTTGGCGCGAGCCGCGTCAGCGAACAGGGCGAAACGAAATCATTGGCGCAGCGTTTGCAAAACAACATTCATGAAATGCCAGCGCTGGCGGAGAAACTGGCCAAAGCGGTTGTCGATGATCCGCCGTTCGCGCTAAAAGAAGGCGGGATTTTCCGTGACGACTACGACGCTGATCTTGACGCGTTGCGGCAGGCGTCGCGCGAGGGGAAAAGCTGGATCAGCCATTTACAGGAGCGCGAGATCGCTGTGACGGGAATCAAGTCGCTGAAGGTCCGTTACAACTCGGTCTTCGGTTATTTTATCGAAGTCACGAAATCGAATCTGGCGAACGTGCCTGCGCATTACACGCGTAAGCAAACCACTGTGGGCGGGGAACGCTTCGTCACGCCCGAGCTGAAAGAGATGGAGGCGAAAATTCTTGGCGCGGATGAACGCGCCCAGAACCTCGAGTACCAACTGTTCCAGAAATTGCGCGACGAAACGTTGCGTGAGATCGAGCCAATCCAGCAAACCGCGGAGGCAATCGCGGTCCTCGACGTGATCTGCACGCTCGCAGAAACAGCGCGCCTCTTCCGTTATTGCCGGCCAGCTCTGAACGAAACGCTGCGGCTTGTCATCAAAGACGGGCGGCATCCCGTCCTGGATCAAACTTTGGTAGAAGAGAAGTTCGTGCCGAATGACACGTCGCTCGATGGCGAGAACCTGCGGCTCGCCATCATCACCGGACCGAATATGGCCGGCAAATCGACCTACATCCGCCAGGTGGCGCTGATCGTGCTGATGGCGCACATCGGCAGCTTCGTGCCGGCAGAGAGCGCAGAGATTGGTCTGGTTGATCGCATCTTCACCCGTGTAGGCGCGAGCGACGATCTGGCCCGAGGCCAGTCAACGTTCATGGTGGAGATGAACGAGACCTCAAACATCGTCAACAACGCCACCGAGCGCAGTCTGGTGATCCTCGACGAAATTGGCCGGGGCACATCGACATTCGACGGGCTCTCGATCGCGTGGAGCGTGGCCGAATTTCTCCACGACAAAATCAAGGCACGGACCCTGTTCGCCACGCACTACCACGAGCTGACCAAACTCGCCGAGGATCGCCCCGGCGTCTGCAATTTCAATGTCGCAGTGCGCGAATGGAACGAGCAAATCATTTTCCTGCGCAAAATCATCCCCGGCGGCGCAGACAAAAGCTACGGAATCCACGTCGCGCGCCTCGCCGGTTTGCCAAAAGAGATCCTCGATCGAGCAAAAGAAATTCTCGCGCACTTGGAAAAGCCTGATGGCGCAGCTGTGCACGCCGCCAAACGGAAAAGATCGACTAAAGGAATGCCGCGATCAGAGAAGCCGCAGTTGGATCTGCTTTAAGCTGTATTCGCCAGCCTTCTGCATTCGCGGAAACCAAACTGGAGCGCCGTGGGGGATGATAACGCGTCTGCGGGACCAGCGGGTGTCGAAACGCCACAGGCCAGCGGCGCGTCCACTTCGATGGCATGAAAAGTATGCGGGGAATGGTTCAGAACTTTTTGAAGTAAAAGTTGGCGCGGCTGATTCCGAGATCCTCCAATGTCCGCAATGATTCCACGCGGCACGTCTCCCGGATGCCAGGCGAAGGTAATGAGACGGTCAGGATGAAACGGATTCGAGTAATGCCGATGACTGCCGGAAGTACGGACGAGGCGACACCCAATTTCCTTTAGCCGGTTTTCGAGTTGCCGGCAATTCCACGATGGATATTTCCCCACGATCAGGCAGCCAAGACAAACTTGTCACGGAATGCGGGAGGGATTGGACGGCCAGTCTCAAGCAGTGCCTCCAAATGGGCTTTGGCGGCTTCCTGAAACCGCAGAACTGCTTCACCGCGATCTTTGCCATGTGCGTGGCAACCGGGCAGCAATTTGGATTTCGCAATCCAGACACCGTCTTCGTCGTGACGCACTTGAATCTTCGAGAGTGGAACGAGCATCGCGATCAACAATAGAGTGCAGCTTTCGGTCGATCAACTTTCAGAAAGATCGTTTCGGGCGGAACGCCGAAAGTCCGAAGCGGGACTGGCATTATCACGCGAGACGCGCGCGCTACGCGGACTACGCGCATGCTTGCTTGTGCTTGCGCATTGAGGCTAGCCAAACTGGAGCGCCGTGGGGAATAACGCGGCGCCAGCGCGTATCGACGCGCCACAGGCCAGCGGCGCGCGCCAATTCGAGTGCACCACAAAATTCGTTGTCGCTTATGCCGCGGCTGATTTCGGCGAAGCGATGTTCGGTCTCGGCTTTGTGCGCTGGATAATATTGATCCATGACGTTGATGTATGTGTCGCACGACAAATTGTCGGCGATCCATTGCATGATTTCGCGTGTGTCATCGAGCAGGCCGGGCATGACAAGATGGCGCACGAGGACGCCGCGCAATGCCAAGACCGTTCTCGTCCACTTTTAACTCGCCGACCTGCGTGTGCATGGCTGCGATCACGGCGCGCGCGGCATCGGCGTAATCGCTGGCCACGAGATATTTTCGGCAATGCTCGCTGTCCCAAAGTTTGAAATCGGGCATGTAGATGTCCACTACCCCGTTCATCCACTGAATGCTTTCGAGGCTGTCGTAAGCCGAGGTGTTATACACGAGCGGCAGATGCAAGCCGCGCTCCACTGCGATCACGAGCGCTTCGAGAATTTGCGGCACCACGTGCTCGGGGGTGACGAAGTTGATGTTGTGACAACCGATCCGCTGCAAATCGAGCATGATTTGCGCAAGCTCGCACGCCGTGACTTCGGCGCCTTCACCGAACTGGCTGGTCTCAAAATTTTGGCAGAACACGCAGCGCAGATTGCACCAGCTGAAAAAAATCGTGCCCGAGCCGTGCCACCCGCGCAGACAATCTTCCTCGCCGAAATGCGGAAACGCGCTGGCGACGCGCGCAAGCCGGCCGCTCTTGCAGACGCCGATCTTGTTGTTGAACCGGTCGATCTCGCAGTCGCGCGGGCAAACGCGGCATGAGCGCAACGCTTCGATCGCTTGTTCGGCGCGCTCCTGAAGAATTCCTTCCTCGAATGCTTTCACATACGCCGGGACAAAATCTTGGCGGGACAGGGTAAATCGTCCGTCACCGTTCAACTCGAACGGCGGAGCGTCGCCATTCACGACACAATCGAAAGGGCGCATTGTGAGTTAATTAACTTATTCATCTCGGCGCGAAGTGCCATCGCGCTCGACGCATGAGTTCCGTTTTTGTGATAAGCTATCCCGCGAACATGGCGGTCAAAACCGAAAAGGAATTGAGCGAAGCGTTGCGCGCCCTCTGGCTCAAGGCAGTGGCGGCGATCGAGTTGCGCAACTTCGGCTACGCAATTTCACTCTTGCAGGAGATTCTCAAGCAGGAGCCTCAATTTCTCACGGGCCGCGAACTATTGCGGCGCGCCGAAGTAACAAAAAGCAAATCGGCAAAGAAAAGCTTTTTTAACATCTCAACTGCGTCGATCACGGTTATGAATGCGCAGCGAGAAATCAAAAAAGATCCGAAACGCGCGGTTGAAATGTTGGAGAAGGTTCTGGAAAAGGAACCTTACAATCGCCAGGCAAATCTGGTTTTGAAAGAAGCCGCGCTAGCAGCCGGCTGGCCGGAAATCGGCGGTCTTCGCGCTGCGGACGCTGCTCGAAGAAAATCCCCGCGACGTCAAGGTGCTGCACGAGCTTGGGCGTTTGTATCATCAACTCGGAGACAGCGACCAGGAGGAAGAAATCTATAATCAAATCACGGCGATAAATCCGCTCGATGCTCAAGCGCTCCGTCTGGGCAAAGACGCGTCAGCCCGTGGATCCATGAAGCGTGGTGGATGGACGCAGGCTGAAAGCTACCGCGACCTGATCAAGGACAAAGAGGTGGCAATTTCACTCGAGCAACAGAGCCGCATGCACTTGACCGGGGAAGCGCTCGATCAACAGATTGCCGAAACGTACGTGCGTCATAAGGCGGAACCGGCAAATATCGATCTGGTGCGACGACTGGGCGCGTTGAACGAGCAAAAGGAAGATTTCGAGGCAGCGATTCGCTGGTATCAGGACGCTGCCGATCTGAGCAAAGGCGCAGACACCGGGTTGGCTCGAAAAGTTTCTGATTTGAAAATCAAATGCCTCGAACGGGAGATCGCTGCGCACGAGGAGTTTCTTTCCTCGCACAATGAACCGGATGAATTGCATGCGAAAAAGTCCGAGCAACTGAAGGCCGCCAAAGCGAAGCGTGCAGAAATCCTCATCGCCGACGCGCGAGAGCGCGTGGCGCGGAATCCGACCGACCTTCAACTTCGATTCGAGTTGGGTGAAAACCTTTTTGATGCCGGGCGTTTTCGCGAGGCCCTGCCGGAGCTGCAACGCGCACGGCAAAATCCGCATGCGCGCTTGAAAGCGATGAACCTGCTCGGTTGCTGCTATAGCGAACTTGAGATGCTGGATCTTGCAATGAAGCAACTTGAAGAAGCCTCGAGCGAAATTTTATCAATGGACGCGATGAAGAAGGAGACGATGTATAATCTCGGGCTCGTTTACGAGCGGATGGGCGAACGGGAAAAATCGCTCGCCTGTATGAAGCAGATTTACGAAGTGGATTACGGCTACAGGGATGTGGCGCAACGGGTAGAAAGCTCCTACGAACAGAATATCCCGCACGCGTGATCCAATTTCCCACGGCTCAAAAGAGGTCGGAGATAAGAATCCCCAGTCTTGTCAGACGCCGATTTTCATATGAATTTTGTTTGTGGAGTCGCGTCCAAGCTGATGCGAAGATGCGATTCTCAACTGCCGGCTCAGCCGGTGATTATGCAACATCATCTTAACAAGGAGCCCCTAATGAAACCAAAACTTATATCACTCTCAGTAATCGCAGCGGTTGCCATCGCAGTCAGCAGCGTCTGCGTTATCGGAACCGTCCGCGCTCAGGAAACGGGGATCGGGAGTAATCCCCATCTTCGCTCACAATCTGCGGGACAGACGGCGGGATCGCCCGGCACCACTGTGGTGAAAATGAGCCAAAAGGACGTGAACTTTATCCAGAAAGCAGCCGGCGGCGGCGCACAGGAAGTGGCGAATGGGAAGATGGCCGAGAAGCAAGCAAAGAGCGCCGAGGTGAAAAGCGTCGCCGGCCGCATGGTGGCAGACCATACGCGGATCAACAAGGAGTTGACTGCGCTGGCCAACCGCAAAGGCGTCACGTTCGACACCAGCGGTGTTAGAGCGCAAAACCTCGGTAGCGGAGATTTTGACAGAATGTATTTGAAGTGGCTTGAGGAAGCTCACAGGGCTGATATTGCTGACTTCGAAAGAGCGGCAAAGAGCTGCGATGACAGCGAGCTCAAAGCCTGGGCCTCGAAGACCCTTTCGACGCTGAAGCAACACCTGGCCATGGTCCAGGCGGCAGAGAAAAAATAAATTGTACAGTCCGCTTTGTGAGCGGCGAATTTCGCGCGTGTTTGGCAGATCAGTGCCGCGCTTCCCACAGGGAAGCGGCTACTGCTACGCTTCGACCGGCAATTCGACGTCCACCGGGCGTTCTTTTTTGCTTAGAGCGCGGCGAAGTTTCGAGAGCGCGATGTTTTGCAACTGCCGAATTCGCTCCCGCGTCACGCCGAATTTCTTACCCACTTCCTCGAGGGTCTTGGGCTTGCCACCATCCAGACCAAACCGTTGGAAGATGATCTTCTTCTCGCGATCGTCGAGCACGTCAAGCAAACCGCCGACCTCGTTACGCAGGTTTTTGTCGCGCAACAGTTCAAACGGCGTTTGAGCCTCCTCGTCGCCGACAATTTCGCCGAACTCCGTTGAATCATCGTCGCTGATCGGCGCATCGAGCGAAGCTGGACGAATCGAGACGGTCTTGAGTTGTGAAACTTTTCCGCTCGCGATTCCAATCTCATCGCCCAACTCCTCATCGGTGGGTTCGCGGCCGAGCTCCTCGCTCATCTGCAAGGAAACGCGGCGCATCTTGGAGATCTTATCCACCAGATGCACAGGCAGACGGATCGTCTTGCTCTGATTGGCCAGCGCTCGCTTGATGGATTGCTTGATCCACCACGCGGCGTACGTGCTGAGCTTTCCGCCCTTCGCAGGGTCGAAACGTTCCACCGCCTTCATCAAACCGATATTGCCTTCGGAGATCAGATCGAGAAGCGGCAGGCCGAGATTCGCATAATCATGCGCGATCTTGACCACCAGGCGCAGATTGGACCGGATCATCAGGGCGCGCGCTTCGCGATCGCCCTTCTTGATCTTTGCGGCCAGCTCGATCTCCTGGTCCGGAGTCAAAAGCGGGATTTGCCCGATCTCACGCAGGTAAATCTTAATTCCGGTATCGCTATCTTCAGCAGCCATATAACTCTTTTTCATCGTTCATCTGGAGGGATTGGATCGGCAACTTCCCATAAATTGTATTCTTCGATGCTTGTCGATCACGCGTTCTAGCATCCCAGAAAGTATTTAACAAGGTTAAATATTCGAATCTGTGACATTCCTTGGATGCCTGTTGTTCAAACTTTTTTCTAAGGGTTCTACCGGCTCGAATATCCGAGACTATCTGAGAGAGCCCTCGAACATTTAACCACACTTCAAGGCATCCGTTCCCTCTCACTTTAGAGGGATATTTGGCGCTTTTCGGCGCAGCGATTTTCTGCGACTCTGCCGCCACGATGCTGGCAAAAATTTACTCCGCAGCGGTTTACGGCGTCGATGCGTACGAAATTGAGATCGAGGTGAACGGAGCCGGCGGAGACCCGAACATTGTGATTGTTGGGTTACCTGACGCAGCAGTGAAGGAAAGCCGAGACCGCGTCACCACCGCGATTGCAAATAGCGGCTACTACTGGCCGCGGGGTCGTACCACAATCAATCTCGCCCCGGCCGACATCAAGAAAGAGGGGCCCAGTTTTGATTTACCGATCGCTCTTGGAATGATCGCGGTAACCGAAGGCTTGGATAGTTCGCCGTTCGAGAATTTTAGCTTTGTCGGCGAGCTTGCCCTGGACGGCTCAATACGCGCTGTGAAAGGCGTATTGCCAGTCGCTCTGGAGGCACGACGGCGCGGAAAACGCGCGCTTTTTGTGCCGGAAGCCAACGCGCTTGAAGCGGCCATGGTCGATAAGATCGACATCTACGGAGTGCAAAACCTGCGGCAAACATTTGCCTTTTTGCGCGGCGAGATTGCCCTGCTTCCCACGCGTGCTGATCTGAGCAAATTTTTCGCCACGCATCAAAGTTACGATGTCGATTTCAGCGACGTGAAGGGTCAGAGCCACGTAAAGCGCGCGATCGAAGTGGCTGTCGCTGGCGGTCATAACGTCTTGATGATCGGTCCACCTGGCTCGGGCAAATCGATGCTGGCAAAACGCATTCCTACGATTATTCCCCCGCTCTCGCTCGATGAAGCAATTGAGACAACAAAGATCCATAGCATCGCCGGCTTGCTTGATACTGAAAAATCTTTTGTCTCGACGAGGCCATTTCGCGATCCGCATCACACCATCAGCGACATCGGCCTGCTCGGCGGCGGCACATTTCCAAATCCCGGCGAAGTAAGCATCGCGCATAATGGTGTCCTTTTTCTGGATGAGCTGCCGGAGTTCAAGCGGTCAGCATTGGAGGTGATGCGCCAGCCGCTGGAGGACGGGAAAGTCACAGTGTCGCGCGCGGCGGGCAGCGTTACGTTCCCTTCCGAGTTCATGCTGGTCGCCGCAATGAACCCTTGCCCCTGCGGCTATTTCGGCGACCTGAAACGTGAATGCCGCTGCGGACCCGTGCAGGTGCAGCGGTACCGTCAGCGCATCTCCGGCCCGTTACTCGATCGCATCGATCTGCACATCGAAGTGCCTGCCGTCGAGTATCGTGATGTCGCCAGCGAACGCGCCGAGGAAACTTCCGCTGCGATTCGCGAGCGCGTCGTTCGCGGACGTGAACGCCAGCAAGAGCGTTTTCTGAACGACCCGAAAGTAAATTGCAACGCGCGCATGGCCACGCGCCAGCTGAAACAGCACTGCAAGCTCAGTGAGGATTCGCAGGAATTGATTCGCGTGGCCATGAGCGAACTCAACTTAAGCGCCCGCGCTTACGATCGTATCCTGAAAGTGTCGCGCACGATTGCCGATCTCGATGGCAAGAGCGACATCTCTCCCGAGCACGTCAGCGAGGCGATCCAATACCGCACATTCGACCGTACGCTGTGGGTATGATTTCCTGTTACGATCGCGAACTTTTCTGAGGGGGAAACTTCGGCGAGGGCGCCGAAGTAAGCACGCGAGGCGCGTGCACTCCCAAGAATGCTGCGTTAAGATCGGTCCATGCAGTTTTCTACTGACGAAAGCTTCGCCAAGCAGCTGGACGCGGAGGATCCTCTGCACAGCTTCCGCCAGAACTTTCATCTGCCCCTCGGTAAAGACAGCAAGCCGGTGATTTATTTTGCCGGAAATTCACTGGGTCTGATGCCAAAGTCGGCGAGAGCAATCGTCGAGGAGGAATTGGACAACTGGGCGAAGCTTGGTGTGGATGCTCATCACGCGGCGGGAACGCCGTGGTATTCGTATCACGAGGCGCTGCGCGAACCGACGGCGCGCATCGTTGGCGCAAAACCGGTCGAAGTGATCTGCATGAACAGTCTCACGGTGAATCTTCACCTGATGATGGCCACGTTTTATCGGCCGACCAAATCGCGCTTCAAAATCCTGATGGAAGAACCGGCGTTTCCTTCCGACACGTACGCCATCAAAACGCAGATCGTGCATCACGGGCTCGATCCCAAAGATGCGCTTATTCTTGCGCGACCGCGCAAGGGCGCGTTCACGCTGCAAACGGAAGACGTTGTCGATCTAATCGAGAAGCACGCCGATCAACTCGCCGTGGTGATGATCGGTGCGGTAAACTTTTTCACGGGCCAATTGTTCGACATTGCGGCAATCACCAAAGCGGCGCAGAAACATGGCGTCATTGCCGGATTCGATCTCGCGCACGCAATCGGCAACGTGTCGCTCTCCTTGCACGATTGGAATGTCGATTTTGCCGTCTGGTGCTCTTACAAATATCTCAACGCCGGGCCGGGCGCGGTCGCAGGCGCATTCGTGCACGAACGGCACGCCACCAACACTGAATTGCCACGCCTCGCAGGCTGGTTCGGCAATGATCCCAACACACGATTCCGGCTGCACCTTGAACCGGATTTCATTCCAGTCGCGTCAGCGGACGGCTGGCAAATCAGCAACCCGCCGATTTTCTCGATGGCACCGTTGCGTGCTTCACTTGCAATCCTCGATCAAGCAGGAGGGATTGGTCCGCTGCGGACGAAATCGACCAAGCTGACTGGCTATCTTGAATTTCTCCTCACGGAAATCGGCTCGAAACAATTCAGTGTCATTACGCCGCGCGATCCAAATGGACGGGGTTGCCAGTTATCCATTCTGGCGCACCAACATCCGAAGGAGTTGCATAACGAGCTTGTCGCCGCCGGAGTGAAATGCGATTTCCGCGAACCGAATGTCATCCGCGTCGCGCCTACGCCGCTTTACAACACGTTTCACGAAGTCTGGCGGTTCGCGAAGATTCTTGCCGAGCATCAATGATGTACCATCAGAAACATCTGTGATTTTGGTATAATTCGACGCTTAATCTTTACCAATTTTGCCAACGTGATTCGAACGGTTGTTTTCATCATTGCATTCAGTCTTTGCGTAAGCTCGGTTTGGGCGAAAGATGAGAAATCAATCAAGAAGTTGCGTGACGCGCTGGTGGCGCTCGCGCCTGACGTGGACCCGGCCGAAGCGGAGCTGCTCTCGGTAACGGCGCACACCGCCTCGCGCGACTGTGCGCGCGAATATCACCTCGCCTGGTCCCCGATATTTCAGAACTTCCTGATCCACATGGGCAAGCGAGAACGTGGCTATTGCGGCCATTATGCGCGCGATATCGGCGAACGCCTGAAAAAGCTCAAGCTCAAGACGCTCGTGCTTCACTGGGGTGCTGCTTTTGCGGGAACCGACGACGAGAGCAATTGTCTGGTAGTCACCGCACGCAACCAGCCTTTCGAGGACGGCATCGTCATCGATGGCTGGCGCAAGGCCGGCCGATTATTCTGGTGCGCACTCAAAAAGGACTCTGAGTACGACTTAGCACAAGGTGCCGGGTCGAGAAGGACCCAGTCGACCGAATTATTTCGAGGGCAACGTCCAGAACGTCCACCTGCCTATTACGGGATCACGGCATGGAAAGAAGACCCGCTCTACACTGCTTGGCTACAGGACTACAAACAGGGTTGGGAATGGCAACCTACAGCTCGGTGATTTTGTGATACGCTAGCGCGCCTTGCTGTCACCTTATCTCCAAGAACACGGCTTGGTAGAGTGAACCGACTATATCATCAGAAATATCTATGCTTTTGATATAATTGACGCTTAATTTTCACCAATTTTGCCAACGTGATTCGAACGTTTGTTTTCATCATTGCATTCAGCCTTTGCGTAAGCGCGATTTGGGCGAAAGATGAGAAATCAATCAAGAAGTTGCGTGACGCGCTCGTGGCGCTCGCGCCAGACGTGGATCCGGGCGAAGCCGAGCTGCTCTCGGTGACGGCGCACACCGCCTCGCGCAACCTTGCGCGCGAATATGGCCTCGTCTGGTGCCCGGCGTTTCAGAACGTACTGATCCACATGGGCAAGCGAGAACGCGGCTATTGCGGCCACTATACGCGTGATATCGGAGAACGCCTGAAAGCGCTTAAGCTCAAGACGCTGGTGCTCCACTGGGGTGCTGCTTACGCGGGAACTTTGGACGAGAACAATGGTCTGGTAGTCACCGCACGTAACCAGCCTTTCGAGGACGGCATCGTCCTCGATGGCTGGCGCAGGGCCGGCCGGTTATTCTGGTGCCCACTCAAAGAGGACTCTCAGTACGACTCGGGACAGGGGGCCCGTTGGAGGGCAACTCACCACGGCTCTTACGGGGTCACGGCGTGGAAAGAAGACCCGCTCTACACCGCTTGGCTACAGGACTACAAACAGGGTTGGGAATGGCAACCTGCGGCACGGTGATTTTGCAGATGTGAGCGAAGTGGCTACGGCGCCTTACACGTTTGCGCCGATCAGCAGTCTTCCCCATAAAGCTATGGCTTGCCAGGAAGATCATCCCTGCAAAAAGTGCCAGAATGGAGAATTTTGTCTGCGTGCAATGCGGAACACAGTTTGCTGAAAGCGCACAACCGCCATCACGATGTCCAATTTGCGAGGATGAACGTCAATTTGTTCGTCACGCCGGCCAAGCATGGACAACGCTCGAACAGCTGGCGGCTGATCATCATAACCGACTCGAACAAGAAGCGCCACGGCTTCTCGGGATCGGCACAGAACCCGAATTTGCGATCGGCCAGCGTGCTTTGCTGGTGCAATCGCCTGGAGGAAATCTGCTGTGGGACTGCATTGCTCTCCTAGACAACCAGACCGCGGCCGAAATAAATGCGCGCGGTGGCGTCCGTGCCATTGCAATCTCGCATCCACACTTTTACACAACGATGATCGAATGGGCCGAGCGGTTCGATGCGGAAATATTTTTACACACTGCCGATCGCGAGTGGGTCATGCGCGGCAGCGCGCGCATTCAGTTTTGGGAAGGATCAACCTTACCGCTTTGGGATGGTCTGACGCTGATCAATTGCGGCGGACATTTCGAGGGCGGCACCGTGTTGCATTGGCCAGAGGCATCCCGCGACAGCGGGAGCAAGGGCGCGTTGCTCACAGGTGACATCATAACGGTGGTTCAGGACCGCCGTTACGTCAGCTTCATGCGAAGTTATCCAAATCTCATTCCGCTTGGACCCACGGCAATACGCAGCATCGTCGAAAGGATCGAACCCTTCGCATTCGAGCAGATTTATGGCGGCTGGTGGCAGGCGAACGTTCTCTCAGATGCAAAAGCAGCAGTCGTGCGATCCGCTGAACGCTATCTGCGCGCAATCCGTGCGTAGGTATGCGCATACAAAATTCCAACCACCCGTTCGCTATTCGAATTTTGATATGGTTCGCCGGCCTGGCATCGGCGGCAATGTACGTGTCGATCCTTTTGGTGCTTTTGAAAATCGGACCGGCAGTGATGGGTGGCGAACGGGTCACACGCACGGAATGGTTGCATATCGCCGCGCCTCTCGTTGCGGTGATTGGAATTTTGATGGCATTCATCTCCTACGGTCTTGCCTCGCGGCGAACGTGGTCACGCCATGTAGTGATTGCGATGTTCGGCTTGATTATTGTTTACGCGTCCATTCTCGGTGCACTGAACCTGATTCATCGCGCAATCATGTGGCGCGCGATCATTAACGGCACGCTGTTCGGTAGCGCATCTGTTTGGTATTTCTATTTCAAACCAAATGTGGCGGCGTATTTCCGCGAGTTGGCAAGTTAGAAGTGAATTGTAGGGCAAGCGCTCCGCTTGCCGAACATGGGTTGGCAACCGATGCGGTTGCCCTACAATCTCGGGTGACCTTCCCTGATCAATTGATCGACGATCCGCGGCAACGCTACCGCGGCCGGCTCGCGCACCAACTGCGTTGCAAATTGTGAAAGCGGCGTTTCTTCGGGATTCACTTCGATAAGTTCGCCACCATCACGACTCGCACGCAGCGCCCAGTCGATGATGTATCCAAAGGTCGCGGTTGTCCCGGCTACGATCACAAGATCGCAAGTTCCACGGTCGAGATAACTTTCAACTCGCTGCAGCTCGTTCCAAGGCAGTTGCTCCCCAAACCAGACAACGCCGGGCCGCATGAGCGCATCGCATTCCGGACATCTCGGAACGGCATCTCGTTGCTCTTGCTCTTGCTCTTGCTCTTGCTCGCTTGCCCGCCGCTAGCGCTTGGCGAAGGCGGATGCTCGTGATCATGCTCTTGCTCGAAATCGCAGCGTGAACACTTGGTAACGAAAATGTCTCCGTGAATTTGCACCATCTTTTCCTTTGGAAGTCCGGCACGCGCGTGCAGGTCGTCCACGTTTTGTGTGACGAGCAGGAACTCGCGTGCGTGTTGCGCGAGCTTAGCAATCGCCTCGTGCGCTGCATTCGGTTGCGCGTTGCGGATGCGCTGGCGGCGCTCGCGATACCATTCCCAAACCAATTTTGGATCGTGCGCAAACGCTTCCGGCGTGGCCAGCTTTGTCGGATCAAGATTTCGCCAGTAACCGTCCTTCCCGCGAAAAGTTGGGATTCCACTTTTAGCCGAAACGCCTGCGCCTGTAATAACAAGAACTCGGCCGGCGTCCGTCACTTTTCCAAGCGCACGCTCTTTAGAAGCGCAGCGAAACGTGGATCTGAGCGGAGCGGATCGTAGGTCGGCTCTAGCTTGAGTTCCGGCAACCACGGCGCGCGCTCATCCACCGCCTTCCCCAGCCAGCTTAGCGCCTCTTCGCGATCACCTGCAGCTGCATAAGCGATACCGATGAGCACCGGCGAACGATATTTCCCACGCTCGTTCAGTTGTTGTGCATACTCCGCCTGTTTGCGAAAGAACGCACTCGCGCCTTGGCTCTCGAATGTGCTCTGCAAATCCGCGAGCTGCTCGGCACTGAACGCCCCGCCGAGGTCCATAGCACGCGACACGTGTGCCACCGCCTCCGCCGTCCGGTTCATCTTCAGAAGAAGGTAACCGAGAAAATGCTGCGTCACTGTATTGTTCGGGTCCATTTCGACCGCCTTTTGAAGCTCCGCAAGCGCCGGATCGTATTGCCGCTGGAACCAGTACCATGTGGCAACAGCCACTACCAATCGGACTGAAAGCGGATCCGCTTCTGCCGCGCGATCCAGCTGCTCGCGCGCTTCGGCAAAGCGGCTCATGACAATCAGGAATTCTGCATACCATAAACGCGCATCGGCGGAGTTTGGGTTCGTCCGCACTGCCTCGGCGAACTCGCGTTCGCCGTCAGAGTAACGCCACTCATATTCGTATGTGATAAACCCGAGCGCGCTTCGCGCTTCGGCGAGATTTGGTTCGATCTTAAGCGCGCGTTCGGCGGCGCGCTTGGCTTCAGGAAAAGCAACGCCGGGCGGCAGAAAATTCCAGTATCCGAGCATGTTGAAAGCTTCAGCCAACCCTGCGCTGGCACGCGCGAACTGAGGGTCCACCTCAAGCGCACGGCGAAAATGTTCGATCGCTTTGTTGAACCCGGCCTCGGTGAACTTGTTGAACTCGTATCGACCTAACAAATAAATATTATAGGCCTGCGAAGTTTCCGTTGGCTTTTTCTCCAGACGCTGCGTTTCGCTGATGCCGAGCTGCACCTTGAGAGCAGCAACCACTTGCCGCGTGATGTCGCTGCGAACTTCGAGAATGTCGGTCATCTCGCGATCGTAATTCGCCGCCCATAGGTGATATCCGTCCGAAATGTTGACGAGTTGTGCGGTGACGCGCAGTTTGTCGCCGGCTTTGCTGACGCTGCCTTCGAGCACTGTCGCCACATTTAGTTGCTCGCCGATTTTGCGGATGTCTTCGGTTTTCCCTTTGAATGCGAACGACGAGGTCCGCGCCGGCACGTGTAATCCTTTGACCTGGGTAAGCGCCGTGCAGAGGTCCTCGGCAATGCCGTCGCTCAGGTATTCATTGTCCTTCTCAGCACTCATGTTGACGAACGGCAATACCGCCACCGATTTCGACGCCGGCGCGGCGTGCGAACGTAAGCGGAAAAACCCGACGCCGATCGCAAGCAGCACGATCAAGGCAACGAAGATCAACATCCACACGGCGCGAGATTGCGATCGCGGTACACTTACAGCCGCGCGTTTTGGTTTTTCCCACGGCAAAACGACACGAAACAAATCCAGTGGCAGTTGAATATTTTTCAGCTCTGTTGGGCCCAGCTTTTCCAGGCGTGACGTGAACGCATTGCGGATTTGCCGCTCGACATCCTGCGAAATGCAGATCCCGCCAGGCGCGGCCAGCGATTGAATGCGAGAAGCAATGTTCACGCCGTCGCCGTAAACATCACCATCGCGACGCATCACGTCGCCGATGTGAATGCCAATGCGGATTTCAATTTGCCGATCGGTCGCTACATCATGATTGCGCTTCGCCAGCGTACGCTGAATTTCCACCGCGCAGTTTGCCGCATCGAGTGCGCTGGAAAATTCCACCATGAAGGCGTCGCCAATCGTCTTAATCTCCTGGCCACCGAACCGCGCGAACAACGGCCGCAGAATCTCGCGATGCTCCTCTAACAGCTCCAGCGCTAACGGATCGTCGCGCTGTGCAATCGCGCTATAGCCGACGAAGTCAGTAAACATGATCGCGGCAAGGTGACGTTGCGACGATGGCAAGCTCATGTGTGAACTACGAAGATAACCGGGAACGAAAGATCGACATCTACTGTATTGCTACCGACAGTTCGCCTTCACCTCAGCGGAAACGCCTGCGCCGGTGATTACGAGAACACGCATTTTCGAAATGCGCGTTGTAGCGGCGCTCGCCGCGGCGAGCGCCAGAACCCAATCGTTAAATACGTTGCCGAAAAGAGATCGCTTTGCCATCGGGGCACCTTTATGAGTCAGGCCATGAAAAAACAAATCATCGTTTTAGCTGTCACTCTAGTCACCTCGTCCGTCTGCGTTCTCGGCGTCACTGACACTCCCGAAACGCGACGTCATGAAGCCGAACGTTATCTCCAAGCCAATCCGCCAAAGGCGATGTTTGCGGATATGGCGGATAAGATGGCTGCAAACCTTCCGCCTGATCAACGCGAGCAATTCAAGCGAGTGATGACCACACAACTGGACGTTGCCGCATTAACGAAAGCGATGACAGACGCGATGGTAAAGAATTTCACAACGGAAGAGCTGAAGGCATTAGCTGATTTTTATGGCTCGCCGGTGGGGAAATCAGCAATGCAAAAGTTTGGTGCTTACATGGCAGACATCATGCCGGCGATGCAGGCCGAGATCATCAAAGCGCAGGCAAACTAAACCAGTCGCTCCCGAATCAATCGCCACGGTAAAATCAACGTGAAGGTGGAACGCGTTGTCCTCAACGCGTTGGCAAAACCGGCTACGCCGCTGTTGTTTGCGCCTTCGGAGATTTCCTCTGGCATCGTCTTTCGCCACCGCGAATCTTCGATCGGAGAAGCCGATCCACCTTGGGCGCACTGTTAATCCCAGCCGATCTGGCGGCCTTTGTTCTGTTCTTCGAGCCAGCTCATCAGTGGCTTGAAGTAATCCATCATCGCGCGCGTGGAGATATCTTCGCCGGTCGCTTCCTTCAACACTTTGCGCCAATCTTCCGTGCCGCCTTTTTTCAAAATGTTGTTCAGCCACGCGCCGACTTCTTTGTTGTTGGCGTAATTACATGATTGCGGCGGTTGATGCAGAATTTTGCGCGCGATGTAGTCGTGCAGTTGAAACTTAAACACGGTCGCGAATGCGTAGTTGTAATAGTAAGCCGGGTTATCGTTGATGTGCGTCTTGGTGGCGGCGTCGCAAAATTCTTCGCCGCGCGGCGACGGCGGCTCGATGCCTTGAAAATCGGAAACGTATTTCCACCAGCGCGCGTTCCATTGATCTGGCGGGAGATTGTGCGCGTAGATGTCGGCTTCCCAATGCGGCATCACGCCGCATGAGAAATAAATAAACGGAATCGAGCGGGCCAGCGCGTCGTCCAACAGGAACGCGGTCTTGTCCGCATTGAAATCGAGTGGCAACACGCCGCGCGATTGCAGATATGGCACCTGACTGGACGCGAGCGCGATCAATTCGCCGACGCCTTCGTGAAATCCCGGCGCCGCGCCGAGCCGCAACAAATAAGGAACCTCCGGTCGCGTGTAAGCTTTGAAATAATAACCGTGGCCGAGTTCGTGGTGCGCGGTGAAAAACCAGCGCGCATTTGGTTCGATGCTTTGCAGCGAACGAATGTCGTTCTCAAGATCGACATGCCAGCAGGAGGCGTGCGTATTCTTCTTGCGCTTCGAATCCGGCGGCAGCGGATACAAATCTGATCTTTCCCAGAAACTTTGCGGCAACGGCGAGAACCCCAGCCCGGTGTAAAATTGCTCGGCGGTCTTGATGATCCATTCCGGTTTTCGTCCTTCGAAATACTTGTCGATGTTCGCCGCTTCAACGAGGCCAGGCCATTCCTGGCCCCAGCGATTGTTGATCCAATGCGCCGGAATTTTCTTCGGCACGGGCTGATGATATTTCTCCGCGAGCTTGTATTTCGCCCAGGTATGCAGCTGCAAATAGAGCGGACGCAGCGTGGCCATCCAATCTTCCAGCATCTTGAGCATCTCGTCAGTGGTCATCCCGTAAGCGGCGACTTCGAAGGCGAAGTAATCCGGATACTTCATCTCCTTGGCCACGCCGTTGCGCAGGTCGCGCAACACAACCAGGTTGTCCTTGAGCGCGGGGCCGATCTCTTTGGACGCTTCCCACACCGCTTTGCGCTCGGCCAGGTCATTACTCTTCTCTAACTTGTCGTCGATTTGGTTCGCGGTGGTTTTCTGTCCGTTGAGGTTGAATTCGAACCCATTCATGAGCGACGCCTGCTTTGTTTCGGCGGCAACGCGTTTCGCGACAAGATCGGGATTCGTCATCGGCCCTTCGGCCGCATTTAGAAGAAGCTGTTTCAACTGCCGAACCGTCAGCTCGCTGAGTTCTTTCTCGTGCGTGAGCAACTCGCGCGCCTGCTTGATGATCGCCGGGTTCCCGTTAAACGCCGCGTAAGCTTTGCCGGCAGTTTCAGCTGCGGCATCATGCTCGGGCGTGACATCGGTGACGGCGGCCCACTGCGCTTCGCTGTTCACGCGGTAAAGCGCCTGATATCCCGCGTTCGCGAGCGCGAGAAAACGATCGGCCCGTTCCTGGACGGGAGAAGCGGCGAAATTCGACAATCGGAAGACGATTAAGAGTAAGAATAAGAGGAACCGGAAGAAATTATCGCGATGCATAGGCGGCAACTTAGCCGAAAAAAATATTATCGGGCAAGCACTCCCATGCTAGCTGTAGCGGCGGTCTGTGACCGCCGTTTTCTGTCCTGATCTACGTCAGCTTGTGATACGCCGTTCCGGGCTTCGGATGTTTATACGACAGCCACAAGAATACGAACCCGGTAAGTGGAATGAGAAAATTACTCGGAAGGACCAATCCGACATTCCCGGGTGAAAAATTGTGGGCAACTATCATCTGGTGGATGTGACCTCCGGCCGCTCCCAATGAGAAAACGGAAGGCGGAATGAGTGTAGCGAAGCGGAACGGCAAGCTCGCCTTGAAGGCGATGACTCCCGCAATTCCTACACCGAGACTGGCGAATCCCACCTCTGCCTGAAACGGGCTGTTTTCCCAGCCAATGAATTTTGCCGCCATGTCCCCGACGAAAACATGGAAAA
Source organism: uncultured Verrucomicrobiae bacterium (assembly GCA_963741065.1). Lineage (GTDB taxonomy): Bacteria > Verrucomicrobiota > Verrucomicrobiia > Chthoniobacterales > UBA10450 > Udaeobacter. Next base: position 27,623 of record CAVUGV010000026.1, on the reverse strand, counting down.
CAAAGTTAACGAGATTGTTGATGCCTATAGTGAACAGAAGGTAGTACGAGAAGAAGGCTTCGGCGACGGTGTTGATTCGCAGAGGTTTTGGTTTGTTCAGCAGCGATATTCCTGCGGCGATCAAGCCGACGATGAGAAACGTGAAGAAATAATTGCCGATGAAAAAAATTATGAGTGACGAAGATTTCGACGGGTCCATCGCAACTGAGTCAATCAAACGAAATTTGAATCGACAAGCTTACGATTGGCAGTATGATTTTGGGCAATGAGTGCTGACATAGCCTGTTCGATAGACGCTGCAGAAGGCTTGCAGTTTGTCTCCACGTCGGCGCTCGGAATCTGGCGATAGAAAGCGACCGTTCCTCAACGGGCGCTGACTTTTCTCTCTTCTTTCCAAGAGAGATCTCGTGTCTGCGTCCTCATGAACTAACCCAACCCTTTTGAAAATATGTTAATCGTGATGAAACCGGGTGCCACGGCATCCGAGATCGATGCAGTGGTCAATGTCATTGAGGCAATTGGCCTCCGCGCGCATGCGATGCCGGGGACCACGCGAACGGCAATCGGCATCACGGGCAATCAGGGTCCAATCGATGGCCGGCGTTTCGAAAATCTGCCCGGTGTCGTGGAAGTGATCCGTGTCACGAAACCGTACAAACTGATCACGCTCGATCTACGGCCGGAGAAAACGGTCGTCCGCGTCGGCGATGCGACGATCGGCGATAGTAATCTCGCGATTATCGCCGGGCCGTGCGCGATTGAAAGCCGCGAGCAGGCGTTCGCCGTGGCAGAAGCGGTCCAACGGAGCGGTGCGCGCTTCTTCCGCGGATGCGTTTGGAAACCCCGAACATCGCCTTACACGTTCCAAGGCTTGGGTGAGAAGGCTTGGGAAATCATGACCGCGATCCGCGAGGAGTTTGGCTTGAAGATCGTAACCGAAGCCGTTGATGAATCGCACGTCGATCTGATCGAAAAATACGGCGATGTGATTCAAATCGGTGCCCGCAACATGCAGAACTTTTCGCTTTTGAAGCGCGCGGGCCGGTCCAAGTTGCCCGTTCTGTTGAAGCGCGGAATGGCTGCAACACTCGAGGAATGGTTGCTTGCAGCCGAGTACATCATGGCCGAGGGCAACTACAACGTCGTCCTTTGCGAGCGCGGGGTGCGCACGTTCGCGCAGCATACGCGTAACACCCTGGATCTTGCCTCGGTGCCGGCGATTCGACGCATTTCGCATTTGCCGGTGATCGTCGATCCGTCGCACGGAACTGGCACCGCGTACATGGTCACACCGCTCGCACGCGCAGGCGTCGCAGTCGGAGCCGACGGTCTCATGGTCGAAGTCCACAATCAGCCCGAGCTTGCCCTGTCGGATAGTGCGCAGGCGCTGACATTTTCGCAGTACGCGCAGCTCATAGAAGAAGTTCACGCTATCCGCAATGTTATGGCGGCGAACGGCCATGGCGGATCGAACGCGACTTGAGGGAGCCGAAAGGATGCTCCTGCTGATCGATAACTACGATTCCTTCACTTACAACCTCGCGCAGTATTTCGGCGAGCTGGGCTGTGATGTTCTGGTCAAACGAAACGATGAAATCTCAATTGATGAAATCACTGCGCTGGCTCCCGGGCACATTTGTATTTCCCCGGGGCCGTGCACGCCACGCGAAGCGGGCATCAGCAAGAAAGTTGTTCTAACGTTTGGTCAGCACATTCCTCTTCTCGGCGTCTGCCTCGGCCATCAATGCATCGCCGAGGCGTACGGCGGAGACGTGGTCCGCGCCGACCGCCTCATGCACGGAAAATCATGCACGATTACACATAACGGCAGCGCGCTTTTTTCAGAGTTGTCGAACCCGTTTGAAGCAGGCCGGTACCATTCGCTGATTGTCGAGCGAAGTTCATTTCCTGCGTGTCTCGAAATCACCGCTGAAAGCGACGACGGTGAAATCATGGCGCTGCGCCATCGCGAATTCCCAGTGCAGGGAGTGCAATTCCACCCTGAGTCAGTTCTCACGCCCGATGGCAAGAAATCCTGGCGCGATTCCTCGCGCTCGAAACAAACACCGGCGTAACGCGTCACAAAACACTACTTCACTTATGAGCGCTGGCATAAAATCCCCGCGTCTCTGCCGCCTCTCCCCTTGCTGCAAGGGGAGAGGATTGAGATGAGGGGTTCTGAAACAGCGTGGCCGCTGAAGTCGCAAACCCTCACCCTACCCTCTCCCTTTGGAAGGGAGAGGCGGATCAAAGCGTTCAATGCAATCAACGCGAGTCGAAACCGATTCACGAAATGACGGCACAATTCACTCCGTCGCTGGACGAATTCCTGCAACTTGCCAGGCAGGGCAATGTCATTCCTGTTTCTGCAGAGTTTGTTGGCGATTGCGAAACGCCGGTCTCTGCATTCAAAAAATTTAGCTGCCGCACTTACAGCTTCCTTTTTGAATCGACAGAAAAAAATGACGTGTCCGGTCGATTCTCATTCGTCGGATTTGACCCGCGACTGATCATTCAAAGCTACGGACGCGAAATCCGTATTGTGCGAGACGGGATCGAGGAGCGGTTCAGCACGGCTACCGATCCTCTCGATGAGCTCCGTAAGTTGATGGCGCGGTATCAATTCGTTTCGCGCCCAGAGCTGCCACGGTTCGCTGGCGGCGCCGTTGGGTTTCTCGGATACGAAGCGATCCGATTTTTCGAGCCGAAAGTTCCAGCGGCGCGCGAGGACGATCTGCATTTGCCCGAGATGCTTTTCATGCTCACCGGTAACGTCTTGATTTTCGATCATCGGCTGCGCAGTTTGAAAATCGTCGTCAACGAATTCCTCGATGGTGGCTCGCCGGAAAAGGCCTATGCGCGCGCTGTCGAATCGGTGCAGTCCATCACGCAACAGTTGGCGGACCCGATCGATCTGCCGCTTGTTCCGATTGTGGAGGATGAAAAAGAGCCGCCGCCTCTCAGCAATTTGCCTCGCGACGAATTTGAGCGCGCAGTCGAGCAGGCAAAGGAATACATCCGCGCGGGCGATGTCTTTCAGGTCGTTTTATCGCAGCGATTCGAATCGCCGTTCGACGGAGAGCCGCTCGATTTCTATCGCTGCCTTCGTTTCATCAATCCTTCGCCGTACATGTTTTGTCTCAAGTTCGGCAATGATTTTGCGCTTGTTGGCAGTTCGCCGGAGATGCACGTGCGTCTCGTGGGCAACATCGTCGAGATCCGGCCGATTGCAGGGACCCGCGCTCGTGGCGTCACGCCGGCGCAAGATGAAGCCAACGGCGCTGAGCTTCTCGCCGATCCGAAGGAACGCGCCGAACACATCATGCTTGTCGATCTGGCGCGGAATGATGTCGGCCGGGTTGCCGAATTCGGCACTGTTCGTGTGACGGAATTCATGGAGATCGAGCGTTACAGCCACGTGATGCACATCGTTTCCAATGTGGTTGGTCGTTCGCGGGCCGATTGCACCGCCTTCGATGTTGTTAGAGCAACATTTCCTGCCGGCACTGTTTCCGGCGCGCCAAAAATCCGCGCCATGCAAATCATTAGCGAGTTGGAGAACACGCGGCGCGGTTGTTACGCAGGCGCGATCGGCTATTTCGGGTTCGACGGCAATACAGATTCCTGCATCGCACTGCGATGCGCTGTATTGAAAAAGGGCAAAGCGTACTTTCAAGCCGGTGCTGGCATCGTCGCCGATTCAAACCCGGAGCGCGAATACGAAGAAACAGTTAACAAAGCGCGCGCCATGATGAAGGCGCTGGCAATGGCGAGCCAGATAAAAACCGTATGAATCCGCCAGGTATCAAAAGCGAAACCGGCAATCTCGAGCTTCGCGAAATGACCGCGCGTCTCATGCAGCGGCGAAAATCTTACGCGCGCCGAAGCGGCAAATTTTCTAGAACGCGCTGCTGAATCCCTCCGCCACGGACGCGCAGGTAGCCGCCGCACTAGCTGTCTTGGCTGCCAAAGGTGAAACGGTCGAAGAACTTGCGGGAATGGCCGAGGCGATGCGCAATCGCGCGATTCCAGTGCACTCGCGTCACGCGCGTTTCATAGATACCGCGGGAACCGGTTCGAGCGCTCGCGAAAGCTTTCAACGTTTCCACAGCAGCGGCTTTCGTCATCGCTGGCGCAGGCGTGCCCGTAGCGAAACACGGCTCGCGAGCGGCGACATCATTTTGCGGAAGTGCTGACGTGCTCGAAGCGTTGGGCGTTAACACGGCCGCCTCACCAGAAACCGTTGAACGCTGCCTAAACGAGCACGGAATCTGTTTTATGTTTGCGCCGATTTTTCACCGAGCAACGGCTCGTGTCGCGCATATTCGGCGCGAGCTCGGCGTCCGCACCACATTCAATCTTCTGGGTCCGCTAACGAATCCCGCCCGCGCGCCGTTTCAGATTCTGGGCGTGTGGCATCCTTCCCTGCTCGAGCGACTTGCGTCGGCGCTATCTCTACTAGGCGTGGAGAAAGCATGGGTAGTGCATGGGGCCGACGGCCTCGATGAAATCACAATCACGGACAGAACTTTCGTCGCTGCCTGTTCGCCGAACCGCAGTGTGGAAACGTTCACGATTTCTCCTCGAAGATTTTGGATTAGAACAGCAAAGCTTTGATGGATTTGGCGGAAGTAACCCAGCGCGAAAACGCAAAACTGATCCGCACGATTCTGGAAAGTGGAAAGACCAAACAAACAGCCGCCGCGCGCGATCTTGTGATCGTAAATGCCGCCGCAGCGTCTTCATGTGACGGGGTTCGCACAGGATCTTCCCGAAGCAGCGGCTTTTGCACGCGAAAGCATCGACAGCGGACGCGCGGCATCGAAGCTGGAGGCGCTCATTCGCGAAACAAACCGAGACCGATGAGCAGGAATTTTCTCTCTGAAATTCTCGCGCAAAAACGCAAAACAGTAGCGCGGATGAAAGCCGATCGTTCCTCCAGTCGTTTTCGCGAACGCGCGCTGGAGATTAGAAAAACGGCTGGGCCGCATCGCCTGTTGCAAGCGTTAAGCTTCGAATCGCCGTGTCTGAAGATTATTGCGGAGTTCAAACGCCGATCGCCGTCGGCTGGAATCATTCGTGATGATCTTTCAGCTGAAGAAGTTGCCTGTCTTTACGAACGAGGCGGCGCTTGCGCGATTTCCGTCCTTACCGACGAAACACATTTCGGCGGTTCGATTGCCGATCTTCGCGCCGTTCGATCCATCACGAATCTGCCGATTCTTCGCAAAGATTTTATCATTGATCCGATCCAAATCTACGAAGCAGCCGTTGCCGGGGCCGACGCCGTCCTGTTAATCGTCGCGGCATTGGATGACGCCATGCTAGGTGATCTGCGGGAAATTGCGGAAGACCAACTCGGCCTCGACGCACTCGTCGAAGTCCACACATCGATCGAGTTGCGTCGCGCGCTGAATGCTGGCGCCAAGATAATCGGCGTGAACAACCGCAATCTCCAGACGTTTCAAGTTTCACTGGAAACAAGCGAGCGCCTGATCGCTGAAGTTCCGCGCGACAGAATCATGGTTAGTGAGAGCGGATTGCAAGATGCGGAATCATTGCGTCGCCTCGATATGCTTGGCTTCCGCGGTTTTCTTATTGGCGAAACACTGATGCGCGCAACGGATCCGGAAAAAGCGCTTCGAGATCTCATCGCTGGGGCCAAAGATCAGCCGTTTCTGCAAATTAGTTGTAGCCACCGGCCTGTGGCCGGTCCGACCGGATTCCCGACGGCGTACAGCGCCGTGACTACAGCCGATCGCCCCAACCGGATACAGATCAAAATCTGCGGCATCACGAACGCGAGAGATGCCAAAGCGTCCGTTGAGCTCGGCGCACAAATGATCGGGCTGAACTTTTATGCGCAAAGCCCGCGCTACATCCAGCCAAAAGTGGCTCGGCAAATTGTCGATGCGCTACCGGCGAATATTCATGCAGTTGGCATTTTCGTTGACGGGAATGCCGAGGACATTCGGAAGACCGCAAACATCGCTGGAGTCCGCTGCGTTCAGTTGCACGGTAATTTCTCGCCCGAAATCGCGTGTGAACTGGCCAGCGATTTTCGCGTGATTCGAGTGTTTTCGACTCATGCACGGTTCCGTCCGGAAGACGTTTCGCTCTTTTCGGATTGTGACGTGGTCATTGATGCACATCATCCCGATCTCCGCGGCGGGACTGGACAGACGTGCGATTGGTCTGCCGCGCGAGCAACACTACCGTTCACACGATTCCTGATTCTGTCCGGTGGTTTAAATGCGCACAATGTCGGTCGCGCGATCAAAGCGGTCACGCCACACGCTGTGGATGTTTGCAGTGGTGTGGAGAGCGTCCCGGGCGTGAAAGATCATCGCGCGCTCGAACAATTCATCGCCGCCGTGCGAGCGGCCGAGCGTTCGGTGCAGCAACATCAGCTTCTGAATAATGATGTCTCAACCAATTGGGACATCGCCATGGATGAAATTTACGCCGCGCGCAGGGTCGCCTCGCCTTTTTTAAAGGAGAGGGGGAGGGTGAGGCTTCGGCTTCGGCAAGTCGCTTTGAACAGCTTTGCGAAGTGGCATTCTTCGGCTCCAAGACCCCTCACCTTATTCCTCTCCCCTTCAGTAAAGGGAGAGGCGACAGAATACACACGATTTGCTGCGCATCTGCGGCCCTTGCAAGGACAACTAGCCTGAAATTTCGATGCAAAAAACGCGAATCACTGAAAGCGAGCCCGACGAACACGGGCACTGGGGCAGGTTCGGCGGCCGTTACGTTCCAGAAATCCTGGTCGCGCCTCTGGAGGAATTAACCGAAGAGTTCATGCGCGCGCGCCATGACGAACATTTCTGGCGCGAGCTCAATCAGTTGCTACGCGATTATGCTGGCCGACCGACACCATTGTTTCATGCGCAACGGCTGATCGGCGCACGCAGGCGGAGCACAAATTTACCTGAAACGCGAAGATCTTTTGCACACTGGCGCGCACAAGATCAACAATGCGCTGGGACAAGCGCTGCTGGCACGACGGATGGGCAAACGGCGCGTCATCGCGGAAACGGGCGCAGGTCAACACGGCGTCGCGACGGCAACGGTGTGCGCGCTGTTTGGATTGCGCTGCATTATTTACATGGGCGCAGAAGATGTACGGCGGCAGGCGCTAAACGTTTTCCGGATGCGATTGCTTGGTGCTGAAGTAATAACCGTCAACGCCGGCACGCGCACGTTGAAGGACGCGATCAACGAAGCGTTGCGCGACTGGGTGACGAACGTGCACGACACTTATTACTTGTTAGGCAGCGCGCTTGGTCCGCATCCCTATCCGCTGATGGTGCGCGAGTTTCAGAGCGTAATCGGGCGCGAAGCGCGCGAACAAATTTTGTCTGCGGCAGGAAAATTGCCACGCGCGCTGATAGCGTGTGTGGGTGGCGGCTCGAATGCGATCGGCCTGTTTCATCCTTTCATTGCAGACGAACAGGTCAGATTGATCGGTGTGGAAGCTGGAGGACGCGGCGATTCATTGGGCGAACACGCCGCCAGATTTCACACTGGCGCGAAGAGCGGCGGCGGGCGCGTCGGCGTTTTGCAAGGCACGATGTCGTACGTGCTCCAGGATCCGAACGGTCAAATTGCGACGACGCATTCGATCTCAGCCGGGCTGGATTATTCGGCGATCGGGCCTGAGCACGCATTTCTCCATGACAACGGACGAGCCGAATACATCTAGCTCGAGTGATAGCGAAGCCCTCGAAGGATTCGAGCTTTGCGCCAAACTAGAGGGAATCATTCCCGCGCTCGAAACAGCGCACGCAATTATGCCTGCCGATGCGTATCGCTCGCGACTTGCCACGAGACGACGCGATCATTGTGAATTTGTCCGGTCGCGGTGACAAGGATGTCCAGCTCATCGCGGATTTACAGCGATGAGTCGGATCGCGGAGACGTTTACAGCGCTGAAACGCCTTGGACGCGGCGGGTTTATTCCATTCATCACCGCAGGTGACCCCGATATTGCAACCACTGAGCGCTTGCTCATCGAGCTTGCTGCTGCCGGGGCAGACATTATCGAGCTCGGCGTTCCCTTCAGTGATCCAGTCGCCGATGGCGAAACTATTCAGCGCGCATCTGAACGCGCGCTGCGCAAAGGCGTCGACAGTCCGCGATGCACTAACATGCGTTGCACATGCAAAACAGCACATCGATGTTCCGATCGTCCTCTTCAGCTACTTCAATCCACTCTTGAGATTTGGCAGAGACACGCTGGCGAACGAAGCGAAACAAGCCGGAGTGGACGCGGTTCTTGTGACCGACCTTATTCCCGAAGAAGCTGAGAGTTGGACCGAGACATTGATTCAGTTCGACCTTGACCCGATTTTTCTCGTCGCGCCCACAACGTCAGATAAACGGCTGAAACAGATTGCGCAGCAGGCGCGTGGATTTATCTACGCTGTTTCACGCGCGGGCGTAACTGGCGCACGCGATGAAATGACGGAGGACGCCGAAGCACTCGTGAAACGTGTGCGGTCAGTAAGCGATTTGCCTGTGGCGGTCGGATTCGGCATCTCAACAGCGGAACAGGTCCGCGAAGTCTGGCGCTTTGCAGATGCCGCCGTGATCGGCAGCGCGATCGTGAGCCGAATCGAAAAGCTCGCTGATTCCCCAGACTTGGTGAAGCGCATCGGTGAATTCGCGCGATCACTCGTCGCACCCGCCGACTAGCGAACATTTATTCTTGAGAAGCGATTGCGCGGCAGGCTCATGTCTAGTGTGAACTCTGCGGCTCGATGCGCTTGATACCGGGAAATTGATCGAAGTCGCGATCGAATGACACGATGGCAATGGATTCCGCGCTGGCGACCGCAGCGTGGTACGCGTCCACAAAGTTTACATCGGTTTGCGCGAAGTTTCGTAATGCGCTGAGCAAAATCCTTTTGTCCTGGACTTCAATCCCGGTGGATTCAACCACGCCTTTGAGGGCAGCAGCAATCTCGGCCCGATCGAGCGAATAAAATGATTGCAGCACCCACGCGGTTTCGGCAAGGGCGAGATCGGTAAGAACGAGAGTGAGTTCGCCGGCAGCAGCGCGGGCAAATACGTTGCGGCTGCGAGGCGAATGAGTGGGATGATCGCCGGTGAGGAAACAGATGATAACGTTGGTGTCGAGCAAAAGCCTCGCCATCAGACGCCCTTTTTCCTCCAGCGCCGAACGACGTCCCGTTGGACAGCAGCGCGCATTTGCGCCTTGCTCGGTGGCGATCCTTTGCGTCGAATATGGGGTTTAAAAATCGCATACAGCTCGTGCACGGAAAGCGCCGGCTTGATCGCCACCTTGCCATCCTCGACCTCGTAAACGATGCGATCATTTTCTTTCAACCCAAGCAGCTTGCGAATTTCCCTGGGGATGGTGGTCTGTCCTTTGCTGGTGAGCGTCGAATGAGGCATCTCGTTTTCCTTACCTGAAGATAATTCCTTACTTCGGCGCCATAATCAAGGCAACACTAGTGCTTCCGTGCAGATTATCGTCGGCACTGACTGCTTCTGCACGGCTCTTATGCCGCGTCTGTTCGGCGAGAGGTCCGCGAGCTTGCATGAAAAAGCGGATCGGCAGCGCAATCATCAGCCAAATCGAAAAGCTCGCCGATTCCCAAGACTTGGTGCAGCGCGTCGGCGAATTCACGCGATCGCTCGTCGCGTCCGCCGACAATGGACGAGGTGCGTACGAATGTCCGTGAGGCGATCGAAGGTTGGCTGCTGGCCGAGGAAGGCACAACCCACGCAGGCGCCGCTGATCGAGTGCTAGAAGTAACGGTGTGAAGCAGGTTTCCGGTCGCGAGCTTGCCCAAATTATTCAACGGCGCGGTTGGACATTGGCTCGGGTTTGAGGTAGCCACCACATTTTTACGATGGCACGCTGCGGAGAACGTATCGTCATTCCAATCCACGGGAATCATCCGCTGAAAAGGGGATTGCTTCGCTCGTCATGAAGATTGCCGGGCTGCAAAGAGGACGATCTCTAGAACAGCGTTGAGGACTCAATTTGGTTGGAAAAACCGGCTCAATCTTCTACAGCATGATCCGTGGCCGATGAATACGACGCAGTAGTAGTCGGTTCTGGACCGAATGGTTTCGCGGCTGCAATCACGCTGGCCCGCGCGGGATTTTCCGTTCTGGTTTGCGAAGCGAACGCGACGATCGGCGGCGGTGCGCGCTCGGCCGAACTCACGTTGCCGGGATTTGTGCACGATGTTTGTTCGGCAGTTCATCCGTTGGCAGCCGGGTCGCCGTTCTTTAAGACACTTTCGCTGGAACGATTCGGTCTTGAATGGATTCAGCCCGATATTCCATTAGCGCATCCTTTGGATAACGGCACTGCAGCTTGCTTGTATCGAGACGTCGATCTGACAGCGGAACAACTCGGCGGCGATTCGCGCGCTTATCGGCGCCTGATGTCGCCGCTTGCGCGCAACTGGGAAAAACTGGCTGACGAACTTCTGCAACCGATGTTGCATTTGCCGCGGCGTCCCCTGGCGCTGGCGCGGTTTGGAATTCCGGCGCTTTGCCCGGCGACTTTGTTGTCCAAGATCTTATTCAAGCAGGAACCAGCCCGCGCATTGTTTGGAGGGATCGCAGCACATTCGTTTTTGCCTTTGGAATCGATCGCTTCGTCCGCATTTGGTTTGGTCCTGGGAATGGCTGGACATGCTGTAGGCTGGCCAATTCCGCGCGGTGGATCGCAAGCCATCGCAAATGCGCTCGCCAATTATCTGCGTGAACTCGGTGGAAAAATCGAGACCAACCATCGCGTTGAAAATCTGAACGACCTGCCGAAATCACGCGCGGTTCTTCTGGATATTTCGGTATGGGAATTTTTGCGCATCGCCCGCGGGCACTTGCCGCCAGCGTACAGGCATCGACTCGAATCGTTTCGACACGCGCCGGGGATTTTCAAAATTGACTATGCGCTGAGTGAGCCGATTCCGTGGAAAGCAGAAGCCTGCCGTCGCGCCGGCACAATTCATCTCGGAGGCACAATGGACGAAATTGCTGCTGCCGAACGCGACGTCGCGCGCGGAAAAATTCCCGAGCGTCCGTTTACGCTGGTTGCGCAGCAGAGTCTGTTTGATGAGACACGAGCACCACGGGGACAGCATACGCTCTGGGCCTATTGCCACGTTCCATTTGGTTGCGACACCGACATGTCGCATCGCATTGAATCTCAAATCGAGCGTTTCGCTCCCGGTTTTCGCGATTGCATTCTCGCTCGTCACACAATGGGCGCTGCCGACCTGGAGAAATCGAATCTCGAATTTAGCTGGCGGCGATATTAACGGCGGCGCGGCCAACCTGATGCAGTTGATTGCGCGACCAATTCTCAGTCCAAAGCCTTACCGCACGCCGTTGCGCGGCGTTTATTTATGTTCGGCTTCCACTCCGCCGGGCGGCGGCGTCCATGGTATGTGCGGGTTTCACGCTGCGCGATTGGCGTTGCGCGAAATTTTCGGGAAACGCTAGAGTCGTTGATTTTGAGGACTCGCCTTAACAGGCGCTTCCGTCCTCATGCTTGTGCTTCAAACGAAAGCGGCGTCAAGCCGCCGCACTCCAAAGCGCGCTTCGCGCGCGAAATTTTCGGGAAGCGCTAGAAGCCATCGCGCGAATGTTGTAGCCGCCTCGCTATGTCGAGGCGCTTTGGCGGTGTTGCTCCGTCCAGCACGGCGACGCAGCGCCGTGGCTACACCGTCATGTTTATGAGTTGTTTGCGCCGAAGATACGGCCGCCGGATGCTTGAAACCCGTCTATAAGTTGATGGGAGATCCACGCAACATCGCGCACGCGAAGAAAGTCACTCAAGAGAAACACCACAAAGGCAAGCATGCTCAGCACGCTGGCACGCCGCAGCCGGCCAAGAAGGGACAAACCGAGAAAACCAAACCAGCCACTGATGAGCAAAGCACTGCGCCCAAGCCCGAGGCCGAAAAGCCAGCTCAACCACCGGATTCAGCGCAATTGGAAAAATCGCTGGCTGTTCTCTCCACGCTTAAGGATTTGGAGTTTCACTCGCGGGCGAACATCGAAAAGCTTGCCGAGCTAAGCTTAACGATTGAGGACGAGCTCAAACAAAAAGCGTTCGCTGAAGCCATCGGCGCGGTTTACGCGGCGCAGGACGCCTTTCAATCCAAAATCGTAAAGTTGATCGAAGACTACGAGGCAGAGTGCGCGCACTTGAAACCGCCGGGATAACAATCTCAGTTCAACCGCAGACGTTGAAGCTCCCGTTCTCAACGGAAGCCAGCCAGCGTGTAAATCAGGCCAATTAGTCCGCTGCCGAGTACCACAGGAACGATATTCCATTTCCATCGAAGCATTCCGAAGAACGCGACCGCGCACACGACAAGGGCAAACCAATCGACCTTTCCGCTCGGTGGGAAAATGACATGCAATCCAAACCAGACGGCCAGATTTAAAATCACACCCACGACTGCTGCGGTAACGGCGGATAGAGTGGCGATGAGAGATTGATTGTCGCGCAATCGTTCGATGTAAGGCGCGCCGAGAAAAATCCAAAGAAAACACGGTACAAATGTCGTCCACGTTGTGATGAGCGCGCCGAGTGTGGCGGCGAGAAGCGGGGGCAGATTTCCCGGCTGATTCCAAGCACCGACAAATCCGACAAATTGTAAAACCATGATCAAAGGACCGGGTGTCGTTTCAGCCAGACCCAGCCCGTCGAGCATTTGTCCGGCGCTGATCCAATGATAATGCTCTACCGCTTGTTGTGAGACATACGGCAGCACGGCGTAGGCGCCGCCGAAAGTAATGACGGCAGCTTTGCTGAAGAAAATTCCTTCGCGAAAAATCGTGTGCTTCGTTCCGAGAAAAATTCCAGCAAGCACAATCGGGGTGGCCCAAATCGCGAGCCATGTCGCGCAGAGGCGCACGGCACGTCCGGGCGTCATTAGACGCGCTTGGATCGGCATCTCCGTTTCAGATGTGGATGTCGACCGTTGATTCCTCATTTTGCCGATGGCGAATCCGAGAATGCCTGCGCTGATGATAATTAATGGAAATGCGACGTGGAAAAAATAGATCGCGACGAATGCGGCCGCGGCGATGAGCCACATCGTCCAATTGCGCAGCGCGCGTTGACCAATCCGGATGACAGCCGCGACAACAATAGCGAGCACCGCCGGCTTCAATCCATAAAAAATGGCCGCGATCCACGGCACATGGCCGAACGCGACATAAACATAACTCAATGCCCAGAGGATAAAGATTGAGGGAATAACAAAGAGCGCGCCGGCGACGATACCGCCCCAAAGTTTGTGCAGAATCCAGCCGATGTAGATGGCGAGCTGTTGCGCTTCCGGCCCGGGAAGGAGCATGCAAAAGTTGAGCGCGTGCAGGAAATGCTCGTTGTCGATCCACTTTCGTTTTTCGACGAGCTCGGTGTGCATCAGTGCGATCTGCCCACTCGGCCCGCCGAAGGAGATAAAGCCGAGCTTGAGCCAAAAGCGGAACGCTTCGGCAAAAGAGGGCGCAACATGTCGATCTTGTCCGGGAGTGCCTGCCATAGCGGTGTCGATTGGATACGAATGTGCGATACTTCGATTCTGATCAGTTCACCCGGCTAGACCACTCTTTAGTTTCGAACAGTAGTAGAGAATTAGCGGTCAAAAATAAACAACCATGAAAACAACCAAGTTAATTACGGCGATCGCGGTGAGCGCTGGCCTGGCGTTCGGCGTTACCGCGCAAGCAGGGGAAAAGAAACACGAAGAGCAAAGCATTAGCAGCACCGACGTCCCTGCCGCGGTGCAGCAGGCTGCCCAGGCAGCAGCCAAAGGCGGAACAATTGTTCGCTGGGAAAAGGAGGGCGCGAACTATGAAGCCGTCATCGACAAGAACGGCAAGCAATGGGGCATCGAAATGGATGCAAGCGGCAAAGTCCTGAGCAAACACGACGAAAGTAAAGAGCACAAAGCAAAGGGCGAAGAGGGCTCAAAGTACTAAGAGCGCTCGAGCATGCGATTAACGGTTCTGGGGCGGCGTTACCGCTCCAGAGCCGATCGCTTGATAAAATGAAAAAGAGGTTACTCCTCGTCTCGTCTATGCGTTGCTAGCATCGATATTGCCTGCGGATCGCTCGATACCGCCAAGATCGACCAGATCACCGGCCTCAAAGGCAAGCTGAACGAGAAGGAAGGCGTTTATAAAGTCACCTCCCCGCGCGTCGACGTTAAGGTCGTTGTGGACGGATGGAAGATGCCGCCGTTCATGGGCCTCGGCACTTGGGCAGCTTTTACTGAGACCAGCAATGGCGCGATGGTGATGGGCGACACCGTTTTGTTCGAAGACGAAGTCAATGCCGCGATATCGGCTGCGCTCGACAATGGACTCAGCGTGACCGCGCTGCATAACCATTTCTTTTTCGATCAGCCCAAAGTCTTCTTCATGCACATCGAAGGCGAAGGCGCGGCTGAGAAGCTGGCGAGCGCGGTCAAAAAAGTCTACGACGCCGCCAAACAGATTCGAGCCGCAAGTCCAAAGCCGAAAGACTCTTTCGGTGCTCAGCCGCTGCCCGAAAAGAGTTCTATCACTGCTGCGCCTCTTAACGAGATCTTCGGAGCGCAGGGCGAATCAAAGGACGGGATGGTGAAATTCACGATCGGTCGTCCTGCAAAAATGCACGGCGTCACGATCGACAAGGACATGGGTGTGAACACATGGGCGGCATTCGCCGGCACCGATGACAACGCCGTTGTGGATGGAGACTTCGCGGTTACCGAAGACGAATTGCAACCCGTCCTGAAATCTTTGCTCAAGGAAAAGATCAATATCGTCGCAATTCATCAACACATGACGCACGAAGAACCGCGCATCATGTTTTTCCATTACTGGGGACGCGGCCGGGCAAAAGATTTGGCGAACGCCATAAAAGGCGGCTTCTTAGTCGGAGGACTGCTCAAGGTCAGTTCGCCGCTGCAAAATTGAGCAGATCGTCCAGTTGGAAGACAGCATACCTTGCCGCGGCGCTGTGCTGTATTGGCGTCGCCGAGATCGCCGCGCAGAGCGGGGTGCCGCTTAAACTGAAACAAACGATCCCGTTACCGGGCGTCGAAGGGCGGATCGACCATTTGGCGTTTGATGCTGCTGGCGAAAGATTATTCGTTTGCGCGCTCGGCAACAACACAGTCGAAGTTGTCGATCTGCGCAAGGGCAAGCGCATTCACTCGATTACGGGGCTCAGTGCGCCGCAGGGAATCGCCTGCATTCCTGAACCAAACCGCATCTTTGTTGCGACTGACAAAGGCGGTATTTGCAAGGTCTACGATGGAAATTCATTTCAAGAACTTAAAGAACTGGACCTCCAGGATGACGCCGACAATGTGCGTTATGACGCCGCTACGAAAAAGATTTTCGTAGGGTTTGGCAGCGGCGGAATCGCCATCATCGACGCGGCAAACGGAAGACAAATCGGGTCAATCAAACTTTCGGCTCATCCCGAAGCTTTCGCATTGGAACAACACGGCAACCGAATGTTCGTAAATGTTCCAGATGCTCGCCACGTGGCAGTGCTCGATCGCGAAAAGGGAAAGGTAATCAGCAAATGGCAAACAGATCTGGCATTTGGAAATTTCCCGATGGCGCTTGATGAATCGAATCATCGGTTATTTGTGGGATGCCGGTTGCCCTCAAAACTCGTTGTGCTCAACACCGAATCGGGTGATGCCGTTGCGAAGATCGACATCTCCGCTGATGGGGACGAAGTCTTCTACGACAGCAAGCGCCGTCGCATCTATGCGGTTTGCGGCGCTGGCAACATCGACATCATCGAGCAGAATGACCCGAATACATATGTAGTCGCAACGACGATTAATACGGCAGACGGCGCTCGCACGGGACTTTTCGTGCCGGAACGAGATGCTCTATTCGTAGCCGTCCCACATCGTGGATCGCAACCTGCCGAGATCCGCGAATACAAGATCGAGTAAAGTTGTTATTGAGCGATTACTCTATTATCAGCCGTCGCGCGGATCGGAGTTGCTCTGGCGCCTACGGTCTCTAAATGAGAAACTACGAAGTGCGTCTAATTTTTCTTTGGGCAATTAGTTCGCTAATCGCCGTGGTTTGTGTGACTGCGCTTGGCAATGAACTGTACCAATCCGCAGGAGAGATATCGATTGGTGGCGAAGGGGGCTGGGACATATTGACGATCAATTCGGCTGCCAGCCGCCTTTACCTTTCACACACAACGAAAGTCATCGTTGTTGATTTACGTAAAAATGCCGTTGCAGGAGAAATTGGGGACACTCCGGGCGTTCACGCGTTTGTTCCCATACCCGAACTGCAACGCGGGTTTTCGTCGAACGGCAAAGAATCGAAATCGAGCGTTGTTGATCTGACAACGTTGAAAACGACTACGAAGATTGATACCGGACAAAATCCAGACGCTGTTGTTTACGAGCCACGTCATGGCGAGGTTTACATTTTCAATCACACTGGAAATTCGGTCACCGTTATCAACGCGAAAACCGCTAGCGTTTCAGCGACGATTCAGCTTGAAGGAACCCCAGAATTCGCGGCGGTAGATGAGAAAGCAGGGCGCGTTTACTGCAACATCGAAGATAAGAGCGAAGTCGCGGTGATCGATGTGGACAAGCATGAAGTCATCGCGCACTGGTCGCTTGCG
This sequence comes from uncultured Verrucomicrobiae bacterium, assembly GCA_963741065.1. GTDB lineage: Bacteria > Verrucomicrobiota > Verrucomicrobiia > Chthoniobacterales > UBA10450 > Udaeobacter. Next base: position 10,957 of record CAVUGV010000026.1, on the reverse strand, counting down.
CCGGGAGAAGGACCAAGTGGAATCGCGTTGGATTCGGTGCATCATCGTTTGTTTGCAGCTTGTCACAATAAAATGATGGTGATGCTTGATACCGACAGCGGAAAGGTTGTCGGTAACGTGCCGATAGGCGCCGGCGTCGATGGTTGTGCGTTCGATGATTCAACTCGGCTCGCCTTCGCGTCGTGTGGCGACGGAACAACGACCATTGCGAAAGAAGAGACGCCCACAAAATTGACGGTGGCTCAAGTTTTGAAAACGCAACGCGGCGCGCGAACGATGGCGCTCGACCCCAAAACCCATCGGATTTATCTGCCCACGGCTGAATTTGAGCCGGCGCCCTCGCCTTCGCCGGGTGTATCGCCAGCACGTCCCAAAATTATCCCCAACACGCTTAAGTTACTCGTCTATGCTCTGGCAGAACCGGTAAAAGATTAAATGTGCGACGATTAGCGATTGCGGCGATGATCGCGTGCGGTGTCCGCGCAGCGTTCGCGCAAGGCGGACCGCCGATGATCACCGATGATCCAGGCACGCCCGGCAATGGCAAATGGGAAAATAATTTCGCGATCGCGTTCGAACATCGTCCGGACGAAACCTCCTACGATGCGCCGGCGATCGATCTCAACTACGGAGTGGGCGAGCACATTCAGCTGACGTTGCAAACTGCGCCGGTGCTTTTGAAACGCAGTGGCCACGGTTTAATCGGCGGAATAGGCGGAACTGAAGCGGCAGTAAAATGGCGCTTTTTGGATCAGGCAACGAGCGGCTTGGACATGTCGACGTTTCCGCGCGTCCTTTTCAATGTCGTCCAATCATCTGTTCGTCGCGGCCTGGCTGAAGACGGCACACGGTTTCAAGTTCCTTTCCAAGCTGCGAAGACGTTCGGCCGCTTTCACGCGGATATTGAGTTCGGCCCGCTCGCCAGCACTGTTGGCCGAAGCGAATGGCTTTATGGAATTGTCGGCGGGTTTGAGGTCGCCAAGCCAACGATGCTCATGGCGGAACTCCATGGGACGTCGCGAATGAATTTCGCGAATGACGTGTTGACGCTGAATTTCGGTTTGCGGCATGAGTTTACCGAAAACTACATCCTGATTTTATCCATGGGACATGAGCTTCGGTCACCTGATCAGCCAACAGCGCTCATCGGGTATTTCGGAATGCAATTCGTTTACTGACTGAGATCAATGCGCTTTTGAAGCGGGCTTCTTCGGGAAGATCAGGATCAACGCGACGATCACTACCAGAAGCGCGAGCGACGCGGTGTAACGGCTCAGAGCCAGGCCGCCTTTCGCGATCGGCTTGTCGAGGAAATCGCCGAGCGTGGCTCCGAGCGGGCGAGTCAAAATGAATGCAGCCCAAAACAAAATGACCCGCGAAAAGCTGGTGAGGTAGTAAAGAAGAGCGGTCAACAAAAGTAACCCGCCGAAAACGGCGGCAGCGCCGAGATAGCCCATTTCATTTGTGTCGGCCACCCAATCGCCGAGCGCCGTCCCCAAGGTCTGGGAAAACATGATTGTCACCCAGTAAAAAATCTCGACCTTCGGCGTGCTCACCGTTTCGATCGATATGCTCCCGGTCGACCAGCGCCAGATCAGAAGTGACGCAATCACACAGATAAGCAAGATGGTTGAACCGCCGGTGTAGCCGATGCCGAGCGATCTCGTGCAATAATCGGCCAGCGTTGTGCCGACGGTCGTCGTCGCGACGATCGTTAACCAGTAAAGGAAGGGGTGAAATTTCTTCGCCCTGATCTGCACCAGGACCGCGACAACAAAAATAACACCGAAGATTGCGGTGCCGATAAGGTAGCCGGTGCCCTTCGTCTCAGCGGTTGTTTCGCCGAGCCATGACATCGTGACGGCGTCGCCGCCGGTTTCGCCGAGCGTCGTCGCGAGGATCTTAACGATCCAGAATAGAAATGTTACCTGTGGTACCTTGGCAACGAGTTCCGCTTTTTCTTCGTCCATTTTGTCCTCCGAAAAACATGCTGTCCGCTCGGCTAGACCGAGACCTGCCGGACTTTGTTCTTCATTTGTGACCTGACTCTTGCAGAGAAATCGCGCGCGCCAGGGCCGCCGCGCGCGGGCCGCCAATGAAAAATAGCCTCAATTTTCCGTCCGGATGGCGACTTGAATGACGCGCCTGACGCTATCCAATCCACACGACATACCTGGATCCCTATTTGCGCAGCAAAAACAAGCCCACGATCGCGAACGCAACGCCGACGATTCTTTGCCACGATGGTGGTTCGCGAAAGAAAAGAATGCCGGCGATGGCCATGATTGCCGCGCCGCCCGCCAGAATGGCCGGAACAGAAGAGAGTGGGCCGCCTTTTTGAAAAAGTAAGAAGAACGCGATGGTACCAGCGCCGACACAGATGCCGGTGAGCAACGAATAATTAAAACCGGGCATACTGAATTTCTGGCTCCAACGTCCACCAAGCCAGAGAAACGCGAGATAGATTAGAATCGATAACGCGGCGCTGGCTTCAACGACAAATCCGCCCAGACCTTCGCCGATGCGCTCCGCCGCAAGTCGTGTAAAGATTTGATGGGCGCCATAAAGAATGGCGGCGATGACTGCATACCAGAACCAAGCTGCCACAAACGAGGAGTCTAGTTCATGAAATGGATCACTCGCGAGAAAATTAAAGTGGACCGCGTTGCCTGCCCATGGCTTATCAAAAAATTCATCGACAAAGATGCGGAGTTCGTCTTCCTCCCGCACGACACTGATTGGACTAAGATCGCTGACGGAATCGTGTTCGACGTCCCGAATTGCGAGCTCGGGCATCACGGCGAGGACGTTTCGTTCAACTCGATCTTGAAAAAATATGAGCTCACCGATCCAGCGCTCGTTTTACTGGGGGAAATCGTTCGCGCGGCCGACTCGCGCCCGCACGATCCGCATGCAGCCGGAGAAGGCTTGCGCTGGATCGCCAGCGGTTTCGGTGCGCTCGGACTGAGCGATCACGAAATTCTCGAGCGCGAATTCGTGGTTTACGACGCGCTTTACGCAGAATGCAAACGCCAGCTGAGCAAAGCGTAAATCGGAAGCGGCAGTTCGCGGATTTCTTCGGACTCAAACGCAATCTTGTCATCCTGCTCATCGCCATTTTTGTCATCGGTGCGGGCGAAGAGCTTTGGATGCGTTTTGTGCCGAAGTACCTGCAAGCGGTCGGCGCGACGGTTTTTGTGATCGGTCTTTACGATGCGCTGCGCACTTTGCTCGGCGCGATCTACGCGTATCCCGGCGGAGTCCTTGTGGACGCTTGGGGACATCGCCGCGCGTTCATCATTTTCAACGTAGTCTCAATCGCCGGCTATGCGCTGGTCCTGCTCGTTCCGCATTGGGCCGCAGTCATCGCTGGAATGTTTCTCTTCCTTTCGTGGACTTGTTTTTCCCTGCCGGCGACATTTTCCCTGGTCGGAGCAGCCCTCGAAGCAAATCGCCACTCCATGGGTGTGGGCGTTCAATCCGTAATCAAACGGTTGCCGATCATGATTGCGCCATTTTTCGGCGGAATGTTGATCGACCGGTTCGGAATCATCAACGGCGTGCGCATCGCGCTTGTCGTCTCGATCTTTCTCTCAGCGGTCACAATTTTAGTGCAACGGCAATTGCGCGAAGAAGCGAAGGGTGGGCCGCGAGTCGCCGCCGCGACCGCGCCGCAGCGGGAGCAGTGGAATTTCTGGCGAAGCTTCCGCGAATTCAGTTCGCCGCTGAGGCGCCTGCTCTTGGGCGACATCTTGATTCGCTTTTGCGAACGAGTGCCCTACGCCTGGGTCGTAATTTTTGCGATGGATTACATCGGGGTCAGCGCCCGGCAAGTTGGCGTGCTCACGGCAGTAGAAATGCTGCCGCGATGTTATGCATCATTCCCGCCTCGCACTATGCGGATCGGCATGGGCGCGAGCCTTTCGTCATCGTGACCTTCATCATGTTCACGCTTTTTCCAATTAGTTTGCTGATGTCGCGAAGTTTTTCAGCGTTGGTCATCGCATTTGTGATTCGCGGCTTGAAGGAATTTGGAGATACATCACGCAAGGCGCTCATCATTGGATACAGCGACTCGGAGCGACGCGGGCAAATGGTCGGCACGTACTATCTTGTTCGCGATTTGATCGTCAGCACTGGCGCAATTCTTGGCGCGTATCTGTGGAAACTCGGGCCGGCGCTAAACTTTCTCGGAGCAGCGGCTCTGGGAGCCGCTGGAACGATTTTCTATGTGAAAACGATTCGGCAAAGCCGACAATCAGCATTGAACGATCTAAAAAAGCAGTTGGAGATGCGCCGAAGACGCCCGAAATAAATTTGTCGCTCTGGTTAAAAAGTCTAGAGATATCTCGACCTAGTCCGAATGACATCATTTGTAAGCCCACGATCCTATCGGGGCCGCTTTCTCTTGGGGGGGCGGATGCAAGTAGCGCGACGAGGGCGTCGCGTCCTACCCAGCCCGCTTTCAACAAAGCCGAATGTTCGCCTAAATTGATCGCTGCACCAAAAATCACTCCCAGTTTGGGCGACTCGACATGACAATGATTCGGATTGCAGCGGCGCTTTGCTTCCTCGCCGTAGCGCTCGGAGCGTTTGGAGCGCACAGTCTGAAATCGACTCTCGAACTGCGTGGCATGTTGGATGTCTGGAACAAAGCCGTCCTTTATCATTTTATTCACGCGATCGCGCTGCTCGTTCTCGCGCTTTACGGCGCGATGAATCGGGGCGCGTGGTGGCTGCTCTTTGCCGGGATTCTCCTTTTCAGCGGAAGCTTGTACTTAATGGCGCTGATCCCGCAGGCGCGGGACTGGCTCGGCCCTGTCACTCCGCTCGGCGGCCTTTGTTTCCTTGCCGGCTGGGCGTGGCTGATCATCGCGCCGACGAAGTAATTGCAGGGCAACCCCGAATGCTTTCGGGGTTGCCATTCCAGATCGGCAGGCGGAGTGCCCGCCCTACAGTTGTGTTTTGCGGGTTTTTACGAGAAAACTTTTCAGCGAACTGCTTTCTGATATACTTCGCCCTTGATGTTCGACGCCGTTTCTGAAGCACAGCGAGACGCGATCACCGTGATCGTGTTTATCGGGACGTTTTTCATCGCCGTCGGCTTTGGCCGCTTTTTAAAACGTCGCGCTGGTGTGCCGCTCGGCCTCTTCTTCCGGCTCTTCTGTTTAATGCTCGCCTTTTATGCCGCAATCGCCGTGTACGGAGTCCATGCGTCCTGGCGCAATCATGTCGGCGCGGCGGTGATTTTGTTGAGCACGGCGTTGGTTGTTGCGCTGATTAATCGCTACGTTTGGGATTTCTATTTCGAAAAGAAACGGCAGACAACGATCCCACATTTTCTGCGTGAGGTTGTCAGCGGCATCATTTTTTTGATCGTACTGCTACTTGTCCTGAGCTACGGCTACCATGCCGAAACTCAACTAAAGGGACTGCTGGCGGGCTCGGGGGTAATCGCAATCGTCGTCGGCTTCGCTGGACAGAATCTTTTCGCCGGGATCATTGGCGGCATAGCGATCCAAATTAACCGGCCTTATAAAGTCGGCGACTGGTTACAAGTAGGCGAGCGGTTCGCCGAAGTGATGGAGATTAACTGGCGTTCGACGCGACTGCGCACGAACGACAACATTTATCTCGATATCCCGAACAACGAGATGGTGAGCCACGAGATCGTGAATCTCCACTATCCGACGGAAGTCCACGCGATGCGGATCCGCGTTGGAGTTGAATATAAAAACCCACCCAATGTGGTAAAGGATGCATTGTACCGGGCAGCCTCGACGGCTAAAAACGTTCTGGCACAGCCAAAGACAAAGGTTTTCCTGGTCGATTTTGCCGATCACGCCGTGATCTACGAGATCAAGTACTACATGGGAAATCACTCCAGGATCAATGAGACCAACGACGCCGTTCGGACAAATGTTTGGTACGAACTAAAGCGCCAGGGCATCACCATTCCCTTCCCGATCCGCACATTGCACGTCGAGCGCAAAGCGGCGCCTCCCATTCAGGATGACCAAGCCGAGGCATTGTCTATTCTGCGTGGGGAACCGCTCTTCGAGTGTCTTTCCGACGAACAACTCGACCATCTGGTCAAGCAGGCGCGCCTCAACATTTTCGGTCGTGGCGAACCGGTGATCCAAGAAGGCTCGCCGGGCGACTCAATGTTCGTGCTGCTGCGCGGCGAAGCGAATGTTTTGGTCTCAAAAAACGGATCGACAATTCAAGTAGCCACGCTGAACTCGGGCGACTGCTTCGGAGAAATGTCGCTGCTCACCGGCGAACCGCGTAGCGCCACTGTGCGCGCAGATCGGGATTGCTACGTGATGGAAATCGGCAAACCCACCATGGCCGAAGTGCTGCAGAGCGCGCCCGAGTGCCTGGTGCAATTGAGCGAGCTGCTTGCCCAGCGAAAAATGGAAACCGAAGGGATTCTGAAAGAAGTCACCCGCACGGACGAACACGTCTTAAAGCAACGCCAATACACGGCGACGTTCCTCAACCGGCTACGAACATTTTTCCAACTGTAAACTTTCGCTCGCGTGGAATCCATCCCATAAATGGCGCTGTCATGTCCGCCACGGCGGATTCGTCCTGCTGGCGAATTGAGCGAAACACCCAGCTACTTCAATTGAGTTACGGATGCTGGTTTGGCTGCGAGAGCAATTAAGGCTTTGTCACACTAACTTGACTGTCCGAATTCGGTCGAACGCTAGCTGGCGTTCTTCGCGTCGCTCAGAATGACATTATCAGATAGCTTGTAGCGAAATTCGGTAGACGCGGTGTAAAATCGGGTTATAGGGCTTCGGGGGGACGGGGTGAGGATGAGCGACGAGCGAACGAGGGATTCCTATCATTCAGGCAAGAGTTTGCGTATCCTGGTGGTGGAGGATCACAGCGAGACACTGGAAGCGCTGTCCCATCTTCTCAGTCACTTCGGCCACGAAATTTCCGTAGCTGATGGCGCGCAAAACGCGCTGAACATGATCGACTCGAAAGAGTTCGATGTCGTTTTGTGTGACATCGCTCTGCCTGATGGGAGCGGATACGATGTGATTGCCGAAGCCAAGCGGAAACGACCTGTCAAAGCCGTAGCGCTCAGTGGCTTTGCCGCAACGGAGGACATTGAGCGCGGCAGGGAGGCGGGATTCGATTTCCATCTCGCCAAACCGGTGGACTTTCACGAGCTGCGCACTGTCTTGGGCCAGATTGCCGCCTGAATAACGCCGCGAATTATCCGAATGCACGCGATGCTGACCAGTCCGGACTTGTAGTCTTCGCGCGATTCGCGTGATTCGCGGACTAAAACTATGGCAAGCGGAATGCAAGCTTGCCTCTCCGACGATTCGCGGAGGTGTTATTGACTTTGCCCAATTGACTACATTAAATTGTGTCAATTGAATGAGAAGGCAACGCCATGAAAACTGCGACACTGGAAAAGAAAACTCATGTCGCGAAAGCAAAGCATCCCACCGAACTGATTCGGAAAATTCAGAAGGGGCTGCGTTTCTCTGAGCTGGAGACTTTGCAAAACAGCATCGATCTGCCATTTGAGCAGCTCGCAGCAAAACTTGCGATCTCAAGATCCACTTTGCAACGGCGCAAAGCGGCGGGGCGATTGTCGCCAGATGAATCGGATAAGGTTATGCGCCTTTCGCGATTGCTCGAGCATGCCACCAGTGTTTTTGGCGAGCATCGAAAGGGCGCGAGCCTGGCTGAAATTTCCGCAATGTCGGTCTCGGCGGCGCTGTTCCGCTCGATTATGCGGAGACAGAAATTGGCGCACGGGAAGTCGACAATTTGCTCGGGCGGATTGAATACGGCGTTTATACCTGATGCCGTCCGCGTGGCGAATTGTGCGCGCGAGCACGCGTTAACGCGCATTTACAGGCGAAGGTCCGGTCGCGTTTACGGAGGCCGCTGGAACTCGCGAGGCATCCGCAGTAGTTTATGTCAGCGAACACGAATCGCTCGCCGCGCTCGAATTGTTCGGTCGCACGCCATTTATCCTCCGACCGAACGATACCTCTCTTTCCGGCTGCAATGGGAGGATGATCTGACAGAATACTTTTCCGACTCAAGAATCTCCCGCGACATTGGCATGCGGAACCGCCGTCCTCGGAAACCGTGCAAATCGGCGACGAGTGGGTCCGACAGCGGAAGTTCCGTCGCCGCTCGCGGCTCTGCCGAGCGCAGCTAAGCCCAGCCGAGACAAATTTTCTGCTAAACCCAGAACATCCGGATTTCAAAAGGATCAACATTGCGCAACCAATCGACTTCGAGTTCGATCCGCGCTTGCTCAATCGCTGATAAATAAGTCAGCCAGTCGGCGGGCCTTGGAAATAGAACAAAACGAAACGACTCGCGTCGAAGAGTCCGTGTCCGATGATCACCGGCCAAAGATTGCGGCCTGAAGCGAGAACCAGCAGTCCCATTAACACGCCTAGTGTGCCGGTGATCGCGATGCCGAGAGGATTCTGATAAGCGTGCGCTGCCCCGAAAAGCGCGCCTTGCACGACACATGCGACGATCCACGCGCCGCGGCCTGCACCGAAAAACATGGCCAGGCCCTGCATGAGAAATCCGCGAAACATGAATTCCTCGTAAAACCCTGCTCCGATAAATGCATAGAAAACGCCGAAAAGCTGCGAGTTCCAGATTTCCCTGCACATCCTTGAACTTGCTCAGATCACGGCGAAACCCTGCCTTTTCCGAAAGATAAATCGCGATGAAAACAATTGCGGCCAGCCCAATGCCGATCATGAATGTGCGCATCCAACTCGCCGGCCGCTTCAGCCCGATGTCGGCCAACGTCTCGCCGCGCAACCGGATCAATCCCCACGCAACTCCGACCAGCAGCATTTTCCCAATCGCGTCGAACACAAATAATTCCCTCTGCAAACTGGTCGGCGCAGGAATAAAAGCACCCGCAACGACGTCGAGGAGAAACGTCACCGCCACGAGCACGACGATGTCGATCAAATAACGCAATCGACGGGTCTGCGACTTCCTTCCGGCAGCCTCGACTTGGCTTTCCGTCATTCGCAAAGTTAAACTCGCCGACCTTCGCTTGAACAAGAAATATTGTCTTGTGATTCCGGTCGGGAAGCTCCGAAAAAATCAGCTAAGCCGAAATCAAAATCTGATCTCTGGATTTTCCGATTCTTCCTTCTAACTTCTTACTTCCAGAAGCGTCCCCGTAGTTCAACGGATAGAACGGAGGTTTCCTAAACCTTAAATGCGGGTTCGATTCCCGCCGGGGATACTTTGCGAACTCGCCTAGCGATGTGCTTAGCGAATGTCAAATGTTAGACGCGACCCCCAGACCCCACTAATACTTTCTGTTGATCGCCCGGCGCTGGCCGTGAGTCCATGGATCGGGCGTGATTCAGGGCCAAATCGCATACCAGTTATGAAAGGCTTCCTCGTTCTGTCGTTAGTCCCAATGTTCCCGCTGACCACGCTGGCCGGACCACCGACTTGTTTGTAACGGACGACCCCGAGCCGAGTTGAGTCCCCAGCATTGGGAATTTTACGTCGCCTCGCAGCACACCGAAGCATCTGATGGCTGGTCGGGAACTCCGCGCGACGCCGAGGTGAATTACGGAGCGATTACGAATCTCCAGCTCCACCTCATCGCACCCCTTGCTTATGACGCGCCGAGAGACGGAGCATCGCATTACGGGTTTGGCGACACCGAGATCGGCGCGAAGTACCGGTTCATCCAGGAAACAAAACATTTGCCGCAAGTTGGAATTTTTCCGTTGCTAGAAGTTCCTACCGGCAGCGAATCAGCTGGGCTTGGCAGTGGCCATGTGCAAGCGTTCCTACCTGTATGGCTCCAGAAGAGTTGGGGCAAGAGGATCACAAATGGACCACTTACGGAGGCGGCGGTTATGACATCAATCCGGTGCGGCAACCGCAACTGGACTTTCTTTAGGACTGGTCGTGCAACGCCAAATCACCGATAGAGTTCTCCTTGGTGGGGAAATCTATCATGGCACGCCGCAATAATCGGCGAGCAGGCTGATACCGCGTTTAATCTCGGCACGGTCATTGATTTCAGCCACCACCATCTACTCTTTTCGGCAGGCCGGTCCATCGTTGGCCCGACAGAATTTCAAGTATATGCCGCCTACCAATTAACCTTAGGTCCCGGGAAATGAAGCGGAAGAACTCCACAAAAGCCGCCACCGTGCCTAGCTCTCGAATGGGAGAGACTAACAATCTTCTATGGCAGACCCACCCTTTGCTAGCGACGCGAGATACTTATCGTTTACTGTTCCCGACATAGAGCTTTGGCCGGAAGTCCAAGATGCTTCCGGTGCCGGAGCTTTGACGAATGAATTTATGACAACTTACGCAGCTTATGTCATCTGAACATAAGCAAGCGATGCGGCGTCCAGGTTTTTCTGCTGGCCAGCTTCCATTAACTCCTGGGCGTTGCGGCGGAATTCGTTGAGGAATAGCTCGTATTCCGGCACTTGGCGCGAATACCAGTTCGTTTTACTGCTGAGTTCCGTGAGCTTCTTCGCGTTGTTTGCAATGAGTCCGTAGTCCCCCAGTGTGATCCCAACTAGCACCTGCTGCGAATAAGCCACCTTTTTTCGCATAGCTTCTTTAACGCCCGACTCCTTCTCTGGCTCAGCGTAAGTTGAGCTTAGTGCCGGCAAAGAGGAGCGGGAGAATCAATGGCGCCAGAAGAAAGCGAGAATTCATCATTAAGACCTACTCGATTGGGAAAAGACTGACAAGATTGTCGTATAAATGATCGCGGCCTACTTTGAGATGTCAGCGATTATTTCGGGGGAGTCTCTTAAGACCAATGGGCATGCCAATTTCTGCAACGCAAAAGCCAATAGAAGGGGAGCCTTTCTCTGTTGAAAGCAGTCACTGTTGGTGAAAATGCATTCTCGCGCTGCAATGGCGGACGAACCGACGAAGCTGATACGCTCCG
>CAVUGV010000025.1:0-13530 GCA_963741065.1 uncultured Verrucomicrobiae bacterium | reverse complement strand
ATGTCGCGTGCACCAGAGCGCGTGACCATCTGCTTGTTACGGGAGTAGAGCCAGCATCCGAGTTTTTGGACGACCTCCGACAGAAGCAGTAACTAAGTTCGACGCGCAGTCTATAGGTCGCGGATTAGCGGCCGAAACACATCCGAAAAAGCTGTAGATACTTCGCTAGCCACTCGAACGCTTCCGGCCATTTCGCGCGATCGCGAAAATCGCAATCACGGCGAACGTAAATACGACAGCGTTGGCTCTTTTTTTCATTGTAGAAAATCAGCTCGATCCCGATTTGTTTCTCAATTTCGGCACGTCGGGTTTCAAGGACAGCAAACTGCTCCTTGGCTTGCGGTGAATCCAAGATCAACTGAACGCGGATCTCTGGCACGTCAAACGTGTTCGTTTCTCTGTTCCAAAACGACGCAACTAGGCTTAAACGAAAACCGCGACGACCAATCGGGGCTGAAAGCCAGGGGTGATACCCCGGTGCGCGAAGGTGAACATCCGTTCGCTCTCCCAACCAAGATTTGAATTCGGTCCAGAATTCGAACTGGATTCTCTTGTCGTCTGTCAGTGTCTTGGACCCTGACGAACCCGCGCCGTCTGTCGCCGAACTGCTTTCGACCAATCATTCGGTTTCGAGACGACATTGAATTTTGGCGCGGCTGGTGAGCTACCTTAGATTCGCCATAGCTCCACTTCCAGCCCGAAGAACGAGATTTCCTCTGTCGTGTGTTCGTTGAGCCAATGAAGAGCGGCCCGGTGTTCTTCCGTGAATTTTGATGCGATCCAAACCACAATCTGAGCACCAACGCCCGCGACGTACGTAAGAATTTGGCCCAAATGAACGTGATCTGTTTTCTCGATCTGATTCTCAATCACTACCTTGTCTCCTGATGCTGTGTCGCGGCAAACGATGTCAGCCCAGAACGGCCCGATCGCGACCTCTTCACTTTCGGGCTCAAGCTCCCACTCCTAGTGTCTCGCCTAAGAGTTTGAGATTTTCCGGCCGCGCCAACCAGGGAAGTGAAGTTACCCGCTTCGTCTGCCCAGATGGTTCGCAGTGCGACTTGTTCGAGGCGACCCAGCGCTGGTTCGTTCACGGATTGATAAGACACAATTTTGGCAGAGTACTCAAGTGCTGAGTAAAAACCAAAGGTCGCAAAATGGTTTGAAACTCGTTTGCTCCACACGTTGACTCATGTGCTCCCGCCTTTGACACTCGCTCGCTCCCGCTCGGCTCGACCGCTACCCTCGCGGTCCCGCGGCTGCGGGATCGCTTTTCCGAAAAGCTCCGTTCGTTTAGTGTGAAGGAGTGGCGACCGAAATTGATATCGTGCGTGATGTTTCGAACAAATTCGAGCAGAGCGGAATCGGTTACATGCTCACCGGTTCGATGGCGATGAATTATTACGCGCAGCCGCGGATGACCCGCGACATCGACGTTGTGGTGGCGATAAAACCGAATGACGTGGAACGAGTCGTGGCCCTGTTTGAGCAGGAATATTACGTGAGCAAAGAGAGCATTCGCGAGGCGATCGAGCACGAATCGATCTTTAATCTGATCCACCACGAAAGCGTGATCAAAGTGGACTGTATCGTCCGCAAGCAGAACGAATACCGAAAGGTCGAGTTCGAGCGGCGGCAAAAGGTGTCTATCCTCGATTTCACCACTTATATTGTGAGCAAAGAGGACTTGATAATTTCAAAATTGTTTTGGGCAAAAGATTCTCACTCCGAGATTCAACTCGGCGATGTGAGAAATCTCCTCGCCACCGGCTACGATGAAGGATACTTGAGGGGCTGGACGCGTCAGTTGGGACTGGATAGCTTATTTCAAGAGTGTTTGCATGACTGACACTGCGCCAGAAATAAAGGAGAAGGTCCGCGAGCAAATTATGTCGCGACCACCCGACGAGCGGTTCGTGATGGGCGCGCAAATGTTCGACGCTGCAATCGAAATATTGAAGGCGTCGCTCCCGGCGGGTTTGCCCAAGGTGGAACAAAGACGGGAACTATTTAAACGCCTCTACGGGCTGGAACTGCCGGCTTAGATCTTTTAGGCAGTCAGGTTCGCACTAATTATTTGGGCGCGCTCGAGTGGTCTTAGCCTGCGATGTGGTTACGCTCCCGCTAGCTTGCCGAGCCGTAGCCTCAGCGAAGGCTGGTTCATCAAATAATGTACCCGACTGTTGGATTGCCGCAGGGCGGCATGTGGCGTGAATGACGAATGTCGAATGTCGAATGACGAAGGAAGCGGCGAAGACAGTCGCCAATGCGACGCTCAATTGAAATTCGCTCCCTGCCCGCGCTCGCTCACCGCTTCCCTCGCAGCTTTACCTTCTATGTCGCTCCTCCCATTCGCTCCATTGGCTTGGCATGCGAACACTCAGTGCGCTGCTATAGCTCGCGCTTTCACGAAAGCGCGCACGGAGCGTTCGATCTGTTTTGGCGTCGTCGCCCAATCGCAAACACTGATTCGGATCACCGCTCTTCCATGCCAGGTTGAGCCGCCACACCAGCATTCACCGGAACGCTGGATGTTTTGTAGCGTCGCTCTCGTGAGGGCGTCGTCATCACATGAAGTGAGCACCTGGTTAAAAACAACATCGTTGTGGATCTGAAACCCTTGCTCGGATAGAAGCCGGGCAAAGCTTCGCGCGTTTTCGCAAAGCTGTTCGATCAAACGTCGGACTCCTTGCCGGCCTAAGGTCTTGAGAACGGCCCAGAGTTCTATCACACGCGCCCGGGCGGACATCGACGGCCGAAAATTCATACTGTCACGGTGTTCGCTCCACTGAAAATAGGAGGCCGAAGCCTTGAACGCGCTCATCAATGCTTCGCGATGCCGGCAAAGAATGATGCCGCTGTCGTAGGGAACATTGAGGGTCTTGTGTGCGTCGAGCGACCAGGAGTCCGCCATTTCAATGCCGTCGCAAGTTTTGCGCATCGATGGCAACGCGCGCGCCCAAAGACCGAATGCGCCGTCGACATGAACCCACGAACCCGAAGCGTGCGCATGTTCGCAAATTGGGCCGACGGGATCGATCGCTCCAGAATTTACGTTGCCGGCCTGGGTGACGACTAACGCCGCTTCGTCCAGTTTCGGCATTTGATCAGTTCGCATGCGTCCCTGATCGTCCACTGGAACAAGCTCGACGTTTTCGGATCCGAGTCCGAGCATCGAAATCGACTTGTGAACCGCTGCGTGCGCATCGGCGCTGGCGACGACACGAATTTTCGGCGCACCGTAAAGACCCTTGCGGGCAACGTCCCAGCCGCGTCGACGAAGCAATTCGTTGCGACCGGCACACAGGCCTGAGAAATTGGCAATCGTTGTTCCGGATACAAAACCGGCTGCGGTTTCTTCGGGCAAGCCAAGTAACGAGACGATCCAACGTTCGCAGATTTCTTCGAGACGCGAATTGATCGGCGACATGACGTAATGCGCAGTGTTTTGGTCCCAGACATCGGCCATCCACCTGGCGGCGAGCCCGACCGGAAGAATTCCGCCGTTCACGAAACCGAAGTAGCGGCCGCCTGTTTGAGTGACGACAGCAGGCGCGCCGATTTCCTGGAGCTGATCGAGAACCAGGAATGGGTCGCTCGGATTTTCGGGGAGCGGTTCAACCAGGGCATGCATCGCTTGCAGCGATTTTTCGCCGGGAAAAACCGGACGTTCTTCAAGACTGTCGATGTACTGCCCGGCAAACTGCCGCGCCTTGTCGAGCAACAATGGAAGCTTTTCACGATCTGCGACTCGATTGAGGGACGTTTGAAACTCGCTTCGCGTCCCGCTCTCGCTCGTCGCTACCCTCGCGACTTTACCTTCTATCTCGGAAATCCCTTTTCTCGATTGTTCGTTTGCCATCATATCGTCGAAAATAGGTTGTCGTATCGACAGCGTCCAATTCGCCGGTGCATCGGCGGCGAAAGAAAACGCGATCCGACGACGGATTTGCGTGGTGTTGAGAATTCGTGATGCGGAATACTGTCTCGTCTAAACGATGCCTCTTGCACATCCAATCGCTTCCGTCGATTTTCCTTTTGCATGCTCGAAGAAAACGACAAAGCGCTCGCATGAGCACCAAGAAACTCGTGATCGGTATTCTCACCGGCGGCGGGGATGTGCCGGGCCTCAATCCTGCGATCCGCGCGGTCACCATTCGCGCCCTGCGCGAAGGCTATCAGGTCGTTGGTATCCGCCATGGCTGGCTGGGCGCGATCAGCATCCTGCGTGATAAAGACGCCGACAACAGCGAGCACTTTCAAATCCTGACGGAAGAGATCGTCAATCGTGCAGCACGCACCGGCGGCACGTTTCTACATACCTCGCGGACGAACCCCTCAGTAGTGAAAAAAGAAGAGGTACCTGAAGCACTGCGCGCAACGTTCAATCAAGACAAGAACGATCTCACTTCTGAAGTCATCAAGAACCTGGATTGGCTGGGAATTGACTATCTGATTCCGATCGGCGGCGACGACACACTTTCTTTTGCGACCCGTTTGTCCAAGGAAGGCGTGAAGATCGTGGCGATACCCAAGACGATGGACAATGACGTGCCGGGCACCGATTATTGCATCGGCTTTAGCACGTGCGTCAGCCGGACGATTGAATTGTCGAATCGTCTCCGCACCTCGGCCGGATCTCACGAGCGATTTCTCGTTATGGAAGTGTTTGGACGCTACGCGGGGTTCACTGCGATGTTGCCAACCATGGCGGGTGCGGCGAATCGGTGCGTTATCCCAGAATACAAATTCGACATGGAGCATCTGACCGAATTGTTGTGCGATGACCGCGCGCATCATCCGAGCAAATATTCAGTCGTTATCGTTTCAGAAGGGGCAATGTTCGAAGGCGGTGAGATGGTGTTCTCCGACAGGACGACAGACGCCTTCGGTCACCTGAAACTCGGCGGAATCGGCGACCTGGTCTCGGCCGAACTCAAGGACCGTTCCGCCAAATACAACAAGGGCAAGCCGATCCAGACCATCAACCAGCGTCTCGGCTACATGGTGCGCGGGGGCGATCCCGACGCGATCGATTCGATTGTGCCCATGGCCTACGGCAATCTTGCCCTCGATCTCATCTTGCATGGCCACCACGGCCGCCTCGTCGTCTTGAAGAATGGGCGCTATGACAACATGCCGATTGAAGCGGTGATCAGCAGCAAGAAAACGGTCAACGTGGAAAAGTACTATAACAAGGAGCGCCTGCGTCCACTCTATACCGATTTCGAAATGCAGCCGCTATTCATCATGGCGAGTGGTTAGAACCCATCTGGCTCTGTTGAAAAGCTGGCGATTCGGTGGACGCGACGCCCTCGTCGCGTTTTTGCACGCACAAGAAAAGCGGCCCCGATAGGATCGGGGCTTCTACTTCACTGCGTCAGCTTTTCAACAAAGCCAGATGGGTTCCAGGAAAGGCAGCGCCGGGCAAGGTGATGGAGGCCATCGTTTTCAAATTAGAAATTATGAATTACGAATTCGGAAGAACGAAAACGCGAACATCGAATATCCAACGTTCAATGGAGCGCTCGGGCCTTGGCCATAAGAGAAAATGCAATTCGTGAAAGCTGCAGCCAAATGAAAACGTTTCGAGACTGTTTTGATCGCAACGTGCGGCTCACGGACGAACGGCTGGCTCATATTCTGGAACGTCCCGAAATGAAGGAGATGGGCAACGAAATTGAACGCGTCTTGGATCAGCCACAGTTAGTGAAGCGATCGCGTTCGGACGAGACGGTGTTATTATTTTATGAGTTTTACACGCAGACAATCGTGGGTGGCAAATGGCTGTGCGTTGTGGTTAAATACGTCGAGAACGACGCGTTTGTGGTCACCGCCTACCTGACCGACAAACCCAAACCGGGAGAAGATTTATGGCCGATAAAGTAAAAGTGTGGTTCGACGCGGAGGCCGACTATCTCGAAGTGAGGTTTTCGGATGCTGCCGGGTACATGAAGGAAACAAAGCACGATGCGTTGATGGAGCGTGTGGACGCGCAGGGCCATGTCATCGGCTTCAGCGTTATGGGCGTAAGCCGCTTCAAAAAAGATAAGCCGCTTGAAGCGGACCTTGCTCCCGCTTGAGATTCCCATTTTTACCTTCGTGTATGGGGTCTGCGGACTGTTGATGAGCAAAGGGAAACGGCGATCGGATCTAAACTCCGAAAGCATTGACTTATTCGCTCCCGCTCATTTGAAACTCGTTCGCTTCCCAGCTCGCTCGCCACTACCCATCGCGGCTTTGCCTTCTATGTCGCTTTTCCCAAAAGCTCCATTCGACCTGCCGATTTGCCCATGATCACTCGGTCGCCGCGGCGACCTTGCGCCAGCTACCCTAGCTGCATTGCCGTCTACCCCTGCGATTGAAACTCGTTCGCTTCCCATCTCACTCGCCGCTACCCATCGCAGCTTTGCCTTCTATGTCGCTTTCCCCAAAAGCTCCATTCCCTCGGTCGCGACGTGTTCTATGCCTGCCTCGCCGTAGCCTTGGCGTAGGTGGGTCGCTCACATCCCCGCGGCTCCGTTGATGCGCGGGCGAGCAGAAGGCCGCAGTCGACGCCAGCGGCTACAGATCTTTGCTTACTGCCAGTGATGATGAGAACGCCAATAAGCGTGTCGGCCGTAGAACCGGCGGCCACCGTACCCGTAACCCCGTCCGTAATATCCGTACCCTCGTCCGTAATAGCCATACCTCGGGCCAACGAAGACGCCAAACACCGGAGGTGGAACATAGAAGACCGGTCGCGGCGGCGGCGGCGGCGCGTAGTTGTAATTCGGCGCGGGAGCGCTGTTAGGCTCAATCACTTCGGTGCCTGCATTCGAGCGCAGAGCAGACGCAAACCCGAATGCGAACACCGCTAATGCTATCACAATAAGTTTCTTCACCATGATCGGATGTCCCTCCTGTTGTTTGGCCGATTGAACACAAGAATCACTGCGAAGTTGCCCGAAGAATCGGTGCCACTGCAGTGGGCCACCGAAAATTTACCGCAGAGATCACAGAGAACGCAGAGATCAACCACGGATGAACACAGATTTACACCGATTCTGGAGAGACTAATCGAATCCACGCAAAAATCGTGTTCGCATTGTTCGGAGCTCGGCATCGTCGACGGCGCACAACGCCGTGGCTACAGCGAATGATCAACGAGCTCGGTTTGCCAAATGCGGAATCGCGTGACTGGTTGAGGAATTCTTCGCCCGGCGCTCGCCGCGGCGAGTAAACTCTAGGCAGGCTGAGCAAGCTATTCGACGTTCACTCTCAGCTTTTCGCTTGTTGGTTTTGTGCGGCTTGACCTTTGATCCACGCTTCCATGCGTTCCTGCAGCAGGTCCAACGGCATCGAGCCGCCGTTCAAGATTTCGTCGTGGAATGCTTTGAGATCGAATTTTTCGCCGAGCTGCGTCTTCGCTTCATTGCGCAGCTTGAGAATGGTTAACTGACCCATCTTGTAAGCCAGCGCTTGCCCGGGCCAGGCGATGTACCGGTCCGCTTCAGTCTGCGCCAGCGCGTCGTTGATGTCGTTGGCGTGCATGTAATCGATCACTTTCTCGCGACTCCAGTTTTTGTCGTGAATCCCGGTATCGACCACCAGCCTGACGGCGCGAAACATTTCCGAATTCAACCGGCCGTAGTCAGACACAGGGTCCTGGTAAAAACCGATCTCTTTGCCTAACACCTCGGAGTAAAGCGCCCAACCCTCGCCATAAGCGGGATAAAAACCGTGCAGCCGAAACTTCGGCAAGCCTTCCAGCGTCTGGGCGATGCTGATCTGCATGTGATGACCGGGCACGGCCTCGTGATAGGCAACGGCTTCATCCGTTACCAGCGTGCGCTTGGTCGGATTAGATACCGCAACCACGACGCGGCCCGGACGTTTCCCGTCCGGCGTGCCCAGGACGTAATGGGTCGCGGCGGCTTTGGCGAAATCGGGAATCGGTTCCACCGTCACCGGCGATTTCGGCAACAATCCAAATAGTTCCGGCAGCTTCGGCTCCATCTGATGGATGTATTTCTTGTAGTCATCCAGAATCTGTTGCTCGCTTGTCGGCTTCCATTTTGGGTCTTTGTTCATCGCCTCCCGGAAGCTGGCCAGGTCCTTGTATCCATTGCTCTGCGCCAGCTTGGTCATCTCGGCTGTGATACGCGCTACTTCCTTGAGCCCGATCTCATGGACGTCGGCGGGCGGGACGTTGACGGTGGTCATCGTTTTCACCGCTTCGGCGTAACGCCGTTTCCCGTCAGCGAGGCTTTCGATCGTAAGCTCGGTTCGTCCTTTCGGATCGTAATCGCTGCGCAGGAACTCGGCGAATTTTTTGTACGCCGGAAAAACATCATCGTTAACAGCCTTGGTGACCTCGTCGGTCAGGCGTTTCTTGTCCTGCTCGGAAAATTCCGCCGGAAATTTTTTGGTGGGTTCGAGGAACGGGTTCGCGGCGATGATGCCGTCGCATTGGCCGGGCAACTTTTCGAGAACGAGCTTGGGCGGCATCAGGTGATCCTTCTGGCCCTGCCGCATCACCTCTGTCGTCTGTTCCAGCACCCGCGGGATCTGGTGTAACCGGGAGATGTAATCCTGGTAATGCGGCACAGAATCGAACGGCATCGCGTTCGGCAAATCGGCCAGCCGAGTGTGCACACCGTTCTGCTGGTTCACCGGCATCTCGTAATTCTTCAGCGCGTAGTTCACGTCTTCGCGCTCCAGTTGCTTTTCGAGGATGCGATGACTCAACAGATCGTTGTCGCTCATGCCATCGGTCGGGATCGCCTTTAACCGGGCAAGAAAGTCATCGGCTTCCGCATGTTGCCGGGCGATTTCCGCCAGCGAAACCTGTCCAAGCTGTGAGTTGTAACGGTAATCGCCGTACGATGTTGCCCGCTCCGGAAAATTCTTTAGCCCGGCTTGATAATACTCCTCAAAAAGCGCGTTCTGCTTTGCTACCCGATCCGCCACCGTTTGCCCAAAAGCAGAGCACGCCAACCCAAGAACCAACCCAAAAACCAGTTGTCGCATATTGGTGCACGGTAGCAGAGTGGCGTCACCGCGCACGTTGTGATTAGCGTTGTGCCCCGGAAAAACTGCGAATGCTGTCAGCGTCCCATACTGCCGTGGATGCAGGGACGGCTGTAGAGTCCAGAGCTTGCTCGCCGCGGCGAGTCCTCAGCGGAGTAAATCCAAAATTGAAACTCGCGCGCCTCCCCGGCTTGCTCGCCGCTACCCTTGCGGCTTTACCTTCTATGTCGCTCGGCCCGCTCGCTCCGTTCATTTCATTCTGCGCTGAGACTCCGAAAAGATTCGCGAGCAGGCAGCGCACGCTACAGTTGCGGCGCCAAACTGCGGTCGCCGCGGCGACCGCCACTACACTGCGCGCTTGCTCAACGTTGAGCCGAACGGCCACGCATTATAGTTGTATCGACAGGTATCACGGCCTCACGGTGACCTAAAGTCAGTTCAGTTCCGAAGTTCGCGATCGCGAGACGCGCTCGCTCCCGCAGGCGCGGGACGAGGGTGCCCGCACACTGGCGGGCAAGCAGTGCGCTGCCCAATCAATCACTGGCCGCGGCTCGCGGGCGGGATGAAACCGTTCATTCGGAGATATTCGACCAATTGACCGTAATGATCGAACGCGTGAGCAGGGGCGAATGTTGCCAGGAACAGGCGCGTGGTCTGTCTGCCACTGCTTGAGGTAATCGGTTGGACAAGGTTCGACGCGTTTAGAGTTGCTACCGCTTTATGACCAAACACGAAGGAATCCTTCAGGTACTTAATGATGTCCGCCTTGGCTGTCATATTGTCCGGACCTTTGCCGTCGTTAACGGTGTCGGGAGCTTTCTCGCCGGTGATCGGTGACCAGATCAAGTAGTTCGATGCGGCAACGTGTTTTAGTTGCTGGCCGAAGGTGCGCACACCTTTGTAGTCGCTGCCGGAAATGTTCAGCTTTTCAGGGGAGAAATCGAACTTGTCCTCCGGCATCGCTTCAGCGGCTTCGACAAGTTCCTTCTCTATAATGGAAATCTCGCGATCGATCGCTGATGCGATGGTGGGCGGAGTTGACGGTGACGCCGACGCGCCAGCCGCAGGAGAGCTTTTGGCTGCCTGCGTATAAGCTGAAGCCGCAGCGAGGGACAATGCTGCCGTTAGCAGTAAAAAGGTTTGGATGTGTTTCATAGGATTGGGTTCTCCAGGTTAGAGCATGAAAGAACTTGTTCGCGTGATTAGCAAGAAAAGAAGATGGGTCCGATTCGCGAGGGGAAAATTCGGATCAAATCTAAACTCTTGGCATTTGCTCAACCGAGCAGAGCAGAGCCCGACGTCGTCGCCGCTGCTGATTTGAACTGTTCGCTGCATCTCTCGGAGTCCAAACCGCGCAGCGCACTGAGATAAGCACTGGTTGACTAACCAGTGCCTCAGAGTTCGATTTTTTCCGGCGTTCGCTCTTACAAAACCGCAATGAGCGATGCGAGCTGTTTACAGAAACGAGATTGTCTTTTCGGTGCTCGTTGATCCACACTGCAGTTGGACATCGCGGCTATGCGTCACTCCATCAACGGAGAGAATAACTTGTGCTGGACCTTCGAAATCATCGGCTTCATCCAGCAAGAGAAAATCAGGGCCGAGCTGCGAAACTTGCAATTTCGAGCCGTCGCGCACGACATGCATTTTTACTTCTGCTGAATGGCCGGTGTGATTGTCTGTCATGGATGAGGACCTGGATAGTCTCGCTCAGCGATATGCGCTCAGACGCAATATCAAACTAGGCGAGCGGTTGGGTTTTGGCATCCATGGTATTGTCAGCTGTGCTCCGCTTCAATTCTAAACACCGCGAAGGCTGAAAGCTGTAATGGCGGACATACGCGGCTTATGATGGATGGGTAATGAAATCCGGAACCGCAGTCAGCGACAGCGGCTACAGTGATCCGCGGTAATCACCAGCCGTTTAACCGGTTGGCCCTCAACGAGTCCGTCCACAATCTCCGGGACGTCGGCGACCGTAACGCGCCCGTAAAAAAAGTGATCGGGTTCGACTAAAACCGTCACGCCGGTTGCGCATTGATCGAGACAGCTCGATGTACACACGCGCGCGTCGAGCTTTGCGAGTCCGCGCGCGGCAACCTCCCCTTTCAACGCTCTATACACTTCTTCGGAGTCCTTGGCCGCGCAGCACCCTTTCGGGTTCTCCTCGGGACGACGATTGATGCAGATAAAGAGATAGCGCTTGCGTTGCAGAGAGCTGAGAGTCGAATGCATCGAGCCGAAGGTCAAAGGCCAAAGATCAGCCGTCACATCAGAAGGAAACGCTAAACTCCGAAATCCTTCGCCCGCCACGGCGGGCAGGCTGAGCACGGCATTTGACATTGCCCTCTGGCGTGAGCGGAAGCGCTGAATTATGGCTCCCTCGCTAGCAATCGCAGTTCTTGCCGCAATTGCATGCCCCACCGTTGTTCATCGGGCAATTCTTGCCGCTCTTCTTGCAAGCAGGTTGATCTGCCGCAAATCCAATCGCGCAAATGATCGCTGTGACGATGGCAAACAGAATTTTAGCGTACTGTCTCATACAAGATTTAATCTTCGCACGTAGCTAAAGTTGCGCGAGCGCTTTGGGAGTTGAGCAAACCGCAGTCGCCGCCAGGTTCCCGAAATGTTGAAACTCACTCGTTGCCCACATTGACTCATCTGCTCCCGCCCATTTGAAACTCGTTCGCTTCCCAGCTCGCTCGCCGCTACCCATCGCGACTTTGCCTTCTATGTCGCTTTTCCCAAAAGCTCCATTCGACCTTCTTCACGCGCATTTGCCGATGATCACTCGGTCGCCGCGGCGACCTTGCGTCAGCTACCCTAGCTGCGTTGCCGTCTACCCGCGCGATTCCCAATCGCGACGTGTTCTATGCCCGCCTCACCGTAGCATGGCTTAGGTGGGTTGCTCGCGTCCGCGCGGCTCCGTTCACTCGCTGCTTTTTTCGAAGTCCGGCGGCTGCCGGATCGCCAATCCCATGAGCTCCGTTCGCGAGCAAGGCGGCCTGCAACAAGTCGCGGCCAATCTGAGTTTTTATCGATGCTCCAGCCTGTTGAAATCGGGTGGGCGATGAAGTGTGGCGCGGGGTTTGACGTTGCGATTAAGCATCGGGTTAGTCATACGGAAAATTGCTGCCATCATCGCTTCGGCTCTTTCGTTCCAGATGTCACCGTGATCCTTGATAATGCTGGGATCGACTTTCACGTCCCAATAAGGCACGTCCACGTTGCCCACACGTTTTATCTGCCAAACATCGAGTTGTCCTTTCGCACCGTCCAACGTGAAGCCGTTTCCAGCATGGTTATGCTCTAAGTTTTCTTCAAGCGCAGGAAGTCCGTTGGGTGAATTGATTGTCTCGTGTTTGTCCACCGTAATATGGTTGATGAGCATTTCATTGTGACCAGGCGTCGAGGTATAAAATTTTCGCTCGCTTACCTGTGTGTTTGCGGGACCCGGCGCTTCAACTTCGTTGAACCCTTTGCTCACTGCCGCCAGACCAGTACCAATCGGGAAAAAGCTTCCAGTTGCCCAGTCGCCCGTTGACGTTATTGAGACAAATAATGGCCGTGTCCCCTCGGTCTTACGACTATACAAGGCGGCAATCATTTGCCGGGCCAGAATTGAATCAGACGCGGGGTTAACAGCGATCACCAAATCCGCCGGCATGCTCCGATCGGCATCGGCGTGTCCGTGTATCTCGGCGTTGATCGCGTGAGCGACGGACCTTTCGACAATCAATCCGCCAAACGAGTGTCCTAGTAGAACGGTATATTGGCTTCCCCGCCCTTTGCGTCGTGCTTCCTCGGAGATTGAAGCAATGGCGTCGTAGCAATCGTAATTGCTCGCGAGACGTTCAGCCGTCGCCTTGCGATTCCCAAAACTAATTTCCTTTAAGATGGGAACCGACGTTAACTTGCCGCGCCAGCCGAGATAAACGCCAATCACATGAAACCCGACATTTCTGATAGCGGGAGCCCGGTTTAATCGCGCCAGCAAGGATTCAAATTTCTCAACATCACCCGACTCAACGTTATTCTGCCAGCCGTGGACATAGGTGATGACAAGCGGCTTCGCGGAGCTGCGGATAAGATCCAGCGCATTCTTTAATTGCGTCGGATCTTGATAGGATCCCTGCTCGCCAAATTCAATGAATGCAACTTTGTAGCCGTCTTCCGTAACGACGGAATTGGTTGGATTCGCGGTCGTATTGGGCCGCAACGGCGAAAGGGAGGTGCAACTGATCAGCCATAGGGCTGAAATGCAGATCCCGACGGTATGCGAGCGAAACGCCAACAAAAGGTTTCTAGCACGTTTGCACAGCCGTTTGCAAGCGCCTTACAAACAAAGCGCCAAAGAGCCGCTTCTAAACTCCAAGCCCGATAATCTTCGAGAAGGAGGCTTGAATCACTTGCTTCTACGATTTTGCGGCTCACCTGTT
This sequence comes from uncultured Verrucomicrobiae bacterium, assembly GCA_963741065.1. Taxonomy (GTDB): domain Bacteria; phylum Verrucomicrobiota; class Verrucomicrobiia; order Chthoniobacterales; family UBA10450; genus Udaeobacter. The sequence continues at coordinate 79 of CAVUGV010000025.1, read as the reverse complement.
CGACAAGCTCCAGGCAGGCTCCACCGGCGCTACAGGGTCTTTCAACCCACGTGCGAAATCGCATCTGACTTAAACAAGT
>CAVUGV010000024.1:0-21694 GCA_963741065.1 uncultured Verrucomicrobiae bacterium | reverse complement strand
ACTAGCCGCAACCCCGCATCGCTGAGTCGAGTTCGACAAACGCAGTTAATTTTTCATCCGACCGCACAACGAAACACTTTTCGTCGTGCGTCTGCAATCCGGAACGTTCGCCCGTTGGAATCAATCGCTGAGACGTAGCCCCAACTCCAACCGGCTTTTTTGAGATTGTCAGCAATTATTTCCCAGAATATGTCGCGACGCTAGAGTACGGTTGACAAGCAGGAAGTGGCCGGACGAAAAGACCGCCTCCACCTCTCGTAATATCCAACGGCATAAAACTGCAATATCGGTCAGGCATAGAATATGCCCCCCCATAAGCATTGTAAGTCGCGAGCGACTGACAGCCGGATAGCTGGCATGTCAGAACTACAGCACAAGCCAAACTGAGGGTATGAAAGAAACTTTTCATGAGCCGAGGTTATGACGGAAAAACGTCCCCACTACAAGCTTCAATTTCGGATCACCTCGATTTTCATGGCGGGATGAATTTCCCAAGCTGTCGAGCGCCACGGCTGATGAAGTCCGTTTCTGCCGAACCGTTGAATCGTCGAACCTACCTCTGCGCGGGAGTTGTGTCCGTCGTCGCACAAGAGATAGCCAGTTACGCGAACCTTTTGCGCCCTGTGTCCTGTCGCCTTGTAGCTCACATCCTGTAGGCGAAAGAATCCGGCAAGCGGGAACTGGAATGAACCAGAACTTCACGCTCCAGATCGAATCGGTCCCCGATGCAGGCTCGACGCTTCCGCTGCTCAGTTTCGCTTCGCTTGGCTTGGTTGCCTTGCGGCGCAAATTGCGCTGCTAAGGTTTTGGCAGTTTCGTAAAACGTGTCTCGGCAGCCGCTGCTTGCGGCGTTTAGCTAACTGACGGCGCATTCGGGACGCCGTGATGCACGTCTGCAATCCAAATCGTTCGTCCTTTGGAATCAATCGCTGAGACATAGCCCCAACTCCAACCGCCTTTGCTCAGATTGTCTGCGATGATTTCCCACTGCTTCATTTAGAACTTTGTTCGCGTCATTGCTTGTTATTTAAACGAGCGCCAAACGATGGCGAACAGCACGCAGGCAATGATAGCAATCCCAGCCAAGAAGGCTTTGTGAAAATTAAGCTCACGTATCGCCATCAACTCTGCCGGGCCGGGCGTGTGTTTCCCGTGTAAGATCGCTTCCCGCTCGTCGAGCTTTGTTGCGACTTGTTGCGCAAACCTATCGGCAAAATCGCCGAACGCGGCGGACTGCTTGGCGCTTTGGGCCTCGTCGATGCGTTGCGGGACTGCCTTTCCAGTTGCCGTCGCCGCCGCCGCAGAGCCGTAATGAAACCGTTCCTGAACGTCTTTAGGGAGTTCAACGAAATAGATTTTAGAAATTCCCGTTTTGGTTCTAATCACGATCCCGTCTGCTTCTACATGGCTGATCGTGGCGTCTTTGTATATCTTCCCGCTGACAGTTTTGAAGTCCTCAGCAAGTGCGAGTGACACAAATACCGTCGCGAGAGTTGCAATAGTTATTGCTGGGGGGTCACATGCGTGGATTCTGTCTCTTTTCTCTCCACCTAGCAATGACAAAGTGGTATGAACGTGCGCAGAGCTCAGGCAATGTGAAACAATTCTCCTGATGGAAAACGCTGATTTTGCGGGGCGCGTCGCCGTCGTCACAGGCGCGTGGCGCGGCCTCGGACGGGCCGCAGCAGCGCGCCTGCACGAGCGCGGCGCCTCGGTCGCAGTGAACGTCCGCAACGGCGAGCGCGCCGAGGCGATGGCGAGGAAAATCGGCGAGCGCGCCTTCGCCGTGCCGGGCGATGTCGCGGCGGACGGCGTCCCTGACGAGATCGCGCGCCGCACGCTCGAGCGCTTCGGACGAATCGACATCCTGGTCAACAACGCCGCGCTTCCGCTGTCAACACGCTTCCCCGATCTCACTGCCGAGGAATGGCGCACAGCGATCGAGGTCAACCTCACCGCGCCGTTCTTGATGACGAAAGCCGTTCTTCCGGCAATGCGCGCCCAGCACTACGGCCGCATCATTAATATCTCGTCCTCGGCCGGCCGGATGGTCAGCACGCTCGGCGGTGCGCACTACACGGCATCGAAGGCCGGACTCCTCGGATTGACGCGCGCAGCCGCGAAGGAGCTCGGCAAGTTCGGCATCACCGTGAACGCCATCTGCCCCGGTATGATCGATACCGAGCTGACGCGCGAACATGCCTCGGACGAGTTGCTCGAACGCCTGGCCGCGAGCTATCCCGTGCCGCGCCTCGGCACCGCGCTCGAAGTCGCCGATTTGATTTGCTTCGCCGCCTCCGAGGCCGCCGGCTACATCACCGGCGCATCGCTCGACATCAACGGCGGCGACTTGATGATGTGAGCTGAGTGTTCGCCAACGCGGCGTGTCCTATAGGTTTATCCGCGCCTGCCAGGACTAGTTACAGCGTTTATCTCGGAAGACAAAATCCGGGATGTGATCAACGGACAGTTGGACCGCTTATTCTCGGCTTAACCGATTTCAGCCGGTCACATGATGCCGCGATTCTGCGTCTTTTGCTGTCCACGCAGCAATGACAAAGTTGATATGGAACGGGCCGCAATGAGGCGCACGAGCACGCTGGCGATTTCAAAGAGTGGTAGGTCCAAATATACGTTGCAGACGTCGCTGCCATCTGCACTGAGGGACAACGAAGCTTTCTTTGCCGTCCGGACGCAACTGAACGGAAACTGGCGCTGCCGCCTAAATTAGTCTTGCACTGTTTCCCCGGGTCAGTGGGGGGTACTCACCCTGATGTCCATTAAGTCCTTGCCGTGCACGTCCTCGGGTCCACGGGCTTTCTCGCCGTTGTCATCGACCTCAACCCAGCGGCCACCGCCGATAATGTTGGAAGGAATCCAAACCATCTTTGTGTGTTTCTTAGCCGACGCCCTCTTTCCGCCTAGATCGAAGTTGAGCTGTGTGGGTTTATCCAACTGTGTCTTGGCGTCGAGGATCAATGCTTTGACTTGCCCATTGATAACGAGCGTGACTTTATAGGTACCAACTGCCAGGCCATCGGTAACGTAATGGCCGCTGGCATCAGTCTTAAGAATTTTGGAAAAATTTTTCGCTTCAATCCGAACATCGGCACCTTTAATTGGGTGTCCGGCGGCGTCTTTAACAACGCCTTCAAGAACCGACGTGCCAGCAAACACGCTGAACGTCACAAGGAGTACGCCGACCAAGCTAAGAATGAGTGACTTCGCGAGCATAATTCCCAAAGCCTTAATCTCCTGAGTTGGACAGCACAGGCGGCCCGGCCGTTGGAAATTTCTACGAAAAATTCGTGTCTGGCTTTACCCCTTTCGAACGACGGTGAGCTGTCAACAATTCATCGGCGTGAACAACGAAACGCTTTCCGTCGTCGCGGTCTGCGTCAACAATCCACATCGTTCGCCTCTCGCAATCAGACCTTCATCGTTGGAACGAAAACACTAACCGCCTTTCATGGTCTTCAAATCAAACCACTTCGTGATCGAGCCCACGAGTTTGCCGGTGGCATCCTGCTCTTGATATTCAACCTCAATCTTCGCGAAGTTGAGTGAGATCTGATCGGTCGGAACAACACCTCCTGCTCCACCGATTTGAAACGAAGAGACCGACACGTCGCTCATCGTGACTTTCATAAACTCCTGCTGTTCTTTACCAGCTTTTCGGCAGGTTAGTATGGCATTTTTGATGTGATCGCCTTGTGCACAAGCCAGAAAGAGTGCCGGGCTCGCTTTGTTTACCGGCATGGTGAAATGGAAATCCTGCATTGAGACTTTGCCGGCTCCCCCGCCGCCGCCAGCGGCAAAGGTGCCGCTCTGCGTCTCGCCCCAAGAGAACGATGCGATGTCGATTTCGTCCTTGTGCCCATCTGCCTTCGATTCCCCCTGTATGCCATCGATTTTCAGGAAATAATCTACCGCTGCCATAATGTTTGGTTTCTAAGGATGTGTGCCTTGTTTATTTTCATTCCCTTGTTTTCCCACAACCTCAAACGCAGTCAACTACGCGTTACAGCCGCGCACATAATGCTGTGATTCGCGTTTACGATGCGACTGGCAACGTGATCCAAACGCACGGGCACGCGAAGATTCAAAGAGTCCTGAAAGTCTGCGAGCCGTTCCTCAACCGGTCGAGGACCAAGACAGCGGCTGAGAGACTCGTAGCGTTCTGGCGGCCTCGTAAGTTTGAAGCCCGAGACGATTCCGCTTCCTAAATGCCGAATGATTCGACACAATTCTGGTCAGGCGTTGAGTTATCATGAGTGAACCATCGCCTCCCTAGAATTGTATGGCGCACGAGGTTTTCATCTCGCATTCTTCACTGGACAAACCAGTCGCTGATGCTGTTTGCGCGGCACTTGAAAACATAGGGATCCGCTGCTGGATTGCTCCACGGGATGTGCAGCCGGGACTTTCCTTTGCAGGCGAGATTACGCGGGCGATCGAGCACAGCAAAGTGATGGTGCTAATTTTTTCAGCGCATTCGAATACTTCTGCGCAAATCCTGCGCGAAGTGCAGCTGGCCGCTGACTCGCATCTGCACATTGTACAGTTTCGGATTGAGGATGTAGTTCCCAACGACGATCTGGAATACTATCTCAGCACTCCGCACTGGCTCGATGCGCTAACTCCGCCGCTGGAAGCCAACCTCCAGCGTCTGGGGACGTCAGTCAAAGCGTTGCTTGAGATGGCTCCCGAAGAACCGGCGGAGGGTGGGATGATGCCCGTTGCACCTTCGGTGGACTCGAGGGCGGAGAGAAGTCGACAGGATAATGTCGCGACCGTTAAAGACCTGACGACGCCGATTTCTGCGATCGCTGCTTCAAAGGAACCCAAAGTTTGGAGAAGAAAGGGCCTGATCATCGTAACCGCTGGTGGAGCTGCAGTGATGCTGCTGTTTACGATCACCGTGTTACTCATGAGGCCTGATCCATCAGTCCGCAAGGCAGCACACCTTGATCGAAAAGGGGTCGACGAAGGAGACGCTGCGGCGCAGAATAATCTCGGCATGTTCTACACATCTGGGGAAGGTGTGCAAGGATAGGGAAAGCAGCAGAACTTTTCAAAAAAGCAGCCGACCAAGGATATGCTGCGGCGCAGAATAATCTCGGCGTGTCCTACGAAAATGGGGAAGGTGTGCCGAAGGACTTAGGAAAAGCAGCAGAGCTTTTCGAAAAAAGCAGCCGACCAAGGATACCCTAAGGCGCAGTATAATCTCGGCGTGTCCTACGCAAGTGGGGAAGGTGTGCCCAAGGATTTAGGAAAAGCAGCAGAACTTTTTCAAAAAGCAGCCGACCAAGGAGACCTTAAGGCGCAGTATAATCTCGGCGTGTGCTACGCAAGTGGGGAAGGTGTGCCCAAGGATTTAGGAAAAGCAGCAGAGCTTTTTCAAAAAGCAGCCGACCAAGGATACCCTAAGGCGCAATACGAGCTCGGCATGTCCTACCGAAATGGGGAGGGTGTGCCGAAGGATTTAGGGAAAGCAGCAGAGCTTTTCAAAAAAGCAGCCGACCAGGGAGACGTTCAGGCGCAGTATGAGCTGCGCTTCCTCTCCGACACGCAGATCGAAAGCCTTCGTAGTTTTGAGTTCGCGTTTATCGACGAGTTCGCCGTGCCCGGAGGACGTTTTAATGCCGCCGCGTTCGAGGCTAGGGTCAATGAGGGCGAAGATAAATTTACGCAGGCCATTGCGAATGAGAAACAAACGTGGCGTGTTGCGGTCCTGGTCGACCTCAGGGGGCAATTCTACGCCGATGCCGAGCATCTGAAAAGCAAGGCCAGCCGCGGCAAAGTCACTCCCGCTCTGGCCAGTGAGATGAAGACAGACGTTAACAAGATTTACACTCATGCCCTGGGGCGGTAAAAGCGGCCCCCCATTCGGAGTGGATGCGGCGTCGATCTGATTTCCGATGCGCTGCCATTTGGCCGTCTGTGATACGGCGAGCCAAACGCAATCAGCAACGCAGTCGATAATTGTTTGCATTGTTTAGATTTCTGAGGTGCTTACAAGATTTAAGACTGCAGGTCTCGAAGAGGCGAAGAACCTGGCGGGGGAAAGTCCTCCGCCTAATTCAGATCCGTTCGGCGACGCTGAGTTTGGAGAAAACCCAGCCAGCTCGTCAAACCAATTCTGCAACCCACGAATCACAGATTCCAGTTCCCACAACGCGCTCAACGATTCATCCGCGTGCACAACGAAACGCTTTCCGTCGCCGCGGTGCGCGTCAACAATCCAGATCGTTCGCCCGTCGAGAATCAATCGCTGAGACGCAGCCCCAACTCCAACCGCGTTTCGATTGAGGGCAATTATTTCGCAGTACTTCACGCGCAGGGGAGTATAACGACCGAGATCCTACGGCGTCAGGAAAATTTTGCCTGTGTAAGGATCTTCTACTGCGGTCCCCGGCGGAAAACCGGTGACCTCGACGTAACCGCTATCTGGCGCGAAGGGACTGGTAACTAACCATTGTTTACCGGGCACGGGAGTTCCATACGGCAGCTCAGTTTTTTGCTGGTTCGCGCCCGAGGCTGCCTTCGCCCACCGGACATCGCGCTGACCCGGAGGCGCAGGGACGGGGCTGCCCGAAGTCTGACTATTCGAAGCATCGCTCGGCGGAGTCTCATTATGCTTATGACTGCTCCGGTGTGGTCGCGGCTTCGCCTCCGGGTGGGCGATTGAGCGGCGGACTGCCCTAAAGAAATCCTCGAATGGTCCCGCTTCCGCCACTTTGGTCGTGGCGAACAGAGCGAAGATCGACAACCAGAAGACAATTGTGCGGATCGGCCGTTTCACAATGATGAGGGATATTGCTTCGACTCTTCATCTGAATCGCATCAGCCGATTGCCATGCGTGCCTTTGCTAGGGTTTGACTACCACCGGTGTCCCGATGTGAGCGGCGGTATAAAACTGGCGCGCTTTCCAATAAGGCATCCTAATGCATCCATGTGATGCGGGCACTCCCGGCAAGTAACCCTGGTGCAATCCGTAGCCCGGCGAGAATTCGAGAAAGTAAGGCATCGGGGTGCCCACGAAATGCGAATGCGGCGGTTTGGGCCCACGCCTGCTATCGGCGTTGGCCTTCACGATCCGGCCCGAGTCATCAACATAGTCACCATAGAGACTGGAGCGATGATTTTCGTCCTTACGGATGACCTGAAAGCGACCAGCCGGAGTGCGGTATCCTTCGCGACCACTGGATATGCGCGACGACGCGGTTCTATTCTCTCCGCGGTAGAGATAGGCTTCCTGTGCCCGCAAGCTCACGACAATCGATGCCCGGCCGGAATGACTCTCAGGTAGGTTCGACGTGATCAGGTCGGTCACAGTGCTACAGCCGCTCAAAATCAGCAGGGTCGCGCCGAGCGCAGAAAATTGTGAAAGCCAATTCATGCACTATGTGTCCGACAATTATCGAGCAATCACGCCTACTTCGTTTCGTTTTGACCGCTCAGTGAGCTTGACACCTCTTTTGCGACCGTTGATTACGAACGTATTGTTTTCTCCCAAAGTTGACCACGGCCCGCGGGGCACTTCGCTAAAGTCCACAAACCGCCAGTCGGTGACGTCCGTTTGTTTCAGCCCGAGATAATCTCGCACAGCGGGCGAGACATCGAGGCCGGCACCTTTGTTGAGATTCGGTTTTGGACGGTCGTTGCCAAACACGTATTGCCAATGGTCCGTTCGGAATGGTCCTGCGTCTTCCCATTGCGCATAAGCAACTCGATTGCCTTTGCGGATCGCCACCCATTGATCTTTGCAAGTGGAAAGAGCCGGCCCCTGGTACGCCTCCTTAAACCACGGAACAACGCGAGGCGCTTCTGGCCGGTGGCCAGTATGTGCTTTGTCGTTGTAGGGGAGTGCGCAGTAAAATGGGTTCTGCCGCGGTGTAAATTTCACCGGGATATAATTACTCCGATGGGCAGGATCTGGGTCATCAAAACCGCCGTAGTTTTTTGTCCATTGTTTGTCCCAGGCACTTGTGCGATTCGGGACGAGATTATTTCCACCTGGCTGTTCGCCGATCCAAAAGACGGTCGTTAGGATGCTTGTTTTCCACGGATACCGCCGTGCGGGTCGGGAGGCGGACGATTTTTTGCTGAGCGGTTTGTCTTTTTCAGTGACCGCTTCGATTTGAGCCCCAAAGGCTGGATCAAATGCGATGAAGAGCGCGAAACAAAAAAGGCCAAGTGAACAGCGTTTCTCCATTACCCCCAGATCGGTTCCCGCTCAAACACCGCGTGCGTCCGCGAAGACTCACTCCGCGCTTCGCCATGTAGAGTATCACTTTAGCGTAAGATTAAAAACTAATTTTTAGGATGCAACGATCAGTTGGATGCAATCGGCAAAAGCAATCGAGTATGCGAAGCTTCGCAGCCGATCACATGATATGTGATTTGTGTTTACGATGAAGCTGCAACTCTGCAAACAAGTTGCGCAGGCTCACTACGAGTTACTTGTTGGGGCCAATCTGCTCCGGACCTGAGAGCAACTGCTGGAAGTCGGGACGATCACGGATCGGGTCCCATACCGGATCAATCTTCAAACGAGCGATGGAAGCTACGTGGCCCGCCGGGATCGAGAGCAAACGTCGAAGCCTTTTAATGGCGTCCTCAGGTGCGCCCGCACGCGCCTCGATTTGCGCGAGCCCGTTCTGAAAAATTGGACCACTAGAAGCGTCTTTTTCAATTGAGATTAAGTCCGCCGCTTCTCGAGAAAGGCGCAGAGCATCGGCATTGCGTCCGAGGGCGAGGTAAACCCAAGATAACTCTCTCATGGCCAAAGTATCATCCGGTCGCTCTCTGAGTCTGGCCTCGAGTAATGGGAGTGCTTCTTCTCCCGCTGATTTAGCTGCTTCAGTCTGTCCCGCCAGCAGGGGAAGCACGACGCGCGGAAAAAGCTGCTGGAGAGGATCATTTTTGTTCGTCCGCTGCTCGAGAGCCTGCAAAGCATCAGTGAAACGTCTTTTAATCACGTCGAGATAAACCGCCATACCGAGGACAGTCGCAACGTCGCCGCCTGCGCCATAGAAGGCCGCGCCCTGGCTGAAGAGCCTATTCTTGGTATCCTCCAGAAAACCATCGAAAGCTCGCCTGGCTGAGTCGACATCGCCTGCCCCGTTGACGCGAATGGTGAGCAGGGATGCCGCTGCAAACGTGTTGTGCGGATCGATGGCAAGAGATCGCAATTCAGCACTCTCTGCATCTTTCCACTGGCGCAATATTCCGTAAGTCACTCCGATATTGGCCGGATTTGAGGCATCTCGCGGGTCGAGCTCCTCCGCCTGTTGAGCCTCCGCCAGTGAGCGCTCCCATTCGCCGCGGCGGCGATAAACCCACGCGCTATACTGTCGAGCCAAAGCATTGTTGGGCTGCAACTCGAGCGTGCGGTTAAACTCAGTCAGCGCCTTCTCGTATTGGCGATGGCCGTAATAAAAGAATAACCCCAGCGCCAGGTGCGCTTCCGGCGAATCTGGAGCCAGCGTTAGAGCACGGTCAATAAGCGACTTGACCTCCTCCAACTCCGCTGCTGTCAAAGCTGAAATATACCAGTGCCGCAATAGTCGATTGCGCGCGAGTTCTGCGGCAGCCTGGGCAAAGTTTGGATCCCGTGCCAGCGCCTGCCGGTAAAACGCGTCGGCACGATCGTAGGCGTCGCTGGCCAGAATACTCTCGGCCTGATGAAACTCATACTCACCTCGCAAAAAAAGATCGTAAGCTTCTGGATCGCGCGTCCCGGCCGAGGCCAGGGCATGGGATTCACTTGGCGAAAGTTTCGCTTGCAACGCATCCGCAATTTCCTGCGAAACTTCGCTCTCAACCGCCTAAGACATCTTTAAGGTCACGGTCGTAACTTTTCGCCCAAAGATGCGTGTCGGCGCGTGCATCGATCAACTGCACGTTCACCCGAACTTTGCCGCCAGCCCTTTGCACTGCCCCCTCCAGCACAGTGGAAACGCCAAGTTCTTGCGCCACTGTTTTCAAATTGTCGGGCTTGCTCTTGTATTTCGCCGTCGAGGTGCGCGAGATAACCTTGAGATCATGCACAGTCGCTAGTTTCGTCACAATCTCATCCTTGATGCCCTCAGCGAAATAGGCGTTTCCTTTTTCTTCGCTGAGATTTTCAAATGGAAGAACGGCGATGGATTTTCCCGCAATCGCCAAGGCTGAGGGGGTCGGTCTTCGCAAAAGGAAGACAAAAGCAGCGACAATCGTGGCAAGCACGAGCAGCCCGATGGCAACCTCTGCCCAGCGCACGCGCGCCCGACGTTTCTGCACGGTCTCGAATTTGCGCGGCGTCGTCGCATTACCGAATTGATCGTCATAGAAGTTCACGACCGAGACGCGCACGCCATGTTTCATCTCGCATTCACCCAGATCGTGGAGATAGCGGTTCCAGCGCGGGTGCGGCGCAAGATCCTCCGCTACATGTTTTGATAAAAGGATGTGTCCTTCGTCGCCGCAATCCATCACTCGCTGCGCGATGTCAATTCCGGCTCCGGCGATATTTGTTCGTTCGTTGACATCCCTGACCTCGCTCACTGGGCCGCTGTGAATCCCCATCCGTAAATGAATCTCAGGATGCGTTTTGACTGCCTCGCTGATTTCAACTGCACATCGCAGAGGCGCGTCAACGCTATCGCGAAAGATCAGCGCCATCCCGTCCCCTGTGGGAATCCGGACCAGCATGCCCTTTGCGTCCGACGCACGGACCTGCGCGGTGTTTCTTACGATTTCATTGAGCGTTTGGAGTCGCTCGCGCTGTTCGTCGAGGAGCAATTTCGAGTAACCGACCACGTCCATGAATAGAACGTGCCGAATCTCCAATTGAAGATCTGATTCAGAATCAGTGGGCATATCGCAATTCGGCCAGGAAATTATACGCCTTGCACGCCGATTTCTCAGGCGAACTTTCGCAGATTTCACATTACTACAGAGGAAAAGCAATCAGTGACGCAATCGGCTACGCCAAGTTTCGCAGCCGCTCACATGACGCTGTGATTCGTGTTTATGATGGAGCTGGCAACGTGATCGGAACGCACGAGCACGCGGGCGATTTCAAAGACTTTGATCGCGGCTCGATATAAGCGGTGAAAACACGATTCACCGCAAGCGTGAGTTCGACGCGCCAACCGATTGAAGCGCGCTTTCAGCGCTTGGTTTTACGGCAATTCGAATTCCCGGGGCGATGCCCCAGGGTCCATAATAAGACCGCGCCTTTGGCGCTAGAGCCGTCGCACCGGAACGCGCACACACGCGACCAGCGTCGCGGCCGCGATACCAGCCTCGAAGTGAAGCACGGTGGCCCAAAAAAAAGCCAAAACGGCCTAAAAACAGAGCCAGGCACTCGGGGCTAGTTTATCCACCAATCATCAGTTTCCACAAAACAAATTTCTGCGTAAACGCTTGTCGATTAACGATAAATGCGCAATTCGCCCTCACTATTCTTTAATCCCTCCCAGATTTGGCACGAATATTGGTAACAAAAAGAGTCAACGTGAGTTCACCGCGGAATAAAAAAAATGCGCCCGCCGGAGAGTCAGGAAATCAAAGGCCAATGCGCAAAAAAGGAAAAGTGATTCGTCTGGATGACCTGATTCCAAAACAGGACGTTACAGGCGGGCAATTGCTCTTCGGTGCTCCTGACACAATACAAACCAACCAGAAAGAAAAATAAAATGGCAGCAAAAAAAGGTAAGAAAACGATCAAACTTCAAGACCTCAAGCCCAGGAAAGACGCCAAAGGAGGATTTTTGCCCACGGGCACCCCTACAAGCCACGGTCCCGGTAACCACGCTCCCGGTAGCCACCAACCCAGGCCCCACAATCCCCACGGCCACTAAGAAGGTCAAGGAACCGCACTGTTGGCTCGATTCCGCGGTGCGGTTTTTTTAGAATCCCAAAGCCAATCCTCCTAGGAGCAACCCCCCCTTGGAGCACCCCCTCTGGTCTCTTAGGAGGTGCCGCTAACAAGGGAACCGCACTGTTGGTTCGATCCCGCGGTGCGGTTTTTTATGTACTTCACGCGATTCGATTCTGCCTTTTTGCTCTCCACACAGCAACGGCGAATTATTAAGGGGCCCTTGTATACGGCCGTTCATCGCTTGCTTTGCGAAAATCTCCCTTGCTTCTGGAAATAATTCAGCGCGAGCACGAATCGGCGATTCGAGTTCCAGAAATGCAGTCAACTTCTCATCCGCGTGCACTATAAAACGCTTTCCGTCGTCGCGATGTGCATCAACAATCCAGATCGAGGCGCTCTTATTCGGTGACGACCGGCAGCAGCACAACTACCACCCCCACAACGCGTGAAAAAAGCGACAGAATCGTGAGCGCCAGAGCCGCAAGACTGCGCGGCGGAGCCGCGACATCTCCTTTAGTTTCGCTTGAACCTGGCACGAGTAGCAGAGGTTGCCGCGCAGGTGCGCGACGTGCGCCGCGACGGTGTCAGCCTACGCCCCGGGTACTTCTTTCGGCATCCCTCGTAAAAAAGGATTCCGGAGGGCGCGCTGCACGGTATTTTAAGTTTTTTCGCGGCTTCCTTTCCTTCTCGTAAGATATGGGGCTACTGAGGCTTAATATGAATATTTCCACAGAGGTCCGCCGGAGTTACGAATTGCGGCCCTATCCTGCCGTTGGCAAAAGGACTTGGAACCGACCTCGGTGGTTGCTCCCGCCGCCGAAATGGATCGAGGCGATATGGCAACCGGTGCGCGTTCCTGAGCGGATTCTGGTCGCGGGCTGTGGAACTGGAATGGAAGCTTTCGCGATCGCGCGACGTTTTAAGCATTCGGAGGTTGTCGGGGTGGATTTTTCGCCACGGTCAATCGCGATCGCCCGCCACCTCCAAAAACGCAAGACAGGATTGCGCCGCGTCCGCTTCGTCGTGGGTGATATTACCACCAGGCACCTTGGTAATACGGTTGGGAACGACTTCGATCTTATTTCATGTCACGGCGTACTTTCGTACATCCCACAAACCAGACGAGCGTTCGACAACTTCACCCGTTGCCTAACGCCACATGGCGCGCTTTATCTCGGTGTAAACGGGGTGGGTCATTTCAGCGCAACCTGGCGTCCGGCGTTGGCCGAGCTCGGCTTTCAACTGGCGGAGTTCGAGGACGGCAAAGACCTGCGGGAGGCGTTAAAGCTTTGCGAAGCACTCGACAGCCATTATGCGAGCAGGATCGCCAACCGAGGCGCCGAGTATCTAGCTGGTGACCTCTTTGGTCCGCTGATCCACAATTGGCCTCTGGCGCGCTGGATGAGTCTTGCACAAAGCGCAGGCTTACATTTTTTGGGGAGTTATTACGCCCATCGCGCGCTGCGTCCGATTTTCAAAGATGATTTATATCGACGACTGTTACCCCGCTCGCGCGCCGAAACACACATGTTTGTGGAGCTGCTTTCGCCCTCACGCTTCCACTCCTTGCTTTTCGTAACGCAGCCGCGGCCAAATCCGCCGTGGCAAAACGCATCCGCTCTCTTGCGGTGGCGCGCACGTTTGACAGATCTGTATACCTGCCGTTGGCCAAAACGCCGACGATTGTGGCGGAAACTCCGTCGCATTCAACTAAAGAGCGTTTCAACAAACACCATCGTTGATCTTAGCGTGCCGGAATGGGAGTTGGAGATTCTCAGACAAGCCGACGGCAAACAAACGCTCGAGCAATTGCTCGCTAGGCTCGGTAGACACGTTCCCGCCAATATTGTGCGCGACCGCGTCTACAGCCATTACCTGCTCTTATCGGTCAATCTTGTGTCCGCGGATTGACAAGAGAATTAGTGCCCCCGGGTTCATCGGATCTTCTGTGCAGGTGAATCCCGCTTTCGCATCTCCTCTCGGTTGCAAATTCGCGTACTGCCACGTGATTTACTCCCTTAATGTCCCCTAGCTTGGCGAAGTCACCGCCTTTTGGATCCTTCCTCGGTTTCAAGTCGGTTGTTATAACTTGTCCGGCCGGGACAATTTAATGAAACCGCCTTTTGGATCCTTCGGCGGCCTCAAGTCGCGTACTTCCATCCGCGGCTTTTGCGCTTTCTTCCTCGCACTTCTTTTGGTTGACTTAGTATCCATGTCTTTCACCTCCTTTCTTCACATTCCAAGGTTAAAGTTTGCCCCTCCAAACAGAACACCTTTTGCATTGCCACATGATGCGCCGGTCAGCATTTGATACCAAACCGCATCCAATGAATATACTGCCGCAATCGATGAAATGCTTGTTTCACTGAAAGGATTCTGCTGATGATTCTTGTTTTCATCTTATTTAGCTTCCTTTCATTGTTTGGCCTTCTTTGATTTCTCGTCATTGAGAACTCATTTCTGGCCTTTACCCTTTCCTTCGGAAAATTTTGGCGGACATGGCAAAAAAGTTTTACGGGAGACCGTGCAGACCCGCGTTCGCCGAAGCTTCCGCCTGCGCGCAAGGCTACGGCGCGAGGTTACGCGGAAGGTAGCTTCGCGTTTACGATGAGGTGGGCAACGTGATTGAAAGGCACGCGCACGCAGCCGATTTCAAAGAACCCTAAGCTTAGTCGGCGAAGTCCATGGGGATCACACTTGTCAGAACGATCACTTCGTCAATTTGTGCATTCGCCCCTAGAAAGTATCCAAGTTGGAAGATGATCGTGATCTGGACGCCGGTAGCCGGAGATTCGAAAGAATTCCAGGTGTTCTGGACTACGTTACCGAGCAAGAACCCGACGACGCCATTTTGACCCGTGGTGAACACCCAGTTGCCATTGAGCGCCTGTCGCAGCCGCCCTCGGAACACTTCGGTCGGGCCCCCGCCGTGAATTCCTGAGATGCTCCTGGTAAGATAGACGACATCTTGCGCTGCGAGCTTGTTCAGGTCGTCGGAGAGTGCCATAGCTGCCGAAAATACGCGTTCCGCTAGTGATCTTGGTTCTTGGGCCAATGTTGAAAATCGCGCCAACCTGTCAAACCAACTCGCCGCAAGTGCAAATTGGCGATTCGAGTTCCAGAAATGCCGTCAACTTTTCAGCCGCACGCACAACGAACCGCTTTCCGTCGTCGCGATGTGCATCAACAATCCAGATCGTTCGCCCGTTGGAATCAATCGCTGAGACGCAGTCCGAACTCCAACCGCTTTGCAACGGCCACTTTTTTGCTTTAACCTATCCGCCCTTATCCTTGTAGACGGTGTGGAAGCCGTGATCGTCCTCATAGCCTTCCGGCGCTTTGCGCAGTTCCCGGGCAATGAGCGCCAGGGAGCCCGCTCCGGCGAGGAGAAGGGCTGCGGCTACGATCATGACCGACCTGGCTGACATCTTGGAAACGAGAAGGAAAGCAGCTGCAATGCCGGCGAGTAAAAGTAGTGCAGCTGCCACTTCGGCACAGCGCACTCGGGCGCGCTGTTTCTTGAGAGCTTGAAACTTTTGTGGGAACTGACGGTTCCCCACGTCGTCGGAGCAGAGATTGACAACGCCAAGCTGCACACGGTGTTTTACTTCGCACGTGCCAAGCTTGTGAAGAAGCGGTCGCCATTCCTCGAACCCGGCCAGATCTTCGGCCAGGTGTTTAGAGAGCAGGATGTGGCCCGCGTCGCCGCAGTCCATCACACGTCGCGCCAGATCTAAACCGGCACCGGCGAGATTTGTGCGACCCGTAACATCGACCACTCCGCTGACCGGCCCACTGTGTATCCCCATGCGTACGCGCAAGCGCGGGTGATCTTTGAGCGCGCGACTCAACTCCACCGCGCAACGGACCGGCGCTTCGGGGCTCGTGTAAAACACCAGCGCCATCGCGTCGCCGGTGGCGATTTTGATCAGGCGTTGCGACGCCTCGGTTTTTTGAAATTGCTCAGTCGCGCGAACGATCTGCGTCAGCTCATCCACGGCAGCGTGTTGCTCGTTAATCGAAAGTTTTGAATAACCAAGGATGTCGATGAACAAAACATGGGCGATCTCGAGCTGGATCTCCTTCTTGATCTCGGCGGACATCTTGTCGGGGCGATCACTTCCCAGTACTTCGCGCGATGGGATTCTGCCTCTTTGCTATCCCCGTAGCAATGACAAAGTGATATAAACGGGGCGCAATGACGCTGGCGAGAACGTTCACGATTGCTGCGATTACGTTTCTTTGCAGCGCGGCGGCGGCAACAGCTGATACCGATTTTTCCCCAAAGCCGTCGCCGAACAGCTCAGTTGTCAACGTCAGATCAAAGGACGGAACGCTCATCGCTGTCGAGTGCGCAGGCGCGGGTCCGAACCTTGTCATCGTTCACGGAGGCACCGGAGACCGCAGTCGCTGGAAACCTTTGTTCCCTCTGTTTGCATCGCACTTCACGGTCTGTGCGATGGATCGCCGCGGTCACGGAGCGAGCGGCGATTCTCCGGATTACGCTTTGCAGAAGGAAGTTGAAGATGTAGCGGCCGTCGCCAACTCTCGATCGGGGTCCGTGTTCGTACTGGGCCACTCCTACGGAGCGGTGTGTGCTCTGGAAGCCGCATTCCTCACAGATAAGATCTCGAAGTTAGTGCTCTACGAACCGCCTTTACAGGACCTCGACCACACTGCTGTCGCTGCCAGGATGGAGAAAATGATTCAGGCAGGCGATCGCGAGCAGGCTTCTGTGATCTTCTTTCAGCAGATCGTAATGATCTCGCCCAGCGAGGTCGTTGCCATGAAAGCGCGTCCGTCCTGGCCAACGCTCGTCGCAAGCATGGAGTCGCAGATTCGGCAGATTCGAGCACTTGCTGGCTACCGTTTCGATCCGAAGCGGATGAGCACACTGAACGTCCCGACGTTGCTGCTTACCGGCAGTAAAACCCGTTCGCCGCAACTCAAGCTAGCGATCAACGGGTTGATGCACTCCTTACCGCTTCGAAGCTTGGTCGTGTTCGAAGGTCAGCAACACAACGCCATGGATACCGTTCCCCAGCAGTTCGCGAACACCGTCGTTAACTTTTTACTAAGCACGAACAGCAAAGAAGCAACCCACCAACCGGAGTAAGCAATGATCACTCGAACGATAACGACTCCAGCACGAGCATACTTTGCACCGCGGCGTCCCAACCAACCGATTCCGCCAACCGCCACCCGATATGATGACTAGCTCACAACACGTTTACGAAGTCCATCCCCGCAAAGATCATCGCGGCGTCGATTTAATCTAAGATGCGCTGCCATTTGGTCGGTTGTGGTACGGCGAGCCAAACGCAGCCAGCAATGCTGTTGGCTACGCGAAGTTTCGCAGTCGGTCACACGATGCTGTGATTCGCGTTTACAATGAGGCGGGGAGTGTGATTGAGACGCACGAGCACAAGGGCGATTTCAAAGAGCCATAAGGTTCGCTATTTTTCGGCTTGTCCGGCGAAACGGCTAGCGCTACAACTCGCCCCGATATGCAAGCAAGTGCCCAACTCCCCCAGCGCAGAGCCCAAATTCTGTTGGTGGCAATCTGATTATTTGCGACGGAACCTGTAATTAATTCGCTCGAACCAGGCCAAAATCCACGACTGAACAAACAATCCGCCGCCATGTACCGAACGCATCAATTCTACTGATCTTGCAGAAACAAAAACGCTAATGCTTAATATCTGCGTAAGGCAAAACACACTCCAGAACGTCGTTCTCGAACTTGTGCGCTGCGCTGCCGTACCCCTGATCTTGATGTTTTGCGCAATTGCTAGCAGCTCTCTTTGCGCCCAGGATCAAAAGCTGTCGGAGCAACCGACCACCGCGCCGGCTGTAGAACAAAAATCTCCGTCTCCGACGCCCGCGGCGGAAAATTTTTCCGGTGAATACGCAGACGAGAATTTTCTAAACGGTCAAGCCGTGTTTCAAATGAGCCTCCAGCAAAGTGGAGACACGGTGTCGGTCTGGTTCAGCGCAAGTTACAACGACGGCCACGGCGCCGCTCCGGAGGCTAATGGCACCGGCAAAGTGACCGACAAAGGCACAGTCCAGTTCAAATTTAAGGACAGCAGCAAGAACGCCGGGACTGGAAGAATCGCGCCTGCCGGAGAGGGCATCATCGTGTCCTTAAAGACGAAGCACGTGTCCGATTCGAGCTGTCTCGAGTTTTACGGGCAGAAGATGCGGCTAAAGCGCGTGGGGAAAAAGTAGCGGCGCGGGCAACGTGATCGAAACGCAGGAGCACAAGGGCGAGTTCAAAGAGTGGTAAGCGTCAGCGATTCATGTCAAGTGGAGCATTTGCTTTGAAAGGCAGACGCAATACGGCTTGGCTTGGCTGGCGCTGCGTGTTAGCAAAGGCCGTTATGCGCTTAAGCCGAGGGAAAGCGGCTGTTTTCGTCCCAATTATTTTACTGTTAACTGTCAGCTTCGGCCGCGGCGCCGTCACGCTTGACGCGCTTGGCCTTTATCTGACGAAGAATGGATACGGCGGAGCGCAACTGGTCCACCTTGGAAATTGTTATCATTTGCCCATTCAATCGAACGGCAAGCCCGGCAATCTTCTTGTCGATACCGGCACGGGCATGACGTGGCTTTATCGATCGAGTCTCGGGCAACTGAATCTCGCTGAATCAAAGACAACCCATTATGTGAGCGGCCCATTCGGTCGGGACCGAGATGTTGCCGGCATGACAACCATCAAAGCGCTAACCGCCGGAAATTGTGTGCTGACCAATGTCCCCGTCGGGGTCGCGTCCGGCAATTCGTTTAGTCGCCCGATTTCAAACGGCGTGCTCGGTCTGCGCGAGTTGATCAAATTTGGCGCTGTCTTGGATTTGCAGAATCATCTGCTTTATCTGCGGCCGTCACGGCCGCGGGAAAGTGTCGCCTCCGAGATCAAAGCAATCCTGTCGCGACAAGGCTACACTGCGGTGCCGCTTTTGCCTAAGAAATATAACGTGTATGCGGTCGGCGCAGTAAATGGAGTGTCGTGTCATTTCCTAGTGGATACAGGCAGTGACCTCACTGTGGTTACCGCGACTTTCGCCACGCGTGCAAAGCTGAAAGTTGCAGCAACTCCAATTGTTGGCGAAAGTGTCGGCGGCTCAAGCCCAGAAGGAATAACGAAGCTTAATTCCCTGCGGATTGGCAATTACGAAATCAAGAATGCCAGCGCAACTGTCGCGCCCATCAATCCGCTAACATTCGAGCCGATTTCTGACACCGCCGGCCTGCTCGGAGCCGAGTACCCTGGCAATCAACCGCGCCATTCTCGATTTCGTCAGCGGCACGTTTGACTTGAGGCCACCGGGGCACTGAATCGCTCAGTTTATTTTTCTGCAACACCTTATGAAGCTGCGGGTATCTCCTGATTCCTAACGAGAATAAGATCGGCTGCCCGCCCGGATAGCAGGGATGTGCCCGAGTAAGAGTCGCGCGTGCGCGAGGGACCCTGCCGCGTTTTAGGGATTGTTGGCGACTTGCGGCGCAGGTTTGCTCGCTTCAAGCTGCGCGCTCACTTTCTGGATTTGCGCGGCCTGCTCTTTGAGCTGGGCTGTGAGAGTCTCTATTTGTTTCTGTTGCTGCGCGACCGTTGCTTCCAACTTCTCAATTTTGCCAACTTTGCCATTGAGCATGGCGGGGCGCTGTGTTGGCGCGCCGGGCGCGCTACGACGTTGCGGTGCGCTACGTTGCACAGGTGCGCTACCACCGTGGGTCGGACCAAAATCCCAGCCAAGGTGGTCGTCCGCACGGTCGAGAGTAACTACAACAACAGTGCCGCCAACAGGCTGGAAGTTATTGAAGATACCACCGATGTAGCACTGTAAGGACCCGACCCGTTCCCGTTCGACATGTCGCCGATGCGGATCGTACTGCTTTCGTCGCCGGCGAGCATACCAACGAAGTTGCCGATGTAGGTGTTATTGAAGCCAGTGATCACGTTTCGTCCTGTGGAATCGCCAACGGCGGTGTTGTCACTGCCATCAACGTTATTGAAGAGTGCCGCAGCGCCAACTGCCGTGTTGCCATTGGCCAAACCGAGTGCATCCGAGTCATTATTCCAGAGCGTGTAATAACCAATGGCGGTGTTTGCAACGCCGATAACATTGAAGAAAAGCGCGTCGTTGCCAAAAGCGTTGTTGCTGTATCCGTCAACGTTATTAAGGAGCGCACCGGCGCCGACACCATTGTTGTACCAGCCAAATGGGAAGCCATTTGCGACGGAGTCATTAAACAAGAGCGCGTCATAACCCACGGCCGTGTTGCCGCCAGCAGTAAGGTTGTTCTTGAGCGCAGCATAACCAATGGCGGTGTTTGGATTGCCATCAGTGTTGAACTGGAGCGCCTCAGTGCCAACTGCCGTGTTTTCGCTGCCGGTGGTGTTGTTTGAAAGGGCAGCCGTTCCGACGGCCGTGTTATCGTCGCCGGTGGTGTTGCTGGAAAGGGCAGCGCTTCCGACGGCTGTGTTATCATCGCCGGTGGTGTTGAATAACAGCGTCGCCGCGCCAAATGCCGTGTTTTCATCTGCGGTATTGAAAAGGAGCGCCCCCGCGCCGGTAGCGGTGTTGAAGCTGCCCTCTGCGTTGCTAAAGAGCGAAGACCAACCAACGGCTGTGTTCGCAGAGCCGGTGGTGAGACTAAAAAGGGCTTTCGTCCCTTCTGCCGTTGTAAAGTTGGGATAGCCCCCGTCTGGCGGCGGAACCACTGCCTGCGCTCGTGGCAAAAGCACAATGCAGACGAGTGCAATTGTGATTAGAACTGGTGGCGTGACTGTTTTCATATCCGGTGAGTTTCGGAAAACTCTCGCCAGCTTGTCGAGGCAATTCACCGCAAACGCGAACTGCCGGTTCGAGTTCCAGAAACGCCGTCAGCTTTTCAGCCGCACGCACAACGAAACGCCTTCGGTTGATTACCCGAACAACGCGATGACGCCTAACCCCTATGAGGGGAGTCAAGCGCTGCAGCCAACCCAGCACTTTGTAGTAAGCTTTCGATCGATTATGAAACCGATTGTCAAAGTGCTGGATGGCTTACCGCAGCTACTTTTGGAAAAATAGCTGGGTGCAAACATCTCTTTCTCGTTAGATGTTTCCGCTACGACCGATGAAAACATTGATATATCTGCTGATTCCTGCCTTGTTGCTCACTACTGCTTTCGCTCAGGCGCCGCCTCCGCCGGAACTGAAGGATCCATTCCTCGATAACTTTGTCGGCGACTGGCGTGTGGAACGAAAAATGGGTAACGGCCGCACAACTGAGAGCACAGTGCACGGTGAATGGTCCCTTAAGCATCACTACATCCAGCTGCATTACGGTTTTGCCGATAAGTCGCCGGACTACGAAGCGCTCGTATTCATTGGCTTTGTTGAGCCCGAAAAAACTTACGCCTGTCACTGGCTCGATGTTTATGGTGCGGGTTTCGACGCGCCCGGTCGAGGCAAGCTCGATAACGAAAAGCGCTCGATTGAATTTCGGTGGGACTCGAAAGAAGGCGCACTGACGAACAAGTTCACGTTTGACTCGCAGGCGAAGACGTGGACATCGCTGATTCGTCAGGTGGAAAAAGGCGAGTGGAAAACGTTCGCCGAGGAAAAATGGACAAAGAAATGAAATCGTGCGGCCACAACGGATCTAACCGACAGCGAAATTACCGACGATGATATCGTTGTGATACGAGAACGGCGACGTGATCGGTTTGACTATCCTGCACGCCAGCAAACGCTGAGGCGAAGTCCGCATCGCGCCGCCGCAGCGTCTCTCGCCAACTTTGGGGAGTTCCGAGAGACGCTGTTTGTCTTTTT
>CAVUGV010000023.1:0-97282 GCA_963741065.1 uncultured Verrucomicrobiae bacterium | reverse complement strand
ACACAACAGCGTCTCTCCGACTTCAGCAAGTCGCGAGAGACGCTGCGGCACGCGACCGCGAGAAGGGATCGAATGCAGGACGTAGTTAACTGTTTCACTTGCGCCACGGTTGACTCTTGAATCGGATCGCTCCCTCCAGCTTAAGCAATTTTTGCAAAGCAAAAGCCAAGGAACGCGCAGCGCGAAACGCGTCGCGGCATTAATAAATCGGCCAAAGGAGCAAACTATGGAGTACCTGATTTTAGTCGCTGTTGTATCAATGATGGCGCTCTACGCGCTAATCATAATCGGCTGTCTGAGACAGCCCGAATGGTAACAGCCAACTGCAATAAGGAGGGTGATTAATATGCACACATTATCAACGCCACTTACGAAAGAAGAGAAGCATACGCATAATGAAATCGCAGCGATGCTCAGCATTGTGCCGGGATTGGGACACATCTACAAAGGCCACTATGAAATGGGTCTTATTTGGATGTTTCTTGGCATGCCGATTGCCATATTCGTCGGCATCATATCTATCCTTGGTACTGCAGGTGTTGGTCTACTCTTCCCAATCGGGTGCTGGGCAGCTCTTGCGTATGATGCCTACAGGAAGAAAGACAGGCGTCATCATCATCATTTGACGTCGGAAGCTGACGATGAGTCGCCGGACTAATTCCTCAACGGATCCGGCTGTATCTGTAGGGGAAGCGGTTCGCTTCCCCAGTCGGAATGGCGACGGTGGAGTTACGTCTCGCACTTTCGCTAAAAAAGACGGCGCGCCCTAAACCAAAATCCTTTCGCCGGACCATGCCGTTGGGAGAATTTCTTTTCGAATATCTGTACCGGCGCGGTGTTCGCCACAGTTTCGGCATTCCGGGCGATTTTGCTTTGCCGACATTTACATGGCTCGAGAAATCGAAAATCCAGAGCATCACGATGACGCATGAGCCCGCCGCGGGTTTTGCGGCCGACGCCTATTCTCGCATTAACGGGATCGGTCTGGTTTGCGTGACTTACTGCGTGGGCGGACTGAATGTTCTGAATGCCATCGCCGGCGCGTACGCCGAGAAATCGCCGGTTGTCGTCGTGAGCGGCGCTCCCGGGCGGAAAGATCGGGAAAAGGATCCGCTGCTGCATCACAAGGTCAAAACGTTCGAAACACAGCGCCGCATTTACGACGAAGTCACCGTTGCGAGCACCGTTCTGCTCGATGAGCAGCGCGCTGCTTCCGAGATTGTTCGTTGCGTCGAGGCATGTCTGCGCCACAAACGCCCGGTTTACATCGAGGTCCCGCACGACATTGTTGACCGTGAGATTCCGATAACCGGAATCGCTTCCCGCTGCGCCTGAAAAATCCGATCCGCATACGCTCGATGCAGCACTCAGTGAGACACTCTCGCTGATTCGCGCGGCGAAGAAACCGGTCATTCTCGCCGGCGTCGAGCTGGCGCGCTATCGCACCGCTCGCTTGGTGGTGCGAATGGCGGAGCGGATGAACATTCCGATCGCCGCCGATCTTTTAAGCAAGAGCGCTATTCCTGAAAACCATCGCCTTTACCTCGGTGTCTATGGCGGCGCCATGAGCAGCGACGAACACGTTCGAAGTTACGTCGAGTCTGCCGATCTCGTGCTCATGCTCGGGACTTTCATCACCGACATGAGCATGGGCTTTTACACAGCGAAGCTCGATCGCAGACGCACGGTTCTGGCGACGACCGAGCGTGTAAGCGTTCAATATCATCGCTACGATTCAATTCAGTTTCGCGATTTCCTCGAGGCGCTCGCCGCCGCAAAGATCAAGCCAAAGCATTTCAAACATCCCAATCCTCACGCGTTACCCAAGCCGTTGAAAAACAGCGAGCGATTGCAGACGCTGACCATGGTCGATGTTTTTCGGATTCTTTCATTGCATCTCGATGAGCGCTGCTGCGTTATCGCTGATATCGGCGACGCCATCTTTGGCGCGGTCGGTATTCGCAGCGCAAGGCAGGCGCAATTCATTGCGCCCGCATATTACATGTCCATGGGTTTCGCGGTCCCAGCGAGTATTGGCGTTGGCATGGCTGCAAAAAGATTGCGGCCTTATGTTCTTGTCGGCGACGGCGCATTCCAGATGACCGGAGTTGAAATTTCAACCATCGTCCGCCTCGGTCTAAATCCGATCATCATCGTTCTGAACAACGATGGCTATGGCACCATGCGAAAAATCCGCGAAGGGCGTTTCAATGTCATCAGCCAGTGGAACTACAGCAAGATCTGCGAACTAGTGGGGGGTGGCGACAGCACAATTGCATCTACAAAAGGCCAATTCGACGATGCGCTCATCCAGGCGAAAAAGTCTGATCGCGTTCAGGTGATCGAGCTCAAAATCCCGCGCAATGACGTTAGCCAGCAACTCGCAAGAATCGCAGCCGAAGTGCGCAAAGTGCGCGGGACCAAAATTCATTAAAAAGGCGAACGACCGCTTCCCGGTTTTAAACACCCTTGGGATAAGTAGACAGCGCGCGCGTGTATTGCACGCGCTCGAAGGCAGTCGGATCCGGACTGTTTTTCTGGCTCATGATGCCTTTGATTTGTTCGACCGATTCGTATTCGTGTTCTTCCATCCATTCGCGCATCTCGCGTTCAATCACGCGAATGTGATCGATTCCGTGCCGCAACAGGACTGAGCAGAGCATCGTGACATCCGCACCCGCCATCAACAGTTTAAGCGCATCTACGCCGTGATGAATACCACTCGTAGCAGCCAGATTTGCCCCAATCCGGCCATACAAGAGCGCAATCCAGCGCATCGGCAGGCGCATCGCCATCGGCGTACTGAGAAGCAGGTTGGGGCTGACTTCGAGCGTCTCAAGCTCAATATCCGGTTGGTAAAACCGATTGAACAACACCAGAGCATTGGCGCCTTGGGAATCAAGGCGTCGCGCAAACCGGGAGAGATTCGTGAAATATGGGCTGAGCTTTACCGCCACCGGTATTTTCAACAGACCTTTTATTGACGCGACAATCGTCAAGTAATCAGTCTCGATGTCGTCAGCGGTACGGTCCGGATCGGTCGGCACCGTATAGATGTTCAGCTCCAACGCATCTGCGCCGGCTTGTTCGATTTGCCGGGCATACCGTTGCCAGCCGCCAAAGGTCGAGCCGTTAAGGCTGCCGATGATTGGAATACGCACCGCAGCTTTCGCTTTTGCGATGTGATTGACATACGCCTCGGGATCGACCTTGAAGTCCGGCTCGTCGGAATAATCAGTGAGCGCGTCGCGCGAGAATTCGTCGCCATTTCCAGAACCATGGTGCACGCGATAATTTCCCGGGCGAAGTTGTTCTTCAAACAGCGAATGGAAGACCACGGCCGACGCGCCGGCATCCTCCATCCGCTTAATATTATCGAGATTTTCCGATAGCGGCGACGCCGACGGGACAAGCGGCGTCCGCAGTTTAAAACCGAGATAAGTAGTGGCCAGTTTCATGGGATTTACCTCCAAGGCTGATTCAAATGCGTTGTCATTGGCGAAATCATAATCGGCGGCTCGTGCGCGGATGTACCTCTGTTGCGTTTTGCTGTGCAGTTATTGCGCAGGCTTTAAACCTCCGGCGCCGGATATGTCTCCAGAGCGCGCATGTATTGGGCGCGTTCGAACGCGCTCGGGTCCGGACAATTTTTCTGGCTCATGCTGCCTTTGAGTTGTTCGACCGATTCGTATTCGTGTTCTTCCATCCATTCACACATCTCGCGTTCGATCACGCGAATGTGTTTGATGCCGCGGCGCAGCAGCACCGAACAAAGCATCGTCACGTCGGCGCCGGCCATTAACATTTTCAGTGCGTCGGTCGCGCGGTGGATTCCGCTGGTTGCTGCCAGGTTCGCGCCAATCCGTCCGTAGAGCATCGCGATCCAGCGCATCGGCAAGCGCATCGCCATCGGCGTGCTGAGCAGCACGTTGGGCGAAATCTCCAGTGTCTCCAACTCAATATCCGGCTGATAGAAACGATTGAAGAGCACCAGCGCGTTGGCGCCCTCGCGGTCGGCGCGCCGTGCGAATCGCGCGAAATTCGTAAAGAACGGGCTGAGCTTCACCGCCACAGGTATTTTTACCTCCGCTTTGATCGCTGCGAGAATGCTCAGGTAATGGGCTTCGATATCTTCGCCGCTAACGTCCGGATCGCTTGGAATGGAATAAATGTTCAGCTCGAGCGCATCCGCGCCTGCTTCCTCGATCTGCCGTGCGTATGCGAGCCAGCCACCGAATGTCGAGCCGTTAAGACTCCCGATGATTGGGATATCGACCGCTGCCTTTGCCCGGGCAATGTGCTCGAGGTACGCTTCCGGCCCTACTTTGAACTCGGGGCGAACTGGAAAATAAGTCAGAGATTCTGCAAAAGATTCTGTGCCCTGATCGAGGTAAAACTGCAGGTCATGGTGATCGCGGCGAATCTGCTCTTCAAAAAGTGAATGGAACACCACCGCCGCCGCGCCGGCATCTTCCATTCGTTTGATATTGTCAATCTTCTCCGAAAGCGGCGATGCCGATGGCACGAGCGGCGTGCGCAACTTAAAGCCGAGGTATCTGGTCGTCAGGTTCATTGGTTTGGTGTGGGGTTGAATTTTCTGGTGGCGAGGAATTCGTACAATGTGCGGCGCGCGTTCACGTCCGCCTGCGCCTCAGCCAGTAATTCCCTCGCGGCGCGCGCTTCGCTCATCTCAAGCATCTTGAAACGCTGTTCGAGCTTGAAATAATCAGCGACTTTCATATGCGGCGCGGCGGAATCGAGTTTTAGTGGATTTTCGCCGAGCGCAGCCCGCTCGGGATTATAACGATACAGGAGCCACTGCCCCGAGTTGACTGCTGCTTTTTGGTTTTGCATCGCGGTGGTCATGTTGATGCCGTGCGCGATGCAATGGCTGTAGGCGATGATAAGCGCCGGGCCGTCGTATGCTTCCGCTTCGAGAAATGCTTTCAAGGTGTGCTCATCTTTGGCGCCCATCGCGACCGAAGCGACGTAGATCGTGCCGTAAGTCATTGCCATTAGCCCGAGATCTTTTTTCGGCGCGCGTTTCCCGCCGGAGGCGAACTTTGCAACCGCGGCGCGCGGCGTCGATTTGGAACATTGCCCGCCGGTGTTGGAATAAACTTCGGTGTCGAGCAGCAAGACCTTGACGTTGCGGCCGCTGGCCAGAACGTGATCAAGTCCGCCGTAACCAATGTCGTAACCCCAGCCGTCACCGCCAACGATCCACACACTCTTTCGAACCAATTTGTCGGCTAGCGCGAGCAAACGTTTTGCATGCGAACCGCCGAGCGATTGGAGCCTTCTCTTCAACTCGGCAACACGCTCGCGCTGATCGAAGATGTCTGCTTCATCGCGCTGTCGCGCATTCAGGATTTCCGTCGTGAGCTCTCGGCCAATCTGCGGCGAAAGCTGCTGCAGCAGTTCGCCGGCGAACTCTTGCTGTTTGTCCAGCGAAACACGGAATCCGAGCCCGAACTCCGCGTTATCTTCAAATAGCGAATTTGACCACGCCGGCCCGCGTCCATTTTGCATCTTTCGCGTAAGGTGTGGTCGGCAAATTGCCGCCGTAAATCGAGGAACAGCCGGTGGCGTTCGCAATGATCAGCCGATCGCCAAAGAGCTGGGTGAGCAATTTGATGTAAGGCGTCTCGCCGCAACCCGCGCATGCTCCCGAGAATTCGAAGAGCGGCTGTTGCACCTGCATTTTGCGCACGTGGTCGGTGGATATTCGGCGGCGATCCATCTCCGGAATTGAAAGGAAAAAATTCCAGTTCTCGCGCTCGCTTTCGCGCAGCGGCAGCTGCGGCTGCATGTTGATCGCTTTCAAACGCGCTTCGGATTTGTTGCGCGCCGGGCAAACATCGACGCAGATCCCGCAGCCGGTGCAATCTTCCACCGCCACTTGCAGCGTATATTTCAATCCTTTCCACTCCGGCAACCGCGCCTCCGCCGACTTGAACGACGAAGGCGCACCATGGAGAACAGCCGCCTCATAGGCTTTGCTGCGAATGACTGCGTGCGGACAGACCATCACGCATTTGCCGCATTGGATACAGACTGCCGGGTCCCAGACCGGGACCTCGCTCGCGAGATTTCGTTTTTCGAATTGTGTTGTGCCGGTTGGATACGTGCCGTCGTTAGGCAACGCGCTCACCGGCACGCGGTCGCCGCGACCCGCGATAATCTCGCCCAGCACGTTGCGCACGAACTCCGGCGCGCGCTTGATCTCTCCGTTGGGTTGTAGCCGGGATCGTTGATCCCGGCGGCCGGCGTCATCCGATAAGTCGGGACTACAGCGTGCTCGGGAACTTTCACTTCGTACAAATGCGCAAGGGTTTGATCAACCGCTCGCAGATTCATCTGCACGATCTCGTCACCCTTCTTCGCATACGTCTTGCGAATGGAATTCTTGATCGCCTCGATGGCGTCCTTTGCCGGGAGCACGCCGGAGATGGCGAAGAAACACGTCTGCATCACGGTGTTGATGCGGCCGCCCAGTCCTGAGTCTCGCGCTACTTTGTTGCCATCGATGACGAAAAACTTCGCACCCTGCTCGATCAGCCTGCGCTGCACCGTTTCCGGCAGACGGCCCCACACGCGGTCCGGGCCCAGCGGTGAATTCAGCAGGAACGTTCCACCGGGCGCGAGGTCCGTGAGCACGTCACAGGTCTCGAGCAGGAACGGTTGATGGCAGGCAACGAAGTTCGCCTTGGTGATGAGATACGTCGATCTGATCGGGCGTCGTCCGAAGCGCAAATGCGAGATCGTCATCGCGCCGGATTTTTTCGAATCGTAAACGAAATAGCCTTGCGCGAAATAACCGGCGTTCTCGCCGATGATTTTGATCGACTCCTTGTTCGCGCCCACGGTGCCGTCCGATCCGAGTCCGAAGAACTGTGCGCGCACAACGTCGTCCGGCTCGATCGAGAAATTACGGATCGTACATCGAGGCTTGTATGCGAGAGATCGTCGTCGATGCCGACGGTGAAATGATTTTTCGGCGAAGGTTGAGCGAGATTGTCGAAGACCGCCTTGATCATCGCCGGCGTGAATTCCTTCGACGACAATCCGTAACGGCCGCCGACCACATCGACATCGCGCCGGCCTTCTTCGTACAGCGCGTTCACGCAATCGAGGTAGAGCGGCTCGCCTCCCGCCCCTGGCTCCTTCGTCCGATCGAGAACGGCGATGCGGCGCACATTCGGCGGCAACATTTTGACAAACGCCGCTGCGTCGAATGGCCGATATAGCCGCACCTTCAGGACGCCGACTTTTTCATTTTGCGCGGCGAGGAAATCGACAGTTTCGTGCACTGCTTCGCAGCCGGAGCCCATCAACACGATCACACGCTCGGCATCGGTTGCGCCGTGATATTCAAAGAGGCCGTATCGCCGTCCGGTTAGCTCGGCGAACCGGTCCATCATTCGCTGCACGATGTTCGGACATGCAGCGTAAAATGGGTTCACCGTCTCGCGCGCCTGGAAATAAACATCCGGGTTCTGTGCCGTGCCGCGAATCACCGGATGATCAGGCGAGAGAGCTCGCGAGCGATGCTCAATCACGCGTTCCTCATTGATCATTTCGCGCAGTGCCTCTTCCGGCAACGTCACGATCTTCGCGATCTCGTGCGAAGTGCGGAACCCATCGAAGAAATGCAGAAACGGAATGCGCGATTCGAGCGTTGCCGCGTGCGCGATCAGCGCCAGGTCCTGCGCCTCCTGCACCGACGCCGAACAAAGCATCGCCCAGCCGGTCGCGCGGGCGGCCATCACATCGCTGTGGTCACCGAAAATCGAGAGCGCCTGCGCGGCGAGCGAGCGCGCCGCGACGTGAAACACAGTCGGCGTCAGTTCTCCGGCGATCTTGTACATGTTCGGGATCATCAACAGCAGACCTTGCGAGGAAGTGAAAGTCGTGCTGAGCGCACCGGTCTGAAGCGCGCCATGGATGACTCCGGCCGCGCCGCCTTCGCTCTGCATCTCGATCACAGACGGCACCGTGCCCCACAGATTTTTCACGCCACCCGCCGACCACGCATCTGCCCATTCGCCCATCGGGGATGCCGGAGTTATCGGATAAATCGCAATGACCTCATTGAGGGCGTACGCGACGCGCGCCACAGCTTCGTTCGCATCCAACATTTTGTAGCCGGTGTTCACAATGCTGCGAGACTAGACGCTACGGCGTCCGGCCGATGCACGTCCGTTGCGTTTTGCTGTGCAGTTATTGCGCTGGGTAGCGGACAGCTAGCTCAGCAGACATAGAGCACCGTAGGTGCACAAGAACCGTAGCCCCGGGCGTCAGCCCGGGGTTTTCGATATTTATCAAAGCCAGCCCCGGAGGGGCGGCAGGAGCGGTAATCCGCTGTGGAAAGAATCCTGTCGCCCCTCCGGGGCTGATTCGGGTGGGAAAACGCCAATCCCCGGGCTTTACGCCCCGGGGCTAACATCTGTCGCGCCTCCGGCGCTTTGCTATGACGGGAGACCGTGGCGGGCGATCAATTCCATCTGCTCGCAGAAACGATCCAGCTCGCTGAGCGTGGTATAAACATTCGGTGTGATCCGAAGGCCTTGGAATTCTTCGTGCATGATCGGCACGGTGAAGATGTGGTGTTTGTCGAACAGATACTTCACAACGGCCTCCGGGTTTGTGCCTTCGATGCGAACGTTCGCGATGGCGCACATTTGGCTCGGATCAAATGACGTGTTGAAGCGAATCTTCGGCACGTCTTTGAGCCGGTTCATCCAGTAACGCGACAAGTAACGCAGCCGCGCCTCCTTGCGTTTGCCGCCGATGCCGTTGTGAAAAACGAGCGCCTCGCCGATGGCGAGCTTGGGCGCAGCGGAGTGCGTGCCGATCTCTTCGAATTTGCGGATGTCCGAGGCTTGCTTGGATTCGGCGGCCATTAACGGCCAGAGCTTTTCGATCTTATCGCGCTTCACGTAAAGCATGCCCGTGCCTTTCGGCGCGTATAACCACTTGTGCAGGCTCGTGCCGAAATAATCGCAGCCGAGGTCCTTCTGTTTGAAGTCGAACTGGGCGAAGGAATGCGCGCCGTCCACGATCGTCTCAATTCCTTTTGCGCGCGCTAATTCGCAAACGGCTTTCACCGGTGTGATCTGGCCCGTGATGTTGATCTCATGCGAGATCAGGATAAGCCGGGTGCGCTCGGTGATTCCTTTTTCAAATGCCCCGGTGATCTCCTCGAGCTTCTTCGGCGGAATGGGAATCTGGATCAGCTTCAGCTTAAGGCCCTCTCGCTTCTCACGCTGCCGCAGCGTGGTCAGCATGCGCGGATAATCCTGGGTGGTGGTGAGAATTTCGTCGCCAGGCTTGAGATCCATGCCCATCAACAGAGTCTCGAGCGACTCGGAAGCGTTGCGCGTGATCGCGATCTCTTCGCGGTCGCAGCCGAACAATTCGGCCAGGCCGGTGCGGATCGTCTCGCATTGTGGCTCGAGAATTTGCCACATCGTGTAAGCGGTGGCGTCTTCCTGTTCCCAGATGTAACGCACGAGCGCCTCGGTCACGATCCGCGGACTGGGCGAAACGCCGCCGTTGTTCAGATTGATGATCCCGCGGGTAATGGTGAATGAGTTTTGAATGATGGCCCAATAATCTTCATCCATCGCCGCTTCTTCGGGTGACAGATGCGCGACGGTCTTCGTCGCGGCTTCGACCGTTCTCAGCAATGACGCGACTGTCGCCGACGAAAGCGCGGCCAGACCGAGGCCTTTGCCGGCAAGGGAAATGAAATCCCGACGGGTGCGCTTGCGAATGAAAGAATTTGGGCTCGTCATGAGATGGGCAGCATTAAGAAAAGAATGAAGCGAGTGGGACGAGCGACATAGACGGCAAAGCCGCGAGGGTAGCGGAGACCGAGGCTGGAGCCGAGGGAATCAAAATCGCGTCGCGTGCGCAGTTGCACCGCCGCTCATTAAAGTCGTTCCGCCGACCGCATGCAATCATTGTCTTCGCGCCTGAGAACCTACGGATAGAGCCACTGTTTTCGCCAACCGTCAGGGACACGTTCATACACGATGCGCTGATGACGACGAAATGGTTTTTGAAACCAAAACTCAATTCGCTCCGGCACAACGCGAAAGCCTGACCAGAACGGCGGACGCGGCACTTCTCCCACGCCAAAACGCAAAGCGGCCTTGGCGACTTGCGCTTCAAGTTCAAAGTAGCCGTGCATGGGTTGGGATTGTTTGGAAGCCCAGGTACTGATCTGACTCAGCCGTGGGCGCGTGGCAAAATATGCGTCGGCCTCTTCGTCGCTTACCATGTTTGCGCGACCACGAACGCGCACCTGTTTGCCAATCTCGAGCCAATAGAAACAGAGCGCCACGCGCGGATTGTGCGTCAGCGCTCGCGCTTTCGCGCTTCCAAGGTTCGTGTAAAAAACAAACCCGCGCTCGTCCACGCCCTTGAGCAACATCATTCGCGCATCCGGATAACCATCGGCATCCACTGTCGCAACCGTCATCGCTGATGGCTCTTTCATCCCAGAATCAACCGCTTCTTGAAACCAAGTCTGAAAAAGTGCGATGGGCTCGTCGATGTTGTGGACGCTACCTGCCGCGCCGGAGCTGCTTGCGAAGGCTGGGTTAGCGTCCCGTGGGAAGCCGACGGCTTCCCCTACAGTCTCCAAGGCCTCAGACATGGGCTTCTGCTTTAGTACTTGTGAACGTAAGCGCGAATCGCTTCGAATTGACTCAACCCATCGAGGCCGGCTTCCGTCATAACCATCGCGCCGGGGCCGCTTCCGAGAAAATGCCCGTGCCGGAACGGATGGAGCGAATATTTTCGTCCGTAATCGGAACGCACCCAGCGGGTCATCGTCGCAAGCGTGAAGTCGGTGATGCCCATCGCTTCCTGCTGGCGCGCTTCGGGGAAAATCCGTTCGCGCTCATTAGCGGGCAACATGTCGAAGAGCTCTGATGACGTGACCACGTAAACGTTCAGATCGATCTTCTCGCGATCGATCAAGGGCAGCGTTTGCGTCAGAAACGCATTCGTCACCCCCGTGCCCTGAAGGACGATTGTGCCTTGCGAGAGCCAGCGCGCAGCGCGCAAACAATAAACACCTTGCGCTGCTGCCGATGCGGGCGGCAAACCAAGCGCTCCCCGATCAAGCACCAGTTCGGGTGGACGGGTTACGAACGGCGCGATGATCGCCGGGCGTTTCGCCAAAGCAGCGGAGACAAGGTACCAGATTTCCTGCGGGTCCCATGGCGTCAGTGTGATCATGGTGCCCGGCGGAAAATTATCCTGAAGCAACTGTAATGATTGCGGGTCGGCATGGGTTGGGCCGTCCTCGCCGGTCTTCAAGCCGGCGTGCGCGCAAACAAGAAAGAACGGACGATACTCGCCTCCTTCTGTTGCGACGCGTGCCTGATTGCCAATCGCGTGGAGCCGCGCGGCTATGTGCCCCAGCGGTGCGCTGAATGCACCATACGATGAGCCCGCGCCGATATGAGCGCCAAATGCGCTGATGCCTGACAGCATTGCCATCATTGCGTCTTCGCAAATTCCGCCGATGGCGAGCTCACGCGCGCCGGGATTCGTGCGGCGATTGTAAAAACCGTCCGGAAACTTTTCGTTCGCTTTGTTGATACTTGTCGATCCAAGCAAATCAGCGGCAGCAACTATGAAAGCGCCGTCAGTGGCGATGTTGTAGTAGTTCAACACCCGGCCCAATTGCTCGCGCAGCGTTGTCTTCGTTCCAGGTTTGACCGTGAGTTCTGGCGGAGCCGGCGCGTCACCAGCGCCTTCCGCGATGGTATATGTGAGATCGATGAGCGGCCGGCCGTCGGACGGTTTACGTGCGCGCGCGTTCAACCGCCCTTGCGCGGTGCGCAATTGCGCCGCCAACGCCTCGACCATTGGCCGGCTCGCTTCCATGGCACGACGGATGATGCTGAGTGTTTTCCAATAACATTCTTCGACGATTGTTGCATCGGCTCCGCCGCGGCAGCGCTGTTTGCCAGGTTCGCAGCACGGGATCGGCACCATGTCCTTTGGCAACAACGGCGCGACCGCTTCGAAGAATGCGTTCGAGCAAAGCCCGTGACCCGCGCCATGCGACGCGCGTCCCTCGATCCCGTATTGCCAGCCTTTGACCGTGCGATAAACGATCGCCGTCGGTTGACCATTATCAAAATCGAGCGCCAGGCGCTGCGCCGTGGCGATTTGCTGCCAATCGAAACCATCCGGCACAAGGATCACGTTCCAATCGTGCAGGTACGCGAGCTCAGCCGGGGTCCATTGCACGTATTCGCCCGGCGTTTCATCATCGCGGCAGACATGGTTGGAATCAATGGACGCCTGGTTCCAATCGACATGCAGAATGATATTGCCGAGCGAAGCCGTCGCAGCTGCGGCGAAAGCTTCCGCCACACGGCCTGGAGTCATTCCGCCTTCGCCCTCGACGATGTGCACGCGCGGCGCGTCTTCACCGTAGAGATCGGCTGCGGCCCAGGCCAATCCGAAAGACGCGGGAACGCCAACGCCGGACGCGCCAGTGGAGAGCCTAACGAATGGTGTGGCCGGTGTCGGGTGTCCATCGAGCGGTTTCGCGTGAAATTTCTTGAATAATGGCGTCGTCGTTATCGGGTTGCGCCGAAAGCCCAGCAGATCTTCGAGCCGCAATTGGAATTTCTCATCGCGCGGCAACAGATCTGGCGCGGCGATCCGCGCTACTTCATTGCGCAGCGCCCACATCGCGTAAAGCCCGAGCGCTTTGTGTCCGGCTGCGTAGGAAATGATGTCGGCGTCCTGACGATTCGGCTCTGCTAGATCGTAATCCATCGTCTGAAACAACAGCCGCGCCGACAAAGCGCCCCGATGAAATGGAGCCGCCAGGATGGCCCGACAATGGCACGTAATTGTACATCACCGCGCAGAGCGTGCGGTAAACGAGATCGAACGCTTCGCATTGTTCCACTGTCGCTTCGTCGAGTGGCCAGCCTTCTTCGAACACGCGATCTGCGGCGTTGATGTATCCACCCCTGCGGGGGCCGAACGGCATCGTGGTGTCGTCACGATGGGCCGATGTTCTTCGATGTGAAATGAGTTCTGCTAGCATAGATGTTTCCTTCCTTGATGGAGTTTTCAAATCGCTCGATTTGTTTTGCACTCATAAAGAGGCTTCTGGCGCAGCTTCGCCATGCAGTTCTTGTGAAAAGACAGGCGTTTTTTGCGGTCGGGAGTCCGCAGATGCGCGCGTGCAGCGCAAAATCTGAACAACTTCTCGCAAATTATGGTGAGCGCGTGTGCGCGGACAGGGTCGCCATGTTATATAACAGAAAGGAAAAAGGAAAAATTATGAAGACATTGACAACATGGAACCCGTTCCGGGAGATGGAGGAATTTCAGAACCGCTTTAATACATTCTTCGGCGGCTTGCCGACGTTCCCGTTTCGTTTCCCCAAGAACGGCGAGAGGTTCAAGATGCCCGATTGGTCGCCCCTGATGGATATCATCGAAGACGACCACGAGTATCTGTTCAAGGCCGACCTGCCGGAAATGAGAAAAGAAGACGTTAACGTCAGGATCGAAAACGGCATGCTCTACATTTCCGGAGAGCGCAAAACCGAGATGGAAGAAAAAAAGAGAAAATTCCATCGGCTTGAACGCTTCTTCGGGACGTTTGAGCGCACGTTCACCGTGCCCGAAGACGCTGACCCAACAAAGATCGTGGCTGAGTTTCATGACGGCGTATTGCAGGTTCACCTGCCAAAACGCCCCATGCCAAAGCCGAAAGCAATCGAAGTAAAAGTGCAATAATGTGCAATTGCCTGGCCGGCGCGCACGGCCGATGTTGTGCGCCGGCCATGGCTGTGAGGTGATCGCCGGTCGAATTTCTGAATAAACGCACATCAACGACGCAGACCTTGCGCGAGAGGGCGATTGCCGAATACCACGACCTGCTCGCAGCAGACGAGGCGCTATCTACTGCCGTTTTCGAGAAGTTGCGGAGCGCGATGCGGAGAAACCGGCTGCTCTACGGCGAACGCCCAATCGGTATTGCACTCAGGCCGCACCTCCTTCATGAGAAACAATTCCGCGCGCTGACTCGCGCCGCGGAGCGCGTCGCGAGCGCGTTGGAGAAGGTTGCAGCCGCAGCCGTGCAATCTCCGGATCTAATGAATCAGCTCGGGTTGACGGATGCAGAACACAAGATGGCGCTGGTCGATCCAGGATATTCGATGGCCGGCGTAACGACCCGGCTCGATGCGTTCGTTCACGGTGACGAAATCAAATTTGTCGAATACAACGCAGAGAATCCTTCGAGTCTCTCGGATCAAGAGGCGCTAAATAGTCTGTTGTTCGAGGTCCCGGCGATGGCGAGCTTTGCCAAGCGCTACCGCCTTCTGGAGTACTCGCCCGTTGAAAGGCTGCTCGAAACGTTGCTGAGCACTTATCGCGAATGGGGCGGCACGGGTGTGCCGAACATCGCGATCCTGGATTGGGAGAACCTGCCGACATCGAATGAATTCATTCTGCTGCGAGATCATTTCACGGCGCGTGGCGTTCCCACCATCATCTGCTCGCCAGACGACCTCGAGTATCGGAGTGGCCAGCTGCAATGTGGCGCTTTTCGCATCGATCTTGTTTATAAACGAATCATCATCCACGAATTCCTGGCCCGCTACGACGACACGCATCCGCTTATCCGCGCATACGTGAACCATGACGTTTGCCTGGTGAATCCGTTCCGATGCAAAATCATGCACAAGAAAGCGGTGTTTGAGCTGCTCACCGACGAGGAACATCAAAACTGGTTTACCTCCAGCGAAAAGGAAGCAGTCCATCATTCCGTACCATGGACTCGGCGCGTCGCCGATCGGAAAACGACGCGCAATGGCCGACGGATCGATCTCCTTCAATTCATCCGTAAAAATCGCGCGCGTCTCGTTCTCAAACCGAACGACGACTACGGTGGCCACGGCGTTTATTTCGGCTCGGACATGGATGAGCGCGAGTGGGACAATGCTATCGCGACGGCGCTTTCGGGAGACTACATCGCACAGGATGCGATCGATTTGCACACAGAGACGTTCCCCATCTTCAGCGATACGGG
Organism: uncultured Verrucomicrobiae bacterium; assembly: GCA_963741065.1. Taxonomy (GTDB): domain Bacteria; phylum Verrucomicrobiota; class Verrucomicrobiia; order Chthoniobacterales; family UBA10450; genus Udaeobacter. The sequence continues at coordinate 82,194 of CAVUGV010000023.1, read as the reverse complement.
CTGGATGTTGCAGCCGATGTTCGTTGATACGAACCCGTTTCTGTTTCGGGGCAAAGTCTGCGGCGCGATGGTTCGTCTCTCCAGCTCGCCAATCGTCAACGTCGCCTCGGGTGGAGGCGAAACGGGATTCTTCGTAATCAAGGATGCAACATGACTTTTTTTGAAATTCTGAGAGAGCATCGCCGGATAACATCGCAAACTGCGGCGTTTGCTTGCGCTCAATTTCAGCGTAATTCTCACAACTTTAAGTATGCCCGATCGCGCCTATCTCCATCCGATTGATCCGGAACTGGTCCCCGGCGCACGGAACGCGATCGATGTTTGTCTTCGATTGAAACCGGAGGAGCGCGTCACGATCGTCACCGATACTATCACGCGCGAGATCGCCGCGGCGTTGCAAAGAGAAGTCGAGCGCGTCGGTTCGGATTACAGTTTGTTTGTGCTCGAGCATCATGCCCGGCGGCCGCTTAAGTTCATGCCGGAAATAATCCTCGATGATCTGGCATGCTCGCAGGTCTCCATTCTTGCTGTGCAAAGCCAGCCGGGCGAGCTCGGCACGCGCACCGAAATGACAGCGGTGGTGAACCATCATCGGATCCGGCACGCGCACATGGTGAACATCAATCGCCAGATCATGCTTGAAGGCATGCGCGCCGATTTTTGCGCAGTGGATCAGCTCAGCCAGCGGTTGGTCGACCGCGCGCGCCAAGTCGACCGCATCACGTGCAAGACACCAAGCGGTACCGAATTCGAAGCGGAACTTTCGCCAAAGCTGAAATGGCTTAAGACCAGCGGGATCATTACGCCAGACAAATGGGGCAACCTGCCTGGCGGCGAAATTTTCACGACGCCCATGAACACCAACGGCACATTCGTGGTGGACGGCGTGGTGGGCGATTACTTGTGCGAGCGGTTCGGTGATCTCGAATCAAATCCGCTCACAATCGAAGTGGAAAATAATCGGATCCGCGCGCTGCGCTCCGAGAACAAAGATTTGCGCGACGAATTTCGCGCTTACACCAGCACCGACGAAAACAGCAATCGGGTCGGCGAATTTGCGATCGGCACCAATATCGCCTGCACGCATATCATTGGGCACATTTTGCAGGATGAAAAACTTCCCGGTGTTCACATTGCCTTTGGTCATCCTTACGCCGAACACACCGGCGCTAACTGGGTTTCAAAAACACATATCGACTGCGTGGGCCGCGATTTCGACGTCTGGTTCAATGGCGAACAGGTGATGCGGGGCGGCAAATTTCTGGTATAATTCGCCGCATGATTGCTGACGTTCGCGAACAGCTTGAGCGAGTCCGTTTGTCCATTCGCCATCCGCACGTCAGATGGGCATGAATATCCGGTGCCCACGTCGAGATCATGCCCACATCTCGCCGCGCGGCAATCGTGTCGTTATTTTCTTGGACGAAGGGCCCGCTGTACTCCTCGGCCCGCTTCACATCAATAGCATAGTTGATCGAGCAGACGAACGGCGAGTCAGCGCGTAGCGGATCGCAAAGGTGGATCCGCAGCTTCGCGCTCAATTCAACGCCGATTTTACGCCCGAAAAATACGCGGCGCTGGTGCGCTGCGTAAACGAAACCGAAAAGTGGCCGGCGGATTTTCGGATTTCAGAGACGCCCATTTTTCTGACGCGCGAGTTCACGAATGAAGTCACGCGCGCAGCGAATCAGATCGTCGCTGCTACGCGCACGCCGGAATTCGCGAAGCACGCGGCATCGGCGATTCCAGAAGGATTTGAAGTGCCAAATGAATCGGCGCATCCGAACTTTCATGTCGTCGATTTCGCAATTTGCGCTCGAGGGCGAGCGGCTCGTTCCGCGCTTGATTGAGCTGCAGGCGTTTCCCAGCGTGTTCGGGTTTCAACTGCTGCTGCTCGGTTGCATCCGCAAGGCGTATCCGGCCATTCCGCGCAACTGGACCTCATCATTCGGCGGAATCAAAGACGAGGCGTATCTCGATCTGCTACGCCGGCACGATCATCGCCGATTCGGCTCCCGAGAATGTGATCCTGCTGGACATCGAACCGGAAAAACAAAAGACCCGGGTCGATTTCGCGGCTACGGAAACATTGCTTGGCATCCGCTCCGTTTGCGTAACGAAAATCAAGAAAGCGTGGGCGCGCAATTATTCTATGACCGCGATGGACGCGAAGTGCGGATCGAGCGGATTTATAATCGAGTCATTTTCGACGAACTGATGTCACCGGCCCGATCTGAATCTACCGTTTCGGTTTCAGGATGATCTCGATGTCACGTGGGTCGGCCACCCGAACTGGTATTTCCGGATCAGCAAGCATTCGCTGCCGTTTCTGAAGACCGAGCACACGTCGCCGGCTTTCCTCGCCGATGAATTTCCTGCGACGAGAACATCGACAAATATATCTTGAAGCCGCTGTACTCATTTGCCGGGCACGGCGTGGACATGGAACCGACTCGCGAAAAAATCGCCGCCTTGGAAAATCCGCATGAATGGATCTTGCAAAAGAAAATCGAATACGCGGCGTTTGTCCCGACAGTCGATGGTCAGAAATCGAAAGCTGAGATCCGCATGATGTTTGTGTGGCCCGACGAAGATCCGGCTCCGACTCTGGTGAACAATCTTGTGCGCATGAGCCAGGGCAAAATGATGGGCGTCGATTTCAACATCGACAAAACCTGGGTCGGCGCCAGTATCGCGCTGCACGAAGGGTAGCGCGCAGATCCATCGTGCTGTCATTCCGAGCCAAGCGAGGAATCTCGATTATCCCTTTGGGCAGCGAACCGGGAAATAGTCAGAGATGTTTCGCTTCGCTCAACATGACAACAGAGAAATGCGATCAATCCGGCTCTGTGGAAATGGTCGCTTCGCCTGCGCCGTGCTCCAGGGCCTGCTCGACCGCGCGCCACGCGAGCATGGCGCATTTCACTCGCAGCGGAAATTTTCGAACGCCGCTCATCACGCGAAGATCGCCCAAGGCCTTTGGCGCATCGCTTTTTTCGTCTGTCACGAGATCTTGAAATGCGCGGAGCATTTCCATCACTTCTGCGCGACTTTTCCCTTTCAATTTCATCGTCATCAATGATGCCGACGCCTGGCTGATCGCGCAGCCGCGACCGGTGAACTTGATCTCCTCCAAGCCTCCGTCCGGGTCGAATTTCACCGCCAGATGAATTTCGTCGCCGCACGCCGGATTATCGCCGTGCACCCGCACCGCCGCGTCAGGCAGCTCGCCAAAATTCCGCGGCCGCCGCGAATGATCGAGGATCACTTCCTGATAAAGCTCTTCGATTTCTGGAGTCATGACAAAGGGCGGACTGCCGCCTTCGCCGAGGCTACGGCGCCCACGGGAGACCGCACCTCCTCGGGTGAAAAGAAACGCACCGCGCGGTGAAGGATCTCAATCATTCGATCGATCTCCTCTGTCGTGTTGTAGAAATAGAAGCTCGCGCGAGTTGTTCCTGATACACCAAACCGACGCATCAACGGCTGGTTGCAATGATGTCCGCCGCGCATGGCCAACCCGTACTGATCCGCGAACGTGGTCAGATCATGCGGATGCGCCGCGTCCATGACAAACCCAACCAGCGCGCCGCGCTCTTCCTTTGGACCAAAGACGCGAGTTCCCGGCAATTCGCGCGAGGCGCTCGGCTGCATAATGCGCAAGTTGCGAGTCGTGTTCGAAAATTGCCGGCCGCCCGATCTGCTCGATGTAATCAATCGCGGCTGCGAGCCCGATCGCGCCGGCGATATTTGGCGTGCCGGCTTCGAATCGATGAGGCGCTTTCTTGAACGTGCTCTTATCAAGAGTGACGCTTACGATCATTTCGCCGCCGCCGTGCCACGGCGGCATCGAATCGAGAATCTCGGCTCGTCCGTAAAGCGCGCCGATCCCAGTCGGTCCACACATCTTGTGTCCGGAAAACGCCAGGAAATCGCAGCCCATTTCGCGCACATCGATCGGCATGTGCCCTACGCTCTGCGCGGCGTCCACGAGCGTGAGCGCGCCCATTGCGTGCGCTTTCTCGCAAAGCTCAGCCACTGGATTGATTGTGCCGAGCGAATTTGAGATATGGGTAAAGGCGAACAGCTTCACCTCCGGCGTGAGCAGCGAAGGCAGCTGGTCGAGATCGAGAGTCCCATCATCGCAGCACGGGGACAAAGCGGAGCCGCGCACCTGTTCGTTCGGCTAACAATTGCCACGGCACGAGATTGCTGTGATGCTCCATGACGGTCAGGAGAATCACGTCGCCTTCGCGAATAAATTTTCCGCCCCATGCCTGAGCGACAAGATTAATGCTCTCAGTGGTTCCGCGCGTGAAAATGATTTCGTCCGCGCTCGCCGCGCCGATGTATTCTGCGACCCGTTGCCGCGCTTTTTCGTAAGCTTCCGTCGCGCGCGAGCTCAGCGTATGCAGTCCGCGATGCACGTTCGCGTTGTCGTGCTCGTAAAAGTTCCGCAGCGCGTCGATCACCGCGCGCGGTTTCTGCGAAGTCGCAGCGCTATCGAAATAAATCAGAGGATGCCCATGCGCCCGTTCGCGCAGAATCGGGAAATCCTCGCGAACAGCGTCCAATCGACAATGCTGGCTGGCAACTCTGTGCACCCCATAATCTGCTCCACACTCCGCCGCGCGCCACTTTATTCGAGACGAGAAGAGGTCTCGCAAACGAGAGCGGGAATGGACATGCCGCTCGAACTTGGCCAGAATCTGCCAGCGTGAGATTGCCTGCAGACACAGTGATCGCCCTTGAGAAGCTGGCCAAGTATTTACTGGTCAGGCAAGCACGCGGCGACAAATCCGCATTTCTTGCGGAGGCCGGTTACACGACGGCAAATCCAGAGTAGCTTTCTGCACGATTTGCGAAGACAAGTGCTCTCAAAGGAAGCGATCCTGATTGGACAAACGAAGTTCGGCGAGCTCTATGAGATTCGAGCGTTGCTTACCGGTCCAACCGGAATTGCGCTTCGAATCCGCTCGATCTGGATGAAGGAGCACTTGTCTGGTGTAACTAAATTCATTACGTTGGTGCCGGACAGAAAGAGGTGACATGCGATTCGAACTTTATACCGACGTTGCGTTAACACGCGACATGCCCGAATTGGGATTGCGTCGTGGCGATCTAGTCAAATTGGTCGACTATCACGTCGCTCCCGACGGCGAAGAGGGTTACTCGATCGAAGTTTTTAACGCTGTTGGTGAGACGATCGCCGTCACCACCGTACCCGTCAGCGCACTCGAAGCTCTGCGGGAAGATGAAGTGCTAAGCGTGCGGAGACTGGCAGGCGCAGCGTAATCGGCGCTCGTCGCTCTATTGCTGACCTCTGTCCTCTGACTTCTGCCTATTGCTCGTTCAGCACCGTTTGCGGTGCAGATCTGTTTAGTTCCACCTTGTCGTTCACTTTTTGAATCTGTAGCGCCTGCTCTTTGGCTAATGGCGCGCCGCCACCTTTGTAACGATGTAACCTTGTAACCTTTTTAACTTTCCTTGAGCTCTTCGTTCACCTCGGCGAAAGCGTTGACCGCAAATTCCAAATCTTCGCGCGAATGCGCGGCAGAGACTTGCGTGCGGACGCGCGCGGTGCCGTGCGGCACGACTGGGTAGAAGAAGCCGATCACGTAAACGCCTTTCTCCAGCATGCGCGCGGCGAACTTTTGCGATTTCGCTGCGTCGCCAATCATGATCGGGACGATCGGATGCACGCCGGGCTTGATCGTCAGGCCGCGCTCCGTCAACGCGGCGCGAAAATATTTTGTGTTGTCCTCGAGTTTGTCGCGCAGTTCAGTCGAGGCGCTGAGCAATTCGAGCGCTTTCAATGACGCTGCGACAACCGGCGGCGCGATGGTGTTGGAAAACAAGATATGGCCGCGAGCGTTGCCGCAAAAGATCGACAATCTCTTTGCGCCCACTGGTGAATCCGCCGCTGGCGCCGCCGAGCGCTTTGCCCAGCGTGCCGGTGATGATGTCGATCCGGCCCATCACGCCGCGATATTCGTGTGTGCCGCGCCCGGTCTTGCCGAGGAAACCGGTCGCATGCGCGTCGTCGATCATGGTGAGCGCGTTGTATTTTTCCGCGAGATCGCAAATCCCCGCCAAGTTCGCGATCGTTCCGTCCATCGAGAAACAGCCATCGGTGGCGATCAATCGGAAACGCGCATCTTTCGCGGCACGCAATTGCGCTTCGAGATCCGCCATGTCGTTGTGCTTGTAACGAAAGCGCTGCGCTTTGCAGAGCCGGATGCCGTCGATGATGCTGGCGTGATTCAATTCATCACTGATCACCGCGTCCTTTTCGGTGAGCAGTGTTTCGAATAAACCGCCGTTGGCGTCGAAGCAGGACGGATAAAGAATCGTCTCTTCTGTTCCGAGGAATTTGGTGAGCGCGGCTTCCAACTCCTTGTGAATGTCCTGTGTGCCGCAAATAAAACGCACGCTCGCCATTCCGAAGCCGTGCGTATCGAGCGCTTCCTTTGCAGCGGCGATCAGCGCGGGATGATCGGCGAGCCCGAGATAATTGTTTGCGCACATGTTCAGCACGCGTTTGCCGCCGGCGATCGCAATGTGCGCGTCCTGCGGACTGGTGATGACTCGTTCGGTTTTGAAAAGACCTTGCGACTTAATTTCTTCGAGTGTTTGAGAAAGTTGTTTTTCGAATTCCGCGATCATAGATGAACGATAACTAAAATGACGAAGCACGAATGTCGAATGACGAAGCGCTAACCGTGTACTCCCCCTAGTCTAACTCGCCTCTCTTCTCGCCAAGCGTGTGTGTTTCTAGCGCGCCGAAGGCGCAGCATAGTCAGCGATAGCCTGGGGCAACGCCCCAGGATTTCGTGGCAACCGAAAAGCGCCAGCGCTGAAAGCGCGATTCACTGTGGGCTGGATTGAGTCGCGCTTTCAGCGCTTGGTTTGCGCGGCGATCTGTTTCCATGGGGCGATGCCCCAGGCTCACGCATGAAACAGCGCCTTCGGCGCTTATGACTGAGGCATTTTTCTCGGTGCCTGGCAGAAAAACTTCCAAAAATAGTCTTGCGCGAGTTGTGAATAACTGTTAATAACTTCGCCGGCGATCCACCTTGACCTACGCCCAGCGTCGTAATCTTGCCTTAGCCGTTCTCGCGGCCTTCATCGCGGTTATTCTCCTTAGCGGGTGTGGCACAACCCAGCACGCGCTCCCGCCATACGAGCCGCCCCTGGCGAAAACGGATTTTCAACATGTGCGCACAACTGCCTACACGCATACGGAGGCGGACCATCGCGAATACAGCAATCACAACGCGCTCGGTGGCGAACTCCACGCGGCCGGTCCACCGATTCGTCGAGCCGAAGTTGTGACGCGTTCTACCCTGGCATACGAAGTGCAGCGCGCGATTGCAGTGGACGAGAGCAATTCGCATTCGCCGCCACTGCAACCGTTCTCAATGGAAGAAAATCGAACGGTTGCGCGCGCACCAAAACACGCGGCCAAACCGGACCGCAACGTGAAGCGCGCCATCGCAGTCGCGCCCGGACGCCGCAGCTTGGACGAACGCGGCAGACCACCGCAGATCGGCAGCGCCGCGGCTGATTGGTCGCGCTGGCCGGTTGGCACGGTGTTTCGCCTGCTCTCTACGGGGCAAAATTACCGTGTGGAAGATTACGGCTGGGCGCTTTCCGGACGCAACACGATCGACCTTTACATGGCGAACCAACGCGAAATGAATTCCTGGGGCGCGCGTCAGGAGACGATCGAAATTCTAAAATGGGGCGATCCGCAGGAGAGCTTACAATTCCTGCAAAGGCATCAGGACTACAAGCATATCAGACGAATGGTGCTCGAGCTCGAAGGCCGCCACAGAGAGGCAGCGGCCTTGCAGTAATTGGCTGGCGCTATCGATGAAAGTTTTCGCAGACTCGCCGTGCGCAAATTTTGTCCGTTGTGTTTCGTCCCGCAGTCGCGGGACTTTTGGAGCGCGTGCTCGCCCCTGCGAGTTGCTTTTTGGGAAGCAGGCCCCTTGGTCGAAAAGCGATGCGAAGACGCCTCGCACTCCCAAAGCACTTTCGTGCGAAATGCCATGGACACATTCTGCCCTATCGGTGTTATCAGCGTAATCCGTGGTTAAATTTTTGGTTGCGGCGGAGCCCGCCCTGGGGAATCCACAATTTAAAGTAGTTAATCAGATTCCTCGACTCTGCGGAGTTTACCCTGAGTGATCCCGCGCACGCGGGAGAGTCGAAGGGGCTCCGCTCAGAATGACAACCAGAAGCCGCACTATCGCGCCAGATCGCTTATTTTCCTGCGCTGGCCAATGCCGCAATGGCCACTACAGCGGCGGCGGTACGATTTTCGACGTTTAGCTTGACCAAAATGCGCTCGACATGCTTGCAGATCGTCCCGGTGCATGCGCTCAGGATCACGCCGATCTCATAGTTAGTTTTACCTTGTGCAATCCAAGTCAGAACCTCCGCTTCGCGCGAGGTGAGACCCAGTGAGTCAAACGAGTTTTCCGCCGGCATTTTCTTGCGGCGTAGCCGGCCTCCGCCTGGTGGTGGATTTATCAGACGGGCCTGCTCGACGATTTGTTTGACTTGGGAGCTGTCCAAGGTTTCGTACTTCAGCAAACCTTTTGCGATCGCTTCGAGTTTGTCGCGATCCGCCATGAGGGTCGTCCTGGCAAGTCGATAAGCGTCATCCAGCAGTTTCCGCAGCTCCTGGTCGATTTGCTCCTCAGTCGCTTTGCTGTGGTCGCGGACACCAGCGTTGCGTTTTGCATAGGAAGCGCGCGATCGATACCGGGGGGACATAGCGCAATTTTTTTTTTTTTTTGGTTTTAATCACTCGCCCTCTTTACCAGAATAGGGAAGGGTTGCAAGACTTTTCGTACGCACTTTTACGTATTGTCTAAAACTGGGAATCAGCGAGATTCCCGCCTCACGAAGGAAAAATAAACGAGGCTTTTTCGGAACTTCACACCGAAAAATCCGTAGAAGATAGTGAATCACCAAGTTAATCGGTGAGATAAAAGCAATCAGCGAAGACCAGAACCCAGAATCCAAAAAAAATGAAAAAACGAACTAAAATCTCCCTAAGAACAAAAATCTACCTGACAATTGCAGGGCTGTTAACGCTCACAGGAATCATTTACGCCTCCAATCCAAGTGTCTTTGTCATGCCAGGCAACGGCGTCTCCCGGCCCATAAGCCCGGCCGTGTTCAAGGCTTCCCCGATTTTCCCTAATGGTCAGTTTTACGTGACCCAATACGAAAACGGACAGATCCAGATGGTCGATTGCCTGGGGATGGGCTCGTTCTTCACGACGATTGTGAGCAGTGGGTTGGTGGAAAAATACATGGCCATCGCTCCAGCGGAGTCTGCGAATGCCGTGCCGCCGTTCACCCCGGGCGACCTTTTCGTCACACGAAACCAAACGGTCCTTAAGCTCACGCCACCTGCGAATGTCTTCATGCCGTTTGCGGATTGGTCCGGAGTATCAGGCGGCTGCCCCAATTCGGACCACAGCTCGCTTACGTTCGACAAAGTGGGCACATTTGGCAACAAAATGATCATAGCGTGCGAGAACGGCCGCCTCTTTACGATTGATGGTATCGCGGAGTAGTGTCACCACATGTCGTGCACCTCGCGGACACGACGACCATAGCGCATGGGGTCACATTCATTGAAGGACCAGCTGTACTGCCGTCAAGCTTCGGGCCCTTGGGCGGCCAGATCATGGTGGCTGACGACCAGCATCATCAGCTCTACACAATCGATAACGCTAGCCCCCCCAACGTTAACTATAACCCTTTCGGGTTCCCCGATGGCACCTTCTTTGGCGCAGAACAGATCCTCGTTATCCCGGAGTTTCCGTGCACCTACTGCGGGGACGACCACGCCTTCTTCACAGCGTCAGCAGTGAATGACACGATTACCTCATATCCGAAAAGCGACTTCGCTGGGCTTGCTGGCGACATCCTCGTTACGACCGAGCTCAACCCCAGCTTTGGCACCTTTCGCGTGCACTTCGATGTGCCTAGCAATTCCTATCAGTTCTTACCCTTCGATCCCGGCTCCATCTCGAACGAGGGCTCCGCTTTCGTTGACGGTTCCTGCCCTGCGTCGCCAACACCGACACCTACAGCTACGTTTACGCCTACGCCTACGGCGACAGCTACGTTTACACCTACGCCTACGGCGACAGCTACGTTTACGCCTACGCCTACGCCTTCAGCGACATTTACGCCTACGCCTTCAGCAACGTTTACGCCGACGCCTACGCCTACGCCTACTCCGACCCCAGGCGCGTGCAATCCTCTCACTTCATGCACGCCTACGTATCCGTTTCCTAGCGGCAGTCCGCGGACGAACGTTGCCTTTAACGAGAGCGAGGTGCTGAGAGCCTTCAGGACCACGGTAGTTGGCGGCTGCAACCCTACTCAAATTCAGCTTTTCTATAATGACGAACACGCCCTGACGCTTGGTGTTCGCCAGATCCAAGTGAAGACGGCGGGCGGGACCACCACGACCAACTACCCAATTTCGCCTCTGACCATGGACCCCGACAGCGCGTTCAACCCACTGGTAGGTTCGACAATCCAAGTCCCCCCACCGGACGACCAGGCAGGCACCGACCCGGCGGACCGGCCAATGTTCCCGGCTATATTCGTTACCGATGTCACTAGCGATCCGATTTCTATGGCGGGGGATTGGCAGTTTGGGGGCACAGGCCAGACGCCGAATTTCGTCTCTGGGACATGGAAGGGCGCCGTCAAGATAATCGATAAACCGCGAGCCCGACCAAGATTACCGTTACGCCCGATATGGATCCACCGATAAATAACTGTAACCTTGGACCGGGCCCCGATCCGATCCGCGCCCACCCGGGAACAAACCAGGGCTATGGCGCCGAAGTTCGCTGGGACATTTCCCAGCTGCACGACGAAATGGGCAACCCTCTGGTGGGCGGGCATACCTATCGGCTGTATTTCATGATTCACGACGGCGACCAGAACAAAACCGGCGGCGATGTGGGTCAAGGGTGTTCATACGTTACCATACCTGAGGGTTCACCTAGCCCTACGCCAACGGCCACGCCGACTCCAACGCCAATTGGAGCCATCACCGTCACCAACAAGGTGTTCAGCGCGAAGACGGTCGTGATCACCTTCATGAACTCCACCCCCTCGGCTCAGGTACTGAACGCCCTGCAGATGACCTGGCCGCAGGCTACTAATGGCAACCTGCAAACGGTCAAGATGGGCGCGACCACGATCTTTAACACCTCAACCGGCGGTGGCAATATGATCGACTTTTCGCTCAATGGCACGAACGCCCAGCGGACGATCGCCTCGGGTGCAAGCCAAACCTTGACGTTTACCTTCCAGAACAACGTCAACACGACCGCCAGTAACTACACTGGTACGGCCACGTTCAACCCGTTTGGCGCCGTTATGTACCTGCCATAAAAGAGCACTGCACGCTTCAACAACGAAGGGCCGGCGCAAGCCGGCCCTTTTTTGCGTACATCGATCTTCGAGAGGTACGCCAATAGCTGGGGATCGCTTTGAGGATTAACCCCTCAACTTTCAGCGGCAGGGTGGCGAGTAACGCAGCGGCGCTACCAAGCTAGCTTCCGATGATCTCGTATGTTCTCAGGCTGCATTCTGCGACTCCCTGAAACAAGACGACGCTTCTCCAATAAAGGCGGATGCGGCCTTATGGAACGGAGTAACTGGGCAAGAAACGCCAAACGCACTTGACGCCCTCTGCCCAAAGGCATTGACTTGCGGAGTTATGAACCAATCGGAAAAGCGAGGCTCGCTCAACCGCGTATCCTCGAAAAATCGAATTCCCTTCGGCTTCACTGGAACCAGCGCGGTTCTGGCCGTGGCCATCATGGGATGGTGCGGCGCCATCCATGGCGCGGAAATCCATGAGGCCGCTGAATTGGGCGATCTGGAAAAGGTCAGGGCGTATCTGGAGAAAGACCCGAAACTGATCAATGCCACCGATTCAAAAGGCCGGACGGTGTTGGGCCGCGCAGCTCGCAGCGGCAAGAAGGAACTCGTGGAATTCCTGTTGGAAAAAGGCGCAACGGAAGACATTTTTGCCGCAGCGATTGTTGGCCATACTGACCAGGTTGCCGCTCTTCTGAAGCAGGACCCGAAACTGATCAACGCCAGGGACAGTAGCGGCAAAACAGCTTTGCATTGGGCGGCGCTTTACGGTCAAGCGAAACTGATGGAATTGCTTCTGGCTGAGAAGGCGGATGTGAACTCGCTGGATGAGGACGGGTTCACGCCCCTGCACTGGGCGGCGACATTTAACCAAAGCGACGCGGTAAAAGTGTTGTTGGCGAACAAAGCGAACATGAATCTCAAGGTCCAGAAGTATGGGTGGACGGCGCTGCGCCTGACGGTGATCCATGGCCATATGGCGACGGCCGAAGCACTGTTGAATGGAGGCGCGGACCCCAACCTAAAAGATGCGGAAAACATCCCTCTCTTGCATCAGGCTGTCATTCGCGGCAAAAAGGAGATGGTAGAATTGCTGCTGGATAAGAAAGCGAACGTGAACATGAAGGACTCGGAGGGGGAAACGGCGCTGGATGAGGCGGAGGAACAAGGCAATAAGGAGATCATCGAGCTTTTGCGCCAGCATGGCGGGAAGGGAAAATGACCGCTGTCGCGTTGCCAACCTTTCCGTCGGACGCGACATGCAAGATGGTACCGATGGACAAACGCATTTTTGCGTGACTTTGGCCTAACCAACGCTTTTTTTGCACGAAGAGCGATAGTCAACATTGCCAGCCATGAAAATAACTCCGCTAGTCAAGTTATGCATTTTGGCAGCCGTTGGATGTGGCTTGTACGCGCTCTGGTACAAAGGGGTTCCGCGTCACAAGGATGAACCGGAGGCGGCGGGCGAAACGGAAGTGGCCGTCCAGGTCGGAAGGATTTCTCTGGCGACGTTGCGCCACGGCGTGACGGCGTACGGCACGGTCGAGCCTGAACCGGGAGTGGCGGGCAAAGCCCCGGCCTCCGCCCGCATCGCATCGCCGGTGGCGGCTATCGTTTCCGACGTCAACTGCTTCGAGGGTCAGCAGGTCGAAAAAGGCCAGACCTTGTTCACCCTCAACAGACAGTCGCAAGCCGGATGGCTCCATCGAACAGGCATTGCTGAAAATCACCGCGCCGCTTTCCGGGACGGTGGTTTACGTGAACGTCAAGCCTGGCGAAGTGACCGATCCCGAAACACTGACGCCACTGGTTGAAGTGGTTGACTTAAATCGCCTGATCATTGCGGCCAATGTACCCAGTTCGCAAATGCCAGCCGTGAAGTTGGGCCAGACAGTGGAGATCGTCCCGCAACAAGGCGAGGTTCACGACACCTTCGCCACAACCGAAACCGCCGCTCCCAACCCGGCGCCAGTCGCTCTGACAGGAACGGTGACGCTCATTGAAGACCGGGTTGATCCCAAAACGGACATGGGACCGGTTGATATTTCCGTCCCGGCTGAAGCCCGATTGCGGCCCGGACAGTTCGTCCGCGTGCGAATCATCACCGAAGAGCGCCGTGATTGCCTGACAGTTCCATCACGAAGCATCGTCAAGAATCAAAGCGGGGAATGGGTGATCTACCTGGTCAGCGGGAAGCAGGCAATCCAACAACCCGTCAAGGTCGGGTTTCGTGAGGGCGACATGGTGCAAGTCCACAGCCTCATCCTCCAACCGGGAGATAAAGTGGTCACGACCGGGGCCTACGGACTGCCGGAGAAAACAAGAATCCGCATACTCAGCGAGTGATTGGGGCAACCACCGCCGTCACCAGGAAATCGAGAGTATGAAGTCAGCCATCGGAAGGTTCGCGGTTCGGCACGCCATTTCGATTGTCTTTCTGGTGCTGGCTCTCTGCCTCGGCGGCGGGTATGCGGCAAGGAAGATGGGCTCGTCCGTCTTTCCAGAGACTGACTTTCCTCGCGTGGTCATCATGGCGGACAACGGCGTGATGCCCGCCGACGAAATGATGGCCACGGTCACCCGCCCCATCGAGGAGGCGATGAAAGACATCCTCGGCAGCGAGACCATCCGCTCGACGACTGGTCGTGGCACGGCCCAAATAGACCTCTTCTTCTCGTGGAAGGTGAACATGAGGGAGACGGAGCTCTACGTCCTCAGCCGCCTCGCTCAAATCCGGCATACCCTTCCCGCTACCGCCCAGACTGAAGTTTATCGGATGAACTTCTCGACGTTTCCGATCATCGGCATCAGCCTGACCTCTCCCGGGCGGGACATTTCGTCGTTGTGGGAATTGGCCCGTTACGACCTGAAGCCAAAATTTCTCCGCATTCCCGGCGTGGCGCGTGTGGAACTGGTCGGCGGACAGGCACCCGAGTATCAGGTGATCGTGGACCCGCTCCGCCTCGCGGCGCTGCGCCTGACGCCTGGCCCAAGTGACCGAAACCCTCAACCGGAACAATTTGGTTTCCGCCAGCGGGCTCCACCAGGAGGACAACAAAATGTACCTGACGGTCGTGGACGGCCGGGTCCATTCCGTGCAGGACATCGAGAACCTCACCATCACCACCGGCCAGGGCCATCCCGATTCACCTCAAGGATTTCGCCCGGGTTTTGCGCGGCAAGGAACCCACGTTCAGCGTGGTTACTGCCGACGGCGTTGATTCGGTGCTGCTTAACATCTATTCCCAGCCGGATGCCAGCACCCTACGACATCGCCCTGCAGTTGCAGCAACAACTCCCCGCGATCCGCAAGGACACTTCCGCCGGATGTGAAGCTGGCATTTTTCTACGATCAATCGTTGCTCGTTCGCGACTCGATGCTCAGCGCGTGGGAGGCCATCATCTTCGGTTTGTTTCTTTCCATCGCCATTCTCTACCTGTTCCTGCGGAGTTGGGGAACGACGTTGGTAGCCACGGTGGTGATTCCCGTCACCGTCTTGTTGACGATTCTGGTGATGAAACTCTGCGGCATGAATTTCAACCTGATGACACTGGGCGGCATTGCCGCGGCCATCGGCCTGATCATTGACGACGCGATCGTGGTGGTGGAGGCGATCTATGCCAAGATCGCCACCGGCATGGGGAGGCTGCAGGCGATTCCAGCTGGCATCGCGGAGATATTTGCCGCGCTGCTCGGTTCGACCCTGACGCCCGTTGTCGTGTTCGTCCCTTTGGCATTTCTCGACGGCATTGTCGGTGTTTTTTTTCGCGCGCTGGCACTCACCATGGTCGTGTCGTTGCTGACCTCTCTGCTGCTGGCGCTGACGCTGACGCCCTCCCTCGCTGCCTGGTTCATCCGCATCCCAGCCGGAAGGAATATCGCGAGACCCTCACGAGGTGGAGCAGGGAGGGTTTGTGTTGCACCGGGTCATCCGCCTCTATGAATCCGTCATGCGACTGGCCCTGGATCATCGGTGGTTCACAGTAGCCTTGCGGCATTCTGGTGCTCATCGCCTCGTTCGTCTTATACCCACGCTTGAAAACCGACTTCCTGCCGGAGATGGACGAAGGCGGATTCGTCATTGATTACGTGACGCCGCCCGGCACCAGCCTGGCGGAAACCGATCGCCAGATGCGACAAGCCGAAGAGATCCTCAAGGCCACGCCCGAGATTGAGAGCTACTCGCGCCGCACCGGCGCCGCCTTGGGCATCCATCTGGTCGAGTTGAACACCGGCGACTTCCTGATCAAATTGAAACCCAACCGCAAGCGTTCCACTGCGGTGGTGATTGCCGACCTGCGAGAACAATTCCACGCCGCCCTGCCCGACCGTTGAGTGGGATTTCCCCGGCATCCTCAGCGACCTTATCGGCGACCTCATCTGGTCGGACAAACCGATCGAGGTGAAAATTTTTTCCACTGACCTGAAGTTTCTCACTGAGAAAGCCGAGGACGTCGAAGAACTGATCACTCCCGATCCCAAGACAAGAAAGGGAGTGGCCGGCGTGGTGGATACCTTCAACGGTTTGGTTTACACGGGTTCTTCAATCCACCTGCGGGTTCGCTACGCAGACGCGCAACGCTACGGCCTGAACGCCGACGACATCGCCAACGCCGTCAACATCGCCATGCTCGGTCAAACTGCCTCAACGGTCCTGGAAGGCGACCGCGTCGTCAGCATCCGCGTGAACATGGACCCGACTAGCATCAAACACCTCGACACGCTGCGCGAACTGCCGTTGCGCGCGGCCGACGGCACGATCGTGCAACTCCATCAGCTGGCGGACATCGTCGAGACGCCCGGTGAACTGGAGCTGCACCGCGAAGACATGCGTCAAAACATCGCCGTCACCGCGCGCCTGCAGGGTCGCGACCTCGGCAGCGCCATGTCCGAGATCCGCAAGCTCATCAGCGCAGACCCCGGCCTCCCGCACGGCAGCATCGAATACGGCGGACTTTATCAGCAACAGGTGGAATCGTTTCGAAACCTGATGGTTGTGCTGATCATGGCCATCGTCCTCGTTTTCACGGTGGCGTTACTGGAGTTCCGTTCCTTCTACGCGCCGGTCGCGATCGTTTTCGGCGCCGTGCTCTCGGTGTTTGGCATCGTCATCGCCTTACTGATCACCGGCACCACGTTGAGCATCATCGCATATCTGGGCGCCATCATCGGCATGGGCATCGTCCACAAAAACGGGATTCTCATGCTGGATTACACCGAACATCTGCGCGCCGGCGGAATGGATTTGCGCGAAGCCCTGGTGCAATCTGGCCGGCGCCGCCTGCGTCCGGTGCTCATGACCTCCCTCGCCGCCGCCCTCGGCATGTTGCCGCTGGCCTATGGCATCGGTTCCGGCGCCGACATGCTTCGGCCGCTCGCCATCGCCGTCATTGGCGCCGTCTGCATCTCCGTGCTGCTCTCGTTAGTCGCTACGCCCACAGCGTACTTCCTGATGTTGCAACTTCGCGAGGCCCGCGTCTTCAAGCTGCTGCGCCCGCGGGAATGAGATCGTCGGCCTCGGTCGCTAAGGTCTCCTTGCGCGCCAGACCGGATGCGCTGAGGACAGCGCACACTACAGCCAAGGCAGCGTCTGCTGCCCAGACGAAAAAATGCAGTTCTCTGGGAATCTCAGGGCAGGCTTTCGCTCATGATGACAAGCCACTCCAGTCGAGCACGATTTTGCCGGAGTTGCCGGATTTCATCAGCTCAATGGCTTCCTTGAATTGCGTGTAGGGGAAGCGGTGCGTGATGACGGGCGAAATGTCGAGGCCGCTCTGGATCATGGCGGTCATTTTGTACCAGGTTTCATACATTTCGCGGCCGTAAATTCCTTTGATGGTAAGCGCGCTGAACACGACCGTGTTCCAATCGATCGCGGCGGTGCCGGGCATAATACCAAGCAGCGCGATTTTGCCGCCGTGAAACATGTTCGGCAAAATGTCGGCGAACGCTTTCGGATTGCCGGACATTTCCAGCGCGATATCGAACCCTTCCTTCATCCCGAGCTTTTCCATCGCGTCGGTCACTTTCTCAGTGCGCACATCCAACGCGAGGTCAGCACCCATCTTGTGCGCGAGATCGAGCCGATACGGATTCACGTCCGTGATCACGACGTGACGCGCGCCGGCTCGTTTGCAAATCGGAATGGCCATGCAACCGATCGGCCCGGCGCCGGTGATCAGCACATCTTCGCCCACCAGATCGAACGAGAGCGCAGTGTGCACGGCGTTGCCCAGCGGATCGAAACAGGAAAGCACATCGAGCGGAATCGACGGATCGGCGTGCCAGCAGTTGTCCTGCGGAATCGCCACGAACTCGGCCCACGCGCCGGGGCGATTCACGCCAACGCCCTGTGTATTTGGGCAAAGATGACGGCGCCCGGCCAGGCAATTCCGACAATGTCCACAGGTGATGTGTCCCTCGCCCACTACCAGATCGCCGCGCGCAAACCCTTTCACGTGATCGCCTACGGAATCGACAACGCCTACAAATTCGTGACCAATTATCATCGGCACAGGGATCGTTTTCTGCGCCCAGGCGTCCCAATTGTAGATGTGCACGTCGGTCCCGCAGATGGAGGCTTTCGACACGCGGATGAGCACGTCATCGCCGCTGACTTTTGGAACCGGAACTTCTTCGAGCCAGAGACCCGGCTCGGCTTTGGCCTTTACGACCGCTTTCATCATTTTTTGCACGAGGGGAAATTAGGCGAATCAGGAAAGCAGGAAAGCAGGAAAGTTCGGCGTAAGAGCCGTTTAATAAATTCTCTAGCCGCATGCAGCGCCGGAGGCGCAAAAGAATGCAGCCCCGGGGCGCAAGCCCGGGGTTGACGATGTAAATTGGAATTAGCCCCGGAGGGGCGGCAGAAGGTTCCGACGTTATAGCGATGCCTTCTATCGCCCCTGCCGGGGCTTGGGTCTCTGGGGACAGTAACCCCCGGGCTTGCGCCCGGGGCTAAGCTCTATCGCGCCCTCCGGCGCTTTCAAACGGATACGCTTTTATTTAAACCGCTATACAGTAGCGCATGCCTCTCGTCCGCCACAGGATGGATTCGCTGTGGCGAGCTTGCGATCTTGTTCCGCGCAAGCCAGAAGACTTCGTCATTCGTGCTTCGTCATTCCAATCGCTTATGTCTTGCGCCGAAACCGCTTTTAGCCTTATCCTCATTAACTTGTGAAAGGAACGTGGGGCCACCTGCCTAGCCAGGCGGAACGTCGGGACGAACTATTTGCTTCGACTCGTTGGACGATGGTCCTCGAAGCGGGTGATTCGTCGACGACTTCCGCGCACGCACTCAGTGCGCTTTCGGAGCTATGCCAGATCTACTGGCGACCGCTCTACGCTTTCCTGCGCAAGCAAGGATATCGGCAGGAGGATGCGCAAGATTTGACCCAGGGGTTTTTCGCGCACCTGATCGAGACCCGGACCTACACGCACGCCGATCGCGAGAAAGGCCGGTTTCGCTCTTTTCTTCTCGGTGGACTGAAACATTTCATCTCAGACGCTCGCGATCACAGACATGCGTTGAAACGCGGGGGCGGCATTCTGCCGGAAAATCTGGATGAGAACGCAATCGCCGAGGCAGAGGCGCAAATCGCGCGAGCAACGAAATGGCAGGCGGACGAAGTTTACGACCGCGAATGGGCGGCGTCCCTATTGCGGGAGGCGCTGCATCGTCTCACGCAAGAATTCGCACTGGCCGGCAAAGCGGAACTTGTTAGCTACCTGACTCCATATCTTGCCACACCGGAAGAATCGGCGATCCCATACGAAGAGATGGCGCGCCAATTCCATCGGCCGATCGCGACTCTGCGCAGCGACGTGGCGCGATTGCGCGGACGTTATCGGGCAATTCTGCGGGAAGAAGTCCGCGGCACAGTGGCTGAAGCAGCGGAAGTGGATGAGGAACTGCGCTACCTATGTCGCGCGTTGGCCGCACCATAAGATATTGCCTAAGAAGGGGAATCGGCGGAGAATCCCCGCCTCATGTTTCCCCACTCATCGTTCCTCGAACGGAGGAAAAGTTAATGCTTAAAAACGAGATTTTTTCGAAACTTCACGGCGAAAAATCCTAAGAAGATGGTGACTAAACGTTTAGTGAAATAAAAATAGGATCAGCAAGAGCAGGAGCTAACGCAGTAGATGCAGCCGACTCCCCCGCAAATTCCGACGTGCCCGACCTGCGGCGGCGCACTTGAGAAAACGCATGGTGGCGGGCTTGGCTGCCCGGTTTGTTTGTTGCTGGCTGGAATCGGCCTCGAAGATTCGGCCACTGAAGCACAGGAGGATTCGACGACTTCGCGGCATTTTGGAGTTTACGAGATTGAGCGCCGCGAGGACGGAAGCCTTTACGAGCTTGGGCATGGCGGAATGGGAGAGACCTATCGCGCCATTGACACGACGCTCCAGCGCAAGGTTGCGTTGAAGGTCATAAGAATCGGCGTCGCTACGCGAAGCACTGAAGCCCGCGAACGTTTCCTGCGCGAAGCCCGCGCCGCGGCTGCGCTGCGACACGAACACATCGCCACCGTGTTCCAATTCGGAATCTCCGAGGAAACAGGCCAATTCTTCTATGCGATGGAATTGATCGAGGGCGAGACGCTGGATGAACGCGTTCGCCGCACAGGCCCGCTGAGTGTTCGCACGACCATCGATATCGCGCAGCAGGTTACTTCCGCATTAGCTGCAGCGGAAAAATGCAGCCTCATCCATCGCGATTTAAAGCCGGGAAATTTGATGCTGATCTCGCCCGATGACGAAGAGGCAGGCACTGCGGAGCGCGGTGCGCCCATCGTGAAAATCATCGATTTCGGTTTGGCCAAAGTCCTCAATGCGCCGGTTGACGCGATGCGCCTCACTCACGACGGCTTTGTCGGCACGCCGGCATTCGCCAGTCCGGAGCAATTCGAAAATTCCGCGCTCGACGTGCGTTCCGACATCTACTCGTTAGGCGCGACGCTGTGGTTCGCGCTCACGGGAAAAACGCCTTTTGGCGGTCAGGGTTTCGAGGAGATTCGGAGCGCCAAGCAATCAGATGTGCTCCCCATCGAACAATTGAAAGCAGCACGTGTTCCGTCTCGTCTGAAGTCGTTGCTCAAATTCATGCTCGCGTTCGAGCCCGCGGCCCGACCCGGCACACACGAATTGACCGCGGAATTGCGACGTTGCGCCGCACAGGTGGACGGAGAACGACGCGCCCGCATCGCTCTGGCAACCGCCGCGATATTGATTCTCGGCGCTTCTGCATTTTCCATTATTTGGCCGCTCTCGACGAGCTCAACGAGCCACAGGCCGCCGGCTGTGACTCAGAAACCACCTGTGATCCTCCCGGTGCCGGAGAAAAGCATTGCCGTGCTTCCGTTTGAGAACCGGAGCGAAGAGAAACAGAACGCCTATTTCGCCGATGGAGTGCAGGGCGAGATCCTGACTGATTTGGCAAAAGTGGCCGATCTGAAAGTGATCAGCCGCACCAGCGTAATGCAGTACCGAAGCGGGTCCCAGCGCAACGTACGGCAAATCGGTCAGGAACTCGGCGTTGCGCATGTCGTGGAAGGAAGCGTTCAGCGTGCTGAGAACCGTGTGCGCGTCAATGTGCAATTGGTTGATGCGCGCACTGACCGGCAGTTATGGGCGCAGACCTACGACCGGGATCTCGCCGATGTATTCGCGATTCAAAGTGAAATCGCAAGGGCGATTGCCACCGAGCTCGGTGCAAAGCTGTTGCCGAATGAAGAAAGTGAAATCCTGCGTGCGCCGACGAACGATATCACCGCGTTCGATCTCTACACCCGCGCCAAGAATATTTTCGCAACAGCGACCTATAACGTTAGCTCAAAACCGAATTTGCTACAGGCCGCGGATCTGCTCAACCAGTCAGTCGCGCGTGATCCATCATTTCTCCGAGCATATTGCCAACTCGCCTTTGTTCACGACGCGCTTTACTTCTTTGGTCACGACCATACACCGGCGCGTCTGGCCCTGGCGGAAGCAGCCATTCAAGCGGCCAATGGCCTCGGTCCGGATGCAGGCGAAACGCACCTCGCGCGTGCGTGGAATCTTTACTGGGGATATCTCGATTACGACGGTGCTTTGGCTGAGCTGGAAGTTGCCCGCCGAGCTTTGCCAAATGATCTGGAAGTATTGTTTCTCACCAGTCTCATACAACGCCGTCAGGGGCACTGGGAAGAGTCCATCCGAACGTTTGAGCGCGCCGCGGAACGTGACCCGCGCAATTTTGGGGTGCTGCAGGCGATTGCAGGAAATTATGCGACTCTCGGGCGCTATGCTGAACAACAACGCTGGTTAGGCCGCGTGCTTGCTGTCGAACCCAACGACGCCGCTACGAGAGTAATCCTTGCGTCCGTTGATTTTGAGCGGAGAGCTGATACCGGCCCGTTGCATCAAATGATCGATTCGGTTCGGGCTGCAACTCCTGCTGCAGTGCCAGGTATCGATGGCTGGTGGCTCTATTGTGCACTGGCAGAACGCGACGCCACGGCGGCAACAAATGCCTTAATGGCAATGGGGAATAATCCAATCGATGTGGGACTCGATGTTTATTGTACTCGTCCATTTATGGAAGGTGTTATCGCTCGAATGGTGAAGGATGATGGCAAAGCGCGGTCGGCTTTCACTGAGGCGCGCGCCGAGCAGGAGAAAGTTGTCCACGCCCAACCAAATTTCGGCCCGTCGTGGTGCGTGCTGGGTCTGATCGATGCCGCTCTCGGGCACAAGGAAGAAGCGTTGCGGGAAGGGCGGCGGGCGGTTGAGCTTCTACCGGTGGAAAAAGATGCGGTCAGAGGTCCGGCCATGATCAAGTATCTGGCGATGATCGCTGCCTGGGTCGGTGATAACGAGCTCGCCTGCCAGCAGCTGGCCGTCGCCACCCGACCGCCACGCATGGTCACATATGGTCAATTGAAACTGCTTCCATTTTGGGACCCCTTGCGCGGCGACCCGTGTTTTGAGAAACTCGTCGCTTCTCTCGCGCCAAAGAAAACTAACCAGGAATCAAACACGAATCGCCATTAATTTATTTTAAGAATTGGTGTCCATTGGCGGTTGAGATTCCGCACAAAGAAACAAAGGTGGATTTCGATTCTGACCTGATTGCGGAGAGCCTTCGTTCTCTTCGTTTCCTTTCGTAGTCCAGGCGCGCTTGCCACGCCGAAGGTCGCCGCGGCGACCGAAGGCGAGTCGCCTGCAGTTCCTTTCCTTTTTCTCTGAATCCGTGACATCCGCGTCATGGGTCACCCCGTCTCATCGCGCCGTAGCCTTGCGCGCAGGCGGAAGCTTTCGGCGAAAGCGCTTCCGCGGTCTCCCGTAAACTTTTTTGCCATGCCCGCCAAAATTTTCCGAAGGAAAGGAGTAAAGGCCAGAAATGAGTTCTCAATGACGAGAAGTCAAAGAAGGCCAAAACAATGAAAGGACAATAAATTATGAAAAATCAAAACATCGTATTCATAGCCATAGCGTTTGCGCTTGCGGTTGCGCTTGCGCCAGTCACCAAGGCGGCGCCGAGCCCCACGCGGTTCCCCCCTCCGCCAACGGGCCCTGAGGATGTGCAATTGCCGATGGTCACCATCCATAGCGCCGGAAATATCCTCCGGGGAAAGACCGGTTCGTTCGTCCTGGACATGAAGCCTGCACTCATGTTCGGTGCAACCTACGTAAACTTCTCGATCAGCGGCACCGCTATCGCAGGAGTTGATTATGTTCAGCCTATCTCCCCGGCCTTCCTGGGACAATCCGGTTACGGAGTGATCTCGTTCGCAACGTTGCCTGACCCCAGAGCAGGATCCTCCCATCAAGCCTACAGCGTTGTGGTAACCCTGGAGCCTGGCTTGGGATATGCACTAGGTGGAGTTACGTCCAGGTCAGCTGTAATCTGGATCAAGTCTTCACTGTGAACCTCGGAACAGGTAGTAACGAACGGCGCGCGCCGTCCCCGGGAAACCTTCGGGGCGGCGCGGCGTCGTTATCTTGTCTCCATTAGTGGACGGCAGCACGCGCTACGAGGTGGCAAACGCGATGTTGCTCAACGGTCTCGTTTTGTTTCTGATCGGGTCGTGACCCGTGCAATCCGTGTAATTCCGCGGCAAAAAATCCCGGTTTTGAGAATTTTTGCAACGCCGTGAAAAATTTCCCGAAGGAAAGGTAAAGGACAAAACGAAGAAAGGACAATTCAACTATGAACAACGGAGATACCATCACCACGGTCATAGCATCTTTGCTCGTCCTTCCCTGGCTCGCCCGCGGGGTAGTCTCATCCAAAGCGATATGGCGGGCACTTATGGAAGGCCACAACAAGAAACGAAAACAAACAATATGAGAAGCATGCTTCGTTTTCTTGGTTTGCCTTCTGTAAAAACTTCTCTGCGCTAGTGGTTATTCGGCAAATGCCGAGTACCGCGGGCAAAATGCCCGCGCTCCCCTCATGGGCCGTGCGCGTTCCTTGGGAATGATGCAGATGCATGCCGGTGACTCTTGAGCAAACTGGGATAAATCCCGCAGTCGCGGGATCCGCTCTGCATTCATTCTGCGGTTCATAAGACGGTCGCGCTTTGGACAATCGCGCTGCTGATCACGTTTTCCCTCTATGAGATCTTGTTTTGGTTGTTGATCAGCGTCTTCGGAATGATCGGGCTCCTGGAATTTTACCGGATGCCGGATCATAAGGGACTCCCGAATTTCAAAATCACTGGAATGATCTGCCGCTCGAAGCGCCAGAGGCGCGACAGATTATTAGCCCGGGCGCGAGCCCGGGATTGGCGTCTCCATAGTATCAGCCCCAGGGGGCGACAGAAGACACGCAATGTCCGGTGATCTTCCGCCCCTCCGGGGCTGCCACTGATTAATATTGCAAACCCCGGGCTCACGCCCGGGGCTACATTCTTTCGCGCCGACGGCGCTCCATGCAGTTACAGTATTATTGAATCCGCTCTAATCGCTTTTTGAGAATTGGGTCCATTAGCGGTTGAGACTCCG
Source organism: uncultured Verrucomicrobiae bacterium (assembly GCA_963741065.1). Classification (GTDB taxonomy): domain Bacteria; phylum Verrucomicrobiota; class Verrucomicrobiia; order Chthoniobacterales; family UBA10450; genus Udaeobacter. The sequence continues at coordinate 57,770 of CAVUGV010000023.1, read as the reverse complement.
CACAGAGGACCAACGAGACAAAGGTGGATTCCGATCCGACCTGGTTGCGGAAAAACCTTCCTTTTTCCTTGCCTTTCGTGATGGTAGGCGTCTCGTCTGCAAATCGCGTTTTCCCTTGTGGTCTGAATCCGTGACATCCGCGTCATGGGTCACCCCGTCTCATCGCGCCGTAGCCTTGCGCGCAGGCGGAAGCTTCGGCGAAAGCGCTTCCGCGGTCTCCCGTAAACTTTTTTTGCCATGCCCGCCAAAATTTTCCGAAGGAAAGGGTAAAGGCCAGAAATGAGTTCTCAATGACGAGAAGTCAAAGAAGGCCAAAACAATGAAAGGACAATAAATTATGAAAAATCAAAACATCGTATTCATAGCCATAGCGTTTGCGCTTGCGGTTGCGCTTGCGCCAGTCATCAAGGCGGAGCGCACCCTGACGGTGGCCCTGTCCACATATCTGCAGGTGCTAACGACCGCACAAGCTCGGCTGATTCAATGGGCCCTGAGGATGTGCAATTGCCGATGGTCACCATCCATAGCGCCGGAAATATCCTCCGGGGAAAGACCGGTTCGTTCGTCCTGGACATGAAGCCTGCACTCATGTTCGGTGCAACCTACGTAAACTTCTCGATCAGCGGCACCGCTATCGCAGGAGTTGATTATGTTCAGCCTATCTCCCCGGCCTTCCTGGGACAATCCGGTTACGGAGTGATCTCGTTCGCAACGTTGCCTGACCCCAGAGCAGGATCCTCCCATCAAGCCTACAGCGTTGTGGTAACCCTGGAGCCTGGCCTGGGATATGCACTAGGTGGAGTTACGTCCAGGTCAGCTGTAATCTGGATCAAGTCTTCACTGTGAACCTCGGAACAGGTAGTAACGAACGGCGCGCGCCGTCCCCGGGAAACCTTCGGGGCGGCGCGGCGTCGTTATCTTGTCTCCATTAGTGGACAGCAGCACGCGCTACGAGGTGGTAAACGCGATGTTGCTCAACGGTTTTCTTTTGTTTCTGATCGGGTCGTGACCCGTGCAATCCGTGTAATTCCGCGGCAAAAAATTCCGGTTTCGAGAATTTTTGCAACGCCATAAAAAATTTCCCGAAGGAAAAGGTAAAAGCGAATGCCTTATGAAAACAAAGATCGCACGCCATATCAGCCCTGCCGCGATCGCTATAGCGCTGTTTTTGGCTGTCGCACTCCTCCCGCGCGGGGCCACCATCAAAGTCATCAACACTGGTAACAGCGGCGTCGATTACTACCTAAGGCACTCGTCCTCGCTAGCGACGGCGGGCACGCACCGTGAATAGCGGTTCCAGCCGCGGCTGACGCGAAAGCGACCGGTCGCGGTTGAGTCATATTGCGCTGATACGCAGCACGTCTGCGCTTGCGCCTGATTCGTTCCTTCGAGATGATGCAGGTGCATGCCCGTGACTGTTGAGAAAACCGGCACAAACGTCGTGACGCCCCGCTCTGCTTTCATTCTTCGATTCGTCAGCACGATTGCGCTTTGGACCGTCGCGCTGCTGATCATGTTCTCCGGTTACGAGATCCTGTTTTGGTTGTTGATCAGCGTCTTTGGAATGATCGGGCTATTGGAATTTTACCGGATGCTCGATCACAAGCGCCTTCCGAATTTCAAGATCACCGGAATGATTTGCGGCGCTGTCATGCTCGCCGGCAGTTTTTATTACTTTTCCAAAATCGGGCCGGCAGGCTCCTACGATTTCGAAGTTGCCGTCCTGCTTTTTTTTCTCCTGACGGTCTTCGGAAGACAAATGTTTACGCGCCTTCGCCATGACGAACCGTTGCAAACGATGGCTTACACCTTGTTCGGTCTGCTTTACGTGCTTTGGCTCTACAATTTCATCACTAAAATCGTGTATTTGACCCCGCGTTCGAGCACCGGCCAGCTGACGGGGCAGTTTTACGTCTTGTACTTGATCGCGGTCACAAAATTTGCAGACATGGGCGCGTATCTGACCGGCAGCGCGATCGGCCGGCATCTGATGGTCCCGCACATTAGCGGCAAGAAAACGTGGGAAGGTTTCTTTGGCGCAATTGTTTTTGCGCTGCTTTGCAGCCTGGCGCTGTTCAAACTAATGCCCGGCCATTTGCCTGCGCTGACCTGGACGCACGCGGCGGTTCTCGGGTTACTTCTAGGATTCGCCGCGGTGCTTGGCGACCTGGCTGAATCAATCATCAAGCGCAGCACTGATGTAAAGGACTCGGGAAATTTGCTCCCGGGAATTGGCGGCGCGCTCGATCTTCTTGATAGCCTCCTTTTCACCGCGCCGTTGTTGTTCTTTTATCTCCGATTGGTCATTCGGGTGCCGTAACTACGAATGAATAAGATTTAATGACGAAGTCCACGAATGACAACGGGGACGTGATATGAACCTCGATTCGTCATGATTACGGACGTCTTCGTCTATTCCAATATCATTCGTGTCCGTTCGTGGTTAAGATGAAACGCAAACGTGTCGTTATTCTGGGCGCGACTGGGTCAATCGGCGAAAGTGCGCTCAAAGTGGGGGGCGACATTCCGGAGCGGATGGAAATCGTTGGGCTGGCCGCGAACAGTAACGCCGAAAAACTCGCCGCGGCTGCAAATGAAACGCGCGCGCAATTTGTTTGTCTGGTCGATGAGACGAAAATCGACATGCTCCGGCGTGCGCTCGAGTACCAACCGCGGATTTTTTCTGGAGAAGAAGGACTGCTCGAGATCGCATGCCTGACCGATGCGGACATGGTGCTGGTGGCGATCGTCGGCACCGGCGGTTTACGTCCGGCGCTCGCCGCCATTAAAGCGGGAAAGGATCTCGCCGTCGCGAGCAAGGAGATTCTGGTGATGGCCGGGGAGATTGTCATGCGGGAGGCGCGAGAGAACGGCGTGCATGTTCTGCCGGTAGATTCCGAGCACAACGCGATTTTTCAAATTTTGGAAGGGAAACGCTCAACGCTCAACTCCGAAAGCTTTCGCGAGCAGGCAGCTCAACGCTCAACTCCTAATGCAGAAACTTCGACGTTGGACGTTGGACGTTGGGCGTTGGACGTTTCTGATGTCAGGCGAATCATTCTTACCGCGTCCGGCGGCCCGTTCCGCGAAACGCCGCGAAAAGATTTCGATTCGATCACGCCAGAACAGGCGTTAAAACATCCGACCTGGAACATGGGACCAAAGATCACCATTGATTCCGCAACGCTGTTCAACAAGGGCCTGGAAATGATCGAGGCGCACTGGCTTTTTGGCGTCGAGATGAAGCGGGTCGAGGTCGTTATCCATCCGCAGAGCATCGTCCATTCAATGGTCGAGTTCGCAGACGGCTCGACGCTGGCGCAATTGAGTCATTCCAATATGCGTTTCCCGATTCAATATGCTGTGACCTGGCCAGATCGGGTCCCGAACACTTTGCTCGCCACTTGATTTTTCGAAATTGTCCAAGTTGGAATTCTTTACTCCGCGCTACGACGATTTTCCCGCGTTGAATCTCGCGCGGCGCGCGGGCGAGACCGGCGGCACATTGCCTGCTGTAATGAATGCCGCGAACGAGATAGCGGTCGCAGCCTTCCTGGATCGACAAGTCCGTTTCCCGGACATCTGGCGGGTTGTTGAAGAAGTGATGAATCGGCACACACCCGTTGCGCACCCTGATCTCGATGCAATATTAGAAGCCGATCAGTGGGCGCGAGAGCAAGCGCAGGGACACGTTAAATCGTTAAACCGTTAAAAGAGTTGCAACGGTAGCCGCGACGGCGTGTCCAACCAATCACCGATCACCGATTCACTTAACCACATGATTCTTCACATCGCTCGCGTCATCTTCATTCTGCTCGAGGTCCTGATCCTTTTTAACCTGCTTATTGTGGTGCATGAATTGGGGCATTTTCTGGCGGCGCGCTGGCGAGGGCTTTACATAGAAAAATTCGGCGTCTGGTTCGGCAAACCGCTCTGGAAAAAAACGATCAACGGCGTCCAATACTCCCTGGGATCACTGCCTTTCGGAGGCTTCGTGGCGCTTCCCCAACTTGCGCCGATGGACATCATCGAGGGCAAGGCGGATCTGGATCGGGCGAAGCTGCCGAAAATTTCCGCGCTCGACAAAATCATCGTAGCGATCGCCGGCCCGTTATTCAGCCTGCTGCTAGCGCTTTGTTTTGCCGCCATTGTCTGGGCTGTCGGTCATCCGGTGAGTGAAGGAGACTCGACCACTGTGATCGGTTACGTGGCGCCAGATTCGCCGGCGAAAAAGGCTGGCTTACAGCCCGGCGACAAAATCCTTTCAGTGGACGGCAAACCGGTCCGGCGCTTTCTCGGGATGAACGACAGTGTGAGCTGGGATGTTGTGCGAAGCGAAGGCGACAAAATCGCGGTGAAATTTCAGCGAGACGGCGCGGTGCAAACTGTTTGGGTGGAGCCTTACAAGGCCGAGACTCGCGGATGGCGCAGGAAAAGTGTGCGCCAACTGCTCATCTATCCGGCAGAGACCCCGATCATCGACAAGGTGGAGCCGAACACTCCGGCTGCGAAGGCTGGGCTGCGCTCAGGAGATATCATTCGCGGGTTTGATCAAACGCCAATCTACAATCCGATCGCGTTGCTGGAATACATCAGCAAACATCCCAACGACGAGCTGATGCTTCACGTACAGCGGGGTGACGCGAAGTTGGACGTTCCGGTGAAACCGACGCTTCTGCCCACGGGGGGCGAAATGAAGCCGCGAATTGGAATTCAATGGGACATCAGCGGGATAGTGTCGACCCAACATCCGAGTCCTATCGAGCAGGTTTACAACAGCGTGACCAGTACCTTAAAGACGATTGGCGCCGTGGCCTCGCCGAAGTCTGACGTAAAGTTGCAGCACCTGAGCGGCCCGGTCGGGATTTGGAATATTTATGTAAGGCTTTTTGAAGCCGAAGGAGGTTGGAAACTCGCGCTATGGTTCAGCGTCATTCTAAATGTGAACCTGGCGATTTTGAACATGTTGCCGATTCCCGTGCTCGATGGCGGGCACATTGTGCTGGCGCTCATTGAGTCGGTGAGGCGCAAACCGGTGAACATGCGCGTGCTGGAGGTTGTTCAGACCAGCTGCGCCGTGGTCATCATCGGTTACATGCTCTACATCACGTTCTTCGATGTGCAGGATTTGCCGTTTGTCAGGCAAAAGCTGGACCAACTGGAAGCACAATCGCCCGCAAAAAACTCGCAAGCGCCGTAGAAGCGGAGCGCATTGCGAGTTTGCTCGAGTATTCGTACATTCCAGCTCTCGTGAACTATTGCGTTGATCCTCTTCGTTTTCATCGCCGCGCCACTCGCGAGGTGAAGGTGGGGAACGTCGGAATCGGCGGGAACAATCCCATCCGTGTCCAGTCGATGATCACCTGTGACACGATGGATACGGAGGCGTCGATCCAACAAACGATCGAACTGGCGAACGCCGGTTGTGAAATTGTCCGAATCACTGCGCCTACAGTAAAGGACGCGCGCAACCTCGAGCACATCGTCAAAGGTTTGCGCGAGCGCGGCTGCAATGTGCCGATCGTCGCGGATATCCATTTTAAGCCTGAGGCAGCGATGGAAGCAGCGAAATGGGTGGACAAAGTGCGAATCAATCCGGGCAACTACGCGGATTCGAAAAAGTTCGTCATCCGCGAATACACCGATGAGCAGTACGCAGCCGAGTTGGCGCGTATTCGCGAGCGGTTTTCGCCGCTGGTCGATCTTTGCAAGAAACGCGGGATCGCAATGCGCATCGGGACGAACCACGGCTCGCTCTCGGATCGCATCATGAACCGTTACGGCGACACGCCTCTGGGGATGGTTGAAAGCGCGCTCGAGTTCGCGCGGATCGCACGCGACTTGGATTATCACGATTTCGTTTTCTCAATGAAAGCGAGCAACCCGAAAATCATGATCGCCGCGTATCGGTTGCTCGTGGCTCGATTAAACGAACTTGGACCGGACTGGAACTACCCTCTCCATCTCGGAGTGACCGAAGCCGGTGAAGGCGAAGATGCGCGAATCAAAAGTGCAATCGGGATCGGCTCGCTGCTCGCCGATGGAATCGGCGATACGGTCCGCGTTTCGCTCACTGAAGATAGTCCTCATGAAATCCCCGTGGCGAAAGCGCTGATTGAGAACATCAGGAAAACGTCCAACTCCCAACTCTCGAAAGCTTTCGCGAGCAGGCAGCTCAACGCTCAACGCTCGATTTCATTCGATCCGTTCTCGTATCAACGGCGCGCTACGGAAACGCTCGCTGTAGCCGGGATCGGCTTGTCCGCCGTAGCTTCAGCGAAGGCGGATGATCCCGGCCAACGAATTAAACTCGGTGGCGCAGAACTAATTCGAGTAGTCGTCAGGCGGTCAAACTTCGACAAGATCGCGCACAAGATCGACAAAATGGGCGATTACAAGCCCGAGATTGTTTACGAAAACGCGACCGCAGTGGAGATCGATCCGCGCGATGACGCAGCGATTGCCAAAATCAACGCCGAGCGGAGCGCGCAATTTGTCACCGTCAGAGACGATGTCGATCTCCCAGTGATCGCGGCTTTTCGCTTGCTGGCGTCGCGATTGCAGGCACGGCATCCGATTCTGCTGAAGGACATATTTCGTCGTGTCGCGAGCGAAAATGACGAAATCGGAATGACGAATGACGAAAGAAGCCCAAATGATCGAATGACGAAAGGTGGTTCGGGCTTCGTCATTCCTTCGTCATTGGACATTCGTCATTCGTCATTCCTGAACACCCTTCTCACCGCCTCCACCAACATTGGCTCTTTGCTGTGCGATGGAATCGGCGACGCGATTTTGGTGCAGGGTGAGGAAGCGCCGGGACAAGCGCTGCGTTTGAGTTACAACATTCTGCAGGCCGCTGGTTCGCGGATTTTCAAAACTGATTATGTCGCCTGCCCTTCTTGCGGACGGACGCTGTTCAATTTGCAAACCACCACTGCGAAAATCAAAGCAGCAACGTCGCATCTCAAAGGCGTAAAGATCGCAATCATGGGCTGTATTGTGAACGGCCCGGGCGAAATGGCGGATGCCGATTTTGGCTACGTTGGTGGCGCGCCTGGCAAAGTGAATCTCTACGTCGGTAAGACGGCCGTGAAGTTCAATATTCCGGAGGCCGAAGCGGTGGGTCGGCTGCAGGATTTGATCCGCGAACACGGCAAATGGGTCGAGCCTGCGCCGCAGAAGGTAGCCATGGCCGATGCTTGATTCCAGATTCTGGATTTTTTTCAGCGTCAAGCGTCGAGCGTTTAAGATCCACCTCAACCACGCCTCGCATCGCGAACGTTTGACTCCGCTTCGGTCTCTGCGATAGTCCACGCTTCTCCCCCCGGAAGAAGCGTCTCTCCAATGGATAAAATCCGTAATATCGCCATCATTGCGCACGTCGATCACGGCAAGACTACGCTGGTCGACCAATTGCTGCGCCAATCGGGCACGTTTCGCTCCAATCAAAAAATCGAGGAGCGCGTGATGGATTCGATGGATCTCGAGCGCGAAAAGGGAATCACCATTCGCGCGAAAAACGCGGCTTTTCATTGGAACGGTTATCGGATCAACATCGTCGACACGCCTGGGCACGCGGATTTCGGAGGCGAAGTCGAGCGCATCATGAAAATGGTGGACGGCGTGCTTCTGGTCGTCGATGCCCACGACGGACCGCAGGCGCAAACCCGTTTCGTTTTGCGCAAGGCGTTGGAGAACAAAGCCGAACCAGTCGTTGTTATCAACAAGATCGACAGAGAAAACGCGCGCCCGCATAGAGTCGTCGATATGGTTTTCGATCTTTTTGTTGAGCTGAAGGCAACCGACGAGCAGCTCGATTTCCCAATCATTTACGCGAGCGCAAAGGAAGGTTTTGCCGTGCGCGAGCTGCACGAAAACAACGAAGACATGACGCCGCTTTTTGAAGCGATCGTGCAGCATGTGCCGCCGCCGAAAATTTCCAGCGAGCCATTCTTTCAAATGCTCGTGTCGAACCTCGATTACAGCGATTACCTCGGGAGAATTGCGCTCGGGCGTATTGTGAGCGGTCGCGTTGCGGTCGGCGACTCGATCGTCTGCATTCAGCGTGATGGCCGGCGCGAACGCGCTACCGTGACAGCGCTTTTCACATATGAGGGACTAGAGCAGGTGGAAATAAAGCACGCGACCGCTGGCGAGATCGTTGGTCTCACCGGTTTCGATGAGGTTTACATTGGCGAAACACTCACGGACCTCGAAGAACGGACGCCGCTTCAATTCGTGGACATCGATCCGCCCACGATTCGCATGCACATTCTTGTCAATGACTCGCCCTTTGCTGGTCGCGAGGGAAAATACGTAACCGCGCGACATATTCGCGAACGCTTGACTCGCGAAACCCGTGGCAACGTTTCGCTCCAGGTAAATGACACAGAAACCGCGGGCGTGTTTGAGATCAATGCACGTGGCGAAATGCAAATCGCAATCCTGGTCGAGCAAATGCGGCGGGAAGGCTACGAAGTAATGGTCTCGCGTCCGGAGGCGATTTTTCACCGGACTGAAGACGGCGATCTGCTCGAGCCGCTCGAAAATCTATATGTCGATCTACCGAACGAGAACCTTGGCGATATTTTGCAATCGATTGCCAATCGCAAAGGCGAGATTCTCGGCATGGATCATCACGCGTCGCGCGTTTCGATTGAAGCGATCATCCCCACGCGCGGCCTGATCGGCTTCGAGACCGATCTCGTCAACCTGACACGCGGCGAAGGATTGATGAGTCATCTTTTTCGCGAATATGCCCCTTTCAAAGGCGAGATTGGCGGACGCGGTCGCGGAGTGATGGTGTCGATGGAATATGGAGTCAGCACTGCTTACGCGCTCAACAATATCCAGGCGCGCGGCCGGCTTTTCATCGGGCCGCAGGAAGACGTTTACGAAGGAATGATCGTAGGCGAGAACGCGCGGCCAGAAGATTTGCCAGTCAATCCCTGCAAGGCGAAACATCTTACGAACATGCGTTCGCAAGGCGAAGGCAAAGGCATCCAACTGGAAGCGCCGCTGCGCATGACTCTCGAGCGCGCCATCGAGTACATCGACATCGACGAATACGTGGAAGCGACACCAAAATCATTGCGTTTGCGCAAGCGGATTCTCGACGCAACCGCCCGGAAGCGCGCCATCGTGATCGCTGCGTAAATCAAGAATATCGACGCGGCATCCGATAACGTTCGTATCTGCAGGGGGATTTCGCGCAGCTTGCATCCGTTTTTCCTGAGGCCCTAATGGCACCACTTCTACGTGATTGGGGCTGCGATTTGCGAACCTGTTATTGCTGCGGTTCTTTGCAGTCCGCCCGCCTCCGCCAAAGCTACGGCGGGCAAGCAATCCGAAATCCGCAATTATCACCATGTCCCGGCAATACACGCTGCAACGCGCCCCAATTTCGACATCGATCCACGTCGATTACGCCGCTGAGCTGAATGAACAGCAGCTTGCGGCAGTGACTGCGCCGCCGGGACCGTTCCTTGTCATTGCCGGCGCGGGCTCGGGAAAAACGCGCACACTCACCTATCGCGTAGCTTACCTGCTCGAAAACGGGATTGATCCGCGGAACATTCTGCTTCTCACATTCACGAATAAAGCTGCGCGGCAAATGCTGGATCGCGTCGCGAATTTGCTGCCGGTCGATGCGAGCGGGCTTTGGGGCGGAACATTTCATTCGGTCGGAAACCGGATTTTGCGCAGGCACGGCAGCGCGCTCGGTTACTCGAGCGGATTCACCATCATGGACCGCGAAGATCAAAAGGATCTGATCGACACTGTTGTGGCCAACGCAGGGATTGATCCGAAGGAAATCCGGTTCCCGAAAGGCGATGTGCTTGCCGAAATCTTCAGTTTCGTCGTCAACACCGAGAACCCGCTGGAGGAATTGCTCGCGGAGAAGTTTCCTTATTTCCTGCCGCTACTCGACAAGATTCAAGATGTCCACGAGCGATACGAAAAAAAGAAGAAGGCGACGAACTCGATGGATTTCGACGACCTGCTGCAAAAAACGTTGTCGATGTTTCAGCAGCACGAGCGGATTGCGGAATTTTACCGGCGGCAGTTTCAGTTCATTCTGGTCGATGAATACCAGGACACGAACAAAATCCAGGCTGATCTGGTGGATCTGCTCGCCCGCGATCACCGCAACGTGATGGTCGTGGGAGACGACGCGCAATCGATTTATTCATGGCGCGGCGCGAACTTCCAAAACATTCTCGAATTTCCGAAGCGTTATCCGGACGCGCAGGTGTTCAAGATCGAAATGAATTACCGCAGCGTGCCGGAAATTCTGGAGGTGGCGAACGCAGCGATCGCCGCAAACGTTCAACAATTCCGCAAACATTTGAGCGCGACGCGCGAATCAAAAGCGCTCAAGCCGGCTCTGGTGGCACTGAACGATGGCGCGGAGCAAGCGCAGTTTGTGGCGCAACGGATTCTCGAACTGCGCGATGAAAATGTCGATCTTAACGACATCGCCGTGCTTTACCGCGCGCATTATCACGCGATCGAGTTGCAGCTGGAGCTTTCCCGCCGCGGTATTCCCTATCAAATCACCAGCGGCATTCGATTTTTCGAGCAGGCGCACATCAAAGATGTGACTTCATTTATCCGTTTCGTGGCCAATCCGCGCGATGAAGTCGCCTTTAACCGGATGGTGAAATTGCTTCCCGGCATTGGCAATCGCACCGCGGAAAATCTTTGGCAGGCGTGGGACGGTCGGTCTCCTGTAGCCGGGATCGGTGATCCCGGCGGTTCTGAAGCAACTTCAGCACCCGCCGGGGTCAACGCCCCCGGCTACAGTTTTGGGGAACGCCTCCAAGCCATGAACGTTCCCGCAAAATCAAAGAAACTGTGGACGCAACTGGCGCATACGCTGGATGAAATCGCACCGGGCGGGCAACCCAATCCGCCCTCGGAAATGATCACATCTGTTGTGGAAGCGATTTACGATGATTACGCCAAAGTGAACTTCACCAACTACGAACTGCGCCGCGAAGACCTCGACCAACTCGCAGTGTTCGCCCGTCAATTCAAGGACGTTCACGAATTTCTTGCGCAATTGGCGCTGATCAGCAACGTCGATGCGGAGGCGGCGCCAACCCAAGGCGCAGATAAGGAAACAGTCAATCTGTCCACGGTGCACCAGGCGAAAGGTTTCGAATTTCATACAGTGTTCGTGATCTGGCTGACGGACGGGATGTTCCCGAGCAGCCGCTCCCTCAATACGCGCGATGCGCTGGAGGAAGAACGGCGCTTGTTCTATGTGGCCATCACTCGCGCACGTGACGAGCTTTATCTCACGTATCCGCATATGCGCTTAAGCGGAGGCTACGGCGACGTTTTCCAACGACCATCACGTTTTCTGCAGGAAATTCCAAACGACCTGTGGAAGACTGGCAAGTAAGCGGGGCTGATTTCCATTATTGTCATGTCCGAGCGGAGTCGAGAATTCTCTGTAGCCTGTGCTGAAATCGAATTTATCGAAATCAGAGATTTCTCGACTTCGCTCGGAATGACAAAATGACGTGTGGAAGCCTGGCAGGTGAGCAGAAAATGACGAAGCCGCGTAAACATAGACTTGATGCCCGCATTTTGTATGGCTTATACGCGGCGAAGCACGAATGACGAATGTCGAAGAAAATCTAAATGTTCAAATGACAACGGCACGCGACAGATTTCTTCGTCATTCGGAGTTTCGTCATTATTTCGTCATTCGTCATTCGTCATTCGTCATTTTCCTGCCGATGAATTTTCTCGCCGGAGAAAAAAATTGCTGGCGTCCTCGCGCCGCTGTTTGCGTTGCGCGGCGAGAATGATTTGGGAATCGGCGACGTCGCTGCGTTGCGGGAGTTTATTGATTGGGCAGCAGAAGTCGGATTCAAACTTGTCCAGCTCCTGCCCATCAACGAGACCGGCGCCGACAACAGTCCATACAACGCGATCAGCGCCATGGCGATCGAGCCGACGACGCTGCATCTTGCGCCAAACTCGCCGCAGGATTTAACGCGCGAAGACTTTGATGCTGCAGTTGCCGATGTTGATCTGACGAGCCCTCCGTCTTGGCGCGGTAAAGTATCGCCACGTCAAAAAACTGAAGCGGCGGTTGCTGGAAAAAGCGTTTTCGAATTTCTTTGGCTCACGCCAGACGAACAACGGCAATCAGAATTCCGAGCATTCTGCGAACAAGAATCCGCATGGTTGCGCGACTATGCATTTTTCCGGGTTCTGATGGAGGCGAACGACGATAGCGCGGCATGGAATCGATGGCAGCCGCAGCATCAGACAATTGAAAAAGCACGCGGTTGGCTCCACGATCTGCCGCACGATCGACAGGCAGCGCTGACACGAGCCGCGCAAAGTTTCTTCTGTTACGTGCAGTGGATCGCGCATCAGCAATGGCGCGCGATCAAAATGTACGCCGAAGAACGCGGCGTGGCGCTAATGGGCGATATTCCATTCGGTGTCAGTTATTGCAGCGCCGATGTTTTCGCGCGCCCGGATGAATTCGTGCTGGACTGGTTCGGCGGCGCGCCTCCCGAACCTCACTTCAAGGACGACGCATTCACGCAAAAATGGGGTCAGAACTGGGGTATTCCGCTTTATCGCTGGGATAACATGCGCGCGAACAATTTTGAATGGTGGCGCGAGCGTGTGCGTGCCGTCCGGCGCATTTTTCATCTTGTTCCGGATCGATCACGTCCAGGGATTTTATCGCATCTATGCCTTTCCCGTGGCGGCCACGCAGGAACAAGGAATTCCTCCCGCTCGATGAGCACCAGATGCTGGAACGAACTGGCGGTCGCGCACCGCATTTTGTTCCACGTGACGACAACACACCCGAAAACCGCGAAGCAAACAAACGCGAAGGCGAAGAATACCTGCGCGTCGTTCTGGAAGAAGCCGGCGGCAGCGCGCGTGATCGGCGAAGATCTTGGTGTTGTTCCCGAGTATGTGCGGCCCAATTTACGGTCGCTTGGCATCGCTGGATTTAAAATTCCGCAATGGGAAATGCACATGGGATGATCATTCCTGGACAGATGTACGAACGGCTTTCCGTCGCCACCTATGCGACGCACGATCACGAACCGATTCGTGCTTTGTGGAACGAGGCTTTCGGAGCACCCAACGTCGAACGCTGAGAACAAGCGCGAGCCACTATCGAGAAGATCGCCCTGTTTGCCGGCCTGAATTCAAAAATCGAAGAGCTCGATTTCGAAAAGGATTTTTATCCGGCGATCATGGAAGCCCTTTTCAGGTGCGAATCGTGGATCGCCATCGTCATGATCACCGATCTGCTGGCGCGCACATATCGCTTCAATGTCCCCGGGACGAAAGGCGCAGTTTGAATTGGACACGCCGAATGCAGCGCTCGATTGCGCAGCTCAGTTCCAGTCGGAAAGAACAAAAGCGAATGCAGCTAATTCATGATCTGCTGGTGAAAACCGAAAGGGCGTAATCCCGATTGGGGAGCGCGGGCGCCTCGCCCGCACATTTCGGCGCCCCGCCGAAATGCCGGTCAACGCATTGCAGTGCGACCACGGTGCACATATCGCAAAAGTTCGACGATGCGAGGGCACTCATCGCCAGCGCGCGAGGCGCGCGCGCTCCCCAACCCGCTTACGCGCTCTTTTCGATCGGCGCGCCGACCTTGTTGCCCCATTCGGTCCACGAACCGTCGTAATTGCGGACGTTATCAAGTCCCAGCAGATAGGTGAGCACAAACCATGTGTGACTGGAGCGCTCGCCAATTCGGCAATAAACAACCGTGTCCGTGCCTGGCTTCACGCCGCATTGATCGAAATAAATTTTGGCCAGTTCGTCCGCGGGCTTGAATGTCGCGTCGTCATTTGTGGCGGTTTTCCACGGCATGCTTTTTGCCCCGGGAATGTGGCCGCCGCGCAGCACGCCTTCCTGCGGATACTCCGGCATGTGCGTGATCTCGCCCCGGTATTCGCCGGGCGAACGCACGTCGATCAGTGGCTTGGCGCCCTTGCTTTGCGCCAAAGCTTCATCGAAAAACGCGCGAATCTCTTTGTCGAACCGTTTCTTCGGCACCGGATAATTTGTCTGTCGCGATATTTTGGAATTTCGCGCGTCATGCGGCGGCCTTCCGCTTTCCATTTGTCGCGGCCGCCGTTGAGGATTTTCACTTTCTCGTGGCCGAACAAGCCGGAACGCCCAGAGCGCGTAGCACGCCCACCAGTTCGCCTTATCACCGTAAAAAATGCAAGTGGTGTCTGGCGTGATTCCGTGGCGGCTGCAAAGCCGCGCAAATTTCTCCGGCGAAATATAATCGCGAATCACCGGGTCCTGGAGATCAGCGCGCCAATCGATGTGCACCGCGCCGGGAATATGCCCGGTGTCGTAAAGCAAAATATCTTCGTTCGATTCGACGATCCGGATTCCCTCGTCCTTGAGATGTTTCTCCAGCCAATCCGTCTCCACCAGCGCTTCTGGATGCGCGTATTGCGTTGGGTAAGTAGCCATAGATAAAAATTTCAGGCTGCTCTTCCAGAGCGAGCAAGGGATTTAGCCTGTCCATCCCAGACTCGTACCGCAGTGGAATCATAGGGCTCTGTCTGACGCGCCGAGCGAGAGATGTTCTCCGCTGTTTGCAGTTCGCGGTATTGCGTGACAGTGAGCAGCAATTGAAGCTCGCTGGGCGCACAGACTGCAAGTCTATGTTGCGTCGCGAGCGATCCGGCGCATTCAGCGAGCAACGCCAACATCACCGCAAAATGGAATCAGCCGGATAAACCACGCCGTTCTTGATCACTGTGTCGATATCGGAAGCGTGCGCGATGTCGTCCAGCGGATTGGAATTGAGAATCGACCAGATCGGCGAAATAGCCATTGTTCGATGTGCCAACATGCGCGCCGGTTTCGCCGCCGAAAAGTTTCGCTGCGTTGGCCGTGGCACATTGGAGAATCTGCATCGGCGTCAGCCCGGCTTCTTTCATCAGCTGAAATTCGCGAAACAAGCGCTGGCCCATGAATCGTGCCGATGTTTCCCGCGTCGGTGCCTGCCGCGATTGTCACGCCCGCGTCCTCTAATCTTTTCAAATTCGGCAGCGCGACTTCATAAGTTTTGTTGATCTTATCGAGGGCCGCTTTCGGATCAGCCAAGCGCGTCCTTGATCCGATGCGGCAATTTGTCCTGCGGAATTTTCGTGACGTCGAGTGTCGCGATCACTTCGGGATTGCCCCACGCTTGTTCTTCAGGCGTGAGATTCAACTGGTGCGAAAAGGTCCGGCCGTAGCGTTCAAACACCACGAGCGTCGGACACAAAATTACGTGCCGATCTTTCAAGAGCTTCACGAACGCGTCGTCCACGGGTTTGTCGATCACGCTGTGGACCAGCACGTCCGCGCCTTCCTCAACCGCAGCGCGCGCGGTCTCCAGTTCGGTCGCGTGCACCGCGACGCGAATTTTGTGCGCGTGACTTTCTTCAATCGTCGCGCGCACAATAGGACGGAAACTTATCGACCGGATGATCTTTGTCCACGATGTACCAGA
The DNA here is from genome assembly GCA_963741065.1 of uncultured Verrucomicrobiae bacterium. Taxonomy (GTDB): domain Bacteria; phylum Verrucomicrobiota; class Verrucomicrobiia; order Chthoniobacterales; family UBA10450; genus Udaeobacter. The sequence goes on along the minus strand of CAVUGV010000023.1, from coordinate 42,244 downwards.
TCTTGACCAGATCGGGATTTTGCGCGGCAAGTTTGCGGACGAACTCGCGCGCCTGCTCGGGACGTGTCGATCTTCACGATCGGCGGATCGCCAAGATCGAGTTTCTCGCGTGAGACGCTGGAGATCAGCGGCCCAGCCACGGCGACGCGCGGCGCTTTCGCGGTCGCGTTTGCTTTTTTGCGCACCTCGAAGTTCCACATCGGCCCGCCGACATCGACGACGCTGGTGATGCCGCAACGAATGTAGCGGGCGAAAACGTCATCGAGGTGCGACTTGATCCATGCGACTTCGTCCTTGTACGGACGAACACTGTTCAAATCAGTGCCGTCGGGTCGCGTGAATAAATCTGCCGATTGAAAAAAATGAACGTGCGTGTCGATGTAGCCGGGCAAAATGAATTTGCCGACGCAACTGACCTGTTTACCAAGCGCGGCCGCGTCTTGTTTGCCAATCGCGACGCGTTCGATCTTGTCACCGTTAATCACGACCGTCGCGTTCGGGAGTAATTTGCCATCAGCCGGGTTGATGACAGTCGCGCCAATGAGCGAAATTCTTTCCGCGTGGAGCGTCGAGCTGGAAAGTAAGAACGCGATTACAAGCTCAATTCGAAATTTCATTGGAGAGATTCCTCCCAGCCTTCGCATAAAGCTACGGCGCGGCAACCCCGAATGCTTTCGGGGTCGGAATGACAAAGGTTATTCTTTCGATTCGGGCACCGCTTTCTCGGCGGCTTGGAAGCCGATTTTGGAATGGGTGCCGTCGCAGAATGGTTTTTCTGTCGACGCGCCGCAACGGCAGAGTGCCATCCGTTTTTCCACAGGAAATTTTTTTCCGTCGGCGTCGATCAATTCCACTTCGCCCGTCACGATATAGGGCCGTTCTTGATTGTCTCGATTGTTACTTGAGCCATGCGTGCAAACACTAACGCACCAAATCGCAAACCCCAAGCACCAGAAGAATCGGGGCTGTCCAAGCCACGTATCGGCAGCGCTTCAGAAATCTGGGGAGCATCCCGCAATCGCGGGAGCCTGTAGTTGCCGGCAGCTTTGCCGGCAACCTGCCTCGGCGCGTGTTCCCGTGTTCCGCGAGGCATCTCGGCAAGCTGCCGAGATGAACAGGCTGGCAGCCTGTGCTCCCCAGAGCCGGCAATGGACCACTCGAAAACTCCACCAGCATCGTTCGCTTGACTTTTTGCGCCGCTTGCGCATTAAGAACGCCGTCGAAAGTCTATGCATCATTCGTTGTTGGGCGTTTTGCGGGTAGTTGTTTCTATTTGCCTCGTTTTACTCGTCACGGGTTGTGGTGAAGACCCGCGTTATTCGGCCAGAACGCAGTATCTGGGCGGGGCTTACGGCAGCGGCGAGGGTGGTCCGCCGCGGGACACTGTCTCCTATTGGGACGGAGATAGCTCCAACGGAAGTCCTTCTGTGAAGATCAGCCTGGGAGAACAGCGCGCCTATTTTTACAAGGGCGGCGTGCTCGTCGGCGTTTCGCAACTCTCTACTGGCCGTGAAGGCCTAAACACGCCGCTGGGTACTTTCAAGATCATTCAAAAGGACAAGGACCATGCCTCCAGCTTGTTCGGGGACTATGTGGATTCGGCAGGGAATGTGGTGAAGCCAAACGTCGATATCCAAAAAGACCCGAAGCCGCCGGGCAGTCATTTCAAGGGCACGCCAATGCCGTATTTCATGCGCATTGTGTCGGGAACGGGTATGCATGCAGGTTATTTACCAGGTTATCCGGCGTCGCACGGTTGTATCCGCATGCCTGAATTCATGGCTGAAAATTTCTTTAGATCAGTCTCTGTCGGAACGCCGGTAACGATCACGAATTAGGTCTTTTAGCAGCGTCGGCATCCGCTCGCTGCCGAGATTTCGAAACCGGTGCTCTGAGGGAAAGAACCAAAAGCGCCAGAGCACTGGCGCACTCCAAAACGTGGCCGTGATTTCGAGCGTATGTTACGCGCTTGCGTTTTGGAGTGCGGCGTTACTGCGCCGCTTTTCGAAGGCAATGCCCGGCGCAGAATAGCCAGTATCTGGGCTTGCAGAAAATTCCCAGTCGCGGCATTCTGATGATCCCGCTGGCAGAACTATGATTATCATCACACAACCAAACGCGACCGAGGAACAGATCCAGCGGATCGTCACCCGTGTGCGGGAGTTTGGGCTGGAGGCACAAGTCAGCCGCGGCGCCTCTCGCGTAATCATCGGCGTAATCGGGCCAGACACGCTCCTTCGCGAGAAGCCGATTGCCGCCATGGCGGGCGTGGAAGCAATCATCCCTGTTTTGAAACCGTATAAACTTGCCGCGATGGATTCGCGTGGCGCCTCATCTGTCGCAATTGGCAATGTACGCGTCGGCGAACACGAAGACGTCGTTCTGATTTGCGGTCCGTGCTCGGTGGAAAGTAGAGAACAAATTCAGTCGATCGCGACGATCGTAAAAGAGTCTGGGGCGAAAATCTTGCGCGGCGGAGCGTTTAAGCCGCGAACTTCCCCATATAGTTTTCAAGGATTACGCGAAGACGGACTTCGTTTTCTCGCAGAAGCGCGAGCGAAAACGGGCCTCCCTGTGGTCACCGAAGTGATGGACCCGCGCGATCTGTCCATGATCGAGAAATACGCAGACTGCCTGCAGGTCGGCACCCGCAACATGCACAATTTTTCTCTCTTGAAAGAAGTTGGCCGTAGTAGACTGCCGGTTCTGCTCAAACGTGGATTCAGCGCCACAATTTATGACCTGATGATGAGCGCCGAATACATCTTGAACGAAGGCAACTCGAACGTCATTCTTTGCGAGCGCGGCATTCGCACATTTGAGACGGCAGCACGGTACACACTGGATCTTAGCGCTGTTCCAATCTTAAAGTCTAAAACGCATCTGCCCGTGATTGTCGATCCGACGCATGCGCTCGGGCTGCGTGAGTTTGTGCCCCAGATGTCTCTCGCCGCAGTCGCAGCCGGAGCGGACGCGCTCATGATTGAAGTGCACGATTCCCCGGAGCTGGCCAAGAGCGATGGCAACCAGGCGCTCACGCCGGAAATTTTCGCCGAACTCGTCCCGCGCCTTCGCGCGGTCGCTGCGGCCATCGGCCGCGCGCTGTAGCCGCTTCGCTGTGCGAAGTCCGCGCCTTAGGCGTGTTTGCACGCGCGCGCCTCGCGTCTCACACGAGAATCGCAGGCTACAACTCTGGAAAAATTTGGCGTAAACTCTTTAGTGGAGAAATCGATCCGCACGGAGCTTCTGGAATGTGTCGCGGCGAGCGAGCCGATCGCGCGGAAACTTGCCACGATCCAAAAAGCTGTATGGCCGGTGCAATTTTCGCACGTCATCCAGCCTGCGCAGCCGTTTCTGGCGGCGGCCATCGCAAGCTCCTGGCATCGACTTCCAGCTGATGATCGACAAGATGTCGATTCCACGATCTGGGTTCTCTGTCCCAGCGTTCATTCTCAAGAAATCTTTTACGAAAGTTTGCTCAACTGGCAGCCAGACGCGCTTTTCCTGCCAGAAGCCGAGTTGGCTGCCGTAGAAAATGTTCTGCCCGACCCGGAAATTGCCGCGGAACGGCTGGCGCTGCTCATGCAAATCGGTACCGGTCCGCGCATCATCGTCGCGACGCGCGCAAGTCTCGATCAACCTGCGCCAAAGCGCGGCACGCTCCAATCTGCTGTTACACAACTCCAACGCGGAGCAAACACAAAGATGGAACAGCTTATCGACCAACTCGTGGGCAGCGGTTATGAGCGCGCGGCGCAAGTAACCACTCGGGGACAGTTCGCCATTCGCGGCGGCATTCTCGATGTCTATTCGTGGCAGGCGCCATTGCCGTTCCGAGTGGAATTTTTCGGCGACCAAATCGAATCACTGCGCGAGTTCGACATCGATACTCAAACTTCAGTGCGCGATCTAAGGTCGGCCGATATTCTGCTCGGTCAAGGAGCGGCGGCTTCCGAGCCGCCGGGGCGATCTGGAGATCGCCCTTCCTTGGTAGATGGCCATAGCGGGTTCGTTCGCGATTACGTCGCTCCAAATCATCTCAAGATCGAAATCGAACCGGAAGCAACTTCGAGCGCACAGGTCCAGATCAGCGAAGGCTGGATTGAAACCGGTCCAGAAGATTTCGGCGGCGCGTTCGAGGATTGCGACATCGGCGAGTTTGCGGCCGGCGATCTCGTGCTCGCCGAGGCAAAACGCGCGCAGTTTGTCGAACGCTTAAAAGAATGGCGCGCGAACAACGCGAGGATCGTCATTTATTTTCAGACCGAGGGCGAGATTGAGCGCTTCCGCGAGATCATGGCGGGCGCCATCGACCGCGTCGCCGGACCCGCCTCCGGCCGGCAGCTCCTTCAACGCAATGAGGGCTGCTCGCTAGACGAGGCAGGTAGAAGGAGCTGGGCGACCCAGCCACCCGCCGCGGCGGGTGGCTGCCTTCCGGGTCTGAAAGGGGTCGATTTCGTCGAAGGAACACTCGCCCGTGGATTTTGCTTCCCTGAAGCCAATCTCGTCGTCCTCTCGGCTGCCGAATTGTTTGGACGATTCGCGGTGCATGCACGCAGGCATTTGCGTCGGGCGGAGCGCCACCGCGCACAAATCGATTTCAGCGAACTGAACGAAGGCGACTTGGTGGTGCATCTCGAGCACGGAATCGGGAAATTTCTCGGTTTGCAAAAATTTGCTGTAGGGCAGGCGCATCGCCTGCTCGGCGCACGTGAGACAGAATCGGCAACCCCGAACGCTTTCGGGGTTGCCCCACAACAGCAAGAACAGCCACAGGAGGTGCTGGTGCTCGAATTCGCAGATGAAGCGAAGCTCTATGTGCCACTCGAGCAAGCGTACCTCGTTTCCCGCTATGTTGGCGCAGGAAAAAAATCGCCACCGCTAAGCTCGCTCGGCGATGGGAAATGGGCCCGAGCCAAAATAAAAGCCGCGGCGTCCATTTTCGATTACGCGGGCAAAATGCTTGCGATCCAGGCGGAAAGACAAATGCACTCCGGTCATGCATTCGCCCCGGACACAAAATGGCAGGCCGAGTTCGAACATTCCTTTCCGTTCCGGGAAACGCCGGACCAAATGAAGGCCATCATTGACACGAAAATCGACATGGAGCGTCCTCGGCCGATGGACCGCCTGATCTGTGGCGACGTCGGTTTTGGGAAAACCGAAGTCGCAGTTCGCGCCGCGTTCAAGGCGGTCATGAATGGCAAACAAGTCGCTGTGCTCGCGCCGACAACAGTCCTCGCTCAACAACATTTCGAGGTGTTCCGGCAACGCATGCTCGATTACCCCGTGCGCATCGAAATGCTCAGCCGCTTTCGTTCGCAATCCGAACAGAAAAAAGTGCTAAAACTGCTGCGCGAAGGCGGAGTCGACATCATCATTGGCACTCACCGGCTCATCTCCGGCGACGTTGTATTCAAAGATCTTGCGCTGGTGGTGATCGACGAGGAGCAGCGGTTCGGAGTTTTGCACAAGGAGAAATTCAAAGAGCTGTTCGAGCTGGTTGATGTTCTGACACTTTCTGCCACGCCGATTCCACGCACCCTGTACCTCTCGCTCGTGGGCGTAAAAGACATGTCCACGATTGAGACCCCGCCGCTCAACCGTTTGCCGGTGGAGACGGTCGTCTCAGCTTACGATGAACGAATCATTCGAGCGGCAATTGACCGCGAACTGGAACGGCAAGGGCAGGTTTTTTTCCTGCACAATCGCGTAGCGACTATCGATCGAGCGCGCGACCGGATCGTCCATCTTTGCCCACAGGCAAGAGTTGAAATCGGGCATGGTCAGATGGACGCCGACGAGCTGGAAGCGGTCATGGCACGATTCATCGCTGGCAAAACCGATGTGCTCGTTTGCACCACGATCATTGAAAGCGGTCTCGATATCCCGAATGCAAACACTATCATCATCGATCGGGCAGATCAGTTTGGTCTCGCCGACTTGTATCAGCTTCGTGGACGCGTCGGCCGAGCCGAGCACAAGGCTTACGCCTATCTGCTTCTTCCGCGCGAAATGATGACAATCGGCGCCGCGCGCAAGCGGATCAGCGCCATCAAACAGTACAGCTCGCTGGGCGCAGGTTTTCGCGTTGCCATGCGCGACCTGGAGATTCGCGGCGCCGGCAGCATCCTGGGCACAGCTCAGAGCGGCCACATTATGGCAGTCGGTTTCGATTTGTATTGCCAGTTGCTCAAGCAGGCGGTGGCGCAGCTGAAAGGCGAAAAGGCGCGGCTCCGGCTGGATGTCGATTTACGACTCGATTTTGTCGTGACTAACGAAGCGGAATTTATTACGCCGCCAAAATTTGCTGCAGGGGAAGCTGACAGCTTCCTCTACAAAATTCCGGCGTTCATTCCGGTCACTTACCTCAGTGACTCTTCGCTGCGCATCCGAGCGTACCGCGATATTGCGGAAATCACTTCGCATGAGCAATTGGAACGTTTGCAGCGCGACTGGCGTGATCGCTTCGGCCCTTTCCCTCCGGCAGTTGACAATTTATTTGCTCTCATCGAAATCAAACTGGCCGCGGCAAGATCAGGGGTAACCCGTGTGGAAGTGCGCGACCGCAAACTAATGCTGACGCGGCATGGGGATTTTATCCTTGTCGCGGGCAAATTCCCTCGTTTAGTTGCAGCGAAAATCGAGCAGCACCTCGGGGAAATTGTGGAACTGATTAGAAAATTATGAGAAACCTCGTCCGTCCATTTGTAGTCGTTTTGCTGGCGGTCTGCGGGCTTGCACTATTGCCCATTTGTTGCGCTGCGTTTGCCCAGGAACCGATGGTGGTGGATGGCATCGCCGCGATTGTGAACGGCAATGTGATCACAATATCGCAAGTGCGCGCTCTATCCGCGCCACGGGAAAAGCAGCTGCGGGCGCAATACACCGGCCAGGAATTGGAAAAACAACTGAAAACAACGCGAGAACTAGCGCTGAAAGACCTGATCGACCGGCAGCTTGTCCTTGAGGCGTTCAAAAAAGAGAAGTATGAAATTCCCGATCATTTCATAGATCAGCGGATGCACGAGATCATCCGTGAGAACTTTGGCGGCGACCGCAATACGTTTATCAAGACGCTCGAAGCGCAGAATTACACGTTGGGCGAGTTCAAGCAAAAGGAGATGGAGCAAATGATCGTTCAGGCGATGCGCAGCCATAACGTCAAGACGAAAAGCATTATTTCGCCGCCAAAAGTAGAAGATTACTACAGGAAGCATCGCGACGAGTTTACCAGCAAGGAGACCATCAAGCTGCGCATGATCATGATTCCCGGCCAAAAAGATACCGCGACTGCCCCGGCGCAAAAGGCGCTGGCCGAAGAAGTGCTCGGCAGACTGGCCGACGGTGCAGAGTTTGACCGGACGGCGCAGATTTATTCGGAGGACAGCACTCGGGACAACGGCGGCGACTGGGGCTGGATCGAACGCAAGACTCTCGCCGAGCCGCTGGAAAAGTTCGCCTTCAACATGCCAGTCGGCAGAATCAGCAACATCATCGATTACGCCGGGAATTATTACATCCTCAAAGTTGAAGACAAACAGGGCGGCACGACGAAATCACTCAACGAAGTACGGTCTGATATCGAGAAAAAACTGGTGCAGGAGGAAGCGCAGCAGATTCAGGAACGCTGGATCGCCAGCCTGCGCCAAAAGGCCTACATCAAGACGTTTTGATCTAGCGCTGAAAGTTGGAAGTTCAGCGTTGGACGTTGGGCGTTCGGGGCTCCGCGCCTCCCGCGCTAGTACTCCTGAACGAATCACCGCATGAGCACCAGCATTCGCACAGCTATGGCTCGGCAAGCGAGCAGGAAACTGCGCATTGGCATCACGCTGGGCGATTGCGCCGGGATCGGGCCAGAGGTTGTCGATCTTGCTCTGAAATCTGGTCGTGTTGCGGCGGCAGCCGACTACCAGATCATCGGCAAATATCCTGATTGCACGCCAGGGCACCCCGCTGCGGAAACCGCGCGCGCCGCTGCGGCTGCGCTCGAAGAAGCCGTCACACTCGCCCGGCGGGACGAACTCGATGCAATTGTAACCGGGCCGGTTCACAAAGCTCGGATGTACGAAGTTGGTTTTAAGTTCCCGGGGCAAACCGAATTCTTTGCTGAGCGTTGCGGCGTCAAAAATTTCGCTATGTGTTTGACCGGCGGAAAAATCACGGTCGCGCTCGTCACCACGCACATTCCGTTGCACAAGGTTCCGCGCACGCTCAAGCAATCGGAGATAGTCCGCGTCGGTTTGTTGCTCGCGGATTTTCTTCGTTGTCGAGGCAAGAGCGCACCGCGCATCGCCGTCGCAGGATTAAACCCACACGCTGGCGAATCGGGGAAACTCGGGCGCGAAGAAATCGAAATCATCAGCCCCGCTATCGCGGCGCTAAAATCCGACAATCCGACAATCGCGACAATCGCGCATATGACCGGCCCCCACTCCCCCGACACGGTTTTCCACCGGGCGATTGAAGGCGAATTCGACGCGGTGCTTTGCATGTATCACGATCAGGGATTGATCCCGCTAAAGTTGCATGCATTTCACGAAGGCGTGAACATCACGCTCGGTCTTCCTTTTCCCCGGACCAGTCCCGATCACGGCACGGCGTTTGAGATCGCAGGCAAAGGCATCGCGCGACCCGACAGCATGATCGCCGCGATCAACCTCGCGGTGGAGTTAGCTGCATGTCATGTCGAGCGAAGTTGAGGCATCTCTGGCAATTAATGACGAAGCCGCGTAAATCTAAGCTCGCTTCGCGTCTCAAGGTTCGTTTATACGCGGCGAAGCACAAATGCCAAATGTCGAAGGAATTCCGAATGCTCAAATGACGAACCGCGGTCGATGCGTGCTTAATAAATCGGATTTCGTCATTATTTCGTCATTCGTCATTCGGATTTCGTCATTGGCAGGCGACAGAAGAGCAGGAGCAAGAGTATGAGCAGGAGTATGAGCCTGCAGAAGTACATTTCGGTCTTTAACATCGGGCTGCAAAACACGTTTGTGTATCGCTGGAATTATTTTCTGCGCGCGCTTTTTGGCCTGATCCCCCTGGCTGGCACGGTGTTCCTCTGGGCCGCGGTGTTCAAGGAACGCGGGGGCGGACTGCACGGCTACGATTACCCCTCGATGATTTATTATTATTTGCTCGCCATTCTGGTTAGCAATCTCGTCGTGCCGACAGAGGACGAATGGCAAATTGCCGCTGATATTCGGGAAGGCCAGATCAACGCGCTGCTCACCAAGCCGATGAGTTATCTCGCGTATCGGACCAGCATTTTTTTGAGTGGCCGCCTCGTTTACAGCTTCGTCACGTTGCCACCGATCGCGTTGATCTTCATTTATTTCCGGGAGTACATCGTGCTGCCGACCGATCCACTAATTTACGTCCTTACGGCCGTCTCGATAGTGATGGCGGCATTCATTCAATTCTTCATTACCTACAGCCTGGCCATGATGGCGTTTTGGATTTTGGAAATTTCCACCATCGTGTTCATCGTTTATTCGTTCGAATATTTCCTGGGCGGCCAGATGTTTCCGATCGATATCATGCCGTCCGCAGTCCAAGCCGTGATGAAGTGGCTGCCCTTTTATTACGAGCTGTTCTGTCCGGTCGCGATCTTTCTCGGCCGATTGAAAGGCGCCGACCTTATGCAAGCGCTGGCAATCCAATCCGGCTGGCTGTTGCTAGCGTGGGCCTGGGCGCGCTTCATGTGGCAACGCGGCCTCGGCCATTACCAGGCTGTCGGCGGGTAGCGGAATCACAAGGCAAACGCTCAACTCCGATAAATCGCTCAACGCCCAACGCTGAACGCTCAATTCAGCTCTTCCGAGTTGGACGTTGGACGTTGAGCGTTGAACGTTGGGCGTTTTCATCCGAAATAGCACCCAATCATGGCACGACTTCACGAGTACCAGGGCAAAGCCATTCTCGCCGCCAGCGGGTTCAAGATCCCGCATGGCCGCGCCACCTCGAGTGCCAGTGACGCTGTCGCGGCAGCGAAAGAATTAGGCGGCGAAGTCGTGATCAAAATTCAGGCCTGGACTACCGGGCGCGCCGGTATCGGCGGAGTCGCTTTCGCTAAAAAGCCGGATGACGTGCGCACGCATGCTAAGCGGATGTTGTCGATGAAAGTGGGACAGTTCCCGGTCGAAACCGTTCTAGTCGAAGAGAAGATTGACATTGATCGGGAGTTTTTTCTTTCATTTGCCATCGATGATGCTGCCCGCACGCCGATGATTATTCTTGCCGCTGGTGGAGGAACCGGAATTGAAGAGCGTGCAGCGTCGACGCGACGCATCGCGTGCGACCTAAATACCGGACCAATCGATTCGGCAGTAAAGGAAGCCGTTGACGGGTGCGGCCTTTCGCAGGCGCATGCCAAGCAACTCGCTGAATCAATTCGGAAATTATTTGCTGCGGCGCGCATCGTTGAAGCGCGCTCGCTTGAAATCAATCCGCTGGTGCTGACCAAAAGCGGGGACTTCGTTGCCGCCGATTGCCGAATCACGATTGATGATTACGCCGTGGTGCGTCATCCGGAGCTCGGAATTGAAATCGCGCGCGAATTCGATCATCCGCCGACGCCGCTCGAGCGCGTCGCGTACGCCGTCGAACAAAACGATCATCGCGGCACATTTTACTTCGCGCAGTTGGCGACGGCGGCCGCCAAAGATTCCAAGGGCCTCGTTGGTTTTCACGGCGCCGGTGGCGGCGGTTCGATGATGTCGATGGATGCCATCGTCAACGCAGGATTCACCATTGCCAATTTTACCGATACGAGCGGCAATCCGTCCGCGTCAAAAGTGTATCGCGCTGCGCGAATCATTTTGGCGCAACCCGATCTCGTTGGCTATTTTGGTTCCGGCTCGGGCGTTGCTAGCCAGGAACAATATTGGTCTGCTTACGGCCTAGCCAAAGCATTCTGGGAACTCGATCTGGATACTCCCGCGGTGATACGTCTGGGCGGTAACACCGAGGATCGCGCGGTGGACATTTTGCGCCGCATGTCGAAGCTGTTGCGCGCGCCGGTTGAGGGCTATCGCAAGAGCGATACGCCCGCATTCATCGCGGCACGTTTCGCCGAACTCGTCGCCTCTGACGGACCGCAAGAAATGGAAACCGCGTGCGCCGCGCGTGCCGAAGTTTGTGAACCAGCGCACCGTCGCTCGGGCTGTAGGGGAAGCTGACAGCTTCCCCTACAATTCAACGGCGCTCGTGTTTCCTGTAAAAAATGGCCGCGTCTGGATCGACACCGCGCGCTGGCCTGAGATTCGCGCCGCGGTCGAAACACACTCCGGCGGATTGATCGTCGATCGTGAAGGCGCGCCCACAGCAGCGTTACCCGAGCGAAGAGTTCGCCACCAAAGATTCCGAGCTGCTTGCCTGCGACGTCGAATGCCGTCTCGCCGGAGTCGAAGGCTTCTATTTGGAACTTGATATTCCCGGCTTGAATGAATTGATCGGAAGGAATCCGTAAATGGCGATTTTGATCGACGAGAAAAAACGCGTGCTGGTGCAAGGGATTACCGGACGCGAAGGTCGCGCGCGCACCCGCCTGATGCGGGAGTATGGAACGGACGTTGTGGCTGGCGTCACCCCAGGTAAAGGCGGCCAAACTGTGCTTGGCGTTCCGGTGTTTAACACGCCGCAGGAAGCCGTGAAGTCGTTAGGCAAAATCGACATCTCGGTGGTGTTTGTCCCGGCGGCCGGTGTAAAGGATGCGGCCATTTCCGCGATTGATGCAGGAATCAAACTCACGGTCCTGGTGCCTGATCGAGTGCCAGTGTGGGACGCGATGGAGATCGCGGCGGCGGCGAAAACAAATGGCGCGATGTTTTTGGGCCCCAACACGCTTGGAGTGTTAAGTCCGGGCAAGGGCGTCGTCGGCATGATCGGTGGTCGCGCGGAGAGCGCGCGGCAATGGTTTAAGCCCGGCGTGCCAAATGGCGTCGGCGTGATCAGCCGCTCCGGCGGCATGGCTTCGAGCACCGGTTATTATCTCGGGCAGGCGGGCGTACGCATTTCGACCATTGTGCACATCGGCGGCGACGCGGTAATTGGAATTCGCCTGCCCGACGCGGCGCTGATGTTTGAAGACGATCCGCTCACGGAAGCGATCGTTATCTTTGGCGAAATCGGTTCCTCGCAGGAGGAAGAACTGGCGCAACTGATCATCGATCGAAAAGTCACCAAGCCCGTGATCGCGTACATCGGCGGCAAAGCTGCGCGCGAAGGCACGCGCTTCAGTCACGCGGGCGCGATCATTGAAGGCGGGCGCGGCACGCACGCCGGCAAAGTGAAAGCGTTGCGCGAAGCCGGCGCCACCGTGGTCGATGCGTTTGGCGAACTGCCGGATGCGGTCGTGCAGATTCTGAAGAAAATGAAAGGACAAAGTCTTATGAGCGAAGCCGACAAAAACGCCGTGTGGAATACCGCCATCACGCGCGTGGAACCTAACAAAGTGGCGGTGCGCGGGTATAACATCGCCGAGCTTATGGAGCGCGTCTCATTTGGTGCGGCGGTTTATTTGATTTTAACCGGCGAATTACCATCGCCGGCCGTCGGACGTTTGATGGACGCAATTTTAGTGTCATCGATCGATCACGGCGCAACGCCTCCCAGTGCGTTAGCTGCACGAAGCGTCGCGTCCACCGGCGCGACGTTGAGCGCGTCAGTCGCGGCGGGAATCATGTCAATCAATCGCCATCACGGCGGCGCGATTGAAGATTGCGCACGGCAACTGAAAGCAATTGCCGATCGCGCCACGCGCGAATCGATTTCGATGCATGAAGCGGCCGCCCGCACGCTCGCGGCCATGAGAGAAGCGGGGGAACGCATGCCAGGATTTGGTCACCGTCTCCACACGAAAGACCCGCGCACTGTGCGTTTGTTCGAGCTCGCGCGCGAAGCCGGCGTGGACGGCGTGCATATTCAGGCGGCGCGCGCCGTCGAAAAAGCGTTCGCCGACGCGAAGAAATCGTTACCCATCAACGTGGACGGCGCCATCGGCGCGATCCTCGCCGATCTGGGAATGAACCCCGCCGCGTTCAACGGCATTTTCATGATCGCACGCACGCCCGGGCTGGTGGCGCATGTTATCGAAGAACAAAGCCGCGAGAGACCGATGCGCCGCATCGATCCAGTGAATCACGGCTACGACGGGCCTCCGTCCAGAACTCTATAATTTTGCTCCACGATACGACCTTTTTACGCGCAGCAGACGAAGTTAAAGCGTTGACCTATCAGGCATTTAGCGCAACAATCGATATCCCAACAAACCTCCACCATGAAACTCCACCATGAAAAAGAAATCCACTTCACAATCCGCACCTGCCCGCCGTAACCCCTGGCCCGCCGTAGTTTCTACACGAAGGCGGCTCGGCGAAGGTGGGTTCTTTAACCTCCGCACCTTACTTGCCTCAGTCTTTTGCCTAGCCGGCGTGTTTATCGCGCTCTTGGGCTTTGGCGCGTTCTCCGCGCAAGCGCAGCAAAACCATTCAATTATTAATCAGTCCACTGATCCCCTGGTTCCTGCCATGTTTGATTGTTCCAAGATCCGCGAGCTGGGCATTGATAAGCAGGAAAACATGCGCGCCGGCGCGATCATGATTTACTGCGGCGAGGCGCAGGGAGGCTCGGCTTCCCCTGCACACAGCGTCTCCCATTTTATCCAAACACTGTTGACCCCCCTAGCCTTCGGTACCACCGACGTGGACCTGGTCACCGGTGCTGAGATTTCTCCCAATGTTACACAATCGGAAACATTCACTGCGAGTAACCCAGATAACCTCAACCAGATTGTCGTCGCGTACAACGATTCGCGAGGCCGCAATGCCAGTCCCATCAACATCTCTGGCGCGTCGGTTTCCACCGACGGCGGCAGCACATTCACCCGCCTGACCACCGGGAATGGTCAAGGTCCCTTCTCCAACACGGTGGGCGACCCCGTTATTCTATACAATCGCTCGACCGGCACCTGGTTCACAGTCTGGCTCGACGGGGGCTGCGGCACTCAAGGTCTGGGCGGTTACAAGTCCACTACCCCTTCGAATGCGAATAGCTGGACCCATTATTGCATTCACAATAGCAACAATGACGACCGAGAGTCTGGCTGGGCCGATAACAATCCATCCTCGCCCTTCTACGGGCGCATGTACGTTTCCTGGAACGATTTCAATGTCGGAGGAGGAGCTCTCTTCGTTCGCTATTCCACTGACAACGGTCTCACTTGGACGAACGCACGACAGATCACCAGCGGCACGCCCTTTATCCGCGACGTCCAGATTACCGGCGACCTGGCCACAGGCGACGTGTACATCGCGGGCATGAACGAAGGAGGCGGTGGGTTCCCCCACAACGACTCCAATCTTATCTTCAGGTCCACCGACGGCGGTAACAGCTGGACCAATACCTACACTGGTCCCAGCTTTCCCGGACCGGGCGTCACCGCTGTCGGCTACTTCGCCTGCATGTTTTCCGATGGCGGTGGTTACTGGCGGCACGAGGGCTGGGGTGAACCAGCCGCCTTCAACCACGTAGTTTCCTACGTCTATGCCCAGCACGGCACCGGCAGCGACCCTGGCGACGTCTATTACATTCGTTCTACTAACAGTGGTGTGACTTTCAGCGCACCACTCAAGTTAAACACTGATGCTACTACCCGTCCTCAGTGGGAGCCTAACATTTCGGTCAGCCCGACTGGCGACCTCTTAGCCGTTTGGTACGACGCGCGCGAGAGCACCGGCTGCACCAGGGGCAGCCCGGGCGTTCCCTGCTACAGGATGTGGGCGCGCAGGTCCGTCGACAACGGCGCGAGTTGGTTGTCTGACCAGACGTTCTCAGACGTGGTTAGCCCGCTGCCCGCACAACCTGATCCTGGCATCCAGGCGACCTATGTGGGCGACTACGACTACGCTACTTCATCGGCTAACCAGCATCTCCATGCATGGGCGGACGGGCGCGTGACCATCAGCGGCAATTCCCAGCAGGATGCCTTCCACGATCGGCAGTCGGTAGGTGCGGCATCGCCTACGCCTACAGCGACAGCTACTGCAACAGCGGCGGCAACTGCGACCCCGACTTCAACACCTGCAGCCACGCCTACAGCGACTGTACCTCCCACGCCTACTCCGACGCCGAGTCAGATCACGCTTACGGCGTCCGGACGCAAGGTACACGGAATTGACACAGTGAATCTCTCGTGGAGCGGCGCGACTTCGGCCAATGTCGACATTTACCGCAACGGCGTGTTGATCGCCACGGTGCCCAGCATTCCCGGCAGTTATACCGATAGCACGGGCCAAAGGGGCCATGCCACCTTCACGTACCAAGTGTGCAACCAAGGCACCCAGACCTGTTCCAATCAAGCGACGGTCACATTCTGACGTTTCGTCACGCACAACGCCTGATTCCCAGGTCGCCGCATCGTTAGCCTTGGCGAAGCCGGGCGATCGGCCATTACTCATTCGCGATCGGCAGTGAAGCCACTGCCGATTCGCGCGCTCTGGATCCTGAAGAGCCGTGATCGCGTCCATCTCTTCGGCGATCCCCGGGCAAAAAATCCGGAAAATTTACGCAGCAGCCAAAATAATCATTGACACGCTTCTTGCATCTCACTTAGCGTCTCTATTACCATCTCCGCTCCACCGCAGAGGGAAACGACTCCACTTCATCTATGAAAAAAAAATCTACTTCACAATCTGCCTTCTTTAACTTTCGCATTTTAATTGCCTCTGTTTTTTGCGTCACCGGCGTCTTTATTGCGCTGGGCGGGGCGCGGCTCTAGCTCCGCCCCGGCAAAGGCTCAACCAAAGGCAAACTCTGTCGGCGGGCCGAACGTCGTGCGTATGGTCGGTCCCGTTGTTATGAACACTGACCTGCGAGACCTGCCCGTACATTCCGGGAAATGCAGAGATCGAGGGGCCCCGGCTAACGCGATACCCGTTTCCGTTGTCAGGCCGGCCAGCAAGGCCGGGGACCTCAGCCTTCCGGCAGTTCCAGTCGCTAATGGAGAGGATCCTTACCCCGACCCCAAACATGCCGCCACCATTGCTCACATTCGACGGAACCGATCGGGTGGGGAGCGGCTGCAATTGCCGGCCGCCTGACACAAATGGCGACGTGGGCCCGAACCATTACGTGCAAACGGTCAATACTGGGTTCAGAGTGTTTGACAAGTCTGGCAACCCGCTCGCCCCTTTCATCACATACAATTCATTCTTTGCTCCCCTGGGTAGCAGCAATCCCTGTGGCAATAACCAAAATGACGGTGACCCTTTTGCATTCTACGATCAGATGGCCGATCGCTGGGTGGTAAGCGACTTTGCCTTTCCCGGGTTTCCTGGCCCTGGCCCATTCTATGAATGCATCGGTGTATCTCAAACCCCCGACCCGGTAGCTGGCGGCTGGAATCTCTACGCGCGTGCTAGTTGACCCGGCGAATCTTGAACGACTACCCGAAGATGGCGCTGTGGAATAATCCCCAGCCCGGCGGCGCCTATTTCCTCACAAACAATTTGTTTAATGGCACCTCTCAAGCCTTCGAAGGCGTGAGCGTATTCGCGCTGGATCGCGGCTCGATGCTCACGGGCGGACCGGCCAACGCGATTTCATTCATGATTCCTCCCGGTAACCCTGGCCTGGGCGATTCCTATAGTCTGGTAGCAGCAAATGTTCGCACCGGCACCCCGCCGCCTGCGGGCCGGGATGAAATGCTCCTCGCGGTCGATAGTCCCAGCAGCGGCGGCGTGATGTTGACCCAGGTTAAGGCCTGGAAGTTTCATGTCGATTTCGTCACCCCGGCGAATTCAACTCTGGGTGTTGGCCCTAACCATGACCCGAATGCTCTGATCACTGTCAACCCGTTCGTTGACGCATTCACGAACTACGGGGACTCTCCTTGTGCCACAGCTGGGAGCACCGCAACTGCTGGACACATTGGGCGATAAAATCATGACGCCGGTGGTTTACCAGAATCGCAACGGCACCGAATCGTTGTGGGCTGACCAGACCATTATCCTGAATTACCCGAATGGGCCGACTGCTGTCCGCTGGTATCAATTCAATGTTACCGGCGGCAATTTTCCTGCTACAGCAGCTCAACAAGAAGACTGGACAAACGGCAACGACGGTTTGTGGCGCTTTATGCCGGCGATAGCTGCCGACGCAAACGGAAACGTGGCCATCGGGTATTCGACATCGAGCAGCACCATATACCCAGGTATTCGTTATGCCGGACGTTTTGCCGCCGATCCGCCAAATGACCTTGGACAAGGTGAAGCCGTGATGACCAATGGCGGCGGCTACCAGACCTCCGCCAGCGGGCGCTGGGGAGACTATAGCATGACCACGCTTGATACCGATGGCACGACCTTCTGGCATACGAACGAGTATTACATAACACCGGGCAGTTCTTGGTCCACACGCGTCGGTAAATTCGTATTCCCACAACAACCACGGATTGCTCCGTCGCCACGTCCTCGCCCCACGCCAGCGCCGCGCCCATAAGGCTGCGCCGTAAACCGCTCGCGCGGGAACTCGCTAGTTCGCGGTCTGCGAAGTCACACTGAACTGTAGTGGCAGGCGTGCCTGCCACGCCGGAGCTTGGCGAAGGCGGGTCGCTTGCGAAATTGGAATCATGCAGCTGGCACCGGCTGCCTCCGCAGGGGAAATCCCCCCATTAGCTTGAAATAATCGTTGACACGCGTCCGGCATCTCACCTAGGGTTTCCAACTCCCGTCTCGGGTTCACCGCAGAGGGAAAAAACTTCACTTCATCCATGAAAAAGAAATCCAATTCAAAATCAGCCTTCTTTAATCTTCGCGTTTTAATTGCTTCCGTCTTTTGCCTCGTCGGCGTCTTCGTGGCGCTGTTTGGCAGCGGCGTGTTTGCCCAGACAAAGGGCGCAAAAAACAGTCGCTCTTCCGGCGCGCAGGACGCCCCGGGCACACAGATGCCCGACGTCGTGCAACTTGTCGGTCCGGTCCGTCTCGATCAGGACTTGCGAAAGCTTCCTTACGTCGCGCCGAAGGCGGAGTTCGAAGAGAGACGGCTGATGCGCTATCCCCACGAGGGTCCGGAGCAGTCAAACGCGCCGTCGGGATACGGAACCGCCGGCCTGGCATACGTGCAGGGGCTGCTCAAAAGTATTTGGCGGCCGGCGCCCACGATCCCGGGACCGCTGCTGACGTTTGAGGGAATGAACAATACCTGTGGCTGTGCACCGCCTGACACAAATGGCGATGTCGGCCCGAATCATTATGTCGAACCGGTAAACGAATCTATCAAGATCTTTGACAAGAACGGCAATACTCTTGCGGGCCCGACCACGTACAATTCGTTCTTTTCCGGCTTGACAGGAACTCCCTGCGCCAACGCGAACGACGGAGACCCTTTTGTTATTTATGATCAGATGGCTGACCGCTGGCTGATCAGCGATTTCGCCTTCCCCTCTTTCCCCGGCAGTTCATTCTGGCAGTGCATTGGTGTGTCTCAGACTCCCGACCCGGTTAGCGGCGGCTGGTTTCTATATGCCCTGCAGGTTGATCCAGCAAATCCGACGTTCCTGGGCGATTATCCCAAGTTCGGCTTGTGGAACTCTGGCGGAAGCCCAGCTCAAAACGCCTATTTCCTGACGATGAACCTATTTACCAACAACACCACCTTCAACGGTGTGCGCGCCTATGCACTCGACCGCGCCAGCATGCTCGCCGGCGGTCCCGCCCACGCGATCGGCTTTACTCTCTCCGCGGTCGATGTGGGCGCTTCCTATAGCTTCGTCGCTGCAAGCCACCGCACTGGCGATCCGCCGCCTACGGGAAGGAATGAAATGGTGCTGGCTATCGATAGCCCGGCCACTGGCGGCGTGACCTTGACCCAGGTCCACGCCCGGTTCTTTCATGTGGATTTTGCCACCCCGGCTAATTCCGTGTTTGGTCTTGGTCCAACCACCTCCCGAACGCCGAGATCACAGTTAATGGGTTCGTTGACGCCTTTACAAATACGACCAGCAACCTCGTCCCGCAGCAGGGGACTGCAACAAAGCTGGATACTTTGGGCGATAAGATCATGACGCCGGTTGTTTACCAGAACCGCGCCGGTACGGAATCGTTATGGGCGGATAGCACCGTATGTACGAATTACCCGCAACGGGCCGACCGCGGTTCGCTGGTATCAATTCGATGTTACCGGCGGCAATTTTCCTGCTACGCCTGTTCAACAACAAACTGGACCAATGGCGATGACGGTTTATTCCGCTGGATGCCCAGCATAGCTGTGGATGCAAAACGGAAACACGGCAATTGGCTATTCCGCATCCAGCACCACCCATTCCCTCTATTCGTTACGCCGGGCGTCTCGCCATGGATCCCCCAAGTAACCTCGGCCAGGGGGAAGCGATCATGTCCCGGCGGCGGCCTCAGACCAACACCAGCCGCTGGGGCGACTATACAATGACAACCCTCGATCACCGATGGGATGACGTTTTGGCATGTGAACGAATACTACCCAGACCAGCGGCGGCGCCTGGCACACACGCATCGGCAAGTTCAATTTCGTAGGCGGCGGAAGTCCGACTCCAACGGCAACTCCAACGACAACTCCAACGGCAACGCCAACGGGAAGTCCGGCTGGCTGCAGTTGGTCGGCCGGTCCGGACATGCCTACCACATTGGTTCGGGCAGTTGGCGTTTACTTTCCTACTGACGGCAACTTTTACAGCGTGGGCGGCCGCACGGCGGATACAGCAGGCTCTGACTTCCAGCACGTGCTCCGGTACACACCCTCTACCAACACCTGGTCACAGATGGGCGTGACATTGCCCGACAACACGATGAACAATATGGCGTGCGGGGTACTCACCGTCTCAGGAACTCCTTATATCTACTGCGTGGGCGGCTCCGCAGCCGGGCAGACCACAGCCACAGCGCGCGTGTTCTTCTATAACCCGGTTACCGACATGGTCACCACGCTTACCAGTGGAGACAACTGGCCTGGCGATGCGGCAGGCACAATCCTGCCGGGTGGTTTTGCTGTGGCTAACAACAAACTGTACATACTGGGCGGGTTTAACATCAACGTAGCTTCCACCAATCAGATATGGGAGTTTGATCCCACTGCTGCGGTAGGCGCCAAGTGGCTACAGAGGGTGAACACGCCAGAAGGTGTGATGTACGCACCTACATGCACCATTGGTGGCATTATCTACCTGGCGGGGGCATCGGACTTCCAAGGAGGCACGGTGGTGGACACCACGAATTCGTTCAGCTTCAATCCTGTCGCCAACACCATCGGGCCTATTGCAGCCATACCAAGGGCTACTGGTGAGACGCGTGGGCTGACCTTTAACGGGAAGATGTATCTCATGGGTGGTGGCAGAGTTGCGCCCAATCCCTCCACCGAGGTGGACGTCTATAATCCGGGCAATAATACCTGGTCAACGGACCTGCCATTTACGACTCCGCGGCGCAACTTCCCGACCGATACCAACGGCACTAACAAGATTTGGCTCTCAGGCGGTTATGCCAGTGACGGTATCACACCGCTGGCCTCCATGGAAATCTTCATGTGCCAAGGGGCGCAATCCCCAACGCCAACGCCAACGGCTACTGCCACGGCAACAGCAGCAGCAACTGCGACAGCTACCGCAACAGCAACGGCGACACCCACGCCTACACCCGCTACGACGCCAAGGACTAATCCGACGCCGAGACCGCAGCCGACGCCCCGCCCACGCCCATAGCGGCGAATGCTGATAGATGTGATTGGGTAAAAACTGGAACTCGCGAGACAACCTCGCGAGTTCCCGCCTGAGCGCAGCCGGATGGTCGCACTGGCTTCCCCTGGGCGCGCCGTAGTCCCGCGTCTGCGGGACGAAGGCGGGCAGCCAATTACGCGTTTAGTACCAGGGGCGGCGTAGCGTCCAACTCCAGTCCGCCAGAGGACGGGTTTATCGTGGGGAACCCTAGGAGACCGTTGAAATACTGGAATGACCCGCGTTGCTGCTGATTTTTTGGCCTGAGCAAGGCGCGACGAAGAAGCAAACCCTTCATGGGTCGTGACTGAGGAGCAACGCCGCTCAGTCCAAAAAGCAGCGCAACTCTTCGGGCGGGGAGCAATTTGAGCCGTCTGGCTGCGTTGCTCGCTCGTTGCAGGTCGCTGCGGACATGCGCCTCGCTCGCGTCTTGCCATCCCCCCAACTTGCTTCCGCGCGGGCCATCCAGTATTTCAGCAGTCTCCTAGGCAGCCCCCGAGGAAACTGGTGGATGCAAACCCTAGCCGCTGAAAGCGCGATTCGTTGTAGCGTAGGCTCGCGCTTTCAGCGCTCGTTCGTTACGCAACATGCGGTCGTGGAACGAATTTTGTACGGCGTCTGTGTCAGACGCCGATCTTTCTCTAGAACCCATCTGCTCTGTCGAAAAACAAACTCGCCGGGTGGACGCGACGCCCTCGTCGCGTTCTTACACGCACTGGAAAGCGGCCTAGAGTCGGGGCTTCTACTTTACTGCGTCAGCTTTTCAACAGAGCCAGATGGGTTCTAAAACACGTACCGAGCCAATGTCTCCATCGGCAAAGCTGCCGATGCCACGCCTTCGCCCGGCGCGCCACTCCCGGCCTTAGCCTAGCCGCGTTCGTCCCGCAGGCGCGAGACTACGGCGAGCCACGGGCTACGGTGGACAGGCCCCGTGCACGCAAAAGGTACCGCGCGCACTCCATGCGCGTACGTGTTTAGCGCTAACAGCGCTGGTTCAATCTAAGTCCGCCACAGGACGGATTCGCCGTGGCAAACCTGGCAGCAGCGCCCCAGGAAATCGGGTTAAAATTACGGCTGAGCCCTGAAGGCGCGACTCATGACGTTCATGACACGCGCTTTCAGCGCTTGTTTTACGTGGCGATTTGAATTCCTGGGGCGATGCCCCAGGCTGGTTTGAAATAGCGCCTTTGGCGCTAAACAGAAACTGGGACGTTGCCCCAAGCTGACCTGAGCAGAGCGCTGTTGGCGCTAAACACATAACCCGTGCGCGCCGACTTTATCCAATCCCGTGCGGCGTGGCAGAGGACTTGCCACGCCCTACCAGCGCGCGGACCTTTTGCGTTCAATCCCATGCGGCGGGCCCCGATCCGTCCGGGGCCTGCCCTACCTATCAACTATTGGCTCTCAGCTGTTAGCGTTCCCCTGCTACGGGCGCGGGCGTGGAGTCGGCTGCGGCCTGGGCGTCGGTGTATGCCTCGCCGGCGGTGTTGAAGTCGGCGTCGGTGTTGGTGTCGGCGTGGGACTGCCACAGCTTGTGGGTATGTAGTTCACACGCAGGCCTGGTGTCAGCACGGCTTCAGGCAGGAGTACGACGTGAACACATTCACATCTTGCTGGATCCCGCTGGCTGCCTCCAAGCCGCTGTTGTCGGTCGCCCCGTAGATCACCGACAGTGTATTCGAGCCTTCGGTCAGTAGTACCTCGAACTCGGCGGTGCCGGTGTGGTTGAAGTAGGTGGTCTTCCACCTGATGACGAACTGCCGGTTAGGCGCGGTTCCCAGCGTCTGGGTAAAGATACCACAGTCTGGGCAGGTGGTTAAGTCATCGGTGCGCAGGTCGTCATAGTGTGGGAAGAGCGCGTTCAGGAAAGGCGGATCCTGATTCACCGGCACGCACTCGTCGAAGTAGAACGGCTTGGGATTGGGCGCCATCGTGAACTGCAGCGTGCCGTTCGACCCGGCATACGCCACTGAAATCGGACTGCCGTATACGCTCACCGGGAAGGGTAGATTGACCAGCGTGTTGCAGTCGTCGCAGTGGTTGCCGCTATCGGTGCCGCCCGGCGGTTATGTTGCCAGTGGTAGTAGCTGTCGTATAGGCTGCCTGGCAAGTGGCGGTGGGCGTTGGCGAAGGTGTTCCCGTCGGTGTTGCGGTTGCCGTCGCTGTAGCTGTAGGACTTGGCGACGCGGTGGGTGTTGGTGTTGGACTCCCCCCACCGGCGGGCAGTGGGTAAGCATAGGCGCCGCGACCGCGCGTCCACACAGAAAGCGTGGTGGCGCCGCGGTCGTTTTGCATGTCCCAGACCATCGCATGCGGGATCCCGTTCTCAAAGCGCAGCCAGGTTGGAGACGCTACCGTTATGTCATCAGTATAGTAAACGCCCCAGTCTGTCCCCGCGTAAACCTGGTGGGCATTGTTCGGATTAACAATGATCGAATCCACCGGAATATCCGGCAGATTGCCGGTCTTGTTTACCCATGTGAATGAGCCGCAGTCAGCAGCGCAGGTTACCTGGAAAACATGACCCAGCGTAGAGGGCGTGTTAGCGTTAAAACCACCCACAGCCGCGTAGCCGACGGGCAGATTCGCGGCCGACACGGTTGGGTCTAAGGCGATGCCCAGCACGGGGCGCAGAGGCACAACAGTGTTGTTGCCGGTAACATCCACCCAGTTCGCCTGTGACACAACACCCGTCCCGAGATTAAACCCGATCCAAACATTGGCGTCATTCGTGCCAACCATGGCAACACTCTGATATTTCGGCGAGTATTTAACCTGGTTGATGAACGAACGGTTGCCCAAGGTCTGCTTGGTCATGTTTTGGGTCGTAGGATTGTTTGTCACATACCAGCTCGACGAGCTCATCGTGGCGTCGCCGCCCGCAATCGTCTCCCATACACGAGTGGTGCCGGCAATCAGATGGCCGCACCCGCCAGGGACGCCCGCGGGCGGACAATCATCGCCTCCTGGAATGCCGCCATGGAAAAGATCGTATGGCAGTATGAATGACTGAGTGTCACCCGTCCAGTTGGCGCGCACGCTGGTCCAGGAAACGCTCTGCGCGGTGCAGTTAGTGACGCAACGGTAAAGTCAGCCGCTATTGTTACCTTGGAAGAAGCGGAGACTCGTTCCTGTGCCTACGGGATCAATACGGGAGTAGAATCCATCGCCACCCTTTTCCAACTGCCATAGCACAGGCCCGCTCGGTGAGCCGGTAAAGGTGACCGCGCTGGAACCGTTGTCCTGCGCGCCGCCGCTTGCCTGCGGAGAAGCAGCGTTGGCGAAGTTGCCGCTGATGTCGCCGGAGTAAAACTCGATGGTGTTAATACCCGTGTCCATGTTGAACCAGGTCGGATCGTCGGTCTGCGTTGCAATGTCTGCGTTCGTGGTTCCATTAATGCCGCCATCGTTTCCGATTGCCAAAATGCTGGACGATCCGGGCAGGAATGCGAGAGCATGTTGATCCACGTGCACAGGACCTGCCGGCCCGCTGTAGGAATAACCGCAGGTGATATCGTTCCACACAGTTCCCGTGCGCGTTGCAAACCACACATCAAACGTGTCGAAAAAGACCCGGTCCGGATTGTTTGGGTCCACTACGACTCCCTGGTCGTACCAGTTCTGCGGGTAATCGCCGGCGCTGTTACTGCAGTTTCTGAGAGCGCCGCCCTGAGAGCCTTCCATGTAAGCCCAGCTCGTGCCGCCGTCTGTAGAAGCCCAGGCACCGAGTTGGCAGCCATTGGCGCTGCCGCAGCCGCCGTTGCTATTCGGCACGATGGACTGGCCCTGTGCGTAAATGTAATTTGGGTTACTCGGCGCGACGCCAATGTCAATTCTCCCGAGCTGGTTGCCGGTGTTGATGTCAACAAACGGCGAGCCGCTGCCGGCGTTCATGGGCGCCCCTGTCGTGTAAGGGCTGCCGGTAACCTGATTGCCGAAGATGAACCCATTGGCGTTGCTGGTGATGGAGGTAAAGCTCGGGCAGCCGCTCGAGCCCATGGTGGCACTGTAAAGTCCGTTTGCCCCGTTGTTGCCCAAGTCATATTGGACTGTCGTGGCAAAGCCGCGGGTGCCGATCGCGGCGATGATCCGAGTGGTGCCACCCATATTGCTTAGCTCCAGTCCTGTAACATCCTGGCGTTGCGTGCTGAAGTTGTTGGTAAAACACGGGCCGGTCCAGTTAACACCAGCGTCGTACGAGAAGAAGACACCTTGTTTGGTGCCGGCGACCACCTTGTTACTATTGTTCGGGTCCACGCGGACTTTGCCAACTGCGTTGTATTGTGGAAATTGTCCGGCCGGTTCGTTATAGATCATGCCGAACACATTCGCGCCCAGTAAGGTCCACGTGGCGCCTGCATCGGTGGACTTGAGAATACCCTGGCTGCCCATGGAGAAGGAACCAAAATTGAGATCGCCAGTGCCTGCATAAATGGTGTTATGATTGCTGGGATCAATGGTGACCGTGTCGATGGCGATGGTGGAAATCAGCGGATCATCGGTCATCGCAGTCCAAGTGGTCATATCGCTACAGCAATTGGTCGTTTTCCACACTCCGCCATCTATTGCCCCGAGGTAAGCCACGATACTGCCGTTAACGGTAGTCGTTGGATCGACCGCAATGTCGTTAACTCGCCCCTGGGTCGTCGTGTAATTGAAACAGCCAGAACAACCGGTCATCCGCAACGGTTGCGGACCGAGCGCCGTAAAAGCCGTTGGGACAAGAGGCACTGGACCTCCCAGGTTGAGCTTGCGATAAGGTCCGGCCGGGACGCCACTCCGCATTCGCGCATGTTGCGCGGCCGCGGCGCGCACCCACGCCGGGTCAAAGCGGCCAGTAGGATACGTTAAACGATCATGCCAGTATTGTTCCAACTGCGCCAGACCAGCAGCTTCACTGTGTGAACTGTTGCCAGGTACAGGCATGTAGCGATCAGGCTCGGGGGCAGGGCGCAGTGCGGCGTCCCTCGCCGCGAAGATCGCCAGGGCTACTCCGAACAAACAGAGAGTTAATCCGAGCAGCGCCCGAAGGTTGAAGAATCCGCCTTCGCCACTCGATCGAGCTTCGCGCATCCAGCTAGGCTACGGCGGCCGGGTTTTGTGGAGTATGTCTTTTTCATTTTTTAGAATTTGCGTTTACGGAAGCGCACTCTTGAGGATTCGAGAAGCGACTGCTCTCGCTGTGCGCGCCGTGGATGCATTGTTTCAGGAGACCTCAAGATGCAGGAAAAGCCTGTGTATAAATGGTGCGCGGTGATTTGGTCAAGCTTTTTTTAAGGCTCGATACCAAATCCGTAGCGTCGGTCAAACTCGCGAAAGCTTTCGGAGTCAATTGTCGGTCGGACGCTCAGGCGGGATGGAACACAATTACGCTCCATGCAGTCGCCTCTCCCTTCTCACTCCGGTTTGCGAGAGACACACGCGTCAGCCCCGGCCCGGACGGAGAAGACGGTTTCGAAGAGGGGGACTGAGAGTTTATTCAGGCAATGACACTTGTCGCGCTTCGAACCCCGGACCTCCCGCCTTCGGTCGCCGCGGCGACCTACGGCCGGCAGGTGGTCTCTCCCCTTGTCCAAGCGGAGACCGACAGAACAGCCCCAACGTCAATCAAGCCCGAGACGGCTCATAAAGCACACTTGCTGAAACGCAAGTTCGGCGCGCACTGTAGTGGCAGGTGTGCCGCCTGCGATGCAGTAAAGATCTTTACAGAAGGCAGCGAAGAAAACCAAGATTTGCACTTTAGGTTTACCCAAACTCTCTTCATTTCCCTGGTTTCCTTTTGTTGTCTTTCCAAATGTAGAGGCAGCCCCGAAAGCGTTCGGGGCCGCAACGAATTCGCAGGCGACCCGCCTTCGTTAGGCTTCCGCCGTCACTGAAGTTTTGGCGTGACAAGTCGGCGTGGCAAGCACGTCCGCCGATTCGGACGGACTTGTCCCGTGGCAAGCCTGCCACTACAGGATCATCAAACCACCCCGTTGACCCAGTCGGCACAAAGGTGGAACGCGTTGTCCTCAACGCGTTGCGTAAAATGCGGCTTTGCCGCCTAATATCTTGCGCCTTCGGCGGCTCACCTGGCATCGTCTTCAGAGAAGCCGATCCACCTTAGCCGTGGAACCCGCGAGGTTTTCCTCGCGAGTTCCCCGCCTTAACGGTTCCAATTAGCGCCCTCCTGGCGGACGAGGCGGCGGCTGCGGCCTGGGCGTCGGCGTATGTCTGACCGCGGGCGTAGGCGTTGCAGTGGCTGTGGCCGCGGCTGTCGGCGTTGGCGTCGGTGTTCGCGTCGCCGTGGCCGTAGCTGTGGCTGTCGGGGTTGCAGTCGGCGTTCGCGTGGCCGTCGGCGTTGCAGTCGGTGATGCGCCGTCGGGGTTGCGGTCGGAGTACGAGTCGCCGTTGGAGTTGCTGTAGGCGTAGCACTCGGGCAGGGGGCGGTGAGCAGTTCGACCGTACTCACCGTGGTGCTCGCCGTGTTGAAGCCGTCGGCGACCAGCACCCGGCCATCGGGCAGGGTGCCCTGCGCGTGCCCGGCGCGGTTGCCGATCATCGCCGGGCCGGCGCTGAACGTACCGCTGCTGATGGTGAAGATGTGGGTGGCGGTGGTGGAAGCACCACTGGCGTCCGCACCGTCGGTGATCAGCAATTGGCCCGTGCCGAAGGGCGAGATGCCGCCGTAGTTGCCGAGCCCGCCGGTGCCCGCCGAGCCGAGATTGGTCCAACTGTTCGCCACCGGGTCGTAGCGCAGTAGCGTATCCGTCGTCGTGAACGCGGGTAAGATCACCCCGCCGTAGACATAGATCAGCCCGTTGTAGGCCGTACCATAGGTGTTGGTGCGGTTGTCGGGCAGCGTCGCCCCCGTAGACCAGGTGTTGGTGGCGATGTCGTAGATGAAGTTGGTGTTCAGGCCGTTGTTGAAGTCGTCGCCGCCCATGACGTAGAACTTGCCGTTGACCACCGCCCCCGCCGCCGCTTCGACGCCGGGACTGGTGGGCATGTTCGCGCCGCTGGTCCAGGTGTTGGTGGCGATGTCGTAGATCCGCAGAGCGTTGGTCACGCTGGTGCCGCCGATGAAGCCGCCGGCGACATAGATCTTGCCGTTAGCCGCGCCGGTAGTGGCCTGGCCGAGGGCGACGGGCAGCGGGGCGACGTTGCTCCAGGTGTTGGTCGTCGGGTTATAGCGCGAGACCTGGTCGTACACGGTCGGCACGGAGTCGGCAGTCTGGCCGCCGGCGATGTAGAGCATGTTGTCCGTGCCGAGGGCGCCCTGGAAGGCATAGCGGGCCGGAGGCTGGGTCGGACCCGATTGCCAAGCGGCAGGGCCGCAAGTCGGCGTAGGTGAAGGCGTGCCTGTGGCTGTCGTTGTTGGCGTCGCCGTCGCTGTTGGGGTTGGCGTTGGACTGCCACAGGGACCGCCAGTGTAATAGATCGTCCCATTCCATACGCGAGGCGAGAAGACCGGCGCGGTAAACGGCACGTTGGTCGCCGATCCGAGGAAAAGGGCCAGGTCCGCGTTGGAATAGTTTTGATTCGATCCATTGCCGTTGGTGTAGTGGAGCGTAATTGCGGGGTCGGCCACCACAGCGATTCCGTAAAGCGTGCCCGCGTTTAGGACGAACGGGTTTGACAAAGTCACGTGGGTCGGCAGGTCGACACCGGCCCCGGTTCCGCTGCCGGTTGCCACTTGCGTCCAGAGGGCCATATTGGTTTCGTTCCCTTGCGAGGTCATCCCGGGTAACACATAAATTTGCACATTACTAAACGCCACTGTTTCTGCGGTATTGATATCAAGTGAAGTTACGGTAATTGGATTCGACGCAACGGTGAGGTCGAAATAATTAGCGCCGCCCGGGTTGCCAAAGTTATTCGAGGCGAAGAGCGTTGTTATCTGTCCTCCCGGCATGCACGTCGGGCTAGCTGTCGGCGTAGGTGTTGGCGTTCCCGCCGTTGCCGTTGACGTTGCCGTCGGCGTCGCCGTAGGCGTGCCGCATGGAGCGCCGCCGTTGCTGCGGCGTTGTACCTCAGCAAGGAACTGGAAGGTCTGTCCTACCAGGCCTCCTACACTCCAGATCTGTCCCGAGCCGTAGAAGCCGGCCTGGTTAGCCTGACGATTGGGCAATATCAGGTTAGGCGGTGAAGGCATCCAAGCCCCAGCAGGCCAGCTCGCCACCGATAGCTCGTCTACGGCGTTGGTCGAGTCAAAGAAACCGCCACCCGGGGAGTCGCCACCCAGCGCATACAGCTTGTTGGTTCCCGCGTCGTAGGCCAGACCGAAGTCCGCCCTACCCGCTGTGAATGCCGGCCCTACGCTCCACACCCCAGGGGCTGAACTCATGTCCAGACGCCACGTGGTGGTGTTGTTCGCCATTGGCACTTTAGGCTGTTTAGACTGCTGGCCCCTGTTCAACACCGAGCTCAGCTCTGCCGAAACCTTGGCAACAGGCCCGCTTGCCTCGAAGCCGCCCACCACATACAGGAATTGACCTACCTGCTGGTAGCCTGCCAGCAAAAAGTCGTTTGGCGCTGCTGTTCCGGCCGACCACATGTTGCTCGCTACATCGTACACCTGTACCGCGCTGACGAAGCCAGTCGTGCCGCCCGCTACAAACACCTTGCCGTTGAACGCACCCGAAGCTGATCCGTAGTGATCCCCACCGGGTATCGAAGCCAGTGGCGTCCAGGTGTCGGTGGCGATGTTGTACGATGCGAACCCGCTGCCAGTGTCTCCCTCCGTGCAGTACACGATGCCCGTAGATGCCATCAGCGCACACGTAGGCGCTTCACTGGTAAAGGGCATCGGCGCGCGGCTTTGCCACATTCCTGTGGCAAGGTCCATGCGGTTGACGTCGGGCACACGCGTGCCATTGGACACTCCACCGAACACATAGAAGTGCGTGGCGGTCTGCGCGAAGCCGTAGCGCACGTCCGTTATCGGGTACGGACTGGCCGTGCTCCATGGCCCGGGTGTGCCCCCCGGTGTGCAGGTCGGCGACGCCGTCGGCGTTGCCGTAGGCGGCACTGTCGGCGTAGGACTTGCGCAGCCACCGCCAGTGACATTGATCTCCACAGACGTGGTGGTGTTTGGAACCGGTGTAGCCGCCCACCGCTACCGCTGTGTTGCCCACATGCGTCCCTGCTGGGAATGCGCGCTGCTGGATCAGAGTCGGCCCGCTGCTCCACATGTCGGTACCTGGGTCATACACCTGCAGCGCGTTTGTGGTATCCGGGTGGAGCAGCCGGTTGAACCACGCTCTTAATCCCTTGTTGGCCGATATAGGCGATGTGCCCGAACCGGCGAAGGGATTGCCACCACCAAACACCCACAGCTTGCCCGCGATCACCGCCGACCCCGGCACGTTCACGCCCACTGGGCATATTGGCCCGCGCCGTCCATGTATTAGCCGCTATGTCGTAGTCATACAACGTGTTGAGGTTAGTATTAGCCAGGTTACGCCCGCCGGCTACGTAGATGTGCCCGTTGATGACGCCGAACCCTGGTCCTCCCAGCGTGGCCGGCATGCTCATCCGGCTCGTGTTAAAGGTGTTGAGCAATGGATCATACTCCCATACCTGCCCAAAGGATGGATCTACGTTGCCAGTGCTATATCCACCTACCAGGTAGATCTTCCCGTTAAAGTAGCCCGATGCCATAAAGGCGCGTACATCTGGCATCGGCGCTCCACTACTCCAAGTGTTGGTCGCGATGTCGTAGATGCGGGTGGTATTAACCACGGTGCCCGTGTTGGGGCTATCGCCACCGAACACGAAGAGCTTGTTCACATTCGGCGCGTACACGCCTGAGGCCTCGGCGTTGATCAAATCTGGCACAGGGGCCAGAGGCGTCCAGGTGTTGGCCACCGGGTCAAACTTCCCGAACTCGTTGGTGTTGTCGCCGACCGAGAAGGAGTAGCCGCCTCCCTCATAGGCAAAAGTGCCATCGCTATCCATGAAGCCGCCGTAGTGATCGACCCCTACCGGCGCAGCCGTGCTCCACGGCCCAGGTGTGCCCCCAGGCGTGCACGTTGGCGAGGGAGAGGGCGTTCCCGTTGGCGTCACTGTCGCAGTTGGCGTCGGCGTCGGAGTGCCACAGCCTTGCAAGGTGTAGCTTTGTCCGCCAGTAGCCGCGCCACCTGTGCCGTTGCAGAAGTACTGTGTAAAGTCGGTGACTTTCTGCACTCCTGCTGTGGCGCTGGTGTTGCCATTAGTCACTGTGCCGTAGATGATATCGAAGCGTGTCTGCCCCTCATACAACCTCAGCTCGAAGCCGGCACTGCCGCTCCCAGGGAAATACTGCGCCCGCCACTCGATGTTGAAGATGCGGTTGGGTGCAGTGCCACTTACCGATGTGAATATGCCAAACCCGCTGTTAACCAAATACAGGTCGTCCCAGTATGGGAAGATGGTGTAGTTGTGCGCGGCCCACGGCAGGCAGACGTTGCCGAAGGTCGTATCGGTCGTTGTGAACTGGGCATTGCCGTTGGACGACAGATTGATCGAGGTGAAGGTCTGGTCGTACAAGGTGTAAGAGAAAGGCAACGCGATGGTGACGACTGTATCATCCCCGTGATTGCCGATGTCCGTCGTCCCCGGCACGATGCTCCCGCCTATCTGCGCTATCGTGTATTGGTTGCCGGGCGCACACGTCGGTGTGGGTGTTGCCGAGCCGGCTACAGTTGGCGTCGCAGTAGGCGTAGAAGTAGGCGAACCGGCGGCTGTTGCTGTTGGCGTCGGAGTTGGCCCACAGGGACCGATCGACTCCACTGCGGTGGAACCACCGCTTGCGGCGCCACCACCCACGACGAAGCCGCGACTGTTGAACAGGGCGGCACCAGGTCCCTGGTGATCCACGTTGTACTGCGGTCCTGCCCGCCAGCTATCTGTACCCGAATTGTAGATCCATACCTGCTGGTTTATCGGCAGACCCAGGCAGCCAACTATCCATAGTTCATTGTTCAGGACGAACCCGTTGTCGCTCTGGCATGTGCCGCCCGAAGTCGGCAACACGGCAATGGTGCGCCACGTGTTGGTGGTCGGGTTGTAAGCGTATTGTGCCCCTGGCGCTGTTCCGCCGCCTACCACGTAGATTTCGCCATTGAACAGCACACCTGCCGCGTTGCCCGCGGGCGCGGTCATGGGCGCCCCGGTGGTGTAGCTGTTTGTACCCGGGTTATAGATGTACACGTCGGTGTGGCCTGTGCCGACAGGATTGTAACCGCCGATCATGTACACCAGGTTGTTGAAAGCTGCCGTCGCCACGCCGGAACGAGCCGCGGGCAGTGACATGCCCATACTCCAGGTGTCGGCTGTTGTGTTATAGATCTGCATCGTATCGAGCGGGCCGCCGAACGACACGCTGTTGAATCCACCCGGCACATAGATGTTGGTGCCGACAGCCGTTCCTCTACTTTGCGCGTGTGGCACGGGGATGGGAGCCATGGTCGCCCAACTGGTGCCGTTGAAGCGCTCGTTTGCAGTGCTGTAATCGGGGGCTAAGTTGAACCCGGTGATGGCGTACATGTTAGAGCCAACCACGACCGTGGCCGGGTTGCGTCGTGCATTGGCCATGGGCGGTCTCATTTTGCCACGCCGGATTGCAGGTGGGCGTGCCTGTAGGCGTGGGACTTGGTGATCCGCACGGAAGCAGTGTGTAGATGAAGTAAGCACCCGAGGCTACACCAGCAGGCGGATTGGTGCCTGTGGGGTCACACCCTATCTCCGTGAAATTCGTCGTGTTCTGTTGCACTCCCACCGTCAGGGCGCTGTCTGTCCCTCCTGCGTGGGGGGCCACCAGCTGGTAGGCTACGTCGTACCGTCCCGGGGAGGGAGGCGTCTCGTACAGGATTACCTCGTAATCCAGCTGGGGAGTGGGATTGCCCGGGTAGTACGCATTGAGGTACTCGATGTAGAATTTCCGGTTAGGGGCAGTGCCTGTGGTGGCAGTGAACACTCCACAGGTGGGACATGTAGAAGTGACGGGATACTGGTCTACCCAGAAAGGACCTATGGAGTAGGTAGCGGACGTCTCCGGCATGCAGGTGATGCCAAAGCCCAGGTAAGCAGTGCCGAAGGCCAGCGTGCCGTTAGAGCCTGCCATTGCAGTCGTGAAGGTCTGGTCGTACAAGGTGACAGGGAACGGCAGGGAGATGCCGACGCCACAGTCATCGCAGTTGATGCCGATGTTCGTCGTGCCTGGCACGAACGTGCCGCTGCCTGTGGCGTACGCGTAGACAGGGCTGCAAGCTGGCGTAGGCGTTGGCGTAGGAGTTCCTCCCTGGCAAGTACGCAGCCAGTTGCCCGCGTTGACTATCACCTTTCCCCAATCTCCGCTCTGCGAAGCATCGGACCCGACATAGGCTGTGACGCCCACGGTCGTGTGCCCGCCGACCGGACGGAACGCCACCAGTGAGTCGCCGAAGTTATCCTGCGCCACTTCTGTTGCTCCAGCAGCGAGTGTCACGACGTTCTCGAAGTTGCTGTTGAGCATGGTCACACCAGCCATCAGCGGGTGCCCCGCGTTAAAGGTGCCCAGCGAGAATGCATTGAATTGCAGGTTCGTCGAGTAGTTGTACGGGTTGTAGTTTCCGGTCACCCACCGGCCGTTGACCCCGTACGGCTGCGCCGGCCCATAGTGGCTAAAGCCGGTACTGGACGACTACGCCTCCTCCGTCCACGTAGTCCGCCAGATTGTTACCCAGCGTATCCGCGTCCAGGAACGGGAAATTGCTGTACGGCACAACGATCTCGTATTGCTGAAGCTGTGCCAGAGTGGGAGTGACCTGCTTGCGCATCAAAGAGATCGACCGCAACCACATTGGGTTCGGCCATGATTTCCGTCTGAAGCTGAGTTGGCGCAGTCGTATCAGCATACACGATAAGCACGTGGAACGGACATAAAACACCCGAGGGGATGAGCGGATTCGCGCCGATTGCTCCCCTCGACAGTGTGGGGGCCCTAACCACTCCATCAGCAGCCGGTGCTGCCAGCGGTCTGCCTGCGCCGGGATTTAAAACGAAGTTTGGCTTGGCCGGCCGCGCAGAAATCGACTTGGTCAAAGGCGGCAGGTTCGTGATCGCGGGAGCATTTGTCTTGGCCACGCTTTGCTTGCTGGTCCCGCGACTGCGGGATTGCGCCAGCGTGAATGGAATCGCGCAGACCGCTACAAGCGCGAGCAGAATCAATGCGCTCCAGAGCAGGTGCGCCTTAATGGAAGGGTTAATTTGTTTTTTCATTTGGTTGTCCTTGCTGAGACCCTGATTTTTCCCTGGGTTGGAAAACTACATTTTTGCACGGGACACCCGTTTTAGTTTGGTTCGCGAGGAAATGTCAATACTTTTTCTTAACTTTTTCTTAAGAATTTTTGGGGGGCTGGTTTTTAACAGAAGGAAACGAAGGCAACGAAGGATTCTCGATTCGGACCGGCGAGGAAAAATCTTTGTTCCCTTCGTTGCCTTCTGTAAAAAATGTTCCTGCGATGCATCCATTGTATGAGAAAGCGGACCGCCTGAGCCGGGAAGTCATCGGCGCGGCGATTGAAGTCCACCGGCACAAAGGGCCAGGGCTAATCGAATCGATTTACGAGCGATGCCTGCTGCGTGAGTTGGAATTGCGGTCCATTCCCGCTACGACGCAGAAAATAGTGCGAGTGGAATACAAAGGTCTGGTTTTTGATGAGCCGCTGCGCTTCGACCTGCTCGTGGACGACTGTTTGCTCCTCGAGCTGAAGGCTGTGGAAGTCTTGCATCCTTCAAGCAAAGCGCAGCTTTTTAGCTATATGAAATTGCTCGACGTTCCGGTTGGGCTGCTGATCAATTTTCATGAACCGGTTCTCAAGAACGGCATTTTTCGAATGATTCTTCCCGGCGCGAACAGAACAGAAGGGACCGGCGGGGAAGTTTCTCTCTAGGAACCCAGCGGCACATATCTTCGTTTTCTTCGTTACCTTCTGTAAAAATCTTTGTCCCAGCGAGACAGGAGAATCAACAGAACGAAAGGAAGGTAACCGAGGGGTTTTTGTTTTAGGCTGAAAATTCGGATCTTCGTTTTCTTCGTTGCCTTCTGTTAAAAAATGTTTTTGCAGCAGCCGAGGCCCCCCTGATACAGCTCGATCGCTGCGGGTCGATCCACCTCAGGCGGGGAACTCGCGAATTGGTTTCGCGAGTTCCCGCCTTTAAGAGTTCCAATTAGCGCCCTGGCGGACGACGCGTCGGCTGCGGCCTGGGCGTCGGCGTATGTCTGGGCTGGACTGTGGCCGTTGCCGTCGCTGTTGGTGTCGGCGAGGGATTAGCCGTTACTGTAGGAGTTGGCGTCGGTGTTCGCGTCGCCGTGGGTGTGGCTGTGGCTGTCGGAGTTGGAGTTGGTGTGCGCGTCGCTGTCGGGGTTGCGGAAGCCGCGACTGTGGCCGTGGCCGTCGGCGTAGGCGTAGGCGTTCCGCCGCCACAGATGCCCTCGGTCTCTGCACTGGGAACCGTGGTCGAACCGTTATACCCGCCAGCAGCAATAATCAGACTGTTGCCTATCGCCCCACCACTCGGGAACGAGCGTGCCACGTTCATGTTCGGTGAACTTGTCCAGGTGTTGCTGGCAGGATTATAGAACCTGCCCGAGTTACTGGTCTCTGGCAGCTGTGGCCCCTTGAACTGCGACAACGGGAATGCCAGCTTACTCGGCACATCAGCAGAGCTTAACCCCGCGTTGCTTGCACTGGCGCCGGTGAAGGGATTGCCCCCTCCAAATACCCACAAGGACCCAGAGGCCGCACCGCTCCCAGGCACGTTGTTCTGGAACGAGCCAGGCTCATCGGTCTTGGCCGTATAGGTCCCAGCCACCGGATCCCATTCCCACGTAAGGTTGATCACCGTGTTGGCCGCATCGCGCCCACCGGCTATATACAACTTGTTGTTGATCACTCCAAAGGCCGTCCCTCCTGCCGGATGCGGGAAGGGTATCGTTCCGGTCAGATCCGTCCAGCTATTGGCCACAGGATCATACGCCCATGTGTTAGGCTGCGCACTGGTCACCTGCCCACTGTTATACCCGCTGATGATGTAGATCTTCCCGGTGGCCCCAATGTACCCGCCCGCGGCGAAGCTGTGCACATCGGGCATGGTCGCGCCCATGGTCCAGGTGTTAGTCGCAATATCGTAGATCTGCGTGGTGTTATAGTTCGTCCCGAGTGCCGCATCTTCACCGCCAAACACGTAGATCTTGTTCGTCGGCGGATAATACACCGCCGTCCCCATGATCTGCTGCCTGCGGCATGTGCTGCCATCGGCGTCCAAGTGTTGCTACCAGGATTGTAACGGTTCACCACTGCCAGGGTCAGTCCAGAACTAAAGGAGTAGCCACCGGCAGCATAGAAGTTTGTGCCATCCGATGCACCCGCCGCCCCATACAGGTCGGTCGGCATGTTCGCCGCATTCTGCCACGCCGACGGTGTGCAGCTCGGGCTGCCCGTCGCTGTCGCAGTTGCTGTGGGCGTAGGTGAGGGTGTTCCGCAAGGACCCGCAATCAGCCACCGCCCGGCGTTCACGATCACCTTGCCCCAGTCTCCGCTCTGCGTAGCATCGGATCCGACATAGGCTGTCACGCCGACAGTGGTGTGCCCGCCGACCGGACGGAACGCCACCAGTGACTCGCCGAGGTTGTCCGCCGCTACCTCTGTCGCTCCAGCAGCGAGCGTTACGACGTTTAGGAAGTTGCTGTTGAGCATGGTAACACCAGCCATCAGCGGGTGCCCCGCGTTAAAGGTGCCCAGCGAGAACGAATTGAACTCGAGGTTCGTCGAGTAGTTGTACGGGTTGTAATTGCCGCTTGCCCATCGGCCGTTGATCCCGTACGGCTGCCCCGGCCCATAGTGGCTAAAGCCGTACTGCACGACTACGCCTCCTCCGTCCACGTAGTCCGCCAGATTGTTACCCAGCGTATCCGCGTCCAGGAACGGGAAATTGCTGTACGGCACCACGATGTTGTACTGCTGAAGCTGTGCCAGAGTGGGCGTGCCTGCTTGCGCATCAAAGAGGTCAACTGCCGTCACCCCTGGCTCGGCCATGATCTCACTCTGCAACTGGGTAGGCGTGGTGGTATCGGCATAGACGATGAGCACGTGGAATGCCGATGGCGTGCACGAGGGCGACGCGGACGGCGTGCCCGTTGCCGTTGGTGTTGGGCTGGGCGAGACGCACTGGCCGAAGATCTCCATCGTGTTCAACGGCGTAATACCGTCGCTAGCATAACCGCCTGCGAGCCAGATGTGGTTTGTGCCGTTGGTATCGGTCGGGAAGTTGCGCCGCGGGGTCACAAATGGCACGTCCGTTGTCCAACTATTAGTGCCCGGATTATAGACGTCCACCTCGGTGGAGGGGTTAGGCGCAACTCTGCCACCGCCCATGACATACATCTTCCCATTAAAGGTCAGTCCACGCGTCTCACCTGTAGCCCTCGGTATGGCTGCGATGGACCCGATGGTGTTCGTGCCAGGGTTAAAGCTGAATGAGTTGGTGGTGTCGATCACCGTGCCACCGGAGTAATCCGAAGCTCCTCCCACATAGATGATGCCACCTATGGCGGCTGTGGGTGCATACATGATCCCTACTGGTGTGTTCACCCTTTGTAGCCACTTGGCGCCTACCCCAGCAGTGGGGTCAAACTCCCATATCTCATTGGTGGAGGCTACGTTGATGTTGAACCCGCCCAGTATGTACAGTTTGTTGCCATTTACTGCAAAGCCACCCGGCAGAATTGTGCCTGCCGCATTCGCCAGGCCAGTTGTCTCCAGAAGTGAGAGTGTTCACCATGTCGGTAACCGGGTTATAGAAGAACACACGCGGCGCAGCCGTGGTCTGCCCAGCTGCCGAGCCGCCTACACAATAGATATAAGGTGTGCCCGAGAGGGTGAGCACGCCGCAAGCCATGTTGTTCATCTGGTTGTCGGGCAATGTTACACCCATCTGGGTCCAGCTATTGGTGCCGGGTGAGTACTTGAGCACGTGCTGGAAGTCAGAACCTGCAGTATCTGCGGTACGTCCGCCCATGGTGTAGAAGTTGCCGTCGGGGAAGTAAACGCCAACCGCCCTGACCAACACCGTAGGCATGTTCGGACCGGACGACCAGCTCGGTGTGCAGCTTCCTGTTGCTGTCGGCGTAGGCGAAGGCGTAGGCGAGCTCCCGCAAGGAGGCGCTCCGTAGCACCGCCCGGCGTTCACGATCGTCCGTCCCCAGTTCCCTGTAATCGGCTGGGCGACAACGCCGAGGTATGCGTTGAAGCCCACTGCCGTATGCCCGTTGTGGGTTTGATACGCCACCGCCGGCGGACCGTCCGTCCAATCCGCTACTGACGTTGCTCCCGAGGTCAGCGTCACCCCGTTGCGGTAGAAGGCGGTCAGGTTGGTCACTCCCTGCATCAAGCAGTTCCCTGGCTGGGTGATGTTGGCCGTATTGGTCGAGAAGTCGGTGGTGGACGAGGAGTTGTACGGGGTGTAGCCGTCGGTTACCCACCTTCCTGCCAGGAGCCACGGACCCCGGTTGTCGATAGGCAAAGGTGCTTACCACCACTACTCCGCCTGCATCCTCGTAGTCGGCCAGCACGTTACCCATCGCTGTCGCGTCATTCCAAGCGTTATTCGAGAAGGCGTACACGATGTTGTACTGCTGTAGCTGGCCTAGCGTGGGCGTGCCGGAGAAGGCATCGAACAGATCCACCGCGGTAACGCCCGGCTCGGCCAGTATCTGGCCTTGTATGTCGCTCGGCGGCCCCGCTATATCAGCATACGCTATCAGCACCCGGAACCCGGTCGGCGTGCAGCTGGGCGACGCCGTAGCCGAGGGCGTCGTCGTCGGTGTCGGAGTGCGAGTCGCAGTTGGTGACGCCGAAGGACTAGCTGTGGGGGTTGGCGTCGGGCTCCCGCACGGTGTGAGGATGTAGCTTTGCGCGCCAGTAGCTTGATTACCCGAGCCGTCGCAGAAGTACTGGTCAAAGGCGGTGTCGTTCTTCTGTACTCCTGCTGTGGACGATGTGTTGCCATTGGTCACTGTGCTGTAGATCACGTCAAAGTGTGTCTGCCCCTCATACAACCTCAGCTCGAAGTTCGCACTGCCGCTCCCCGGGAAGTACCTGTGACCGCCACTCAATGTTGAAGATGCGGTTGGGCGAAGTGCCACTTACCGAGGTGAATATGCCAAACCCGCTGTTGACCAAATACAGGTCGTCCCAATACGGGAGGATCGTGTAGTTGTGGGTGGTCCACGGCAGACATTGGTTGGTAAACGTCGTGTCGCTAGTTGTGAACTGGGCATTGCCGTTGGACGACAGATTGATCGTCGTAAAGGTCTGGTCGTACAAGGTGTAAGGGAATGGGAGCGCGACGGGGGTTACCTGGTCATCCCCATGATTGCCGATGTCCGTCGTCCCTGGCACGATACTGGCGGTTATCTGACTGATCGTGTAATGGTCTGACGGCGGGCACCCTTGTACCTGTACATTCCGGTGAAGGCTGCATTACTATTGCATCCGTTAGCAGTGATTGCCCCGGCGGCAATGCTCGCCGTCACGCTGCCGCCGAAATTGAAATGCAGCGTGAACCGGGCAGTCATGTTGCCGTTGATCAAGCGTGACGGCCGTCACGCTGCCGGCAGTCAGGGTCAGATCACTGGTCGTGACTGACGCTGCATCAACAGGCTGGTTGAAGTTCACGTCATATTGATAGTCGCCTGGCGCTGGCGGTGAGAACGTGCCGCCAACAGCCGGAACAGTTGAAGTCACCATTAGCGGCGTTAGGGCGTAACAGAACGTGCACTGGAATGCAAAGATAGGCGCGTTGTCCGAAGCGCGATTAAACGCCCCGGCTGCGATATTGCATCGTCTGCACACCCTGGGTGGTCACCGGCGACGTGCTGTAGTGGAAGGTGATCGTCAGATTGCCGTTGCTGAAGGTAGGCGCCTGGTTCGACGCGATGCCGTTCACCGTGAAATCGCTCATTTGCACAGTTGAGGTATCCACGGCGTCGGTCAGGTTGACCACAAAGGCCACCGGCTGCGTGCTGATCACGCTGTTGCAGGCGGGGTCAGTGGTGGTCACGGCAAAACCCACCAGTTCTCTATCGGTGTAGGCATCCTGCTGAGATGCGCCGTTGATGGCGTTGCGCCCGTCCGCCCATGAAGTGGCGTGCTTGGTGAGTACCGCCGAGCCGTAGTCGTAGTCACCCACATAAGTTGGTTGAATGCCCGGGTCGGGTTGCAACGGCAGCGGGCTGACTACGTCCGAGAGCGTATCGTCAGCCAGCCAGGTGACGCCGTTGTCGGGAGACTTCCGCGAATGCATCTGATAACAAAGATTGCTGGGACTAGAGGGCTGACAGCTGGCTGCTACCCGCGGCGTCTCGTCGTACCAGGTGGCGAAAAGGGTGCCTGCGTCACTGACCGAAAGGTTAGGCTGCCACTGCGCCTTGGTAGGATCAGTGTTGGTGTTCAACTGGAACGGCGCACTGAAGGTCACGCCTTGATCGGTGGAGCGGATATAAAAGACGTCACCGGGATCGCTGCCGTTTTTAGCCGAATAGACGTAGCTAACTATGTGAGTGCCGCCTTGAGTCAAGGCAGCAGGCTCACCCCAGCCCATGTGCCGCCAGTAAGCGGGGCTGCTGTACATCGTGCAGAAGAAGCCCGAACTTGAACGGCAAGGACCGACGAAGGCTGGGCCCGGTGTAGGTGTTGGTCCAGGTATTGCCGCCGTCGGTGGAGCGGTAGATCTTGTTGTTTCGGTTGGTGCCGCAGCCACTACTGCAGCCGTTGCCGCTGTTTTCGTCCATGCCGGCGACGTACAGGTCACCCGTGGCTCTGTCGCCAGTGATCTGGACGTCGCGGATGAAGCTAGTAGTGACCTGTCGCGAGTTGGTCCAGGTCAAACCGTTATCAGTGGTGTAGCGGACGAAAATTGCGCCCCCAGCAACATTGAAGTCGTTCCAGGAAATATACATTCGCCCGAAGAAGGGAGAGGAGGGGTTGTTATCCGCCCAGCCAGACTCCCGGTCGGCAGAGGCCTCGCTGAAAACACAGAAGTGGGTCCAGCTGGTCTGCCGAGGGATCCGACGGAGTGGTGGATTTGTAGCCCCCGAGACCCTGACCGCCGCAGCCTGTGTCCAGCCACACTGTAAACCAGGTCTGGGTTGGCTTGTTGTATAGAATAACAGGATCGCCCTCCGTACCGACAAATGGGCTTTGATTGCCTCTGGCGGGGTCGGTGAGGCGGTCGAAAGTGACGCCACCGTCGGTGGAGACCGATGCACCGGAGATATTGATCGGGCTAACGTTGCGGCCGCGTGAGTCGTTGTAGGCCACCACGATCTGTTGGGGTTATCCGGGTTAACCGTAGTGAATGTCTCCGACTGCGTGATATTGGGAGAGGTCTCCGGATGGTTGATCAGGTTGACGTCCGCTCCCCCGTACGCCAGGGGTGTCAACAGTCTTTGGAAAAACCGGCCGACGGGACCAAGAGTGGAAGTCGCAGAACTCGCAACACCGGGCTCCTCGCCGCAGGCCATCATGATCGCTCCAGCACGGAAGTTCTCCTGCTTGTCGATGCCCAGCTCATGAATTTTGGAACAGTCAAATCCAACAGGAACCAGAGGGTCTGTGGAATAGGTGATAATCTTACCTTTTGGCATCGCTTTTATGATGCTTTTGGCAGCTCCGGATAACGTGCCGGAGCCCGCTAGCGCCAGGGAGATCCCGGCCAGCGCTATGCACAGGCCAATTAAGACACGCAGATTAAAGAAGGCGGATTTTGAAGTGGATTTCTTTTTCATCGGATGGAGTTTGAGTTGATTTGTGATTTGCATCGAGACGCCCCGGAGCGTGTCGACGCCACTTTTCCTTTTCCCGTATTGTTAATTTCTACCGGTTCCAAGAGTGGAACGTCGTTTTTATCAGAAACCGCGAAAGCGTGTCAACACTATTTTTCGAAATTTTTTGACCCAATTGCAAAAAGACACGCTGCCACCGAATAAACCTTCTTCGGTCGCCCCGGGCGACCCTCCGGCGTGGATTGCGCGAACGCGCGCGAAAGAAAAACTGGCTGCTGACTGCTACAGGCGAAAATCGTCGCGGCCTGCGAAGATCTTTCTGCCCGCGAATCACGCGGATTGACACGAATGGATAGAATGAGAAAGCCGCGTAAAACATGAACTCGCTCCACGCGGGAGTTTTCGTTGACTCGCACGCGGCGAAGCCCCCTCTTCACAACGGAACGGCGCGGCAGGCGAATTCCGTGGTTCAAAAATGACCTTGGAGTTGCGCTCGAAGACCACTTTGTACCCGCACCCGGCCTGGCGCTTCGCCCGTGTGCGTAGCGTGCGGTCTGATTCGGTCGCCCGCCGAAGCACACGGTCAAAACTCCGTTGGAACAGTTCCGCGTTCCCAGGGCGAATTCTGTGCGCTCCTACACAGCCCTGCAAGCGGAGCATTTGATTCCGAGCGTCGCCAGGTGGTTACGGGCAATCCACTGACAGCACCG